>CAIYJE010000153.1 GCA_903926465.1 uncultured Planctomycetales bacterium
CGAGCTGGAATGTCAGGTGGGTTTCCTCAAAGCGGGCGCTGGCCTGGAGGATATGCTGGGTGACGGCCCAGAACCGCTTGCTCACGCGGTCGAGCTGGGCCTGGGTGTCGGCCAGTTTCACGCGTAGGCGTTCGTGAACGTCTTCGTCGAAATGTTCCAGGAGCGAGCGGCGGGTCTCGTCGAGCCGGGTCTTGATCTGTTCTTCCAGTTCTTCCTGGAGCGTTTGAAACGCAGCGTCAATTGCGGCGGGGCTGCGGCATTGCTGGTAGATGGCCAGGATGCGACTTTCAAAATCGACGCCCGATTCGATCGAGCCGAGAACTTCATCGGAGGCGCCGAAGACGCCGTTGAAGAGCTGGAATTTTTCGGAGAGCAGTTCGAGCACCCGCTGGTCGGCGGCGTTGCGTTCGTTGAGGAAGTTGACCACCACCACGTCATGCTTCTGGCCGTACCGGTGGCAGCGGCCAATGCGTTGCTCGATGCGTTGGGGGTTCCAGGGTAGGTCGTAATTGACGACCAGGGAGCAGAATTGCAGGTTCACGCCTTCGGCCGCGGCTTCGGTGGCCAGCAAGATGGTGGCGTGGTCGCGGAAGTGTTCGATGAGTGCGGTACGAATATCAATGGCGCGTGAGCCCGAGGCTCGGCCTGTGTTGCGGTTGGCGGCGGCCCATTGTTCGTAAATGGCGGTGGCTTCTGGGCCGGCGTTGGTGCCGTTGAAAAGCACGACCTGGCCGCGATAGCCTTGGGCTTCCAGAAAGGTTTTGAGGTGGTCTTGGGTCCGGCGCGATTCGGTGAAGATGATGGCTTTTCGGGCCGCCTGGAACGAGGTCATCTTGTCGAAGCCAACGTCCAGGGCCGTGAGCAGCGAGCGTGTTTTCGTATCGATGCCAATGCTGTGCGCCCACCGGGCCAGGCGATCGAGTTCCTGGATTTCGTCTTTGAGCTGGGCGCGGTCGATGGTGGCGGGCGGTTCCTCAGCCTCTGAATCTGAGTCTTCGTTGAGGATCTCATCGAGCAGGTCGCTTTCGAGTTCTTCAGACTCCAGCAGGTGCGTGGTGAATTCGAGATCGTTGGGCCATTGCTGGTCGCGGAGTGATTCCAGCCGGGTGCGCAGGGCTTCAAGGGTACCGGCAATGGCCTGGGAAGATGAAGCCAGGAGTTTGCGGAGGATGAGCGATGTCAGGTGCCGCTGACGTTGCGGAAGTGCGTAGCTGTTTTCGCGTTGCAGGAACGCGGAGACTGCTTCATAAAGGGCATGCTCATCGTCTGTGGGCGTGAACGGGCAGGTGATGGGCCGTCGTTCGGTGTAGTTGATGTATTCGGTCACCTGATTTCGAAGCGTGCGCTGGCAGAAGCTGGAGAGCCGTTGCCGGAGCGCATCGAGGTTCCCGCTTGCGCTGGTGTATTGAGCCCTGAAGGAATGGAGGTCACCGAAAAGCTGCGGATCGATCAGGGTTGAGAGTCCGTAAAGCTCCACGAGCGAGTTTTGCAGCGGGGTGGCGGTGAGCAAGAGTTTGCGGGCATCTTCGGTGGCCCAGCGAATTCCCTGGCCAACCTTATTGCTGGGCCGGTACGCGTTGCGAAGTTTATGGGCTTCATCAATGACCACCATATCCCATGCGGTGGCCTTGAGGTCATCACGAATCCGGTTGGCGAAGTTGAACGACACAATCAGCACGGCCTTTTGGGCGAGTGGGGCCTGGCCCAACTTCTGGGCGTCACGAAAACCACGGGCGTCCAGCACCAAGGCCGGCAAGTTGAACTTTTCCGAGAGTTCCAGCGCCCATTGCTTGCGGAGCGATGCTGGGCAAATCACCAGCAGCTTGCGTTTGCGTTCGGCCCAGAACTGGCAAAGGACAATCCCCGCCTCAATGGTTTTGCCCAGGCCTACTTCATCGGCCAGGATCACTCCCTTCGACAGTGGCGAGTGAAGCGCGAACAGGGCCGCCTCGATCTGATGCGGGTTCAGATCGACTGCCGCATCGAAGAGCGACATCGACAAGCGGTCTAACCCGGCAGAGCCTTTGCGGGTCAGGTCGTGTGCATAATATTTAGCGTGGTAGGTCGTGATCATGCCAGACCGTGCGCAGATTCCATGCGATTCCAGGCTGATTGGGGCAGAGACAATGCTTAAAATCTGTGCGGCGCTTTGCGGCGGTTTCTGGCTGCCTGTACAGAAACGCGAACCAGTGTGCGGCCGGCAGGTCGGTATCCGTCTCCAAAAAAAACCGGGAGATCCTCAGAAACTTAAGCTATACCTGAACCTGTGTATCTTTGGGAGCACGCCCTGTCAAGAGCCGGCTTCTGTTTGAGTAAGGTTTCTGCCGCCCTGGTCGCTTCTCTTGAATCTCTGGTCATGCCGTGGGTTTTCTGTTGAGCCGGCAGGCCGCTCCTTCGGGTATCATTCACCGAATAGTCCTGATCAGGACTCAGGAGCCGACGATGTGCGAAATTACGATGACAATTCCCGATGAAGCTCTCGCGATATTTGCCGACTCGCCTGAAGAAGCGAGCACGGAATTGCGAATGCTGGCGGCGGTCAAACTTTTTGAGTTAAAGAAACTCTCTTCGAGCGCGGCTGCCCGTTTGGCCGGTGTTACCCGGGTCGAGTTTCTCAAGCGTCTTGCCCAGTATGGTGTTCCCGTGTTTGATATGAGCGAGGAGGAGTTCGCACAGGAGACACGTCTTGGCTGAGTTGATCTGTGATACGTCGGTCCTGACAGCCCTTCATGAGGTGAACCTTCTCCGAATTCTTCCTGCTCTCGGCTCTCGTGTTATTGTACCAGCGGCGGTTGAACAGGAACTCTGCCAGGGCCGCAAAGCCGGCTATGATCTTCCGGACGTTTCGTCGTTTGATTGGATGTTGGTTTGTCTACCAAAAATGGTGCCGGAGCTTCCCAACGCAGCACAATTGGGCTTCGGCGAATCCAGTGTCTTGTGGTTGGCACTTGAGACGCCAAGCCGTGTCGCCATTCTTGACGATGGTGTTGCCCGCGCTGTGGCATCTCTATTGCGTATTCCTTTTACCGGAACGCTCGGTTTGCTGGTTGATGCAAAGCGGCACGGTCTTATTGCAGCCGTTGCTCCGGTACTTGATGAGCTTGCTCGCCATGCTTTCAACATGTCTCAGAGGGTGCGTGAGCAGGTTCTGAACGCCGCCGGCGAACTCACGCCTTGAACCAGAAATTCCGAGTGCAGGGTGAACAGGAAACTTGATAGTTTCATCACCCCCAGCCCCCACTCACCCGTTCCGTTCGCGTCTAATCAGCTGACGCACGTGCTTGGCGAGCAGGTCGGTTTCAATGTTCACCGGGTCGCCCACCTTCAAGGCCCCCAGGGTGGTCACGGCCAGAGTGTGCGGGATCAACATCACGGAAAACGAGGATTGATCCAGGTTGACGATGGTCAGGCTCACGCCGTCCACGCAGATTGACCCTTTGGGCACCATCAGTTCGGTCCAGGTCGGGTCAAGCTCAAACTTGAGGAAGTCCCATTCCCCTTCAGGCCGGCGTTCCACCAGGGTGGCCACGCAGTCCACGTGCCCTTGCACAAAGTGCCCGCCCAGCCGGTCAGAGAGTCGCAAGGCGCGTTCCAGATTCACGGCCGATCCCGCGGCCCGGCTTCCCAGGTTGGTTTTGAGCAAGGTTTCGGGACCGGCCTGCACGGTGAACCGGTCGCCGTGCGCTTCAATGACGGTCAGGCAGCAGCCGTTCACGGCCACGCTTTCGCCCAGTTCCAGCGGTTCCGCCAGCCCAGGCCAGCCAATGATCAGGCGCCGGCCTGGCCCCTCGGCCACCGTTTGCTCAACCTGTCCCAGTACCTGCACCAGACCCGTGAACATGAGGTTCGTTCCGTGTGAAAGAGAAAAAACAACGGATGCGTTTATCCGTTCGTAGCGCGTTTGTGCCGGAATCGTTCGGTGAGGGCCAGCAAGTCGGCCCGGCCGATGGGGGTAAGCAGGTAACCGGCCAGGTAGGCCACCACGCCCATGGTCAGATGAATGGCCAGCGGCAAGATGCGTTCCAGCCGAGTACTGCCGCCATTGGCGGTGTCAGCCACGATTCCCCAGGAAAGGTAGGCGGCCAGCGTCAGGCAGAGGCCGGCCACCAGGGGGGCCCCCAGCGTGCGTCTCAGGAAGGTCATGGGGTTGATCTTCAACACCAGGGTGCAATAGATTCCTGGGATCAGCAAGTTTGAAACCCAGGTGGTGAGCACGGTGCCCCAGATCACCCCCGACACATCTCCGGCGGCCTTGGTCCAGACGTAACTTAACGGCAGGTTTACCAGGGCGCCGCCCAACGCGGCCAGCGCGATGACCCGGATCTTGCCCAGCCCAATCGCCATTTGAACCGGCACCGCCAGCACCAGCGGGAGCGCGGCCACCAAAAATAGTCGCAACAGCCAGGCCTGGTTGGTGTACTGCGGCACCCAGGCGGCCAGGAATGGACGGGCGTCAATCCAGGCCAGCAGCGCCACGGGCAACAGCGCGGCCACCATGAACCGGGTGCCGTCGTATTTAATCCGCTCAAGCGCGGCCTGATCATTGGCCGCGGCCAGGCTGGCCACCGCCGGCATCACCAGGTAGGCCAGCATCCAGCCCACCTGCCTGATCTGCGTGAACGGCTTGCTAATGGTCTGGTACAGCGAGATCGCCAGCGAGGGCGCATCCAGCGCATAACCCAGAATGGTGGTATCAATCCGGTCGGCCAGCACCACGCTGAGCTGCATAATAAACATGTAGAAGCTGACATGCGTGAGATTCTTCATATCGGCCAGCGTGGCGCCACGGAAGTGCAACTGCAGGCCCAGTTCGCGATTCATGACCCGCAGGGCCGGCCCCAGTGAGCAGACGATGGTGATGGCCGTCTGGATGGCCACAATCCAGAAGAAGTTGATTCCCAGGCGCAGGCCAAGCCAGAGTGCGGCGAACCGGAGCACCACAATGGCCAGTTCGAATTTGGGGATGAAATCATACCGGCGTGCGGCCTGAAGCACGCTGCTGATCACGGTCGAAACGCCAAAGCAGGGGGCGGTAAGTGCCTGAAGCCAGAGCAGGCGAATGATGATGGCATGTTGTTCGCCATCAAATTCGGGAGGAATCCCCAAGGTGGCAATGGCCAGCAGCACCAGGGCCTGAAGCACGGCCATGGCGGCGTAGAACCGCATGCCGGTGGCGATCATGCGGTTAACCCCCGCGCGATCTCCCTGGGTCCAGCGCTCGGAGATCTCGCGATTGAGCGCGGAACTCATGCCGAATTCGAGCAAGAACTGCAGGAACCCAAACCCCCAGGCAAAGCCGAAGGCACCAAAGATCGGTTCGCCCACCGATTCCAGAATGAGCGGAATGGTCCAGAAGGCGAACAAGACCTGGAGCGGGGTGCGGAGCGCCAGCCAGAAGGTTCCAGACAGGAGCCGACCCAGCACGGGTGGCAGCGGGCCTACGGAGTTGGTACCCAGGCCGGGCGAGGGGTCGCCGGCCGGAACCTCTGGCGTATGTGGGGCAGGGCTCACGCAAAAGTCTCAAGAGATTGGGCCCCGGGCCGTTCCGTGGCCCGGCGGAACGTGCATCATAGCGGGCCACTGGGCCCGGCCATAAGGTCAAGTTCAACGGCAGAGTTCGGGCGGGCCACCACCTGTGGCGGTCAGCTTCCCCAGGTCCCTTCCAGGGTTTTGTGCTCAACAATCGATTGCTGGGCGGCGTCCAGCACCCGCACCACCTCGCGGGCCTGTTCGGCGGTAACTGCCAGCGGCCTGCTGCGCACCAGGTGATCGGCAATATTGCCGTAATAGGCGTCCCAGCTTGACCGGGTGGGCATGACCACGGTTTCGTCTGGCCCTGAATCACTATCGGTCAGCAGCCGGCCGTACAGGGATTCGGGCTCGTGGGCCGCCCCCAGGTCTCCGTTGCGGAGCGCGTCTTCCTGGGGATCAACGCCGTACTTCACAAACCCGCCCAGGGTGCCCACCACCCACCAGCGCGGCCTGGGCGTACGGCAAATGCGGCTGGTTTCCACCTGGAACAGCACGTTGTGATCAAATTCCAGCACAATCCGGCCGTGACCGCCCACGTCCACCCCGTCCCAGGGGGCTGGCGTCAGCCAGGCCGTGAGCCGGCGGCAGGGGCCCAGGCCCATTTGCAGGGCCTGGTCAATGAGGTGTGCCCCCCAGTCATGCAGAATGGTGCCGGCCTCGTCGGCCCGGCCTCGCCAGTTGCGCGGCGGCTTGTGCTGGCAAACCGCGCTCTCGATCAAAACCGGCCGGCCGAATGCCTGCTGCTTCTGAAGGGCAAGGATCGTCTGGAAGTCCCAGTCCCAGCGGCGGTTGTGGAAAACGCTGAGCATTTTCCCAGAGGCGTCGCGGGCGGCAATCATGCGGTCGGCCTCGGCTTCAGAGAGGGCCATGACCTTATCGACCACGCAGTGCTTGCCGGCTTGCAGGGTGGCCACAGCCTGGTCGGCGTGCACCCGGTGCGGGGTGGCCAGTATTACCAGATCAATCGCCGGGTCGGCCAGCGCCTGGTCCAGGCTGGCATATCCCTGGCAGTTCCAGAGTGCGGTGGCCTGGGCTCGGACCTGGGGGTCGCGGGCCACCACGCCGTGCAGGTGAAGGTCCGATTGCCGTTTGACCAGTGGGGCGTGGAAGTGTCGGCCTGCCAGGCCATGGCCCACAATCACAACATTCAGCATCTTTGCGGGTTCCCCAGCTTCACAGGCCCAGATCTGGCTCTTGCAATGAGAAGAGTCGGCATTCTCGCCTGGCCGGTTCGCCTGGGCAAGCCGGGAACCCTGGCGATTTACCGGCTGGGGCTTGCCAGACCAAAGGGCTTCACGTGCACCGGTGGGACTGTTCCAATAGCCGGCAGCTTGGCCGGCGTTGCCAACTGCTGGGCCTGGACGGGAAGGAGATTGCAAGATGGCCACCATCAAGAATCAAATGCTTGAGCGGGCGCTCGAACTTCAACAGGCTGGTCAGCTTGATGAGGCTGAGCGGCTGTACCAAGACGTGCTGGCCGTTTGGCCAGACCAGCCAGACGCCTGGCATGGCCTGGGGGTGATTTTTCACCAGAGGGGCCAGGATCTGGTGGCGATCGAATCAATCGAACGAGCGATTCGGTTGCAAGGGACGCAGGCGATTTATCATTTCAACCTGGGCCATGCGTTCCAGGCGTTGGGTCGGCATCCGGAAGCCATGGCCTGTTACCGGCGCAGCCTGCACCTGAATCCCGTGCATGATCGGGCGTATGTCAGCTTGGGGCTGGAGCTTTACCGCCAGGGGGTGCTGGCGGAAGCGCGAGACTGTTTTCTGAATGCGGTGGCCCTGAATCCCGAGTGTGCGGAATCTGAGAATTTGCTGGGGAATGCCTGGAACGACCTGGGCAATCCGCAGGAGGCGCTGGGCTGTTACCAGAGGGCGCTGGAACTGAAGCCGGACTTTTTGGCAGCGCGGCTGAATGCCGGCAATGTCTGGCAAGACCTTGGCAACCTGGACGCGGCGGTGGCCTGTTACGGTCGGGTTCTGGAGCAAGATCCCAACTTTGCAGAGGCGCACAACAACCTGGGCAATGTCTGGAAGTCTCAGGGCAAGCTGGATCAAGCGCTGGGCGGTTACCGCTGCGCTCTGGAATTGAACCCACTCTTGGTTCAAGCACATCTGAACTGTGGAAATATCCATCGAGAGCAGGGCCGGCTGGATGAGGCCCAGGTTGCTTATCAGCGGGCCTTGGAGCTGGACCCCGGTTATCCGGAAGCCCACCTCAATCTTGGAAACCTGTACAGGGAGCTGGGCCGGCTGGAGCAGGCGGTGGCCAGTTATCAGCGGGCGCTGGAGCTAAGGCCGAGTTTTCCAGAAGCCTGCAATAACCTGGGAAATGTGTGGAAAGATCTGGGCCAACTGGAGGCGGCGGTGGCCAGCTATCAGCGGGCCTTGGAACTCAAACCGGGCTACCGGGCTGCCCACAGCAACTTGCTTTGCGCCTTCCAGTACCGGGCCGATGTCACGCTTCAGGAACTTGCGAAAGCCAGCGCAGAGTATGACAGGCGGCATGCCGAGCCCTTACGCGTGGTTCCCAGTCCTGTTTTTCAGAATTCGCGGAATCCTGCACGTCGCCTGCGGCTGGGGTTTGTGTCGCCGGATTTCGGCCAGCATCCGGTGGGGTTCTTTCTGATCGGCGCACTTGAGAATCTGGATCCGACCCAGTTTGAGACCGTGTGCTATAGCGACCGCGTTCTTCACGATTCCTGGACCGGTCGGTTTCAGGCCGCCTCCCGGCGCTGGCGTGAGGTTGCCGGATTGAGTGATGCCGAGCTTGCCGACCAGATCCGGCGCGACGAAATTGATATCCTGTTCGACCTGGCCGGCCATACCGACCGCAATCGGCTGCTCCTGTTTGCCCGCAAGCCCGCCCCCATTCAGATCTCCTGGATTGGCCATGAAGGGACCACCGGCTTGCAGGCCATGGACGCAATTCTGGCCGATTGGCACACCATCCCCAGCGGCCGCGAACCCTGGTACCGGGAGCGTGTGTTGCGGCTGCCCAGGGGGTACGTCTGCTGGGAGCCGCCGGCGAACGCCCCGGAGGTCGGTCCCTTGCCGGCCCTTAAGGCTGGCTTCATCCGGTTCGGCAGCCTCAATAATCCGGCCAAGGTTACGCCCTCGGTGGTCGAACTCTGGGCCAAGGTGCTCCACCGGGTGCCAAACTCACGGTTGTTGCTCAAGTATCGAGGGTTTGGTGAAGAGCTGGCCCGCAGCCATTATCGGCGGTTGTTTGAAGGGCAGGGGATTGATGCCGCATGCATCGAGTTTGAGCCGGGCACGGCGTATCCAGGCCATCTGGCTGCCTACCAGCGAATGGACATTGCGCTCGATCCGTTTCCGTTCGGCGGGGCCGTCACCACCTGCGATGCACTCTGGATGGGGGTGCCCGTGATTACCTGCCCCGGAGAGACCTTTGCCAGCCGCCACGGCCTGAGCCATCTTGCCAGCGCAGGGCTAACGGAGACGATTGCCGGCAGCTTTGCGGAGTACGTGGCCATTGCCGCCGCGCTGGCGGCCGACCTGCCGGTGTTGAGCCGGCTCAGGGCCGGTTTACGAGACCGGGTGGCAAACTCTCCGCTTTGTGATGGAACCAGCCTGGCCCGGGACCTGGGTCAGGTTTTACGAGAGGTTTGGGCGGAATGGTGTTCCGAACCGGCCAAGCCAGGTTGAGCCAAGCGGAGCAACTACGGTCTGGGCCTGGAGACAAGACGAACTTACGGGCTTGCAGGGGCGGGCCGATCAGCAGACGCTGGTCCAGCCCTTGGTGCCGCTTGGTTGCGAATGCCCAGGATTACCTTGAGATCCCTATCGTTCGACGATTTGTTATAAGATAAAATCAATAAGTTCAGCGGTGCGTGGGCTCTTGATGAGCCATTCCCAGAGAGGCTCGGCGCATGGTTTTTCGATTCTCGCTGGTCTGGCTGGTTCTGACCACGGCGGCGGTTGCCGACGAGGGGCTTGACCTGTTTGAAGCCAAGATCCGTCCGGTTCTGGTCGAGAATTGCCTGCGCTGCCATGCGTCGAACCAGGCCAAGCCCAAGGGGGGCCTGAGCCTCGATAGTCGAGACGGGGTCCGTGCCGGGGGGGATAGCGGACCGGCGATTGTGCCGGGGAACCTGGACGAAAGCCTGCTGCTTGCGGCCATTGCCCGTACCGGAGACGTGGCGGCGATGCCGCCCCAAGGGAAGCTGCCGCCCGAAGTGGTGGCCAGTTTCCGGCGCTGGGTGGAGCTGGGTGCCCCCGACCCGCGTGACCGGCCTACCGGGGCCCCCAGTGCCGAGCCCTGGTGGTCTCTGGAGCCGCTCAAGAAGCCGTTGCTGCCGGCGTTAAGCGTGGAAGACCAGCGGCGGGTGCGAACGCCCGTCGATGCCTTTATCCTGGCGAAGCTGCGTGAGAAGCAGCTCACGCCTTCGGCCGAGGCCAGCCGGCAGACCCTGATCCGGCGGCTGTATTTTGACCTGACAGGGCTGCCGCCAACCCCTGAAGAGGTCGAGACGTTTGTGGCCGATTCCGATCCGGCGGCCTATGAGGAACTGGTGGAGCGGTTGCTGGAAAGCCCCCGCTACGGTGAGCGCTGGGCCCGGCACTGGCTGGATGTGGTGCGCTATGCCGATACGCATGGGTATGATAAAGATAAGCCCAGGCCGAATGCCTGGCCGTATCGAGACTACGTGATTCGATCGTTCAATGAAGACAAGCCGTATGGTCGGTTTGTGAATGAGCAGGTGGCTGGCGACGTGCTGAGCTGGCCGAAACCGGACGGCATTGAGGCGCTTGGTTTTATCTCGGCCGGTCCCTGGGACTTTATTGGCCATGCCGAGGTGCCCGAGTCCAAGATTGACGGCCAGATTGCCCGTGCGTTGGATCGAGACGACATGGTTGCGAACACCATGAACACGTTCAACAGCCTGACGGTGCAGTGTGCTCGCTGCCATGATCACAAGTTTGACCCGGTGACCCAGGAAGATTACTACCGCCTGCAGGCGGTGTTCGCGGCCGTGGATCGGGCCGACAAAAGCTATGATCGATCCGAAGCCGTGGCACTGGAGCGGGCGAACCTGACCCGCCAGCGTGAATCTCTGAAGCAGGAACTGGCCGAGCTAACCAAACTGGCGGCGTCTGACGCGCTCACCCAGCTTGATCGCGAAATCCAGGAGGCCTCAACCAATTCCGGGGGCCGGCCTGCGGCCTACGGCTACCACAGCGCCTTGGCAGAGCAGGCCGAGACCGCCAAATGGGTGCAGCTCGATCTGGGTCGGCTGGCCGCCCTTGAGAAGCTTTTGATTTACCCCAGCGAAGATGATTTCAACGGCATTGGCGCGGGGTTCGGGTTTCCCGTGCGGTTTCTGGTGGAAGTTAGCACGGATGATGATCCCACAATTGGGTTTCGCACCGTCTATGAACGAACGGACATGGACCTTGCCAAACCGGGAACAGAGCCCTTGGTGATCGAAATGGCCGGGCAAGAGGCCCGGCGGGTGCGGATCACTGCCACCAAGCTCCGTCCTCGCCAGAATGACTTCAATTTTGCCCTGGCCGAAGTGGAAGTGATGGATGCCCAGAGGGTGAACCTGGCCAGGGGGGCCAAAGTGACCGCGCTGGACAGCATCGAAGGACCGCCTCGCTGGCGTGCTGACAATCTGGTGGATGGGCTTTACCCCGCGGTGAAGCGTGCCGATCTGGCCACCCTTCAAGATGTGAGGCGGAAACGAATTGCGTCGGCCCTGGATGAAAGCCAGCGCCGCCAGTACGACGAGTCGACCAGCCAACTGGCACGCGTTGAGCAACAGCTCAGGGACTTGCCGGCCCCATCAATGGTGTTTGCGGGCACGGTTCACACGGGCTCGGGTCCGTTCCGGGGCACCGGGCCCGCGGGGAACCCTCGTGAGATTCACGTGTTGAACCGGGGTGACGTGCGAACCCCCAAGCAGGTGGTGGGGCCGGGGACCGTGCCCCTGATCGAGGGCGTGGCCGCTCAGTTTGAACTCGAGCCAGGCGTGCCCGAGAGTGCCCGCCGGGTGGAGCTGGCGAAGTGGCTGACCGATGGTCGCAATCCGCTCACCTGGCGGTCGATTGTGAACCGGGTCTGGCATTACCACTTCGGGCATGGGATCGTGGATTCGCCCAATGACTTTGGCCGGATGGGGGGCACGCCCAGCCATCCTGAATTGCTGGACTGGCTGGCCACCGAGTTCCGAGACGGCCGCCAGTCGATCAAAGATCTGCATCGCTTGATTGTGCTGAGCGCCACCTACCGGCAGGTTTCGACCAATAATGCCGAGAACGCGACCATCGATTCCGGAAACCAGTATCTGTGGAGAATGAACCGACGCCGGCTGGAAGCCGAGGCCGTGCGAGACACGGTGCTGGCCGTTGCCGGTCAGCTTGACCTGACGATGGGTGGGCCTGGCTTTGCCGATTTTGTGGTGGAGCATCCTGAGCACTCGCCCCACTATGAGTACAAGCTGTTCGATGTGCATGATCCGAAATCGCACCGGCGTTCCATTTATCGCATGATTGTGCGTTCACAGCCGCAACCGTTCATGACCACGCTGGATTGCGCGGATCCGGCCATGAGTGTGGATCGGCGCAATGAAAGCCTGACCGCGCTCCAGGCGCTGGCCTTGCTGAATAACCAGCTCATGATTGTGATGGCCGAAGACCTGGCAAAGCGGCTTGAGGCTCAGCCTGGCACGCTGGCAAGCAAGCTCGATCAGGCATTCAGGCTGGCGCTGGCGCGGCCGCCCACCGCGCACGAAGCCGAATCGCTTTTACGGTATACCCAGCAGCATGGGCTGGCGAATTTGTGTCGCACGCTCTTCAACCTGAACGAATTCGTCTTCGTGGATTGAGGTCCCTTTTCATGAGCCGACACCATTCGCCCTATCATCGCAGATCGGCCATGATGCAGCCGATGTCGCGCCGTGAATTTCTCTGGCAAGCCGGTGGCGGCCTGGGTGGCATTGCGCTGGCCAGCCTGCTGGCCCAAGAGCAGGGGCAGGCGGGCACGCATCACCCGGCCAAGGCCAAGCGGGTAGTCCAGCTTTTCATGGCGGGAGCCGCCAGTCATCTCGATCTTTTTGACTTCAAGCCCGAGCTGATCAAGCGCCATGGTCAGCCTTCGAGCTTTGGTGAGACCGTGGAAACCTTTCAGGATGGGCTGGGGCCGTGGCTCAAGCCGATCTGGGACTTCAAGCCGTACGGCGGTAGCGGTAAGCCGCTTTCGGACGTCGTGTCAGACCTGGGCGTTTGTGTTGATGACATGGCATTTGTTCATAACATGGTGGGAAAGACCGGCGTGCATAGCTCGGCCACGCTGCTGCAGGCCACCGGCTTTCAGTCGCCCGGGTTTCCGGGTATCGGCTGCTGGGTGAGCTACGGGCTGGGGAGCATGAACGAGAATTTGCCCACCTTCGTGGTGTTGCCAGACCATCGCGGTTTTGCGTCCAACGGTCCCAAGAACTGGGATACGGCGTTCTTGCCGTCGCAGCACCAGGGGACGGTGATCTTTCCGGGGACCGAGAATCCGGTGGCCGACCTGATGCCGGGCAAAAATGACTACATCACGGCCCAAAGTGAGTCGGCCGGCCTGGATCTAATCCAGCAGTTGAATCGAGAGCATGCGCAGGACCGGCCCGGTGACTCGCGGTTGGACGCCCGGATCAAGAGCTATGAGCTGGCCGCCAGAATGCAACTGGCCGCACCCGAGGCGCTCGACATTGCGGGTGAGTCCAGGTCCACCCTGAAGCTTTATGGCCTGGATCACGGCAAGTCTTCGTTTGACACCGAAATCAACCCAATTGAAGAGGCCGACGCGTTTGGGCGCAAGTGCCTGGTGGCCCGGCGGTTGCTGGAACGCGGCGTTCGCTTTGTGCAGATCTGGTCTGGGAACGACAACGGCTTCCCGCGCAGGAATTGGGACTCGCATGAAGATGTGGAGCGAGACCACGGCCCATTGGCGCAGGGGATGGCGCGTGGGGCCTCGGCCCTGATCCAGGACTTGAAACAGCGGGGGATGCTGGACGATACGATCATCCTTTGGACGACCGAGTTCGGTCGGATGCCGTCGAGTCAGGGTGGCAAGGGGCGAGATCACAACCCCTACGTGTTCACCAACTGGCTGGCAGGTGGCGGAATCAAAGGCGGGGTAACCCACGGGTTAAGCGACGAGTTTGGTTACAAGCCGCTCGACCGGGCGAATCCCACGCAGGTGTATGACATTCACGCCACGGTGTTGCACCTGCTGGGGATCGACCATACCAAGCTGACGGTCCGCAACAACGGCATTGATCGCCGGCTGACCGACGTCCACGGCCATGTGATTCAGGAAATCTTGGCGTGAAAGCGGCTGGGTCCAGGCTAGCTCCGTGCTTGCCTTTTGGGCCTGGCGGTTCCGATTGAGATTCGGGGTCCAGGCTGAAACCTTGTGAGAACCAGGCAGGTATCTATTCGGTGTAGGACCCTGGTCCTCTCTCGCTTTGGATGTAGGACAGTTGTCATTCTGAACTCAGCCGAGTCTCGAAATTTTATGAAACCGACCACCGCCAGCGGCATCACCCGGCGTCATGATCTGGATGCCCTGCGTGCGTTTGCCATGCTGCTGGGTATCGCGCTTCATGCGGTGCTCTCGTTCACGTCTGAACCCTGGTTGGTCAAAGATCTGTACAAGAATGACCTGTTTGGGCTCTTGAACGCGGCGATTCATGGCTTCCGGATGCCGCTCTTCATCATGGTCAGTGGTTATTTCACCATGATGATGTATCGCCGGCGGGGGTTGATTTCGGTTTTGAAGCAGCGGTTCTTACGGGTGTTTCTGCCGTTGATGCTGGGGCTGGTCACGGTGATGCCGGCCATGGGCTGGGTGATTGACTGGTCGACCAAGCTGGTGGCCCGGCAAGATGCTTCACGTGGGCCGGATTCAGGGCCG
>CAIYJE010000154.1 GCA_903926465.1 uncultured Planctomycetales bacterium
CCATCAGCAGCGTGGGCGTGCAGTGGGGCACCAAGGGCACGGCCACGCTGGTGACCAACGCCGATGGCCTCCGGCTACTGCCCACCGGACGGACCAATGATATCCCCTGGTTGAATATCAACCGGATCACGGTCACCCTCAATCGGGCCGTGACGAGCCTGGCAGCCGGTGACATCAAGCTCACCAGCGCGGTGGCCGGAACAAGCTACAGCGTGACCGGCGTGAGCGGTTCGGGAACCACCTGGACCATCACCTTCGCCAATAACAGCACCACGCCCGCGACCGCGGCCAACGGGATTGTTAACGCCGACAAGGTGACCGTAGCCATTGGCAACGGCCAGCTTGCCAGCTACACCCGCCGGCTTGATGTGCTGCCGGGTGACGTCAATGACGATCTGGCGGTCAACAGCCTGGATTCGACCATCGTGAAGAACTATTACCTGGTCGGGATCATCCCCACCCAGGCCCTGGCCTTCCTGGACACCGATGGCAACGGCATTGTTGACGTCAATGACTACAACCTGATCACCGCCCGCGTGGGCAAGAAACTGCCATGATGCGGGACTGGGTTATCGGTCAAAGCGATGGACGGAATGGACCGAGGCTTTCCTTGTCCATTCCGTCCAAGTTCTCAACAGGTCAGGCTTCCAGCAGCGTCTGGAAGCGACCGGCAGCCTCATTCCAGGCCTGCATATTGCGCGGCTGGAACGTGGCCACGGGGAACGTATTCTTCCTGAACATTGATAGTAACGGCGTGGTGGAGGTGAACGCTTCCAAACTTGAATGCATGTTCAAAAAGTTTACATGAGGTCCTGCGCATGCCGAACGTTGACCAGGTTGCTTGCCTCGGGGGATGCAACGGATCCGGCAATCAAGCTTGGCCCTGAATCTCAATTTCTGGATGACCAGAACGTGGTTCAAAGTTCGCCTGACAACTGAGGCAAAAACGCAGATATTTGGACAAACCTGTGGTGATATGGGCCACCGCATCGGGATTGTGCCGGCAGGCCAGTACCGCGGTCAGGGCATTGAACATGAAATGGCGTTGAAACTGGGCTTCAAGGCAGTCGAGCTCAATCGCCCACAGAGCAGTTTCCGTCTGCGCAGCTCGAACTTCTGCAGTACGAGCATTGTTAGCCTGAAAGAAGCCAAAGAAGGCCGAACTCACGATTATAAGCACCAAGAACCGACTCACATCCAATAATATTAGGGATGAATCTATAGGAATGGCAGGGATGAATCCGCAAAATCCACGAGATCACCTATCCATAACAGATCTGGGAATAGCGTTCGAAAAAGAAACAAATCAAACCATGCTACTATTGAGAGAACAACGGAAGCCACGGGCAAGATGATCGGGAAGTTCCAGGACCTATCCCAAATAAAGGGTTGACACTTGCTCCGTGGCCACCCTTCTTCGGGTGAATTTGTAGGGCTGCCAGTTGCGTAAATAATGATTTCCGCGGGCGGTCTGTGAGGTGCTGGGGGGCGATGATTATGCTCTTGATTGTACCTGGCTAGCGACCTTTGCGCTACTCCAGGGAAAAGGTTACGAGTGTCGATTCATCCACCGAAATTGTCGATCCGTCATTTTTTAGTAGACAATCTTGATCTGTCGCCATAAGGTTCCTTTTAGCAATGACATAGCTGATCCACGACCTCACCCAGCAGGGCCAGGCTTAAAAAAGTCTTTTGAGAAGACTCCCCCCACGAAAAAGCCAACGATCCCCTGAGACCCGGTGAACTTCATGCCTTCTAGCTGGAAAAGCCTGTTGTACCGAACGATTCCATAACGCACGCGAGGAATCGCTAGAACTCAGCCGAGCTTAACTTTTCAACAGGATTCCAGGACTTCCATGATGACAATATCGAATCCATTAAGGCGGTTTCGTCTCTACAGGGTGTTCTCCACGCTATTCCAGCGAGGCAAACGGAAAAAGCGGTTCAGGCTTTCCCGGTTCAAGAAACTCCGGCGCAGGGCTTTGGCCTGGCTCGACAGGGCAGATACGGACATCCAGTACAAGATCGAACGTGCCCTCCGGCGGCAAACCCGCCGGTCGGCTTTCCTAGGGATGGAAAGTCTGGAAGGTCGCCAGTTAATGACGACCTATTCGGTGAACTCACTGTTCGATGCCGGTGAAGGCTCTGGAACCAGTGGTGACCTGCGCTGGGCAATTTTGCAAGCCAATCAAGATCCCGGTAGCGACATTGTGTTTGGTGAGGGTGCCGATCGTGGCACGATCACTCTTGGAGATTCGTTGCCGACGATTACTGCGAACGTCTCGATTCTGGGGCCTGGGGCTTCGAGCCTGACGATCGCAGGGGGAGGATGGGGATCCAACTTTCGCGCGCTCTCCATCGATGGTCTGGCGACAGTCGCTATATCGGGGCTGACTTTCGACGGTTTCTACAGCAACAAACAAAATAATCAAGAATATGATACCAGAGGAGGAGTGATCCTTAATCAGGGTAGCTTGACTCTTTCTGGCTCGGTTCTCTCAAATAACCAAGTGTATGGATCTTCCAATAACGCGGGAGCCGGCGACGCTGCCATCTACACGACCGGGACTTTATTCGTTACTCAATCGACATTCAATGATATGAATCAAGAGGCGATTGGCCTCTACGATGGCGTAGCAGTGACGATCACAAGTTCCACGTTCACAAATCTTGCCTGGGCCGTGATGTTTTCAAGTGGATATGCGAATATCACAAGCTCAACGATTACTAATAATCAGCTGGGTGGAGTTTACAACAGTGGTGGGGCACTCTATCTGTATGACAGTATTGTTGCCGGCAACGGTACCGATGTTCAAAGCGATGTTACCACTGGTACAAGCAACCTGATTGGGAATGGTAATGGCCTGAGTGGCCTGAGCGACGGCGAGAATGGCAACATGGTCGGAACGCCGGATACACCGCTCAACCCGCTCCTGGGCCCGTTGGGCGATTACGGAGGTAGCACGCAAACGATGCCACTGTTGCCGGGCAGCCTCGCGCTTCGATCCGGTGATTCCAATGCATCATCCGCCGACCAGCGTGGCTATACACGATTATCTTTGGCTCAAGTAAACGACATTGGCGCATTCCAATCGGCCGGGTTCACGGTCACGGCAAGTTCGGGAGACGGCCAGTCGACAAGCCTGGGTACGAACTTCGGGAATCCATTGGTCGCCACGGTTGCACCGGTAAACCCTGGTGACCCTGTTGCCGGCGGCCTGCTGACTTTTTCACCAGGTGATTCTGGGGCTGCAGCCACCTTTGACGTGAACCCCGTGACCATTGCGGAGGATGGCACGGCCACGGTGAACGCCACGGCCAACACCATGGTTGGAACCTTTGTGGTGACAGCAACGTCAACTGGGTCATCTTATGCACCCTTTATCCTGACAAACACTGACACTGACACTGCCACCACGACCGCACTCAGCCTTTTAAGTTATTTTATCACCTATGGCGATACGGAAACACTCACGGCCACGGTGAGTTCAGCAGCAGGCGCACCCAGTGATGGTTTGGTCCAGTTCCTGGTGGATGGTGACAACTATGGTGATGCTGTTTTCGTACAGGATGGTATCGCCACTTTCATCACCACGAACCTGACTGTTGGCGAGCATATCATCACGGCGATTTACACTCCTGCGGATGGTTCCAACTTCCTGAGCAGTACCAGTAACTCTTCGGCCGTACTTTCAGTAAGCCCGGCTGCTACCACAACCGTGGTCAGCCTCACAAACGATTTGATCGAGTATAGCAATTCGGTAATGTTCACGGCCACGGTGAGCTCGACAGCGGGCACGCCCAGTGATGGTACGGTCCAGTTCCTGGTCGATGGTGACAACTTTGGTGAGTCTGTTTCATTGCAAGACGGCACAGGTACTCTCGCGACCACGGCACTCTCTGAAGGCAGCCACACCATCACGGCGATTTACACACCGGGGGATGGTTCCAACCTCCAGGGCAGTACCAGTGACTCTTCGGCCGTACTCACTGTGACAGCCGGTTCCAGTTCGAACTCAGATGACGTGCTGGTTGGAGGACTGGATTTTCACACCACGGCATCGTTCACCTTGAATGGTTCGGAATATTCGACGACCGGCACGGTCCAGGTTGGGTTCGCCCCCGCCAGTGGCCAGACTTTTATTCCGCTGGCCGAGTTGAACGGCACGATCACCGTTGACACAAACGCACTCACGTTCTCGGCAACCGGAGCGGTGAATGCCCTGATCAGTGGAACCAGTATTCCGCTGGTCAGTGGCGGAATTTCGACCAGCAGCATTGCCTCGCTGATTGGCGGCGGACTATCTGGTTTGGTGGGGTCAAGCCTGACAGTGGCGGGGGTGACCTTCACCCTGAATTCGCTTGCGTTTGATTCCAGCAACAATATTGACCTTCAGGGTTTCGTGGTCATTGCGGGAATGACGGTCAACGTCGATGGCAGCAACTACGTCCAGATTTCCAGCTCGGGTGTGACCCTGACCGGTGCAGACGCCACGGTCGCGAATGGTTCGATGAACCTGGGAGCCCTCAGCTTCACAACCAGTGGACTTTCTGTGGTCTACACGGGGGCAACCAGTTCCTTCCAGTTCACGGGCAGTGGTTCGGTAGCTGTCTCGGGACTGGGCACGCTTACCGCCAACCTGGGTGGAACCAACGGGGGTTCAACCACGGGGCTGATCATCACGGATGGTGTCGTTTCGAGTTTCAGTGCGCTTGTGAGCCTGAACACCGTGCTCGCCGGCGGTACGTTGACCTCGACCAACGATCTGCTCACTTATGATGGAGCGACCAGCATCTTCGCAATGAGTGGCTCGGCCACAGATGTATTCGCTGGTGGTAATACCCTGTCGCTTGTACTCGGTACGACTGATAGCCCGGGCTTGATCATCGCTGATGGCGCTCTCAAGAGCCTGAGTGGCTCTGCGAGTATGGCGAACTGGCAAGTAGCCGGGGGCACGTTCAACGCCACGGGAACCACCATCTATACCGCGGTCGGTGATGTGCTGAGTGTCTATGGCACGGCCAGCGACGTCTTCAGTGATGGTAAGAGCCTGGCACTGACATTGGGTGATGCAGCCAGCCCGGGCCTGGTGCTCACCGGTGGTAATCTCACCAGCATCAACGCCACCGCCACGGCCACCAACTGGCAAGTCGCCGGCGGCACGTTCAACGCCGATGGTACGGTCATCTACTCAGCAGCCGCCGGCGATGTGCTCTCGGTTTATGGCACCGCCAGCGATGTGTTCAGTGATGGCAAGAGCCTGGCACTGACGCTTGGTTCCTCGGCCAGTCCAGGACTCGTACTCACAGGGGGCAACCTCACCAGCCTCAATGCCACGGCGGTGGCCAGTAACTGGGTGATCGCCGGTGGCACCTTCAATGCAGCGGGGAACACCCAGTACACCTCCACAGGTGATGTGCTCTCGGTTTATGGCACGGCC
>CAIYJE010000155.1 GCA_903926465.1 uncultured Planctomycetales bacterium
AGTCGCCAGGTCTGCGCGGTGAGCCGGACAAATACACAGCAATCGCCAATAACCGCTTCTCCCGCAGTGCGGGAGAAGGTGGCCGGCACGGCCGGATGAGGGGGACCGGGCCGGGCTTGAACGCATTCCAAATACAGTCTCACGGCTCTTGCGAGCCGTGAATTGTGTTTGCAACGACCTATGCTTGCAGGAGTAAGAACTCGACTCGGAGAGTCGAGCGACTTTGCCAGAAACTACTGGTGAGCCGGACAAACATGTGGCGAGCGCTAGGAACTGCTTCTCCCGCAGTGCGGGAGAAGCCCTTTGTACGCCACCGTTGGCCGTTTGTCCGGCTCACGCGGCGGTTCGCCCTCCAGGGTGGAGATTGCGTGGATGTTTTTCCGCGTGGTCGGTTCGCAAGGATCAGCCCGGTCGCCCTCATCCGGCCTTCGGCCACCTTCTCCCGCGGTGCGGGAGAAGCGGTTTGTTGCGTTTGCTGTGGGTTTGACCGGCCGCCTACTGGGGTGGAGAAAGTGTGGATGTTCTTGCGCGTGGTCGGCGTGTGGAATTCGGCCCGGTCGCCCTCATCCGGCCTTCGGCCACCTTCTCCCGCGGTGCGGGAGAAGCCCTTTGTGCGCCACCGTGGCACGTTTGTCCGGTTCACGCGGAGGTTTGCCCTCCAGGGTGGAGATTGCGTGATTGTTTTTCCACGTGGTCGGCGTGTGGAAGTCGGCCCGGTCGCCCTCATCCGAAGATGCTGGCCACCTTCTCCCGCGGTGCGGGAGAAGCGGTTTGGTGCGATTACAGTGTGGTGGTCTGGTTCAGCGGGCGGTTCTTATCAGAATGGCAACCGTGCATGTGTTGAAGCGAATCGTTGGTTTTCAGCCAGCCGTGAATGCCCTACCCCGTATTCGGTTGGCTTGCTGGGCGCTTCGCCCTCCAGGGCCGAAGCTGCGCATGCGTTCACACGCGTGGTCGCTTAAAAATAGCCCTGCAATCAAACCGCCGCGTGATTTTTAAATTTTATTTCTGGCGTGGTGCATCGCATTTGTGGTGATTTGCGGTCCTGTAAAATGGCTGTAATTGCCGTTCGCTCGGTTTCTCGATTCGGGTTCATTCCGTTTTTTCAAGAATTTCGGAATTATCTTGTTCGTTTTAAACTCCGGTTCGCTTCTATTCTTTTTGGAAAGATTGAGGTGGCTTTGGTCATGATTCGTTCGTTTTACAGCAAGGAGTGCAGGTTATGACGTGCAAGATGCTTCCTGAGATATTCACCGCGTGCTTGGCCTTGGCGAACAAAAAAATTCTCCAATTCTTTGTGGTGGCCACTTGCACTCGGCACGGAATTCATTAACTTTATCGATTACGCAGCCTGTGATATTGGTTGCGGTGAAGTAACCGGGATTCGTGTTTCCCCACATGGTAAGTAAAATCAGGGGGTGGGTCCGTGGACGGAGCCGATCGATTTACATCTAGACGAATGACGAATGGCGGCGATCAAGAGTTTCAGAGATTGATCCAGGGAGATCCTTCGGGCATGGGGCCGCTGCTGGAAGAATCCAGGGCGGCGCTGGAACGGCATATTGCCACGGCGTTGAAGTCTTCCTGGCTGCGGTTCCATTATTGTGCCCGAGATATCGTGCAGATGACCTATACCAAGGTCTTGCGTAAGTATTCCACCTTCCAGGGTAAGACACGGCCAGAGTGGGAGTTGTGGCTCAGGCGGATCTCGAACCGGGTCTTTCTGGATACCGTGCGTGATCAGAAGAAGCTGATGGGCGGGGTGCCTGGAGCAGACGGCGAGGTCTGTTCGGCCACCATGAGTGAAGAGGCAGAGTCGACCAGTTCCATCTGGGTCAAAGCGGCCCGTGAAGAAACACGCCGTTTACTGCGAGAGGCGCTGGAAAAGCTCCCCACGCGAGACCGCCAAATTGTGCTGTTGCGTAATTTTGATGGTCTCTCGTGGGACGAGGTCGGGGTAAAGGTGGGCTGCACCGCAGACGCAGCACGCATGCGCTATCACCGTGAAATCGTACCCAAGCTTTCACGAAGGCTCGGTTCTTTGTATGGAATTGCCTAACGTAAACCCTGGGGGTGAGAGTGATCCCTTGATGGCTGAGCAAGATCACTTCCCCCTGGAAACACCGAGTGCTAACCCAAATCTTGATCAATCTTGCGGTGGAGAGTCTACCTTAGTCTCTCCTCCGGCGTTCTCAGCGTTTGAACCGGACCAGGAATCTGAGTCGGCTTCTAGTTCCCTATCGCCTTCAGAAATTGTAGCCGTGCAGGCATCTTCCCCCGATTTCTGGGAGCAGGGTTTGAGTTCGGAAGAACGGACTCTGCCGGACGAGGGGTTCTCACGCGTTCTATCGCAGCTTGACATTGAACTGCCGCGGCCTGTGCAGAAGCCTCAAGCGCCCGAGTTGGAGCAAATTGGGCCGTACCGGATTCAGCGGCTGATTGGCACGGGTGGATTTGGGCATGTGTATGAGGGGGTCGATCCGGTTTCCGGGAACCTGGTGGCGATCAAGATTCCGCGTGCCGACCGGCCCCAGGCGCGCTGGAGTTCGCGGGAACTCTGGATTGGGCAGCGGATTCAGCACCCCAATGTGGTGAGCGTGTTTCATGCCGGAGAGCAGGACGGCTTTCCGTACCTGGTCTCGCCGTATATTCAGGGTTTATCGCTTTCTACGTGGTTGAAGCAGCGCGGGCCTGAGGCCCCGCTCTCTTACCGCACGGCGGTTAGCATGTTGATGTTGCTGGCGCGTGGGATTGAGAGTTGCCACCGGCACGGGGTGATCCATCGAGATCTGAAGCCCAGCAATATCTTGCTCGATACTCAGAGTCCGGCGGGGCCCGCCGTTGAGGGTTTGGCGGAGCGGGTGGTGCCGCGGATCTGTGATTTTGGGCTTTCGCGCCAGGCGTCTGGCGAGGTTTCTTTAGAGAGCAGCAGTGACGTGGTGGCTGGAACGGTATCTTACATGGCCCCAGAGCAGGTGATGGGGATACGGAACCAGACCTGGGCGGTGGATGTGTATGCGCTCGGGGTGCTTTTTTACAAGCTGCTGACCGGCGTGGTGCCGTACCGCGGCAAGAATTCGTATGAAATTTTGGCGAAGATCATGCGGGATGAGCCGCAATCGCCGGCATTGCTCAGGTCCGGGTTGCCGCGCGATCTGGAGACGATTTGCCTGAAATGTTTGCAGCATCAGCCAGAGCAGCGGTATGAATCGGCTGGAGCGCTGGCGGAAGACTTGCAGGCATTTCTGGACGGCCGGCCCATTGCGGCCAGGGCCGTATCAAGGTCGGAAAAGTTGCTCAAGTGGGTACGACGGAGACCGATCGAGGCGGGCATTGCCGCGCTGGCGGTGGTCTCTTCGCTTGGGCTGATGGTTGGCTCGCTCTGGTTTGCGATGAAATCTCATCAGTTGGTGGCCAAGATCCAGGAACAAGATGAGTTGTTGAACTGGCAGGTGGTTCTTGCGAACCGTGATATTGTGGCGACCCGGCTGGCGAGGGCAGAGGACCTGGAATCTGAGGGTGCGCTGGAGCAAGCGAACGCCATTCTGAAGGAACTTGAGCCACGGTTTACGGGCACGGCTGATTCCGGTTTTGCGTTTCGTGCCTTTCGGAATCGCATGGAACGTCGGCTGTCGCTTTTGGGAACGGAGGCGTCTGGCATCTGCAATCTGACGGTCTATCCTGGGCCCGACGAGCAACCGCGGTTGGCCATTGGCAACAGTACGGCCGGTACGCTGGCGCTGTGGGATCCGGAAGAGGGTCGGCAGATTGAGAGCGTGACGGCTCCGTTCAAAATTCGGCTGTTGCATGGTATGAACCCGCCACGGTTATTTGCTTTTACGGCGGAGTTCACGCCCGAGCTGGTGGAAACTGGCCATGCCCTGCTCCATGTGTTTGATCCCCAGAATTTGAAGCGTTTGAGAACGTTTCCGTTTCCGAAGTGGGTGACCACGATGCCGCTGGTTAGCCCGCTGCCGGGGGGCCGCCTGCTACTGGCCGATTTGGAGAATGACCACTGCGAGATCCGCGATGCGACCAGCTTTCAGCTTCTCTCCCCTTTGAATCCGGGTGGCCGGGTGCTGGGCCTGGTGTCTAGCGAGACCGGCCAGCGGCAGGTGATGCTGGTTCGCGAGGGAGCCCACCACTGGCTCGATTTTTTGGAGCCCTGTGCGGCAAGCTTGACCCGAATTCGGCTATCGGTGCCCAATCTCACGGGAACCAGCGAGCCAACTTCGCTGCTGTCGGTTTCGCCCGATGGCAGGCATCTGGTTTTGCTGACCCGTGAAACCGCGACCCTGATCTTGGTGGATCTTCAGGCCCAGGCCCGACGGACTCTGGAGGCTAGCCCTAGCTCGGGCCTGGTCTGTTTTTCGCCGGGTGGGCGCTGGCTGGCGTCGCGCACGAGCCAAGGGGCCATTGAGGTGATTGACGTGCCTGGGGGTCAGGTGGTCGAGACGCTGGCCGTGGCCGGCACGTATTTTCATACCTTCGATTTCAGCCGCGATGGCCGCACGCTGTACACCGGCACGGAAGCGGATTCTTGGGTGTGGATCTGGCGGCTAAGCGAAACCGGCCGGTTGAAGTCGAACGATGACCTGACGGTCTCGCTTGATGAGTCATTTTGCAGCGTGGCCTTCGCGCCTGATAGTAAGTATTTTGTGATGGGCGGAGACCACAGCCTCAGGATTCGAAGTGTGGGTGAGAACCCGGAACCGGTGCCTATTCCAACCGCTGGCTCGGCCGTAAGTGCGGTGGTGTTTCTGGAGGATGGACGCACGTTGGCCGTGGCGTTGCGCGATGAGTCTGGCACCATTCTCATTTGTGATATGGCATCTGGAAAAGTGCTGCACACCCTGGTGGGGCATGAGGGACCGGTGCGTGGGTTGGCCGTGAGTTCCAACGGCAAATTGCTAGCGTCGGTGGGGGACGATCGCACGACCCGGTTATGGGATCTGGAAGATCCTGAGTCAGCCTCCAAGATTTTGGGCCTTCACAAAGCTCAGACTCGCTGCGTGGCGTTCTCACACGAGGGCCGCTACGTGGCGGTGGGGGATAACGCGCATCGGTTTACTGTGTATGACGTGGAGTCAGGTGAGGTTCTTTACCATCGCACGTTGCCGCGTACTGTGAATGCGGTGGCGTTTTCACCCACGAAAAACCTGATTGCCTTTGGCGATGAAATAGGAACCATTTATTTGTTGACGGTCCCGGAATTTAGCCTCAAGCGTTTGCTGGCAGCGCACTCAAGCGTGGGCGGGGTGCAAAGCCTGGCGTTCCATCCTTCGGGCACCGAACTGGCCTCTGGGGGAGACCAGGGCGAGGTGGTGCTGTGGGACTTGCTGGTGTATCGCGAACTGTTGCGTGACCGGCCGCACCAGCGAGAGGTGACTGGCCTGGCCTTCTCGCCCGATGGCCAGCGATTAGTCTCGGTGGCGACCGATGGTTCCTACCGCGTGCTCAATGCCCATCAGCCGCGCCCACCGGTGACGCAAGTTTCTCCACAAGACTTGGATGTGCTACCGCCGATATCTGGTGTGCCTTAAAATACCCACCCCCCCCCCCCCCAGGTTGCCAGAATGAAGAGGTAACCGAACCGCTCACTCTGGCGTTAGGGTTGGTTCCCGTTGTGGTCTGGGGTTTTGTAGAAGCGTAGAAAAATGGGGGCTGTTTTACCTGATGGCTTTGTGGAGCCTGTTCCCATTTCCTCAGGATAAGAATGGACGGTATGGACCCAATAGACAGCCCTGCCGCCTTGCTGCCCCTGGTCCCTGCTAGTTAAGGCCTGGGCCCCTTCTAGGCTGGCCCCTGCCGCCTGCTGGCCGGCCAGGCCGATCAGGCTTTGTTCGGTGTCCATTTTGTTCATACCGTCCATACGGTCCATGAAATTCGGTAACCGGGCCTGGCGGTGGTCCTGAGGAATTTGGGACTGGCCAATTCAACACAAGCCGGCAGCCTACCGGGTATAATTGCGATAGGTTGGGTGCACGGCTTGGCCAGTGTCGGTTTTTCTTGCAAGGCTGCTGGCATGAGCGACTTGAACGTCTCGATGTTTCGGGCGTATGACATCCGCACACCGGCCGAGCGGCTCACGCCCGAGCTGGCCGAGCGGTTAGCGAGCGCAGAGGCGGTTTATTTTCGAGAGGTGCTGGGTGTGCCTGGCGTATTGCTGGCGCATGATGCCCGGTTGGCCGGTCCGCAGTACCTGAGCATTACGGCCCAGGCGTTTCTGGAGGCTGGGCTGGAGGTGGTGGTTCTGCCTGGCGTATCCAGTACGTCCTTATTCTACTTCGCGGCCATGCGGTTCCCGGAGTTTGCGGCCGTGATGGTGGGTGCCTCGCATAACCCGGCCGGCGACACCGGCCAGAAACTGCTGGGGCCAGGGCTGATCCCGCTGGCCAGGTCGATTGGGCCGCAGGGGGGGCTGGACCGGATCCAGGAGCTGTACGTGGAACGGGCCCGGTACCATGCGCCCCGGGCTGGGCGAATTCGGGCCTGTGAGTTGATCTGGGATTACCTGGAATACAGTTTCCAGCAGGCGGGTGTCTCGGCCGGCAGTTTGCAGGGGGTCCGCGTTTTCCACGATTATCTGCATGGCGCGGCCGGTCGAGAGATGATGCTGGCGTTTGATCGGGCGGGGGCTGAGCTTACCCCCCTGCACTTTGCGGCCGACGGGCGGTTTCCGCTGGGAGACCCCAACCCGGTGAAGCCGGCCGTGATTGCCCCAGGGCTCAGGGCCTTGCGGGCGAGTGGCGCACGGATCGGCATGTTCTTTGACGGCGACGGGGATCGGCTCGATGTCTATCGTGGGGATGGGCAGTACCTGTCTTCCAGTTTTGTGTACGCGGGCGTGTTGCCCGAAATTCATAAGCGGTTCCACGCCCCGGGCCTTGGCGTGTTTGCCGACCTCAAAAGCAGCCCGCTGGCCATTATGGAAATGGCCCGGTGTGGGTTGAAGGTGGAGGTGATCCGGAACGGTCACTCGCAGATCAAGCAGAGCCTGATCAATGATCCGTTGATGATTGGCGCGACCGAGGAATCGGCCCATTTTTATGAAGCGTTCACCCCGCCCGGTGGGTACGCCCGGTGCTGTACTGAAAACACGTTGTACATGGCGCTTCTGGTGGCCAGGGCCTGGGCGGAAGACCCCGCCCGGTTCGATCACCTGATTGCCCTTGAACAGACCACGGCGCGGGCCCGTGAGTGGGGTTACAAGTTCCCCACCGATGAGCACCGCGCGAACGCCCTGGACGCCGTCCAGATCCATTTTGAGAGCGCGCGAGCGCAATCGATGACCCGGATGAAGAACGGCATGGATTTGGAGGCCACCCTGATGCGCCGTGGGTTACCGTTTGATGTTGGTGCCGAGACGATTTTGGCTCCAGACTGGCTGCAGGTCTGCCAGCGGGCGTCGGAAAGTGAGGATCGCCTGGCGCGCTGGGAGGTGGTGGGGGCTAGTCGAGACCTGGTGGAGGCGGCCAGGCGCGACATTGCCGCCATTGTGGCCGACCATGGGGCGGGTGAAGCCTACACGGGATAAACCAGGCGATGAGATTGGATCACGAGCGAGCTTACCGGACGCAACTCTTGAGCAAGGAACCTTTGCAATGTCGCTAAACCTGCGGATTGATGGCGACGTGGCCGTGTTGAGCAATGTGGCCCGGTTAATGAACGACCCGCGGTACTCGACCTCTGCGCGTGATCTTGAGCCGCTGCTGGGCCAGGGGATCCGGCTGTTCGCCATTGAGCTGGCGAACGTGAACGATACCGGGAGCGCATTGGTGGGTCTGTTGATGACCCTTTCCAGGCGGATCCGCGCGGCCGGCGGAGACGTGGTGCTGGTGCGTTGCAGCCCCGCCATCAAGAATTATCTGGAAGAGATGCAGTTGGATGCGTACTGGGAAATGCTGCCCGCGCTTGATGAGGTGCATACCTACTTTGACCGGGTCAGAGATCGGGTTGCTGAGCCAGAGTGAGTGAGTAGCTGAAGAGCGGTTTGCGGTGGATTGGGGATTGTGTTGGGGTCACAAAAGACGATCGGTCGAGCCTGAATGCTTGGACAACGTCTGTAAACATAAGCATAAGTGCAACCCTGGAGGGCGAACCTCCCGTGGACCTGGGGACGAAGTCGCCAGGTCTGCGCGGTGAGCCGGACAAACATGTGGCGAGCGCTAGGAACTGCTTCCCCGGCTGGGCGGGAGAAGCCCTTTGTGCGCCACCGTGGCACGTTTATCCGGCTCACGCGGCGGTTCGTCCTCCAGGGTGGAGATTGCGTGATTGTTTTTCCGCGTGGTCGGTTCGCATGAATCGGCCCGGTCGCCCTCATCCGGCCTTCGGCCACCTTCTCCCGCGTGGCGGGAGAAGCGGTTGGTACGCCGGCTTCGAGTTGGCTTTCGGTTGCTGGTTGCCGCGAGAGCGTCGGGGCGGGCGTGAACGCTTGAACGACGTGTGTAAACAAGGGCATGAGTGCAACCCTGGAGGGCGAACCTCTAGTG
>CAIYJE010000156.1 GCA_903926465.1 uncultured Planctomycetales bacterium
ATGGACACGGATGAAGTCAGGTCAGGTCAGGTCAGGTCAGGTCAGGTCAGGTCAGGTCAGGTCAGGTCAGGTCAGGTCAGGTCAGGTCAGGTCAGGTCAGGTCAGGTCAGGTCAGGTCAGTGCCTTGGGTCCATACCGTCCATACCGTCCATTCTTGGCTTCTTTGCAATAATCGCAAGGGATTTTTTAGCCTAAGATTGCCGATTGGCTGGATATTTCTTTTATTAAAAGAAATTAAATTCTCAAGCCCGGTATTACGACTTAATAAAGCATGATCGGCGTATGGTCGGTCTTCCATTTACCAGACAGGATCTCTCCCCATGAGCCTTTCTGCACGCACCTGGTTGCAGGGGCCGCATTTGCGGCTGTTTCTTCGGCCCCGGCATGACACTATCCGGGCCCGTACCGGCATGGGCTCGATTGTGGAGATCACGCTGTACGAGGCGTGCCCGGCAAACGAGCCGCGGGCGCGCTGGCATTCGGGGTTGGGGCGGTGGCTGGTAGGTCGAGAATTTCCAGATCGACCGGCCGGTACAGCGGGCGAGAACTGGCCTCTTTAACCGCCTGTAGCAGTTGCCTGGCCACGTCTGCGGGGGTCAGGCCGGAATCGGCAATCACCCGTAACAGGTAGCGGGTGTCTTCGTCGAGCTGGGGTGCAACCTGGCCCCCTGCCGCTCCCCGAGTTTCTGCCTGCCCGGCCCCTCCCGGCGGTGGCAAGCGCTCCTGGGTTTCATCCACCAGGTACTCGGCCGTTACCCCGAGCGCACGGGCCAGCAGCACGCCGGTTTCCACCGGCATTCGCCAGCGGCCCCGCTTCCACTCCGAAAGCCGGGCCGGGTCCACGCCCAGCAATTCCGCCAGCCCCTTCTGAGATAGGCCCCGGTCGGCAATCAAACGGTCTAGTTTGGTTTCTCGGTCCATGGCCGTATTGTCACCCCCCTCATGCCCAGGAGGAAAGAGGAAAAAAACCACACTTGCAAAAAAATTGCGACAATCGCATTTGTGACGTATAGTCCTCGCAACGGCCAGCCCGGAATGAGTCTTCGAATCCCTGCATGTTTCGGAAACAAGACTTGCAGGCTGAATTGCGATTCGCCGGGCGAATGGGGGGCCATGCGGGTGGTTGTCGCGCCATTGTTGAGAAGGCCGGGCCCAGGTGATCGCCAGATTGGGAAGCGAAGCCAGGCTGGGCCACAAACTTTGCCTATTTTTCTAGTTTTCAGGAGGGGCGGACGTTTGTCGTCCGTTGCAGCCCATGACTGCCGACGACCTGATGAATCACTGGCGGAAATCGGTTTCTCAGGCCCGCCAGGCCCGCCGCCAGCTTGAGCGGTTGCGTCGAGAGTATGCGGCGTGTCGGTTGGCCGAGCAGACGCTCAGGCGCGAGGTTTGCCGGGTGATCCGGGCTCAGCCGGCCCGTGCGCTGCTGCATGAGGAGTTGCTGTGGATGGTGAAGCGGGCCGGATCCGAGGCCACCCATCGGTTGGTTTCCCGCCCTGCACCCGCCATGGCCACCACCATTGAAGTGGTGCTTACCGCAACCGCAGAGTGTCAGGAGTTAGCGCCCCCGGCCCCGGCCACCAAGCTGCTGCGTGTGGTATCGGCCGAACCAGACACCGTAACCATCTGGGCCAGTGCCAACCGTCGCCAGGGCGCGTAAACGTGAACTGGTTCTTGGTCAGGCGCGGCCTGTCTGGCTGAGAGCGGGTTGCCTGCTATCCGGCCGCTCCCGGCCCGAATTGACATTCTTCAACCTTGGGACTTTACAACGATTCCTGGAGATTGCACGACGCATGGCCATTTTAGCCAGACCCAGTACCGAGCCCAGGCAGCCGGCCCCCGCGGGCAAGTATTTTGGCATCTGTGTTGGGGTTTTTGACATTGGCACTCAGGAGTGCACGATGTTCGGACCCAAGCATCAGGTAGTGCTGATGTTCGAACTCCACAAGCTGAGGGGCGTGGCCAGAGACGCGGCCGGTCTGCCGCAGCTCATTGCGGTGCTATCCAACCTGTCGTTCAATTCCCAGTCTCATCTCAGGACCAATGTCGAGCAAATCCTTGGCCGCACCTTCAACGAGACCGAGGCCCAGGTTGGCTTTGACGTCACCACCCTGATCGAGATCCAGTGCCGGCTGGTGGTGATTCACCAGATCAGGGCCAACGGTAGTGCGCGTGAGCGGATCGAGCAGTTCCTGCCGATGGATCCCGACGATCCCCGGCTTCAGCCGGTTACTCCGCCTCTGGTGTACGAACTGGACCCCTCCCAGCCACTGCCCGTCAATTTGCCCCCCTGGGTGCAGCGCAAGGCGATGGAATCTCGGGAGTGGAGAACCTGCCACGGTTCCCCCTTCCAGCAAGCACCACCAGGGATGCCCAGGAATGGGAACATGAATATGAACATGAATGGGCCAACCTGAACCCACCCCAGCCGTCAGGATCAGAATGGACCGCATGGACCTGATGGACCAGGAAAGGCAAAGCCGGTCAGGCAAAGCTAAGAGGCAATTTCAAAACCTGGGACAAATTTCAAAACCTGGGACAAATTTCAAAACCTGGGACAAATTTCAAAACCTGGGACAAATTTCAAAACCTGGGACAGGCACCTCGCGGACTCGGAGCCAGTCCCGGTTTTGAAACGGCTTCTAAGAAAACAAGACCCGGCCCGGTCCCCCTCTTCCGGCCTTCGGCCACCTTCTCCCGCGTTGCGGGAGAAGCGGTTAGGACGACACAGGCCATCGTGAGAGATTCTTCAAGCGCAAGAGGCAATTTCAAAACCTGGGACAAATTTCAAAACCTGGGACAGGCACCTCGCGGACTCGGAGCCAGTCCCGGTTTTGAAACGGCTTCTAAGCAACGCCAGGCCAGGCCAGTCAGGCTTGATCCGAGTCCATACCGTCCATTCCAGACTTTTTGTCCATACCCAGAGCTGCACCCGTAGAAGCTGAGGCCTCATTCCGGTCATGGCATTGATTGCGCGCCCGGGACCACCTGCCGACCGCCCTGCCCGCCCGCCCGGCTGCGCTGATGCCGTCCGGATGCGAGACTGGCTGTCGGTCTTGTTTGGTGGCCAGGCCGGCCTGGTCGGTGCCACGGCGGTGGGAATTGGGGATCAGCAACCGGCCGCAGGCGCCACCGGCTCGGTCAGAAACTCACTGCACGCAGCCAACCCACTTGGCCTCTGGAATCTGGCGCGCCTGGCGCGTGAACTGAGCCCGCGCGCCCGGGCCGTGTATGTGAACTTGAACCCGGTAGACAGCCTTTGTCAGGGGGTGCCCAGGAACGGCCAGATTGTCCAGCGGCGCTGGCTGTTGATCGATGCCGATCCCGTTCGCCCGGCCGATTCCAACGCCAGCAGCCAGGAGAAAGAGGCGGCCCAGGCCGCCGTTCTGGCCGTGCGCCGCTGGCTGGCTGAGCAGTTCCGGTTCCCCCGCCCAATCCTGGCCGATAGCGGCAACGGCTACCACCTGCTCTATCGCATTGACCTTCCCAACGATGACGCGGCCAGCCTGCTGGTGAAACAGGTGCTGAACGCGGTGGCCACGTTCGCCGATACCCAGGCCGTGACCATCGACCGCAAGGTTCACGATGCCCGCCGGGTGGTCAAACTCTATGGCACGCTGGCCCGCAAGGGGCCGCACACGGCCAGCCGCCCGCATCGCACGAGCGCCATTCTGGATGTTCCCAGCCCCCTCGAAAGTGTGACCCGCGCTCAGCTTGAAGCGCTGGTGGCCTGGGGCCAGGCGCAAGCGGCCGGTCCACCCGTGGCCCCGGTTGGGGTTCAGGCTCCGGTGCCGCCCACGGGCTCCGGCGGTTCGGGCGAGGTTGCACGGGACGCAACTGGCAAGGGGGTGCCGGCCGCCTATGCGCGGGCCGCGCTTGAGCGAGAGCGGGCCGAGCTGGTGGCGACCAGGCCGGGCAACCGAAATAACCAGCTTTTCAAGTCGGCTGCCAGCTTGTTCTCGCTGGTGAACGTGGGTCAGCTTACAGAAGCCGAGGTGGTGCATACGCTGGAACATGCCGCCCGCGAAATTGGGCTGGCGCCGGCCGAGGTTAGCTCCGCGCTCCGGTCTGCCAGGCGTGCTACCGAGGGCCAAGGGCGAGACCTGACCAAGCTGCAAAAGCCCGCGTCGAGGTCCAAGAAACCGCAGCCGTGTGGGCCGGTGGAGCCGTTTGCCAAGATGGCCGGAGCCAACCCAGACGCGGTACGCGAGCACGTGGATGATCCGCATCGGCTGGCGCGTGGGTACAAGGCCGCGTGCTGCACGCATGCCGACGGGCCCACCCTGATCCACTGGAACGGCGAGTGGTGGGCCTGGGAGGCCAGCCGCGGCCAGTGGCGGATTCAGCCCGATCATGAGCTTGCCAGCGCCATTACCGTGTGGATGAAGCGAGAGCTGGACCAGGCGGCGCAAGAGCAAGACCGGCTGGTGAAGCCGCTCTCGACCCGGGCGGTGGCCAATGTGATGCATATGCTGAGGGCGCTGGTCACGGTGCCGGTGGCTTCGTTGCCTGCCGCGCCGGCCTGGCTGGCCGCCAAGCCGGGCGATCCTGATCCGCTGCTCTGCTTGCCTACCCGCAACGCCATCATTCACCTGCCTGCGCTCTTGGAGCCGGTGAGCGGCCAGCGGGCGATCTGGCCAATCACGCCGCGGTTGTTCGCCACCAACTCTCTTTCCTACGAGTTTGATCCTGAAGCGGCTTGCCCCACGCACTGGCTGACGTTTTTGAAGTCGATCTGGGGGGCCGATCCCGACTCCATTACCACGCTTCAGGAATGGTTTGGCTACTTGCTTACGCCCAGCACCACGCACCAGAAGATCTTGCTCATTTTGGGGCCGCGCCGGAGCGGTAAAGGCACCATTGCACGCACGTTGCGGGCCCTGGTGGGCGAGGCCAACGTGGCCGCGCCTACCCTTTCCAGCCTGGCTGGTCCGTTTGGCCTGCAACCGCTGATTGGCAAGACCGTTTGCCTGTGTCCAGAGAGCCGGCTCACCGGCCGGTCAGACACCCAGGCCATTGTGGAGCGGTTGCTATCTGTCTCTGGCGAGGACCCCCAATCGGTGGATCGTAAGCACCTGACCCCCTGGCATGGCACGCTGGCTAGCCGGTTCGTGTTGCTGGGCAACGAGTTTCCCCGGCTCAGTGATTATAGCGACGCCATTCTGGGCCGCCTGGTCGTGCTCAAAATGACCCAGAGCTGGCATGGCAAGGAAACGCTCGACCTGGGCAGCCGGATCCAGGCGGAGTTGCCGGGGATCTTGCTTTGGGCCATTGCCGGCTGGCAACGCCTGCACCAGCGCGGGCGGTTTATTCAGCCGGCCAGCGGGCAAGAGGAACTTAAAGATGCCACCAGCCTGCTCAACCCCATTGGCTCATTCTTGAATGAGCAATGCCTGATTGGTCAGGAACACAAGGCGAGCCCGAGCGAGCTGTATGAAGCCTGGAAGGCCTGGTGCCAGCGCAACGGGCGTGAACATCCGGGCGACCTGGCCGGGTTCACGCGAACCCTCAAATCTCAGCCAAACCTGAACCTGCGAGAGTACCGCCCCAACCAAGATGGCCAGCGTGTGCGGTATTACCTGGGCATTGCCCTTAAACCGGGCCCGGAGGCTGCCTTCTAACGGATTTCTGTGAGCCCTGGTCATTGATTGCGAGAGCTGGCATTCCGATCGACCTGACTTCTTTTTGCTTTTTCCTCCCCCCTCTCCTGCTCCCTTGAAACGAGGTTCCGGTGCCCCTGGAGATGAACGCCATTGGGTTTCGCCTGCCGGCCTGGACTCAGGGTCTACCCAGAAAGGTGCAACCTGCGGTGCGGCCGTTAGCGGTTCGTGTGACCGGCTGGACCGAGGAAGACCCACCCAAATTGGTACCAGAGCCTGCGCCCAGGCTTGGCCCGTTCCGTCGTACCGCGCGTGGCACGTGGGCCTGGACTGAGCCGGGATGCGAGTGGGTGGTGTGGGCGATGGATCATGAAACGATCGATCGGTGAGGGATTCTTTGGGGCTTTGGCGAATTGGCGGCATTGGTCTGCACGCAGGGGATGGTCCGTGTGAGCGAGTTGTTCAGGGGCGTCTGAGGTTTTGCACCATGAAGGAAGGGAGCGGTTGGTATATGTCATGCAGTAAGGGTCAGCAGCGCTGGGAGATGACGTTGACCCAGGCGGCTGTGTATCTGGGTCGTTCAAAGTTCACGGTGTACCGGTGGCTGAAGCAATCGGCGGTGCCGATACGGTATGCCACGGTGGGTGGCAACCGGCACTTGCTGGTGCGTAGGGCGCAGGTGGTGCGGCTGCAGAAAACGATTGAGCAGCGTGAGCGGTCTCGGCGGCCGAGCCCCATTGATGGGAAATTGCTGCAAACTCGGCCAGCCGCGGGCCAGGCTAATCGCTCGTTCCGGGTGATCAATGCGCCACCGGCGCAGGCCACCCAGGCCTACCGGCAAGAGTATGCGCAACTGCTGCGTGCCTGGAAGCGAACGGTGTGAATTTCTGGAAAGCTGGAAAGTCAGGAATGGACGGTATGGACGGACTGGACACGGATCAAGCCTGGCCTGGCCTGGCCTGGCCTGGCCCAACTGGTCTGTGCCTGGGGTCCATACCGTCCATGACGTCCATTCTGATCCTGCTGGTCTTTTTGGATCGTGACGGTTTCCTTTTTGGCATGCCAAGCGGTTAGGCTGGATCCAGTTTTGCGGGTTCATTTGGCCCGCGTAACCCGCTTTCCCATTGACGGAATGAGCGTCTGGCATGGACCGAATTCTGATTCGCGAACTGGTGGTGCTAGGGATTCTGGGTGCTTACGAATCTGAGCGTGAGCAGCCGCGAGAGATTGTGATCGATCTGGATCTGTTCATGGACCTGAGGCCGGCCGGCCAGAGCGATGATCTTGCCGACTGCCTAAACTATGACGAAGTCATTACGTTGATCAGCGAACATGTGGCCACGTTGAACCGGTTCACGGTGGAAGCGTTGGCAACGGATATCACGGAACTGGTGCTGAGTTTCCCGCGGGTGCAAAAGGTGCGGGTGGTGGTGCAGAAGCCGGGCGCCGTGGACGGATGTCGGAGCGTGGGGGTGGAAATCGAACGCTCCAGGCCTGTCACCGCTTGATTGGCCGGTCGGTTTCTGAGTCCCGCCATGCTTCTGCCGGTACACAAACCTGTTCTCGGCGGCGTGAATACTTCGTATTGTGGCTTGCCCCTCTCCCGGGTTTTTCTTCTCTGCATTTCTGTGTGCTGCTGTGGTGGAATGCCCTGAACCTTGTGAGCGTTCCCTTTCCAATTCCGGGGCGGTTTCCAAACCTGGTCCAGGTGCCTGACAAGCCTGGAGCCAGCTTCGGTGGGAAACGGCTCCTCTAGTCACGGTTATTTGTCCCATGAGCAATCTGCCGCACCCGTCTGAACTCAATGCCGCCAAAGAACTGCCGCACGCGGCTCATCCACCTCGCCATTACCGGTACTATGACCTGATCATGGTGGCGTTCGTCACCGTTTTGATTTGCAGTGAGTTTATCTCGGCCAGCAAGATTGCTACCGTCGGCGGGTTCACGTTTGGTGCGGGGGTGATCTTTTTTCCGCTCAGCTACCTGTTTGGCGATATCCTGACCGAGGTTTATGGCTATGAGCGGTCACGCAAGGTGATCTGGGCTGGGTTCGGCTCGCTGATCTTCGCCACGATCATGGCCTGGTTTGTGCTTATGCTGCCGCCGTCGGCGGCGTGGCTGAATGCCAGCGGCCAGTCCAACCAACCAGCCTGGGAGGCGGTGTTCGGCAACTCGTGGCGAATTGTGGGGGCCAGCTTGCTGGCGTTCGTGGTTGGTGAGTGGGTGAACTCGGTGGTGCTGGCCAAGATGAAGGTCATGACCAATGGCAAGCACCTATGGGCTCGCACCATTGGCTCGACCATTGCCGGCGAGGCGGTAGACTCGATCATTTTCTACCCGCTGGCGTTCCTGGGAATCTGGTCGCCCGCACTGGTGGTCACCGTGATGATCAGCAATTATCTGCTCAAGGTGGCCACCGAGGTGGTGCTGACCCCCATGACCTACCTGGTGGTGAACTGGCTCAAGAAGGCGGAAAACGAAGACTTCTACGACGTGGGGACCGACTTCAGCCTGCTCCCAGGTGCGTGAGTGTACGGATTCTGGCCAGCACGCCGCATGCTCTTGATCTGCTGGTGGCACGGCTGGCCGCAGGTCATCCGTGGCTAGAGGCGCTGGGCTGACCGCAGAGCGGGCTTAGAATGAACCAGATGTGCAAGCTTGGCCCGGTCCCCCTCAGCCGGCCTTTTGTGCGTTTGCCGCCTGTTGGTCCGGCTTCGGGTTGGAGAACACGCGTGTTGTTCCACACGTGGTCGGCATGTACCACCGCTACTCGCAACCGCTTGTGGGGCCTGGCTTGCCCCTAATTTCCACGGAGTAAGCTCTGATGCAGCGTAACCGGCCTTGGGTAACGGTGAACGTGGCGGCCACGGCCGATGGCAAGTTGGCCCCGGTGGATCGCGGCCTGACAAACTTTGGTGGCGCAGAAGACCGGGCCCTCATGGAGCAACTGAGGGCCGCGGCCGACGCCGTGCTGATCGGCAGCGGCACGCTGAAGGCCGAGGACCCGCCGCTGCTCATTCTGAACCAAGCCCTGCGGGAGGCTCGGCAGGTGCAACGTGGTGGGCCGCATCCCCTGAACGTGACCGTTTGCAGCCATTTGCCGGCCACGCTGGCGGAAATGCGGTTCTTTTTACATCCAGAGACCGAGAAGCTGGTGTTCACCTCGGTGCAGACTCCGCCCGAACTGCGTGCCCTGGCGGCCCGGTATGCGGCCGTGGAGGTGGTTCCGCTTGACGCGGCCGGCCATCTGGACCTGGCTGAGGTCATGCGCCGGCTGGCGGAGAAAGGGGTCCAGAACCTGCTGCTGGAGGGGGGCGGAGAGTTGAACTTCTCCATGCTTGCCGCCGGGCTGGTGGATGAGCTGTACCTGACGGTTTGCCCCCTGCTGTTTGGGGGCCGCACGGCCCCCACGCCGTTCGATGGCGAGGGGTTGCCCACAAGTCAGGTGCGCAGGCTCGACCTGCTTTCTTACCGCCCAGGCCACCAGGGGCAGGTTTTCTTGCACTACCGGCTCCAAAGCCCGGACGCCAATCTTGCTGGCCATAAAAATACCGATCAGGATCATCATGCCGAATTTGAGTCATGATGCGAAATCTCGACCGCACAACTTTCGTAATTAGCACAGGTTTCCCAGGCGCAGCGGTCGCAGTCGATTCTTGCTGTCAAAAAGCAACGCGGAATCGGGTAGTTTGTACCAAATCGGGTCAGTTGCTGGCCAGTGATTGGTTTAATTATGTGGAATAAGGTTGAGATCGATAAGGTTCTTGGCTTAATGCAAGTTTGCTAATCTTCTCAAATTAACGTTTTGGGTTGGAAATGGCCTGGTATTGTGTAGTGCATGGATGCACGGAAGGGCGGATTTTTGGTTCGTGTAGGTCATTGAAAGCGATCGATGAGGAATTTACTGTGACTCAACCACAAACGTTTTCTTTTCGATCTGCGTCCGAGAGATGATTCTCAGGCGTGGTCAACCGACAGACAGAGGCTGCCAAGATGGCTGATGAGCGCGTGGTCCCGATGTCGGCGTTTACCTCCCCCCGAGGAGTTTCGCGGATGGGTTCGAGTGAAATTGTCCCGCAAGCGCAGTATGGGGGCATCAGTGGCCTTCAGAGCCGATTTGGTGGCGAGTTGCTGGGCGATGCTGACAAGACCATGGCACTGATCGAACAGGTGACGGCCATGTATCGCAATCGGATTGAGGGCGACGGGAGCCAAGACCCGGAGACTTCGTCGATTCTCTTTTGCCTGAAGTCTGCCATGAGTGAGTTGAAGGGCGATTCTCCCTTGGTTACCGAAGAAGCGCACCGCGAAGCAATTGCCTGGTTGGTACTGGCGTTGGATCTGGGTTCGTGAGTGGTCTGGTTTCCTTGTTTTCCGCGCTAATGCCCCACTATTCCATGGCGCACGGGTGATAGTTTCACCCTGGGTGCCATGGATTTTGGGGCGACATGGCCTGAAATTTTTTCCGGGTGGGTCGCCAGTTTGTGATGGTGAGCGTACTTGTATTTACGCATGGTGGTTCCTGCTGGGTCGACCCCCCAGTTGGTGTTCAGGTACCTGTGGGGTTTCTTGAGTGCGTTGACCCGGTGGATGCGCCTTTGTCCCGCTGGGCGGGTGGTCTGGGCGTGGGCGTGATTCGAGAAGAGAACGGCGATGGTTAAGACGTTGCGTTACTCTATTGGGGGAAAAAGTCTCGCCGGCACTGCGAGCAATGATAAACAGATTCTTGGAGTTGTATCGGACCGTCTTGTATCAGCAGTTCACGAGTTTCGATCGTTCCCGAACTC
>CAIYJE010000157.1 GCA_903926465.1 uncultured Planctomycetales bacterium
GACCGGGCTGGCGCCCGAATCTGAGGTCGATTACGGCGTGATCAACCCCACGCGCTTGAGCAAGCAGTCTTATGACCTGGCCACCAACTTCAAGTGCGAGGTGGGCACGCCGCTGGAGACCTGGGACCAGATCATGAGCGCGGTGCAGTTGCGCATGGGCGGCGTGAATCTGAGCATCAAGGTTCCCTTTGGCAACTGGGAGCCCGACGAGGAAGGGGTGGTGCCGGTAGCGCGCGGCACAGGCAACCATGCGATTTGTAGCGGTCATGGTGCCAAGAAGTTGAAGAACGGCCGGTGGGCCATCAAGTGGCAGAATAGCTGGACCAGCCAGTGGGGAATCCAGGGGCACGCCTGGTACACCCAAGAGCACTGGGACCTGCAGAGCGGGCGCGAAGCCTGGGTCATTCGCACGCCCGTGGAAAGCGCGGGGGATGGGTCGGATCCACCAGTGGAAACAGACATCGCCGTGGTATGACCCCACTTCTAGCGGTTCGGGTTGGGATGGGGTAACACACCAAGAGACCCCCAAGAAACGGCCGGGTTTGGCTGTCCCAGATGTGCAACCCCAACCTGAACCGCTATCACTCTTGAAACGAAGCACCCAGGATTCATGACCATCAGTCTATCAAGCGCGCTTTACTGCTCTGACGAAGATCTATGTGTGGCCGCCCCTGGTGATTATGGCCAGCTTGTGCCGCTTAGCCAAACCCTGGCCAGAGCCGCGGACGGCATGTTTGCCGCGGCCGCTGGCGGGTCTTGGGTGCTTACGTCCGCCAGCACCAACTTCAGTGTTCAGTGCGTGGCCTTGGGCAGCATTTTTCAGATCCGGGGCCCGCAAACCGCCTACCCCAGTACCGACCTGCTGGCGGTGACGGCGGCCAACAATTCCAGCATCACGCTCCGCCGCCCAGGCATGCCCAGCGGCATGGGGAACCCACCCGGCCCGGCTGCCGGCCTGGGCGGTGTGCAGTTCCTGGTGGGCACGCTCTATCCCCAAATTGAGCGCGCCAGCTACGACCTTCGCAAAACGTTTGACCTGGATGACCTGGTGCCCGGCCGCCAGTACAGCGACATGTACGACCCCCGCGAACTGCAAGAAGCCTGCATCGCCCTGGTGCTCGCGCGGCAGTATCGCGATATGGCCAGACACGTGGGCAAAATGGAAGATTTTTATGAAAAAAGCAAGAACCACCAGGCCGACTTCCTGCGGATCGTTCAGCGCACCCAGCTTCATATGAAGAACAATCATCCTGGTGGTGACAAGCTAATGCGCAGTCCCAGGCTAACACGGTAAGACCTGCGTGCGGATTTCCTGCCTGATGGGTGGCCAGCGCGCCAAACCGCTTTTCCGCCTGCGGGAGAAGGTGGCCAGCACGGCTTCGTTCTGGTCCATTCCGTCCATACCGTCCATTCTTCTATACCGCTGGGCAATAGCGTTTGCACTTCCGCCCGCTGCTGGTCCTTTTTCAAGGGAACCGCTCATGGCCATCTTTCTTCCCCAGGTTGGTGATCAAAAAGCGCTCAGTGACTTTCTGGGCAATGGCGAAAACTGGACCATCAAGCTGTTCAGCAGCAATACCACGCCCGCCGCCACCGATACGGCCGCCACCTATACCGAGGCCAATTTCACGACCTACGCCAGCAAAACCCTGACCCGCACCATCAGCGCCAGCACCTGGTCTACGCCAACCACCGCCACGCCCAGCGTCAGCAACTACAACGCAGGCACCGGACTCACCTGGTCGGCCAATTCGGCCCAAAATATCTACGGTTACTTTGTGGTCGGGGCCACCTCCGGCACCTTGATCTATGCCGAACGGTTTTCGACCGCCATTTCGCTGATCAACCCCTCCACGCTGACCATTTACCCCCAGTTTTCGTTCACCTGATCGGGAGCCCAACGGTTCATGGCTGATACCACAGACGCACAGCTTGCATTTTTCTCAAACCTCCGGGTTCGCGCTCTGGCCGATAAGTTCACGGAACTCGTGACCGCGGCCCAGTCATTCCAGGCCGACTACGCAGCCTACGGCATCGCAGCCCGAATCACGGCCGCGGGCAACACCAACACCATTGGCGATGGTTACGCCAACGACGGCCGCCAGCCCATCACCGGCCTGCAGATCCAGAACTTCAAGGCCGCCGTCGATCAGTTTGTCGCTAACGCCACCACCACCAACGTGACTGGTGTGGGCGCCACCCCCGCCAGCATCTCGCAGGCCATCCAGGTCAACGGGTCCGCTCGTTAAACCAAGCTGATCACAAGGCACACCCCACATGGCCTGGCAAGAGTTTTACCTCCAGCCCACTGGCGATGATCGGAACAGCGGTAGCGATTCCAATAACACGCCCACGCTCACGGTCACCGGCGGTACCATTTCGGCCGGCTCTATCGGCCAGACCGTGTTCACGGCCCCCAGCGGCACCCCATTCAGCGGTGTGTCTGTGGGGCAGTATGTCAGCCTCTATCACAACACCGATACGGTGAGCAAGTTTGTGGGGCAAGTGCTGTCCATCGGTGGCGGCGGACTGTCCATCACCGTCTCCAACGACAAGCAGACTGGCACGGCCCTGACCTGCCTGGGCAAAGGAGACCTGACCACCACGGCTCTCTCCAGCGCAGCGGGCGCAGTCGCTTGCAACGTGGGCGGGGCGTGGGCATCACTAAACCTCACCAATACCGGCAACGCGCTGGCCTTGCCGTACCTGGCCAGCACGGGCACCAGCGCCAGCAACCTCCGCATCAATATCCAGGCGGGCACCTATCCGGCCTACTCGGCCACCATCACGCTCCCCTCTGGGTCGGCCGCAAAACCGATCTGGTGGCGTGGCTATTTCAGCACGATTGGCGACCTGGACAATTGCACCAACGTGGGTGGAACGCTGACTGGCGGACCAACCGGGGCCACGCGTCCCCAGTTCTCAACCGGGTCAACCGGTCATAGCTTTTCGGTTCCCGCCTGGAATTGGCTAGAAAATCTGGAGTTCTCTGGACCACCCACCGGTGGTTCCGCAGTCCTGTCCACGTCTGGATATGTCAGGCTTGTCCGGTGTCGGGGCACGGCAACCAGCAGTGCAAGCAATGGATTCACCTGTTTCGGCGCCTATGGCGGTACATTGCATGCCATCGGCTGCCTGTTTGTGTACAACGGCGGTGGTTCAGCCACCGCCGCCATGTTTTGCCAAGGGTATTGCTCGCTGGTTGGCAATGCTTTTCAAAAAGGGCTGTCCGGGTTACTTCTACAGGGGCAAGGCTACCTGGCCGCCTTCAATCTGGTTGAAGCCGCAAATACGGGAATTAGCTACCAGAACACCAATGCGCTCAGCTCGACCCTGCTCAACAATGTCGTTTACAACTGCACGACCGGCGTTTCGATTGGCTCGGGCGCCACTGGCCATGTTTTGGCGGCCAACAACCTTCTGGCTAATTGCACCTCGGGCGTGGTGAACAGTGCCACGGCCAACGCCTGGACCTTGCAGTTGATTAACACCGGTTTTGCAACCCTGAGCGGTTCTCAGACCTCTGGCCTGTTCGAATCTTTCCAGCGGGGTGCGGTCACAGAACCGAATGGCGTTTCACCGTTCAATGATGCCCCCAATCATGACTTCAGCCTGACCGCCACCGCGCTCGCCAGACAGGCCGGTTTCCCCGGCACGTTTGAAACCCTCTGAACGCCGGCACGCCCAGAAACCTGCAACGCGGTTTGCACGTTGGCACCTGGCCTGACTCTCATCCCGGCTCACTGCACTTGTGTTCTGAGCGACCCACGAAGCCCGCTTTGAGGTGCTGTAACGCATGCCCACTTCTGGTGTAGGCGTGGCCACTTTCAGCGGCTCGGGGGGGCTTCTCGCCGGCGGCGCGGGTACCGGGAGCGTGGGCGATTCGGTTTTCAGCAGTGGGGGCCTGGCGGCCGGCGGCACCGGCATCAACAGCCAGGGTTTCTTGGCATCGTCCAGCGGCGGTCTGAACGGCGGCGGAGTCGGCAGTCTCTCGGCCAGTTTCAGCGTGCCCACCGCCACCAGCGCGGGGCTGCGAGCGGGCGGGATCGCAAAAACCTCGCATCCGGTGGTCACCGGGTACCTGAGCATCGGAGCGGTGCAGCCGGGCTCCCAGGCCAAGGCCAATACCGGTTACCCCAGCATGGGGGCGGTGCAGCCGGCCATCTTCTGGACCGGCTCCAGCGGGCGGCTTTTCACCGGCGGTTCCACCACCGCGTGGCTGGGCTTCAACCAGACCGCCACCGGCGGCCTGATTGCCTCTGGAATTGCCAACCGTTCCCAGGGGTTCATTCACGCAGGCACGGGCGGCCTGACGGCCAGCGGCTCGGCCGGGATGCAAGCCGTGTATGCCATGGGCACGGCGGGCGGCCTGATTGCCAGCGGCCAGGCGAACAGCATCTTTCGGGACCTGACCCTGGTCTACCTGGTCTGGCAAGGGGCCAGTGACGGCAGCCCCATAGATTACACCACCGCGCCAGTGGCCCGCACTCACACGCTCACCTGGACCAGCAGTCCCCTGGCCGCAACCACCACCACGCGGTTCGGCGTGCGTACGCTGGACCCGCTCACCGGCTACGACGACGGCAATGTGGATGCCACCGTCACGGTGACGCTAGACGCCAGCGGCACCGACATCACGGCCCTGCCCCTGCCGCCGGCCGCGCTCACGGCGGTGCCTGGGGCAGCCGGAACCAGCACCGTTCGCTGGACCTACCTTGTGCCGCCCGGTTGCCAGACCACTCCTACCGCGTTCCTGGTGTGGCTGACCGCTGGCACCCGTGTCAACTACAACGTGGAGCCAGCCGCCACCGTGGTTTTCGTGCCCGGCCAGAGCGTTTACTCGGCCCAGCTCACCGGGCTGCTCGATGGCACAACTTACAGCGTGGGTGTGCGTGCAAGCAACAGTGTCGGAATTGAAACCAACGTCCAGATGGTCACCGTGGTCGGCTCATGTACCGGGCCGTTACCGGTGATCACCCTAACCGGAGTCGCTATTTAATGGCTCAGCAGTTTCAGCTTACCTCGGCCAAAGTCATGGGCGATGGCCAAATTGTGCGGTTGCAGTATGAAGCGGGGGTGGCCGTGGGCCAGCCCGCGCTCAATCGCCTGACCGATACCGGCATTGCCGACTACCTGCCAGGCCTGGCCAGCGGCCTGAGCGTCAGTGTTAACGACGCAACCGCCGAGATTATTGGCGTGCAGGCCGAAGACTGGAACATGCCGTTGCCGTGGATCTTGGTGCCCACCAACGATGGCACCCTGACCGCCGGGTCGTATTACTTCCTGATCACCATTCAGGATGCGGCCGGGGTGCAGAAATACGTGGGACCGCCGATCATTGCCTACCAGGGAGATTCTGGCGAAGTTCCCACCGTGATCTACGCCGGCCAGTCCGTCACGTTTCGCTGGCGGGTGCCGGTGCCGGTGGGCGGCAGTTTGAATATCTATGCCTGCACCGCTTTGCCCCTGTACGGCAACCTGGCGCGGGTGGCGTCGATCCCGTACGCCAGCCTGACCAACCCCACCCAGTACAAGCTCACGGCGTTTGGTGGCGATAATGCCGTGTTCGCCCCCCAGTCTGTCACCTGGACCGCCACCGCGCGGCTGGCCACACCCGTTCCCCTGGGGGCAACCGTCAGTATTGCCGCGCCGGCCGGCCTGCTCAGTGACGAGAAGGGAAACGCCACCGCCGCCGCGGCCAGCGTGTTGGCCACCAACAATTCCGTGATGGGCAGCAACGGCTTCCTGGCTACGCCGGAAAATGCCACGGCCACCAGCGGGACGTTCAGCTACACCCGCACGGTCTACATCAGCTACAGCCAGGGAACGAACGCCGTGGGCAACGGCACGCTGACCAACCCCTACAAAACGATGGGCTACGCCATAAGCCAGACCGCCAGCGGGAAGAACGTGCGGTTTCGCTTCTTGCGCGGAGATACTTGGCCGGCCGACACCTGGAACCGCGCGTACTGGGGGACCGGGCTCAGCACTCCCACGCTGTTTGAAAGTTACTGGAACCCCAGTTACGGGACAGATCCTGGCACGCGCCCGGTGATTACCGTGAGTGATCCCTACTATGACATGACCACCAAGAACCTGGACGCCACCGCCGTCCTCTGGCAGCAATTCACAGACACCACCGGCACCACCGTGGGCAACGGCGACCGGCCCTACATCTATTTTCGCGGCCTGGCCTTCAGGGCCGACCCCCTGTACCCCAACACCTTCCCGGTGTGGCCCACCACCACCTTCGAAGATTTTGTGGTGATCAGTGATTGCGAGTTCCAGAACGTTTGCCTGGTAGGCACCTACGGCGTACCGATGAAAGTGGCCCCCGTGGGCAACCTGATGCACAGGACCACGGTTCACAGCGTGCACGGCTCACCCATAAACACCTCTGCGGATGTGGGTTCCGGCGGCACGTCGTTGGTGCTGCCAGACCGGTTCATGAACCCCTGGGCGGGGTACGCCTCTAGCGGGTCCAACCTGATCATCCCCGGCCAGACGTTTGTCCGGTTCTTCAGCCCCTCGGGGCGGTGGCGGATTACCAACTGGAAAGTCACGGCCACCGAAGGCACGCTGAGTGAAACCAAAACGCTGACCACCCATGGAGATTCCAATGGCAGCTACTGGAATGTGAGCACGCCCTGGAGCAACACCTTTACCAGGGCCGGGGTGGCGCTTTCGCTCGACCCCACCGGGCAGCAGTTCCAGATTTTGGCCGGCACCGGCGCGGGTGCCACGGTTTACACCGTGTCGGCCTATAACGCGGCCAACCGCACGGCCACCGTGTCTCCCGCCTTGCCCACGGTAGACCTGAGCACCCGAATTGCGTTCTTGCCCATGGGGTACTGGGACACCGCCGGGCATATTCAGGGCATCTACCTGGCCCACTGCGGAGACTGGCTGTTCTCTCAATCAACGTTCGATAAGAACGGCTGGAACTGGCATGATGACACGGCAACTTATAACGATGTGTACTGTCACAACCTGTATCTTTCGGGCATGTGTCGCGACATTGTGACCCACGGCTGTTACGTGCTCAGGGCCGGCTCGGTGGGTTTGCAGCAGCGCGGCGGGGGCGTGTTTGCTTACAACGTGTTTGCTGAGAACACCCACGGCTCTAACATGCTGGGCGGCGGCACGGTGTACAAGAACCTGTTCACGGGGCAGGGGCTCTACAACTTCAGCCTGTCCACCCCGCCGTCTCACCTGCCTGGCCTGCTGCATGACTTCAACCTGGTGCTCAAGAGCCACGGCTCGCTAGAGAACCGGGTGCCCAGCCAGAACTACACCGGGGTTACCGCGCTCAACTGCAATGAATACACCTACGGCCACAGCTATTTTGGGGTGCGACACGGCACGTTTGTGGATGCCGGCTCGGTGTTTCTGGGGCTGCGGGTGCCGGTGCCCAATAAGCTTCAGGTGCGCAACAACCTGCTGGCAAACCGCGCTGGCACCGGCGTGGATTACCTGGGGAACCCGTTACAAACCAGCGTGCTGAACCTGCAGGCCAACTGGCAGAACAATGGCATTGCCACGGTGCCGGCCGTGCTTGGCAACCAGGTGGACTGGGACAAGAACGCGCTGGAGATTAGCACCCAGGCCACGGCATTTTCCTGGCCAGACGTGAGTGGCAGAAGCTTTAGCGCCTGGCAGGCGGCCGGCCGAGACGTTCATAGCGTGGCGCTGACCGCAGACCCGGTGTTTAACCAGGGTTCCTACGCCATGCCAGACTGGGCGCTGGCCAGTGGCGTGGGAAGCACGTTTGATTCGGTGTGGCAAACCCTCAGAGCCCGACAGGAAGGAGTGTGGGGCCCGTTTTATGACGCGGCCAGTTGCTTCAAGGCGTTTGCCGTGGCTTACACCGCCACAGACACCAGCGTGCCGGCCATTGACAACAGCGGCCTGGGCTACTTTGGCGTAACCGATAACCGCGTGCTCACACCGTCAACAGGGGGGCCCACGGTGTACATGGTGAAGTTTAACCATGGATCCACGGCCTTCCGGCTTACAGGAATCTGAACATCATGGCACTGGTTTCCGCGGGTCGGCTCTGGCTGGGCGACCCAAACCTGTTCGTGGCCGCCCAAGCGGCCGATACCAACAGCGCCTGGCAAATTAGCTCTACAGGCGCGCGTTTTGGGTTTGTGTTCCAGGTGCCGAAAACTGGAAGCATTTCCAAAGTTGGCGTGCGGATTGGCACGGCGCAAACGCCCATCGTGTCTCGCCTGGGTCTGTACACGGTGGATACCGCCGGCAACCCCACCACCACGGCGTACGGCGGCTCGGCGTACAACACCTTCACACCCACGGCCAACACGTTTTCCGAGGTCACTCTGAAAACGCCGGCCACTGCCACCGCCGGAGACCTGGCGGCCGTGGTGTGTGAGTTCAACAGCACGGCCGGCAATTATTACCTTACCGGCTGGGGCGCGGGTAACCCCACCGGCTTCCCCTACCAGTCCAAGTACAGTAACAGCAGCCGCACCTGGACCAAGAACAGCCGTGCCTATCCAGGTGCCTTCAGTGTGGGCTACGGCGATGGCACCTACCCGGAACTGGGCTCTTACCCGCTCTCGGGCGCGGCCACCAGCGCCACCTTCAACTCGGGCACTTCGCCCAGTGAATTCGCCCTGGCCTTCACATGTCCCTTCTCGGCAAGCTGCGTGGGGGTGTGGCACCTGTTCACACCACTCAATGGTGCAGATCACGCCATCCGTTTGTACAACGGCACCACCCTGCTCAGCGAGCAGGTGATGCTGGGCAACTGGGTCCGATCCAGCAGCCTGGCCATCAGCCGGGTGTTTTTCCCTGGCTCCGTGCTTTTGCAGCCTGGGAACACGTATTACCTCTCGGTGCTGGCCCGCAATACCAACAACCTCACCGCCCGCGCTGTCACCCTGCCGTCGGCCGCCATGGCGGAACAACTGGGCTATGCCCCTGGTTTAGCCCCCGGCCTGGCCACCCGCACCGGTGGAGCCTGGAACACCAGCCCCACCCAAATTCCGGCCATTGGCCCCCTGTTTGACAGTATCGACGACGGTAAGGGGACCACGCCCCCCCCGCCTTCCACGTTCTCAGGCGCTCCTTTCTCCCGGATTTTCACGGAGTTCTGATCTCATGCCGCAAGTTGACATTTCTCAGGGTTCAACCTATCGCCTGACGTTCAAGGCGTATCTCTCGTCCGACCACGTGACCCCCGCCACCGGCAAAACCCTGGCGGTGACCGTGAACAAGAACCACACCGGGTTTGCCAACCCCAGCGTGGGGGCCGCCTCGGCCACCGAGACCCCCGGCAGCTCGTACGGCTGGTATTACTTTGACCTCACCGCCATTGACACCGGCACCGCCGGCCCGCTGATTGCCCGGGCCACGGCCATCGGCGTGGATGACTCGGAGGTGGTGTTACAAGTGGTGCCGGGCGTGCAAGGGGTGCGCAGCGTGAACGTGGCGTATGTGGCCGGCGTGCCGGCAGCCATCGCCGAGGGGTCTGCGCAGGCCGTAAGCTCAACCTCAATCACGCTCGACCTGCCCACCAATGACAAACGGACCGCCAACAACCTGACCAACTGGGAAGTGGAAGTGGTGTCTGCCACCACCGGGTCTGGCCAGCGTGCGTACATTAGCGCGTACAACGCGGCCACCCAGCTTGCCACCGTGACCTGGCCCACCGCCACCCCGTCATTGCCCGTAACCTACAACCTGCGGGCCCCGGTGACCGTGAACCGGAACCTGGACAAAACCGGCACCATTCTGGGCACCGCCGCCATCACGGCGGGATCGTTCGCCGTGGGCGCCGTAACACCAGGTGCGTTTGCCGCCGGGGCCATGGACAGCAACGCCTTCGCCCAGTCGGCCGCCGATAAAGTGTGGGGTACGGTCACGCGCGCACTCACCGACAAGACCGGCTACAGCCTGGCCGCCGGGGCCATTTCTAATGGCACGTTCACGGCCGGGGCCATTAGCAACACCACCCTGGCCAACGGCACCCTGAGCACCGCCACGTTTGCGCCTGGGGCCATTACCAACGGACTGTTTGCCACCGGGGCTGTTGACGGCAACGCCTTGGCCCAATCCGCGGCCGACAAGGTCTGGAACTCGGCCAGCCGATCCGTAACCGACAAGGCCGGCTTCGGCCTGGCCACCGGCGCCATTTCCTCTGGCACGTTCACGGCCGGGGCGATCAACAACACCAGCCTGGCCAGCGGCGCTCTGAGTGCCGCCACGTTTGCGCCTGGAAGCATCACCACCGGGGTGTTTGCGCCCGGGGCCATTGATAGCACCATTCTGGCGCAATCGGCGGCCGACAAGGTCTGGGGCTCGGCCAGCCGCAGCCTGACCGCCACTGACAAAACCGGCTACAGCCTGGCCGCCACCGGGCTGGACGCCATCCCGCTGACCCCACCCACCGGCTCTCCGGTGCTGTTCAGGGAAGCCCTGGTGATGCTGTACCGCCGCTTCTTCAAGAAGGTGGTTACCACCCGCGCGGCCATTACCACGTACGCCGATGATGGCACCACCATCATTACCACCCAGGCGCTGGACGAAACCCAGACCAACGGCCAGGCGTAAGCCGGATCGGGTGCGCGGTTCCAGCATCGACGGCATGCCATGGGGGCAGGTTCAAGGCCCTTTGCAGGGGGGACCTGTCTCCCATTGCGGCACCTACGCCAACCATTCACCGACCCTCAGGAGGCCGGCGAGACTGGAACCTGGGACGTCTTGGTCTTCCGAGCCCCGGAGACCAGCGTCCTGAGATTCCAGTTCCGCCAGCATCCCGAGAGGCCGGCGCTCACTCACAACGGGCAGACTTCACGGCTGGGAGAGCCCCGGAAGGTCGGCCGCATCGGCGCGCGCTCACTTGGTGGAATGGGTGTGCGCTTCGGTGGTGTGCTTGTGGGCCAGGGTGCTGTGTTCCGCAGCGGCCACGGCGTGCTTCTTCGCCAACTCATGCTCTCCCTGCTGGTGGTGGTGGAGCGCTTCCATGTGATGGTGGGCCGCAATCGTATGATGCGCGGCCCCCTGGTGATGATGCTCCAGCGCCGCGGCCTGCTTGGTATCGGGCATGTTCTCTACCTCCTCAATGGAAGATCGTGCGGAAATTCAGATCCAAACGGCACTCCCGGAAGGCGTGCCTGATTTACCCTAGTGCTTTGGCACAGCTAAAATGTCGGGTTGTCAAACTCGGGTAAACCGTCGATTCTTCATGGCACAAGGAGGTGTGCCATGAAGAAGCTTTACGTCGTACGATTGACCGATCATGAGCGGGATGAGTTACAAGTCGTC
>CAIYJE010000158.1 GCA_903926465.1 uncultured Planctomycetales bacterium
ACTACGAATACGAACGTGCAGGGACAGCGAATATCTTCATGTTCACCGAACCGTTGGCTGGTTGGCCTGAAGTCTCGGTTCGAGCCACCAAGACGAAGGTTGACTGGGCTGTTGAAATGGCGCGTCTCCTCGAAGGGAGGTATGCGGCATGTGAGAGGGTCATTCTGGTATGCGACAACCTGAACACGCATACGAAAGGCACATTCTATGAGGCGTTCGAGGCGGAGCGGGCTCGTAATCTGGTACGTCGGATCGAGTTTCGCCATACACCCAAGCATGGCAGTTGGCTGAACATTACCGAGAACGAACTGAGTTCACTGACACGGCAATGTCTATCGAGGCGGCGGTTTCCTGATATTGCCACGCTGGAGCAGGAAACGTCAGCCTGGTCAACGGATGCGAATGGCAGACAGCGTGGTGTAGACTGGCAAAGGAAAGTCGATGACGCTCGCACCAAACTCAAGAGCGTCTACCCCAAATCTAAGCCGTGACTAAGCACTAGCCGCGTGTTTCAGATTTACACCTGGGTCACGGCGAATCTATCTGGTATCTGAGTGGCCCAAGGAAAAGTCACCGGCGCTGATGGCTGTGGCATTCTTAACTCGGGTAAGACCACGTTGACCAACTTGATACCTTCGGAGTTATCCGGACAGATTCTGTTCGCAACAAAAAATGCAAACGGCTCAGCCAATCAATTCCAGAACTGGCAATTTTCAAGACCCGGCACGGCCCGATCCCCAGCGATCGCGGCAACCCAGGGCCAGTCCGGTCAACCGGCTGAAGCCAAAGAAACGCTTGCAACACCCCACAGGATATCCCAGGCTCAACCGCAGCGTTTCCAAGCAGTGAGCCCAATTATTATGAGCAACCCAGGCCGAGCCAACGGGCCAAACTCAATGCATGCATTTCGTCATGAACTGGGATCGCAATTGACGGAGCGGATCGGCTGGCATATCGTTCGCTCGCGGAATTGCCGCCGGTTCGATCCAACCGGGGACATTGGCGGCGAGGCCGGTCAGCAGAGGGGTCTGGAATGCGTCGATCCTTTCGAAAATGGCTGGTGGTGGCGGCGCTGTTTGCGCTGGCGGTGGGTGGGTTGGGGGTATCGATCTGGACAGGGTTGAAGCATCGCCCCGAGTTTTATGAATCGCTGATCTCGGTCGATGCCGACCGGCAGCACCAGACATCGCTGGAGTTTGTCTCACACAGCGTTCAGCTTCGGAATGACATTGCCAACGAGCCGAAATGGGAAGCCGTCTTCACAGCCGCCGAGATTAACTCTTGGCTGGCCGGCGACCTGAAGCAAGAATTTGCAGATCAGATTCCAAACGGTGTCAGCGAACCGCGTGTTCGCCTGGAAACCGACCGGGTTACCCTGGCGTTCCAGCTCGACACAGGAACCGTGGAACCGGTGGTCTGGGCGGTGGCCTCGGCCCGCATGACGGCCCCAAATGAACTGGCCCTGACCTTTGAAAAAATGCGTGCCGGCGCAGTTCCTCTCCCGTTTGAGATGATCAAGAGCCGCCTGACCGAACAAGCCAAGAAAATTGGCCTGAGCGTGAGCTGGAGCAAGGACGGAGACTCGCCCGTGGCCACCATTCAGCTCACGAATTCCGAAGGTAGCCAACCCGTGGTGCTGGAAGACCTGCAAGTGGCCGATGGCTGGCTGCGGCTGGCCGGCCGATCGACGACCAAAGAATCGACATCCGCCAGTCGTTGAAAATCGCGACTGAAGCCAATCAGCCTGAGGCCCGCATTCTGAATCGCCAGCCTTGATGGCTCTCCGGATCAATCTCCAGGTCGGCCATGCCGCGCAGCAAAGTTCCATCCAGCCTGACCAGCAGCCGGTCTGGATGCTCTTCAATCCATTGAAAAATACCGGAATCGACGCGTTTGACCATCCCCCGGTCACCCGAGACTGGCCCCTCGTATTCCAGGTAAACGGGCCGATGGTCGGCCAGGCGGCGGGCCTGGATCCAGCCTGAGGTTGGACCAGGCCATGCTTCCAGCGCCCAGGTCTTCAGTATTCCACCGGCTTCGAGCATCAAATCCCAGTGTGTCCCGTTCCAGAAATGCTCCAAAATTACGTAACGCGGCATGAATAGACCCCAGGTTCAGGAACCACGTTGCTGGAACTCCGGCCGAATCCTTAAAGTTCATCGTGGCCAGTTTTCAGTGGTTCGCCAAGCTCAGCTGAAGGAATGGGATTCGATTAACCCAAACCGCTTACCATCGGTTCGGTGTGCAGATGCTGGGCCCCTGGCCCAAGCTCAGAGCCACGCCTGACGCGAAATTCTGCTCAACGGATACGCAGGTTTCTCCTCTGGGAATGCACGATCTGATGAACGAACCGGGCCAGGGAGTTGCCCGATCCGGCAAGAAACGCCACAATGAAGCGTTAGAAGAGTTGTTGTGCTTGAGCCTGGGGTGAGGCTCTTCACGGCCTACGGTTGACAGGCTAGAACACTGGGCCGGTTTTACGGGATCGCTGGGTCGACGATCCTGAAAAAGTCGGGCCTGGAAAGGAATGACGGCGCGTGACCCCCAAAGAGGTTCTGGCTCTTGTCCGGCAGCGGGAAGTGACCACGGTCGACCTGCGGTTCATGGACTTCCCCGGCGTCTGGCAGCATTTTTCGATTCCAGCCGAAGCCCTCACCGAAGACACCTTCGAAGAAGGGATCGGTTTTGATGGATCGAGCGTGGTGGGTTGGCGGGCCATCAATGAGGCCGACCTGCTCGTGGTTCCACAGGCCGAAACGGCCCTTGTTGAGCCGTTCAGCGCCCAGCCCACGCTGGCGATGATCTGCAATATCCATGACCCGATCACCCACGAAGATTACACCCGCGATCCCCGCAATATCGCCCGCAAGGCCGCCAACTACCTGCGCTCGACCGGTATTGCCGATACCTGTCGGATAGCCCCGGAACTCGAATTCTTCGTATTTGATGACGCCCGGTTTGACCAGAACGGACATCAGGCGTTCTACCACCTCGATTCCGAGGAGGGAGCCTGGAACCGTGGCCGTGCGGAAAACCCCAACCTGGGTTACAAAGCCCGCTCGGGCATGGGGTACTTCCCCATGCCGCCTACCGATCGTTTGGCCGATCTACGCTCGGAAATGGCCAGGATGATGCACGAGTGCGGCATCCAGACCGCCAGCCACCACCACGAAGTGGCCACCGGCGGCCAGTGTGAGATCGACCTGGTCGATCAATCGCTGGTGGTTGCGGCAGACCAGGTGATGCTGGCCAAGTCGATCATCCGGAATATCGCATTCAGACGCGGGAAGACCGTGACCTTCATGCCCAAGCCGCTCCACGGAGATAACGGCTCTGGCATGCACACCCACTTCACGCTTTGGCGTGGCGACGAACCGCTGCTGGCCGGCCCGAACTACGCAGGCTTGAGCGATCTCGGGCTCTACGCCATCGGCGGCCTGATCAAGCATGCCCCAGCCCTGTGCGCATTTGCCAACGCCACCACCAATAGCTACAAACGGCTGATTCCCGGCTACGAGGCCCCCACCAAGCTGGCCTACAGCCGCCGGAACCGATCGGCCGTGATCCGGGTGCCGGTTTACAGCCCTAGCCCCCAGAGCCGCCGGATTGAATTCCGGGTTCCAGACGCGGCCGCCAATCCCTACCTGCTGTTCTCGGCCATGCTCATGGCCGCCATTGACGGCATCCAGAGCCGCCACAGCCCCGGCGATCCGCTTGATAAAGACATTTATGACCTGCAACCCGAAGAACTTGAGAACGTGCCCGGCACGCCCAGGTCTCTTGAGGAAAGCCTCGATGCGCTCCGGGCCGACCACGAATTCTTGCTTCGCGGCGACGTTTTTACCAAAGACGTGATCGACACCTGGATCTGGTACAAGAAAGAGTACGAGGTTGAGGCCATCCGAACCCGGCCCCACCCCTACGAGTTTGTTTTGTACTACGACGCCTGATTGACCGTCGGAGCGGTACACAAACCGCCCTCAGGCATGGACGTAAGCGGCTTCAAGGCCCAAGCCTGGAGCCCACCAGGGGCGAAACGTGGGCGTGTTGTCGCACGCTGGGTCGGGCTCCACTAGGGACTTCATGAACGCCATCGTCATGCGTCTGCGCGGCTCCCCGGCAAGTTCACACTTGTGCAAACTCAAGAGCTCACGCGATTTGAGGGCGACCTCTTTTCTTCTCGCCCTGGGTCGCCAGCCAGCCTCAGAGTTCCGCTGGTACAGCAGAACGAGATTCGCCCGATTCGGCCACTGATCCTGAAACTTCCGGATCTGGTCGGAAGGCCAAGATCATCAGCAGTCCAGCGCCAATCAGCAGCATGTTGTCTGCGAAGTTGAAGATCGCGCAATCAAACACGGGGTCGATGTGGAAGTGCACGAAATCACGAACATAGCCAAACACCAGACGGTCATAACAGTTCCCGATCGCGCCGGCCATTACCAACCCCAGCGCCAGGGTTAGCCACCAATCTCGGGCAGCACCGCGCACAAACAGCCAGTAAAGAATGGCCAGCCCGGCCACGATGGAGAGCCCCGCAAAAATCAAACTGCTGTGCTGGATATTTCCGCCTAAGCCCCAAAGCGCACCGGTGTTGTGCGTGAGCTGAATTTCCAGGAAGTTGTTGATCACGGGGCGAACCTGCCCCCGGACCATCCTTGAGAAGACAAACTGTTTGGTTCCAAGGTCAAATGCCGCACCCGCCAGTGCAACACCCAGGAACAAGATCCACCGGCTCAGGGGTACGGCAGCGGACATCAGTGAGTCTCCTCCTTTACAGCACACGGCAGGCAGGTATCCGCCTGGGGAATCGCTTCGAGCCGGGCCTTGGTAATGGCTCCGCCACAGCGGTGGCATTTTCCAAACAGACCGGTCTCAATGCGGTCCAGGGCCCTATCCACTTCGGCCAGGGTCGCTTGCTCAGTCTCAATCAGCCCCAGTGTGAGATCTTGTTCAAACGTTTCGCTTCCGAGGTCGGCCAGGTGCGTGGGCACGTTCGACAGATTCCCGCTCATCCCTTGGCCGTCTCCCTGGAAGGCAGATTCGCCCATCTGGCTCAGGTCGCCCTGAAGTCTGGCCCGCAACGCAAGCAACTTCTTGCGAAATGACACCAGGTCTTCGGGTTTCAATGCTGTGCCCATGACTGTCTCTCCTACCGTGGTACCGAATTCGGGACAAGGCCAGACGTGCAGAGTTCTGCCCGTTCCACCCGGAACCAAAGTTGTGGGCGATACATCCACCTTGACCATAATTACCATTATACGGCGGTGCCCAACGGTGCTACACCCCCAGGGTTGGTACCAGATCCACCAATTATGGGAACCATTCCGCCGAATTCCGTCAGAAGGCTTGGAAACGGCGGTCGCGAGCCGTGGAATGGTGGTCCAAAGACCAAACCGCGAGAGCATGCGGGTCGGGGTCGGAACAGAGCCTGGAGCGTGAGCTTTGAAGTTGCGATTCCTGGGGTTTTGCTGGGCAAAACGCCGGAAATATGAGCCCGACGTGTGAGCTTTGAAGTTGCGCTTCTTGGGAGCCAGAAACCATCTCAGCAACAGAGGTGGGCTCCCTCCTCCACAGTCCTACTCGTAAGCGAGTGAGATTTTTTGTGAAAATATAAACCTTTAGGGAAGTCCCCAATAGTGTTCGGCACGAAATATGCTCTTTGGAAAAACAGGGAACTACCACACGTTGCGATAAACTGGGGGAACTGGGAAAGGAGTTCGCATCCTCACCGCCAGCGAGTTCTCCTGGAATCCAATACCAATTGGCACAAGATTTGCGCCCGACACCCCACCAGGTTGATCACACTGTCAACATGGCAGGATCGTACTCGTGGCCAAGCCAACACCCAAGCCTCGGAAAAAAGCCTGGCATTCAAGGGCTAAAGTACATTGAAATGCTCTTGCCGATGCTTGAGCATCTTCACTATGACGGCTGCCAACGTGATAAGACTGGCAACCGCAACCTGCACTATGATCAGTACTGCCTGCTCGTCCTGGTATTCATGTTCAATCCCGTGCTTCGCTCCCTTCGGTCTCTCTAGCGAGCCAGTGAACTTGAGCACGTGCAGCGAAAGCTTGGCTGTGGCCGTGCATCCTTGGGCTCGCTTTCTGAGGCCGTGCAGGTGTTTGACCCTGACCGCCTCCTGGGCATCATTGAGGCTCTTGCCGACCAAGTGCAACCTGTTCGCGATGTGCGCGCTGGAACCCTTAAACATGTCTTGACCGCCGTCGATGGAAGCGTTGTGAAAACGCTCCAATCCATCGCCAAGGCCGCGTTCTTGAAGGACCGCAACGGCGATTCGCATAGTGCCTGGAGGCTACACACTCACTTTGACATTGATCGCCATGTCCCAGTAAAGATCGAGGTTACGCCTGGATGTAACAGCGGCCATAACGATGAGAAAAACCGCCTGCGCAATAGCCTTAAACCCGACCATTGCTACGTGATGGATCGCTGGTATGGCCAATTTGCGCTCTGGAACGATATCGTTACAGCCGGGAGTAGCTACGTCTGCCGAATCCGTGACAATAGCAACCTTGAAGACGTCGTCGAAGAACGACCAGTATCGCCAACGGCAGCAGTAGCCGGAGTGCTTCGTGATGTCGTGGTAAATATGGGCAAAGGCCACAAAGAAGGTGGCCGCGCCAATCACCTGGTACGGGTGATCTTTGTCAAAACCGAACCGCACACCAAGCGTGGCGGACGCAAGGGAGATACGGCTGGTTCGCCTAGTGATGGCGTGCTCAGAATCGCCACCAATCTACTCGACGTGCCAGCAGAGGTCGTTGCCGATATCTACCGCCATCGCTGGACGGTGGAATTGTTCTTCCGCTTCTTCAAGCATGTTTTGGGTTGCCGGCATATTCTGAGTACACAACAGAAAGGAGTCGAAATTCAGGCGTATTGCGCGATCATCGCCTGCCTGCTTATCAGCCTGTGGACAGGCCGCAAGCCAACGTTGCGAACCTATGAAATGATCTGCCTGTATTTCATGGGCTGGGCGACCTTTGAGGAGTTAATCAACCACATCAAAAATCTAAAACCCGTGCCCGCTTAATACCCGCGGTTGGCCCCAGAAACCCGCGGCGTTCGCTGCTGCGCAGTGGTTGCTGAGAAATAAGGTCTACAATTGAGAATTGCCACCAATCTTCACGCCCAAGAAGACTGCAGCAATTCGAGTTTTCCGGTTTTCGCGTTGCGGCAACTTTGGGGCCGAACACTATTGGGAAGTCCCTCAAACAATCGGTACTGGGCTGTTTTTCGGGCTGAAGGCCCGGTTCCACACGCCCTGTAGGGGCGGTTCTGGCAAAGTCGCTCGACTCTCCGAGTCGAGGCCTTACTCCCTCAAGCATAGGCCGTTGTGAATACGATTCACGGCTCGCAGGAGCCGAGCGACTTTATCAGGAGTTCGCATTTCTAGGCTGACAGTACCGTCATTACAGGACGGAAACTGTCGGATCTCGATGATTCTGAATTTGGCTCAATTGGTATGTGAATATCTCTTTTTCAGGGGTAGTGCGTGAGTAGCCCCCAGAAAAGCGCAACTTCAAAGCGTGTGAACGAGGGATGCTTCTCCGAATACGAGCCCTTGCCTCACGTTTGGTTCGCCCTCCGGGTTGGAGAACGCGTGCGTTGTTACACTCGTGGTCGGCGCTCATAATCCCGGCCCGGTCGCCCTCATCCGGCCTTCGGCCACCTTCTCCCGCAGTGCGGGAGAAGCGGTTATTCGCCCGCGCCTCAAGTGTGGTCGGCTTCTAGGCCTTCGGTTCCAGGTACTGGGCCAGCATTGCATGTGTGGTAGCTTATTTTAGAGCCCGAAGCGCAACTTGAAAGCTGGCGCTTCGGGTTTGTATCTCGGTCAACCGTTTGACCAGGCCGTGTGCAACGCAACGCTAAACCATGTTCAGGAGCGTCGACTGCGATTTTACGGGCTTTGATCCCAAAATCGCAACTTCAAAGAGCATTAGCGACGGTTACCTCGGAACTACCCGTAAGGGGTCGATTTTCCCCTGGGGAATGACTCAGCGATTGGTTTTCTGAACGAGCGTAAAAGTGAAACCAGATTGGCGTAACACAACGCATACTGGCTCGAAAGCGCCGTACAGAGCAACCCATCGCTTACACCTTGAAATCAAGGTTTTTTGGAGGCGGAAGAGATTTCCTGAAAGCGTATTGACTTCAGGAATAGGAGAGGATCAAGTATGATCATTTTTGCCGCTTTCCCCGCGACAGATGATGTGATTGATCAGCTTTTCCCTGGAATCTCTGTTTCTTTGGAGCGTATCTTGACCAAAGATTCGTGTGATCGCGGCACCAGCAACGCACAAAAGGCAGCGTGGAATCAGAAACTTGGCAACTGGAAGCTGTTCGCAGTGGCCGGTGGCGCTGCCATGGCCGCCACCACCCAGGCCGATGCAGGTATTGTTTATGAGGCCTTCTCGACCGTAAAGACAGTCACCGCCGGCAACCAGCAGACGATCACGGTCACATTCAAATCCACAAACCAGAAGTTTAGAATGGCAGCAGCTGGCGGCTTTCTCTCACTGGGGCAAACTGCAGTAGCACAGAAATTCATCACAGCCGGTGGCGGTTTAGCCAAAAATCTAGCATACGGTGACGCGATCACAGGCAATAGTTGGCGGTATGCATCCTTCCGAAAGAGTAGTGGCGCTGTGGCTGGAAATTTCGGGAGTAGCCAAAGCGGTTTTGTGGGATTCTATAACTCAATCATGCAGGCCAAGGGCTGGATTCAAGTGAAAGTGAACAGCGATACTTCATTCAGCGTTCTCGCTTACGCTTACGCCACCAATGGCGATACGATCACCGCCGGCCAGACGACGTCAACCGCCGCCGTGCCAGAGCCGGGCACCATGGCCATGGGCCTGCTCGCCAGTGGCGCTGCTGGACTGGTGGCCCTGCGCAAAGCCAAAGCCCGCGTTGCAGCGGAAGCGGCTGCCGGCACCGAACCCGCCATCGCCTGAACAGCACTGCCTGCGTTAAGATTCGCCCCTTCTCCCGCGCAGGGTGCGGGAGAAGCATTCCACATTCCTCAGCCCATCCAGTTTCTGCACGCTGTGGTTGCCATGGTTTAAAACATCAACAAGCACAAGGGAGAGTGACTCCCTTGTGCTTGTTTGCGATTGCGTGAAAGCCAGGAACCAGGTCAAGCTCAGCGCGGGGTGGCCAGGAACTCAACCAGGTCACGCAACTCGCGCTTGGACATTTTGTTGACAAGGTCGGCTGGCATGGCGGAATCGCCCCGGCGCTCTTCATCAACCTGGGCCCGCTCGACCTCAATCGTCTTGGCCTCGGGGGTCATAAGCGTCAGGGTGTTGCCGTCGTCTTTCTTGACAACGCCGGCCACAATCGTGCCATCTTTCAAGGCCAGCACGCGCGTTTCAAACCCTTCGGCAATCGCATGATTGGGCACCACGATTGACTGAAGCAGGTACTCGCGGTCCTTCTTCTTGCCAATGTCGGTCAGCTCAGGACCAACCTCGCCACCGTTACCGTTGACCTTGTGGCAACGCTGACAGTAAACCTCGGACTTACTGTAGAAAACCTGGGACCCCTGACCCGAGTTCCCGCCGGTCAGGCAATCTCGATAAGCGGCCAACGGATCATCCTGGCCCCGGGCCGCCAGAATTGCCTCGACCTTATCCTTGACGACGGGCTCGGCACGCCCGGTCGTGGCTTCCATCAACTCCAGCCGGAGTTCAGGAGCAACCTTGCCGTCGTTCAGCCGGTCTAACCAGGCACCCAGCAGAGCGCCTGCCTCTGGGGCGGACAGCTTGCCCAACGTGTCCAAGGCGGTCTTCTGTTCGGCCGTCGAGCCAGTATCCAGAATGGAACTGAGCGCGGGAATGGCATCGGCCGGGCTCTCGGCCGCCAGAATGTCAATGGCCGTGGAACGAACCTCGGGCGTGCCAGAACTGGCGGCCGCCTTCACGGTTTCAAGCAACGTCGCAGGCTTCAGGCTGGCAATGGCCCGCAGCGCGGCATTGCGAACCCGGGAAGGCTTCCCTTCGGCCTTGGCCAGCTCGGCAAGAGCGGGCTCTCCGTCATGCAGCTTAAGCGCGGCCAACGCGCGGGCGGTCGACTCGGCAATGCCATCTGAATCTGGCAGCAATTGACCGTAGACCTTGGCCAGTTCGGCCCGCGCGGGATCGGCTGAGCGCTCGGCAATGGGTCGCCACACGCCAACCACCCGGTCTCGCCCAGATGGCTTCGACCAGGCAGCCAGAATGTCTACGGCCTCGGCACGGATCGCTTCATCCACGTCGGTTCGAGTTGCCAGCTTGGCCAAGCGGCCGGCCGCTGCGGCATCTCCCAGAATCAGGTTTGCATTCAACACCCGGCGTGCCAGCGGGGCCGGTGGCTTGGCACCCAGTTCCAGCGCAGCGAGCTGAGGGAATGCCGCGGCAATGGGAACGTCATTGATGGCGCGGGCTGCCTCCAGAACGATTTTCGGATCGGCATCCGTCAGGTAGCGAGCCACCTCGGCCGAACCTTGCCGCCGCAGGGCCAGCAACGCACCCAGCCGGGTGGCTGATGAGGCGTCGGCCTTGAGGCCACTGGCAACCCCTGGCAACCGGTTACCCAGGCTGGCCAGCCCGATCACGCCGGCATGCCGGAGATACAGGTCCTTGTCGTTGTTCTCGGCCAGCAGATTGGTGAGCAGGGTGGCGGCTTCTTCAGTGCCAAGCGTTCCCAGGCCAAGCGCGGCCCAGAAGCGAACCTGGGGATCTTCATCCTTCACGCCACGGACAAGTGCCTGAGCAACCTTGGGCAATTGAGCAATGCCTGGGTTGGAACGCAGCAAGTCTGTCAGGGTGTGGGTTAACTGCATCCGGAACTCGACATCGCCAGAACCATTAACCAGCGGGTCGGCCAGCCAGGACACGATCCGCGAATCCTTTCTAGCCACCTGACCAGCCGCCCAGACGGCATGGCGGCGAGCACGCACAGACGATTTCTGGCTTAGAAGCAGCGAGGCAAGCTGGTTCAACGCTGGGTCCGCGGTAATGGCGGCCGCAGTTTGAAACTGGCCACCCACCAGTACCCGGGTAACCCGTTCCGCCAGCTCATACTGGGCCCCTTGGCGAACCCGGTAATCATCATGGTCCATCAACTGGCCGAGTTCGTCTGGAGTCCGAGCGCTGAAGCCAGTGGCGATCAGTTGTTTGACCTCGGCTCGTTTCGGTTCAGCGGCGGCACCAGGCGCATCGAGCTTGTAAACCCGCCCCTTCCCGCTCTTGTTCCAGCCCTCAACCCAGTCTGTCATGTACAGAGCACCGTCTGGGCCAAAGCCGACGTCGGTCACACACATGCCCCAGACAAACTGATCCTGATCGGCCAGCTCGAAAGACGCCCCACTGGGTTTGAGCGAGAACGAGCGGATACCGCTGGCGCTGCTGGAGCCGCGGAAGTCGGCCAGGAAGAACCGGCCCCGGTCTTTGTCGCGGAGCGCGGTGCCCGGGTTATAGGCAAGCCCCGAGGGGCCATCGGCCATATTCAGCAGGGGTGGAAGCAGGTAGGCAGGCTGTTCGTCGTTCCTGGGCTGCCACATCTTCTCGGCGTTCCAGGGCCCCCGAGAGTTCGGCTGCTCAATGAACTGCCAGCCGATCCGCCAACCGCTATCGCCACCTGGTACCAGGTGAACGAGTCGGGCCTTATCGCCACCGTCTGAGTTGTTATCAACCGTGAACAGGTTCCCCAGCTCATCAAACGCCAGTTCCTGCGGGTTGCGCAAGCCCTGGTGGAAGATTTCCAGGTTGGTGCCATCCGGTTCACAACGCAGCACCGCCCCCATGTCGGTCAGTTCCAGGTGCTTGCCGTCGAGGGTGTCTACATTCAGGCCGCGGTCACCAATACTGAAGTAAAGCCGACCATCGGGCCCCATGATCAGGCCGTGCAGGTCATGCCCCAGAAATGCGACATGGACCCCGTAGCCATGGTGCAGAGATTTCTTCACATCGGCATGACCGGTTCCCTTGGTGTCTTGTAACCACCAGAGGTCCGGGATGCAGGTGTAATAAACGCCGTCTTTCCAGGCCAGAACTCCAGCCCCGAGCCCTGTCTCTGGCAGGTTGAACCCCTCGGCAAACACCGTGTCGAAGTCGGCCTTGCCGTCGCCGTCTCGGTCTTCGATCAGCCGGACCCGGTCTTGTTCCTTGCTGAACGCGGCGAATTCTTCGGACGAGAAATACTTGCGGTACATGGCCACTCGGTCTTCCACCGTGCGGCAGGCCAGGTCGTCATCCAGCCAGTTCATGTGGCCACGCGTGTCGGTGACCCCGTCAGAGTGGCGGAACGTTTCCACCACATACATGCGGCCCTTGGGATCGATAGAGAACGCAACCGGGTGCGCCAGCCGAGGCTCGGCCGCGAACAGCGAGAGCCCCATCCCTTCTGGAATCTTGAACCGGGCGATCGCCTTTTCCCCCTCGTCCGAGGCTTCAACGACCGTCGGGCTATAACCCGAAGTGCCAATCTCATGCTGGGCATAAGAAAACGAGTGAGCACCCAGCATCAGAGCCAGGGCCAGGCCGGGCCAAGACTGCCGTGTAAAGAGCCGAATCAGGTCAAGACGTGGCATGTTCGCAAAGATCCGAGAAGGGCCAAAAGGGGCGGAACGGTTACGAATGAATGAATTCGGGCAATCTCTTGCAATGACAATCGTAAGAAACCACCCTTTAATTTCACAGCATGAAGTGGGTTGAGCCTTGGCCGAGTGGTAGACGTTGCCTTACCGCGCGATGCAGTTGCCTGCCAAGAAACCGAACCTGGACGCCCGGTCGGTCCGGTTTCCGGTCCAGCGGGACCGGAATGCTCACTTGGCCAAATTTTCGAGCGTGGCAATGACTTTCTCATCGTCCCAGTTGCGGGAGCCAATCTCCTTGGCCACCACATTGCCGTCTCGGTCAATCAGGAAGGTCGCGGGAATCCCCTCGGTCTGGAATACGCGAGGGGCCTCCGCGCCACCCAGGTAAACCGGAACCGTAAGGCTATGCTCTTTGGCGAATTGGCCCACAGGCTGCGCATTTTCTTCAACCGATACGCAGAGAAACGCCACATCCTTGACGCGTGGGTTGCTGGCAAGTCGGTTGATGGACGGCATCTCTGCCACGCACGGGGGGCACCAGGTAGCCCAGACGTTCAAGAAGATGGGGCGACCGCGAAATTGCTGGAAATCAACCGGCTTGCCGTCCATGTCACGCAGGGTCCAGATTGCATCGGCTCGGCCGTAGTTTCCACTGGCCGCAAGCTCGGGCACCTGGCGGGCGCTAAACCGCCCGCGTGGCCCAAAAAAGGCCAGATACCCCATCCAGATCGCCCCCAGCGCAATGGCAACCAGCCAGATCCAGCTAGACTGAGGCGCGGGCTGAGACGCAGAAGGGCTTGGCGGTGTAGACATGATCAAAACATTCCTGATCTATGAGTGCTCGGAACGGGGTCCATTATTCACGGCCACGGGTATCAGCCACTGGGGCAAGCAGGTTCTCTACTGGGGCATAATCATCGGTCAGCACTACCCCGCGTGAACGGAGTCCAACGGCCGACAGGTCGGCTGGGCCATACGGGGCCGGCTGGCTTCTCATCGACCCCATGAAAAACACGGGATCGCTGTCACGTTTGCCGAGTTCGTTCACATCAAGTGGCTTGCGGGAGGCCACCACCACAAAGGTTTCTCGATCTCCCAGGCCAGCCAGCGAAGCGGTACCAAACACGTAAACATGCTCGAATGATTTTCTGGCCGTGTTCACCCAGGCGCCCAGGAAGCCGCCAACCTGGCGGGCCTTGGTTATTGATTCCGCCGCCACGGTCACCCACTGACCGGGGCTGTGCATGAAACGATCCACATCTGGCACCGCAGATTCCACCAGGGCCTCGTCGCCTCTCGCATGCTTGGTGAGTTCTGAAAACCGGCCCGCCAGCTCGCGTTCCACCCGCTCAAGATCGCTCAGAACCTGGCCAGCAATCAGAATTGCCTGCCGTTCCGCTTGTTCTTCGTTTCCTTGAAATTGTGGGGCAAGCTGTTCCTCAATGCGCTTGATGGCTTCCATGATGTCGAGCGAGGTTTTGACATTCATGGCCGTGGCAGATTTGCTCTCATACGCTTTGAGCAAGCGGTCTCGGGTCTCCTCGGCAGCCCTGACCAATCCCCCTTGCTGAACCTCCGCCAGACTATTCGCAGTCGAGATCGCTTCCTTGAGCGTGGTGGTAATGGCGACGGTTCGTTCTCCCAGGAACGACCAGGGAATGCACTCAGCGCGAATGGCCGATAACGCGTTCGCAACGATGTTGGCCGTGGCATCGCTCACTTCCCCGTTCTGGAGCCGGCGTGCCGCGTTGTACCGGGCCTCATCAACCGTTGCCAGCACCTCATCGGCCCGAGCCTTGGCCAGCACCACCCCCATGTTCAACTTGATCAACAGCCTGTCGTTCAGCTCTCCTTGCTCGTCTCCAACCAGCCCCAGCCCTAAAGTGAGCGGGCCATCCATCATTCGGCCACCCAGGTAGGCCGCCCCCAGCCGTTGCTCAATCTGGGCACTGGTCAGCGGTTCGGCCGGGCCCAGTACGCGCTTGGCGTCTTCACCCAGGCGATCCCAGTACCCGGCCGCGAACGGTTCCCGCCCATGATCCAGCAGCAACCCGGCCATATCTCGGGCCAATCGGTCGACCTGGCGACCACCCACCCACCCGGTCTTCAGATGCCGACCGATGATCGATTGCAGTTCCCGGTACGGGCCGGCGGAAGCGGCATGCTGGTCAGACTCATAAACGTCAATGATGTTGATCATGTAAACGCCATCGGGCGTGAGCATGTTATCCAGCATCTTATTGAATTCGTACGTGGTCAAATGCCAGGGCACGGAAAAGTCATTGAAGGCATCGCCATAAACCACGTCAAACTGCTTGCGCCCCTGATTTTGAACCACATACTGACGGGCGTCACCCCAGGTGGTACGAATGCGATACTTGGAATTGGCATACCACTGCCGCACCGAGTCAATGTACGCCAGCTGGCTGGCCTTTGTCCCGTGCTCTCCAAGCGGCTTCACCTCTCCGTCCAGCACCACCACCGCCTGCCCGGTCTTTTCCTCTTTGTGGTACACCGGGGCAATTTCACCCAAGGCCTCAACCTGGGCCTTCAAATTTTCCTCGGTACCGGCCGGGCCCAGATCAATGGTTCGGCCGCCAAGCTCCAGGGATTCGCCCTTGCCATCGGCGGAAGCCACCGGTTTTGGCAAGCTAGACTCCGGCCAGGGCAAGCCAAGCGCAATGTGGTTGGCACGCGTGACCGCCGGGTCAATTTCAGCAACTTCGGCCCAGGTGCGAGGATAGATTGCCTGCAGGTATCGCGGGAACGTGTAAGATCCGCCACCCAGGAACAGTGTGCCCAGCTCTGGCTTGGCCGGCTCTTCACTGCCTAGCCTGGCAGCCTTCTCTTGCATCAATCGGTGAGTGACCAGCGCGTAGATGTGTTCATAGTCATAATCTAACACTTCGGGCTTACCCAGAATGCAGTACCCGTGAATCAGGTTATCTAGCACCAGGGTCCGCTTCAGCCCGTCTTTGAGCCGCTCATTATTGACCTTGATGAAGTAATAGTTGCTCTCATCCACGTAGGCCACGGCACCATCGACCGTTTCAGGGTCGGCCGGCTTTTCTCGCAGCCCCCACGTGACAGACTGATCCATGAGGAACGATTTCATTTTCCACAAGCCGGACGCCGGTGGAACCGCGCCAGAGGCGTTGGCCACGGGTGCGGAAACCGGCATCAGGGCGGGCAGAAAGGCAATGACACAAAGGCCCAGCGGAATTCCGGCCCAGGCAGCATGCCAGATCGAGCCCAGCGCCGTGGCCGAGAGCGCCAGCATGGTGGCCAGCGCCAGCAGCACCCCTTTTGTACCTAGCACGTCGATCAGCAAGAAGCCGGTCAGAAACGTACCCACCAGGCTTCCCACCATGCCCCAGGCGTAAACCGACCCAATCGCCGACCCTGTCGAACTTCGTTTGGTCCGATCTACAGCCAGCTTGGCCACAATTGGGCTAACCGTGCCCATGGAGATGGCCGGCACCAGAAACACAACCCCGGTCCACCACAGAACCCGGAACCACCAGGGGTAACCCGACATGAAGACCGGCTGATGAAGAAACTCGTCAGGACCGCCTGCCAGCGGGTCGGCCATCTCGCCCCTGAACAGGTACCCAATCGGGTTACGAACCAACCATTTGGGAGGCGTTTCCGACATCAAAACGTAAAGCACAAGCGCCGAGGCCACCATGAACAGCGTACTGGCCTGTTTCTCACTCTTGATTCGGTCGGCCAGCTTGCCGCCCAGGAAATTCCCCAGACTCAGACCGCCCAGCAAGATGCCAATCACACTCGTCCAACCGTACAAACTTGAACCCAGGTGCCGGGTCACCAGCCGACCGGCAACCATCTCCAGCGCCATGAACCCCATACTGGCCAGAAACGCCAGCGTGGCAAGGTCGCCCAGCTTGGGGCGTTCGGTCTGAGACAACTCACCCACCGCCAGGTCGGCACCCTCCCCAACTCCCATGCGAATCGACTGCCGAAATGCCCCCATGCAACGAAACGCCAGCAACGCCACAAGCAGCTGGCCCAGCAACCCCAGTAGATTGATCTTCACGTTGCCAAGCACCAGGCCCGGCAATGCCAGACTTCCGTTGATCGATTCCAACGCTCCAAGACCGAGTAACACCACAGCCCCCAGCCCGATCCCCCGATCTAGCGGCGTTGAGAGCAGCAAGGCCGCCAGCAACGCCAGACCTGCCGCCACAAAACTCACAATGGTGGAGACTGGCGCAATATTGATCAGCCAGAAGCCCGCCAGATAGGTACCCACGATCGAGCCGACCGCGCCCCAGAAATAGACATCGCCAATCGCACTACCCGCCCGCTTGGCCTGCGAAACGGCAATTTTGGCCACCACCGGACTGATCATCCCCAGCACGGTTGATGGGATCAGAAAGTCAATCGTTACCACCAGCAGCGTACGAACATGCCAGGGGAAGGCCACGGGGATCGGCAGGTATCCGATCAGGGCATTCAGCCAGAGTGCCCCCAACGTGAGAACCGCCCCCAGCGCAAACAGTGGACCGAGCGCCTGACGCGGTTCAATCCGGTCGGCCAGCTTGCCGCCCAGCACGTTTCCCAGGCAGATCCCGGCCAGAATTACCCCAATCACGCTCGTCCAAACGCTAAGCGAGGCCCCAACGTGCTGGGCCACCAGCCTGCTGGCCACCAGTTCCAGAACCATGATGCAAAGGCTGCTCGAAAAAGCGAGCAGATAAGGAGTCAGGCGATTGAGCAGGCCAAGCATGACGCAAAAGGCTCCGGGATGAGCGGATCCGCTGGAAGATTCAAGAAACCTTAACAATATCCCAACTCAGACACGTGTCACAACCACTCGGGTTGCCACGCCTGGCTCTATTCTTTGCTCAATTCCCCGCGTGGCTGTGTCCGGAATTCTACAACTTCCTGAATTTTTCAACAGAGAAGAGGTTGCCAATCCGCCCCGGGAAGGCAAAATATCGGCAAGGATCGGACCTGAACCAGGACCGATAAAACTTCCGCGTGCCGCATGCTTGGTTGCGCCAAAGTTGCGCCTCTCTCTATCATGATCCTTTGCGTCACTCTGAATCCCTGCCTCGACAAAACGCTGTCGGTGCCAGCCTGGAAGCCCGGCGATTCGGTTCGAGGACTGGCTGTTCGTGAAGTTGTGGGCGGTAAAGGGAACAATGTGGCCCGGGCCCTGCACCGGACCGGCCATGCTGGTATCCGACCAGTCACATTTCTGGGCGGCTTCACCGGCGCCCATTGCACCCGACTGCTCAAAGACCAGGATCAGTTAGAACCGCTGGCCATTTCCACCAAGGCCGAGACCCGCGTGATCTTGACCGTGCGGACCCAGCAGTCAGCCGAGCAGACCGCGTTCTTCGATCCCGATCCGGTCATCGAACCGAACGAAATTGAACAATTACTGACCACCGTTGAACTGGAACTGAAGTCAGAACAGGTCCGGGCACTCACACTCTCTGGATCGAGCCCGTGCCCGGCAACGCATGGCGCATTCAGTGACCTGATTGCGCTGGCCCAGGCCAGGGGCGTGCCAACCTTCCTGGATACCTATGGTCCTGCCCTGGATTCCATGTGGGGGTTTTGGCCCAGCGTCATCCAGCTCAACCGGCGGGAAGCCGCTCAACACCTGGGGCTATCCAGGGTCCAAGACACCGACCTGCTGGGGTTGCTTTACAAATGGCAACAGCACGGCGTGCTTTGTAGTGTCATTACCAATGGGCCGGATTCCGCCTTAGCGCAGGTGCGGGGACAGTATTTCAGGGTCACTCCGCCCAAGGTGGACGTGGTGAACCCGATTGGCTCTGGAGACAGCATGCTGGCCGGCCAGGTGGATGGCTGGCTAAACGCGTTGGACGCGGAATCGCTTCTCCGCCGCGCCATGGCGTATGGAGTGGCAAACGCGATGATCTGGGATGCCGGCCAGCTCGAACCGGCGACCATTGCTGAGCTTGAACCCAGGATGTTGGTTGAGCCAGTTCCCGTGCCCACAAGGGTAGCCACCGACGTACGCTCTGGCGGTCAACCGTTACCAGGCAGGAGCCAACGATGATGCGCCATGCGTTGTGACGCCCGTTCCGGTTCCGACAACGGACAACCGGCCTCGGACCAAACATCGAACTTGAACCGCCGAGAGTGGCTTGCCACCACGGTTGCGGGCACGCTCTTGGCAGGCACGACTGGCCAGGCGGCCCCGCCGAATCGCCCAGAAAGCAAGATTGGCTCCGATATTGCGCCCCTCAGGCGAGTACTGGTTCACGAACCAGGTTCCGAAACCCGCAAGGCCTTGACTTTGCTGGCTCAGGAGCATCCCTTCGAGGCCATCGACCTGATTGGCCCAGAGGCAGGCACTCAGCACCAGCAATTTGTCAGGCTTTTGGAAACCAGTGGAACGCGGGTCGTGCGTGTACTCGACCTGCTCAACGAGGCGATAACAGCCGCACGCGCAGCCGGGGAACTTCAGCCCTGGGTGGCCGAGGTTTTTCCAAAGCTCGTTGATGAGGCCGATGCACTGACCGGAGAGGCCGTGATTGGGGCCGATTCGCGGCTGGTTTTCCCACCCAGCCGACCCGGCGAAGGATCGAGCCCGCTGGTACAACCCCTCAAGTTTCTGCTCTACACACGTGATCTTGGCACCATGACTCCCAGCGGGCTGGTTGTCTCGAACCTGGGCATGGCCAGTCGAGACCCCGAACTGGCGTTGTTCCGGTTCATGCTGACCTGGGCCCCTTCCCTCACCGATTGCCCGGTGGTGTTTGATGCCGCGCTTGAGGAGCTGCAACTGCAAGGCGGCGACGTCATTGTGGCCGATCCCCAGACCTTGCTGGTGGGCGTGGGCAACCTGACCAGCGAGCAGGCCGCGTCTCGACTGGCGGAGCGGCTGGAAATGGACGTGATTGCCGTGAGCCTGCCAGGCCCGCTGATTGGCGGTCGGGGCAGGCGGAATAGCAACCGGCCGCTCAGGACGACGTTCCTGCACCTGGACACCATTTTCTCTCTGGTTGATACCAGGACGGTACTGGCTGTGCCGTACTTTCTGGAGTCCGCCCATTCGGGACGGGACCCCTTTAGTGCCTTGGTAAAAGGACTCGTGCGTGCCGGCACCATCGACCCGGCAACCGGCGCTGAAACGCTGAATCAGGTCAAGCAAATTGGTACCATCCGCCGCTACCTGGCTGGCACAGGAGAGCTCGACCCGTTATTGAAGGAAAAGAAGCTGCTCGATTACGTTCGTGCACGCGACTACAAAGTTGTGCCAGTGGGCGGCCCAACCGAGGGGCGTGAGCCGGCCGAGCACCTGGTTGAGAATGTGCTGCATGAACTTCGGTTCCAGGCCGCCAACGTGGTGGCCGTGAAACCGGGCGTGGTGATTGCCGCCGAAGCGAACCGACGCACCAACGACGCCTTGAAAGACGCCGGCGTGAAGGTACAAAGCTTTGCCGCATCGGAACTGGTGCGCTGGCACGGCGGTGCGCATTGCATGACGCTGCCGCTGAGCCGTTCAGAGTTCTGACGGCTTCCAGGCCCACGGTGTGGCTGCCCCGTTCCAAGCGTTGCGGTTAACGCGTGCGTTTCAAGACAATCTGGGGGCGGGCAAGAGCGCTCCGCGGTTGGCCCCGGATTTTGGTCATGGATGATTTGAAGCCAATCATCCATGCCTCACGGCCGATGAAGGGCCGAATAATCACGCGGCCAGCAGTTCCTAACTTCACCCGCGAACGATTCAATCAGGGGGTTTTGAGACCTGGGATCTCCGCGAAGGCGCGGGCCGCTTCCTCGTCCAACTCGGTCATCTGAACCGAGCGAGGCGCGCAGAGTGCGGCAATTTGGGCCACGTCAAAATCTTGAAGCAGTCCAAAGCAGAACAACTCAGGGATCTCGGAAACGTCGGTTCCACGTTCTATCAATTGCTTCAAGCTACCCAGTGGTTTCCGGCACTCAACCGCGCCGATGTGTTCTGGATCAAGCGCGGCCGCGACCAAAGCGATCACACTGGTCCTTGGTCCGTCTGCCTGCAATGAGAGCTTGGCCTTGGGGTTGGATTCGGCAAGGTTTCGCGCGATCGTCAGCACCTGTCCCACCTGCACCCCCAGCGGCCGTTCCCCCACACAGGCCACCAGAATGGCAAACAGGTAATCTCGCTCGGGCAACTTGGACTCACCGAAATAGAACGGGTCAATGGCCACAACCCGCCGGCCAGTTTCCACCAGCTTGGCAATGCGTTCGGCCTGAGTCGCACGCCCCTTATCCGAGATCAGGAGCGTAACGTCATTGCCGGGTGCGCCCGAATCAACATACGGAACGCTCCAGCTTGTTCCCACGCGATAGGTGCCGGCCGCCACCCGTCGAGGGCCAATCCCCTGCTCCGCAGTAACATGCCGCACCGCCGGTGGATCATAGGGCTTCACCAGGGAACGAAGCTTTCCGCGCCTGGCGGTTGCCTCGTCGGCCGTGGCGGCAGGTTTTCGCCATTCAGCGCGGGGCAGGTCTGCAGCCAACCTGGAGGCCAGTGCCTTGAAATCCAGATTCTCTGCCGGTAGCGGTACCGCCAGTTCTTCCTCGGTCTTGATCTCGCCGTCAAACGGCAATTCTTCAACCGGGTAAGGACGACCTGGCTTGGCGAACGACTCGTTGAGGGCCCGGTAAAACGCCAGGCGGTTGTCGAGCCCGTAGTTATGGTCGCCTGGGTCTTCATTGATGTGTGTGGTGAGGTTGCCGGAAGCATCCCAGAGCTTGTAAACCGGCGCTGCGGCGTCTAGCAGCGGCGGCAAGGCCCGGCTGGCCACATAGCAGCACGTGTCTTTGGCGTTATAGGTGAGCAGCGTTGGCCGAGGGGCCCGCATCGAGACCAAATGCTGGGGGTCGATCACCGAGGCCAGATCCGACGGCGTCTGCTCAGAGTCGCCAAGGTCGGCCAGATGCTGGTTCCTGGTGTGATAGCTGGAAAAGCCGGCCACCGGGTTCGAGAGCGTAACCCGAGGGTCTAGCCCAGAGATGAAGATGGTCTGCAAACCACCGCCCGAAAGGCCGGTCACCGCAATGCGGTCCTTGTCTGCGCTCGGATGTGTGAGCAACACATCAATCCCGCGCCTGAGCATTTCATAATGGAGCGCAATCCCACTGGTGCCGCACAGGTCAATCGCGGTGATCAGGCCATGCTTGTAGCCATCTCCTTTGAGCTGGCCCATGCCGTACCATTCGACATTGAGCGACAGCATTCCACGCTTGGCCTGGTTAATGCAGCGAATTTGCTTGTAATCGGCGGCCGTCCCCTTGGCGTCGTGGCCGTTCACGTTCAGAACGACCGGAACCTGGCCCTCAATCTTCTCTGGAATGTACAGAATGGCCGGCACCCAAACACCGGGCACAGCCTCATAGATCAGCTTCTCGGTGGTGTAGCCCGGCCCCCGGATGTCGCTGGGAAACCGTTTGACCTGCAAGGGGAGCGTATCCCACTCAGCCGCCTTGCCCCGCAGCACGACCTTGGTCAGGGCTTGCTGCCTGTACCGCTCAGCGTCTTGCTGCCACTGCTCACGCGTGGTGATGGCCGGCATTGGAGCTATCCGAGGCTCAATAAACGCACGCACCTCGGCCGTAGACTGATCCTTGCTCAGAATCGGCTTTTCGAGCACCTTTCCAATCGTATCGGTCAATTCATCGGCAGACGTCGCGGAAGTCGCGACAAGCGAGGCGACGAGAGCAGCAGAGAAGCAGCGTGCGAATTGCATGAGAGGGAGCCTCTCGAACCAAGGAGGGGGAATGCGCTGGCGGGGAGCATTCCGGTGGGAACGAACGTGCCGATGATTCTCAGTCAGTTTCGATCAGCGGCCAGGATCACGCAAGAGGCACCCGGGTGGGGCCAGGGTAGATCGGTAAGGCCGCGAAACCGCGATGAACAGCCAATCGAATTCTGGATTGCCAATACGAGCAACCAAGCCGAGGGCCGCCCCATGCATCACTCCTCGGAATCGCGGGTGCGGCACGACCAAGGTTCAACCTGCTCGATCACCTCCAAATGCGTACAATATCCCTCGGAATCAGGCACGGATAAGGTCCAGGCCCCACCTCGGCATGAACCAGGGAACCACCATGACCATCCTCTTCCTTCACGGCTGGACTTCTGTGCCTGGCGGTGTCAAACCGTCCTATCTCAAAGATCATGGCCACACGGTGATAAACCCAAAACTGCCTGACGAGGATTTCCAGGAGGCGGTACGCATTGCTCAGGCCGAGTTTGACCGCCACCAACCGCAGGTTGTGGTTGGATCAAGCCGAGGCGGGGCCGTGGCGATGAACATCAACAGCGGAAACGCCAAGCTGGTTCTGCTGTGTCCGGCCTGGAAAAAGTGGGGAACCGCCCGAACAGTCCAACCAGGAACTGCGATCTTGCACAGCCGCGCGGATGACGTGATCCCGTTCGCCGACTCTGTAGAACTGGCCCAGAATTCCGAGGCAAGGTTGATCGAGGTCGGAACCGATCACCGACTGGCTGAGCCCGAACCGCTGGCGGCCATGCTCACGGAGTGCGAGCAGGCATGAGCTACAAGAAACCGCACCTTCCCACCAAGATCTGCCCGGGCTGCCATCGCCCGTTTTCCTGGCGGAAAAAGTGGGAACGCTGCTGGGATCAGGTGCGGTACTGCTCGGATCGGTGTCGAAAGAAGAAAGAGGAGCAATGAGCACCTTGTAGAGTCGTCACTCTCACGTTGAGATCGGCGAAACAGAGAGCTGTCCTTCTGCCGGTGACCCTGCACAGGTCAGGCCCCGCGCCATTTGTTTGCAAACGGACTTAGTTTGTTCCGGCCCTTTTCTTGGAGCAACTGCAACCGACCCCTGAAGGAGCTTCCCAGGTTCAGCTCATGCATCTGCGTGGCGACTTTGCGGGCGGTGGCTTTGCCTCGGAGAAGAAGCCCACGCTTATGCGTCGGGCTAATATTTCAGGCGTCTTGGCCAGCAAAAAGGCCAAGAATCGCAAATCTCCAAGGTCGAAACCAGGGGCAAGTAGACAACCTGCTGGAGTCCCGCTGGTGGATCTGGCATGATCATAATCCATGTCTCGGATCATCCCCATTTTCGCGGGAACCGCTACGTCTCAAACGGAGCTTTTGGGGTGTTCAATGTAGGACTGCGTCTCAAGCTGGTTCCACTGATCTTGGGCGCCGTACTCTTTTTTGTGGGCTGGCAGGAATGGCGACTGGGCACCAAGGCCAAGACCCAGCCGCAAACGATTTCGGCTACCGACCTGGGTGCGCGCGGACCTGGCTCCAACGCCCACATCATTCTGACCAACTTCGCCCCTTCGGATGGTGCCTATGTGTACATGGGGCAAAAAGGGGGCGGCGGAGCCGTGGTAGGCCGCTGGCAAAAGGCCTGGGTGCCGGCCGTGGCGCAAGGGATGCCAATATTCGGTGGACCCATGGGTATGCCTGGCGGGCCAGTGGTCGGGGGCGATATCCGGATCATCATCAAAACCACCAAGGCCGGTGATGAGAACGAACTCCGAAATATTGTGAACCAGCCAACCCTACAAGGACTGGTCGTGAATGAAGTTGAGCGGATGAGCGGCCAGGAAAAGCAATTGCTCACCGACAGTTACCCGGGCGTTGATTTCAATCGGTGCTGGATTGTGGAGGTTGGCCGCCAACCAGCCGGGGTCTCCAAGGTACTTCTGTTCATGGGAGGCGGCGGCATGATGGCTCTGGCTGGAGCCGCCTTGATGGCCGCAAAGTCCTGAAAACGTCGCTGGTATCGATGTACGGGCCTCCGTAACGATGCACCACTGAAGAGTCTCTTGATCTGGGCCTGAAGCCTGTCTGACGCAAGCGGTTTGGCGGGCCGTACCCCCCACGAACAGTCCCGGTCCCGAATTCACAACTTAAAAAGTTGAGGCAACTTGCGGAGTCAAAGCCTCTGGCTGTTTTGAAACAGTTTCTTTCACCTTGACCCTACCCCCTGCCAATCTCGACAATAGCCGTTTTGACCGACTACGGCGGCTCAGGACCTTCAAAGCGTGCGTGCGTGCTTGTGCCTTCTGCTGATCGGGGTTCTCGCGTGCTGCCGATTCTGGTGTGCCGCCAGCGCCTGTGATGCGCACACAACGCACGATAGCCCGTCTCAGTCTTCGCCTCACGCGGTCAATGACGATGACTGCCTTTGCAACGGCGGCCTGAAGCCCGAACCGGCCTCCAGCCTCCAGAAGACCAGCCTGAGTTCAGACTGGTTACTTTGCCCCGTGGACATCTCCGGGCCTGAAATCTCACCGCTGCTGCCGGCATCGCTCGCCAGCCTGAATTCCAGCCCTGCTATCCGCCCACCCACTCCAGAACGCTTCCAGATCTTGCGCTTGTAGGTTTCGGCCGGAAGACCAGCTCGTCTCCCGGTACACCGGAACGGCCCCAGTTCAAGCGTTTGCGTGAATGATCTGTCAGCGAAAAACTCGTGAGGTGGATGATGAATTGGCGGCAATGGCTGAAAACTCTTGCGCTGGCTGCGCTGTTGGTGCTGGGGCTAGCGATCTACTGGCTCAAGCCAGATTTTTACCCAACTTTGGCCAGACGTTTCGGCGAACTTACCGGGATCTCGCTGCTGAGTGAGCCGGAGGCGAAAGCCAGCGAACCGGTCAAGGATCACGAACCAGCAGACCAGGCTCATGCGTCGTTCGCCAAATTGACTATGGCTCAGACGATGGCCCTGGGCCCGGCTGCGGCCGGCCTGGCCACCGTGGGTCGGGCACCGTTTCCCACGGTGCATCTGAGTGGCCCGGAAATCGCGCAACGGGTGGGGCTGCGTACCGAGCAATCGGAAGGGCGCCGGACCTTCCCGAACCTGAGCGGCAATGCCGAAATTGCCTACGATGCTAACCTGTATGCCGAGGTACGGCCCAGAGTGGCGGGGATCATCCGCGACGTTCTGGTTGACGAGGGGAGCCCCGTCAAGCCGGGCGAGCCAATGCTGGTGATTGATTCGGCCGAGGTTGGCAGTGCCAAGGCCGCACTTCTGGCCGCACTCCCCAGCGAGAAACTGGCGGAACAGACCCTGGAGATGACCCTCAAGCTTCGATCGACGAACTCGGCCCCACTCAAAGAAGAACTGAGCGCGCGGGCCGCCTCGAACAAGTCACGAGCCGATGTTCTGAGCGCCCGGCAACACCTGTTGAACCTTGGTTACAACGAGGCCGCCATCCAGCGCATCATGATCGAGCAAGATACCTCCAACCTGCATAAAGTTGTGGCGCCGATTGAAGGAACCGTTGTCGAGCGACACGCCGTGTCCGGCGAGGCTGTTGAGCCCAACCATAAGCTTTTCGGTGTGGCAGACACTCGCACGATGTGGGCCTGGATCGACGTTTACGAAGACCAAATTGATCAGGTTGCTGTCGATCAACCGGTCCGGCTGACCATCTCCGGAACCATCTCTCCCGTATTCACGGGCAAGGTGGACTGGGTTGATACGGCGGTGAACCCTGCCACACGCACGATCCGCGTTCGTGCCGAGATGCTTAATCCCAGTGGCCGGCTGAGAACTTTTGAATTCGGTAGAGCGTTGATTCAGACCGGAGCCGAGCGTGACACGGTCATTGTTCCAAGAGACGCCGTGCAGGATGTCGAGGGGACCCAGGTCATTTTTCTGCCAATTAGCGTAGGGGTCTATGAGCCACAACCGGTGGTCACCCGTTCATGCGACGAACCCGGGCACGTTGAGATTGTTTCCGGGCTGGGACCAGGCCGATACATTGTGGCCACCGGCTCGTTCCTGCTGAAGTCGGAACTGATCAAGGCACTCGCTGGAGGAGATGACGAGGAGTAAGGAACCAGGCGCGATTCCAGACGAAAGCGAAATGACCCGCCTGAAGCCGCCAACCCTTCGACCTCGAATTCAATCCCATGCTCAATACCCTGATCGAGACCAGCCTCAAAAATCGATTCGCCGTCTTGCTGCTTGCAGGACTGCTGATTGTTCTGGGCATCAACGCGGCCAAAAAATTACCGTTAGACGCCTTCCCAGACACCACGCCAAACCAGGTGCAACTCAATACCGTAGCCCCTGCACTTGCGCCCGAGGAAATTGAGCGATTGATCACCTTGCCGGTCGAACTTTCCATGGGCGGGCTGAAGGGCCTGGTTGAAGTTCGTTCGGTTTCCAAGTTCGGGCTATCTCAGGTGGTTGCCATCTTCAATGATGACATCAACATTTACTTTGCGCGCCAGCAAATTGGCGAGCGGCTGAGTGAGATCCAGCTCCCTGCGGGGATCGAGCGGCCGGTGATGGGTCCGGTGGCCACCGGACTGGGCGAGGTTTATCACTACTACCTCACCAGTGACGTCTATGACCTTACCGAACTTCGCACCCTGCATGACTGGGTGGTGCGGCCACGTTTGAGGCGAGTTTCCGGGGTGGCCGAAATTAATACCCTGGGAGGTCTAGCCAAGCAGTATGAAGTACGCGTGGATCCGATCAAGCTGGCCAAGTATCGCCTGACCAACGACGACGTGATCTCTGCCCTGCGTGAGAATAACGAGAACGTGGGCGGCGGGCCCGTGGAACGCGCGGGCGAAGTACACCTGGTGCAGGGTGTGGGGATGGTGCGAGACAAGGCCGAGATCGAGAGCATTGTGATTACCTCGGTCAGCGGCGTGCCCATTCGCATTAGTGACGTGGCCGAGGTGGGGCTGGGACATGCCATCCGCCGAGGCGGTACCACGGCCGACGGACGCGGCGAAGTGGTTCTTGGCCTGGCCTTCATGCGCATGGGTGAAAACTCCAGAGAGGTCACCCAGGCGCTCGAGGCCGCCATGGCCGACGTCCGCAAGGTGTTACCACCTGGCGTGGACGTCAAGATTGTCTACCGGCGCACGGATCTGGTGGACCACGTGTTGCACACCGTGGAAAAGAACCTGTTTGAAGGGGCCATCCTGGTTATTGCCATCCTCTTCATGTTCCTGGGAAACCTTCGCGCGGGGCTCATTGTGGCGTCGGTGATCCCGCTTTCCATGCTGTTCGCCGTCTCAATGATGGAACAGGTAGGCATTGCCGGCAGCCTGATGAGCCTGGGCGCGCTCGATTTTGGAATGGTGGTGGATAGCTCGGTTGTGATGGTTGAGAACTGCGTTCGCAGACTGGCGCACGATCAAACATCCAGAAGCAAGCTCGCCGTGGTCAAAGACGCTGCTGTCGAGGTTCGTAAACCGACGATGTTTGGTGAGCTGATTATCATGATCGTTTACCTGCCGATCCTGACCCTGGAAGGGGTGGAAGGGAAGATGTTCCGGCCGATGGCCCTCACGGTGATCTTTGCCCTGATCGGCTCGATGATTCTCTCACTCACCCTGATGCCGGTGCTGGCCTCCATTTTCCTGCCTCGCAAGATGTCGGAAAAAGACACGATCCTCGACCGGTTCTTTCACGCGCTTTACCGGCCAATTCTGAGCCTGGCAATGCGGCTTCCTGTTCCAACTCTGGGGATTCTGGCGGTGGTGACCGCCATCATGGTCTGGCTGGGATCTGGGCTTGGGTCTGAGTTCATCCCTCGTCTGAGTGAGGGGACACTTGTGTTCAACACCATCCGACTGCCCAGCGTGAACCTTGATGAATCTCAGCGATACGGCACGGAACTAGAGCGGTTCATGCTGGCGGAGTTCCCGGACGAAGTGGATGCCGTCTGGACCCGAACGGGCACGGCCGAAGTGGCCACCGATCCGATGGGCCTGGAACTTTCCGATGTGTTCGTGGCCTTGAAGCCAAGAAGCCGCTGGAAGCGGGCCAGCACCCAGGAACAACTGGTGGATGAAATGGCGGCCGAGGTCGCCAAGCTCCCGGGCATGGAGACGGTGTTCAGCCAACCAATTGAGCAGCGGATCAACGAGATGATCGCCGGCATCCGTGCTGACCTTGGGGTCAAGATCTTTGGCGATGACCTGGAAGAGCTGACTCGGCTGGCCGCACGTGTAGAGCAAATTGTGAAACAAGTGCCTGGCTCTGCCGACGTGAGCGCGGAACAGATTGATGGTCTGCCGGTGACCAGACTGGAGATCGATCGGCAGGCCCTTTCTCGTTTTGGAGTGCCGGCCCGGCTGGTGCTTGATGCCATTGCCACGGTCGGTGGCATACCGGTGGGGGAAGTTCGCGAAGGGGATCGGCGGTTCCCGCTCCTGGTTCGGTTACCTGAGAGCTATCGAGACGACCCCTCCTCGCTTGAGAAGATCCTGATCTCAACCAAGGATGGGGCTCGGATTCCACTGGCCAGGCTTACGCGCCTGATCGAATCAACCGGGGCTGCCACCATTTATCGTGAGTGGGGGAAGCGCAGAATTATCGTGCAGGCGAACGTTCGTGGTCGTGACGTGGGCTCGTTCGTGAAAGACGCCCAGACCCGGATCGACTCCCAGCTGATCCTTCCGCTTGGTTACACCATCGAGTGGGGCGGCCAGTTTGAGAACATGATCCGAGCGCAGAATCGCCTGTTCATCGTGGTGCCCCTGGCGCTGGTGCTGACCCTGAGCCTGCTCTACATGACGTTCCACTCTCTGCGAGACGCGGTGATCATCTTCTCTGGCGTGCTGTTCGCCGGGAACGGCGGTATTTTTGGCCTCTGGCTCAATCAGATGCCGTTCACAATTTCGTCTGGGGTTGGATTCGTGGCTTTGGCCGGCGCCTCGATGCTGATGGGCCTGGTGCTGGTGAACGCCATCCACGACCGGATGCGTCACGGCATGCCGAAGATTGAAGCGATCAAGGATGCAGCGCTGCTGCGGTTACGCCCGGTCTTGATGACCGGAACGGTGGCCGCGCTGGGGTTCGTGCCGATGATGCTCTCATCCGGCATTGGCGCCGAGGTCCAACGCCCGCTGGCAACCGTGGTCGTTTACGGCATGTTCTCCGCCACGTTTCTGACCATGATCGTGCTACCGGTGCTGTACCGTTTGTTCGGCCGGGGACCAGATTTGCATGGTTCCAGTGACGAAGCCGCAGCCCTACCGTTCTAAACCATTCCTGATCGGCTCGCTCTCCGATCTGACAAAGTCGCTCGAATCTCGGAGTCGAGTTCTTGCCGTTGAACGGATTGGCCTCGGTGAACGCAATTCACGGCTCGAAAGAGCCGTGCAAGCTTCACAGGATTTCTGGGTCGCTGAGCTGCCAGCACCGTCCTTAAACGACGAAACTATCAGATTTCTAATGCTTCTGAATTCGTATGATTGGTTATGGAAACCGAGGAATCCCTCGCAGACGCATCGGGCCATGAGGACTGGTTCATCCCAGACCTCTGGCCTGAAAAAGAAAGGGCTCAGGACTTGCTGCGGGGGATCTGGGTCTCGGCAATTTCAATGGCTTTGATCAAGGCCCGCGCCTTGTTCACGGTTTCTTCGTACTCGGCCGTGGGGTCACTGTCATACACCACGCCGCCACCCGCCTGTACGTAAGCCGTTCCCTGCTGCACCACCACGGTCCGGAGCGCGATACAGGTATCCATATTCCCAGAAAAGTCCACGTAGCCCACTGCGCCGGCGTAAGGGCCTCGCCGCTGCGGTTCCATTTCATCAATGATCTGCATTGCCCGCACCTTGGGTGCGCCTGATACGGTACCGGCGGGAAGACCCGCCTTGAGCGCATCAAAGGCCGACATGCCAGGAGCAAGCTCGCCCGTGACATTTGAGGTGATATGCATGACATGCGAATAGCGCTCAACCGCCATCAACTCCGTCAGCTTCACGGTTCCGGTTTCAGCCACCCGGCCGACATCATTGCGGCCCAGATCGACCAGCATGATATGCTCGGCACGCTCCTTGGGATCGGCCAGCAACTCGTCGGCCAGGGCCTGGTCTTCGACCTCGTCACGGCCCCGGCGACGGGTACCAGCAATGGGCCGAATGGTAACCGTACCCTCTTCAACCCGCACCAGGATTTCTGGAGAACAGCCAATGAGTGCAAAATCGTCATATGGCAAATAGAACAGGAACGGGCTCGGGTTCACCACCCGCAGCACGCGGTAGATATCAAACGGATCAGCCTGGGTGGGCACAGCAAACCGCTGGCTGGGAACCACCTGGAAAATATCGCCCGCGCGAATGTACTCCTGACACCGGCGCACCACGTCTTCGTACTGCGCCTGGGTGAAATTCGATCGTGGCGTGATAGCCGGCGGCCCAGAGGTGTCAATATCCAGCGGCGGCAGCACAGGTTGCGGGCAAGAGATCCGCTCCACCAGTTCATCAACTTGAGCGCAGGCCCGGTCGTACGCATGCTGGGCGGCGTCCGGGTCAGATGCAGCCCCCTCGGTGCGGGCCAGCACCACAACCAGCACGGTCTTACGAATATGATCGAAAATGATCATACGATCATAAAAACCAAAGGCCAGATCGGGCAATCCACGGTCGTCGGGTGGGGCGTCTGGCAGGTGTTCCACGTAGCGAACCGCATCATAAGCGGCGTAACCCACGGCTCCGCCAATGAAGCGAGGCAACCCTGGCACATGGGGCGCAGAGTAGCGGTCTACCGTTTCTCGTAGGATCTCGATCGGATCATCGGCCTGAAGCCTGGTGGCAGATTCTGGCTCATCGGTTCGCGTGATCACAACTTCGCGACCCCGAGCTTCAAACCTCAGGAACGGTTCGGTTCCCAAGAAGCTGAACCGGCCAACCTTTTCGCCGCCAATCACGCTTTCGAACAGGAATCCCAGACCACCACGGTGCAGCTTCTGAAAGGCAGAGACGGGCGTGAGGCCATCGGCCATGAGCTGACGATAAACCGGGACGCAAGAAACCTGGCCGAAATGGCGTTGAAATTCGGCGGGATCGGGGTAGTGACGCGACATTCCTGACCTGACTTCGCCGGAGAAACTGAGGACATAAGGTTCAGCAACTACCGATCTTACTCACCAACCGGGTCACCGGGCAAGCCAACCGAGGCTGCCGAAATCCATGCGAAGGCTGAGATTTAGTGCGAGATCCGAAAGGTCTCGGACAAGGCTGGAAAGTTGGGTGAGAAGGGCAGGGCTGTTGACAGTTTCAGTCTGGAGGCTATAGATAGTTTCTCATTCACCTGGTTGTTCAACAACTTGAGGCAGACGCATGGATGCGGCATCGAGCAGTTCGCTATTGGCATATCTTTCGGCCATCCCTGACCCCCGTAGCCGCCATGGACGGCAACATAGCCTATCTGCTGTATTGGCAATGGTTTGCTGCGCGATTATGTGCGGCGCCCGTAGTTACTCCGCTATTGCCCAATGGGCCGCGAATCAAGACA
>CAIYJE010000159.1 GCA_903926465.1 uncultured Planctomycetales bacterium
CCGCGCCGCACTCGGCTTGCTGAAGAACGAGACCACGCTGAAGGTCGGCATAAAAAACAAACGGCTCACGGCCGGTTGGGACGAGAGCTATCTCGAAAAAGTGCTGCTCGGATAATGACTTATGGTGCAATCGCCCTGGGTGAGATAGGCGGAAATCCGGTGAGGTTCCCAGAGGAATTCGACCTACGGCGAGCACGGTAAAACATGAATCCGATCGACACCCATCCCGAGCGACTGCACCACTTCGCCGTGATTGTTTGCACACGTGACCGCCCTCAGATGGCGAGAGCGGCCGTCGATTCCATTCTCGAGGGTCGACCATGTCCTGGCATCTTGGTGATTGTGGATCAGGCCGATCCCGAGTCGAACGACCCGTTCCGCGATCTGGACGAGCGGCCCGATGTCATTCGCATTCGTCACCAGGCGCACGGGCTGTCTCGTGCACGAAATGTCGGTGCGGAGGCTGCGGCCGCGGCGGGTGCTTCGTTTGTTGCCTACACCGATGATGACTGCACGGTATCGCCCGCTTGGCTTTCCGGCTTTGCCGCCACATTTGCAATGGCCGGAGATGTTGCCCTGGTGTTTGGAACGACTCGTGCGGCCGGACATGATGCGGAATCGGGCATGATTCCTGCTTACGTTGTGCCCAGAGATGCCATCCTCCGAGGATTGGGGGCCAAGCATCATGCCGAGGGGATGGGCGCTTGCATGGCGGTGCGCAACAAGGCTTTGTTGGACGTGGGAGGATTCGACGATCGGCTTGGCGCAGGAACGCCCCTGGCGGCCGCCGAAGAGAACGACCTGTCGGTTCGAATGCTGCTGGCCGGATACGCAGTCGCCGAAACACCGGACGCTGAAGTGATCCATCACGGTTTTCGTGACCGATCTGCTGCGGTCTCACTTCAAGCGGGATACATGCGGGGGACAGGCGCTGCCACCGCGAAGATGGTCCGGCTTGGAGGCGTTTCTGCGCTTCGTCCCCTTGCGGCCATGGGCAGGCGCTGGCTCGCAGGCCGGCCGGCCGTGACAATTGGACACATGCCGTCACGCCGAGCCCGCCTTCGAAGCTTTCTCGAAGGAGCGGTCGACGGGTGGAGTTCGGCACTCGATCGCCGCTCGGGAAGGTTCCTACCGTTCAACGGCCCCAACGATCTGCTGCCTGTGGAGCCGTCCATCCGCCATAGTTTGAATCACGCGGAGTCTGGTCCGAGCACCACACCCAGGACGATGCGTGCCCAGGCTCCACCACCACCAACACCACCAGGTCTCATCAGGGGGATAGCTGGGGCAATCCGCAGGCACCAGATGGTCTGGCTGTTTGACCGCCGGCTTGCAGGTTGGATGCGTGATCGGTCGCTGCGTTGCCAGCTTCCCGCGCTCCACCAGCTTTTTGCCTTGTACTGTGTGACGTGGATGACACTGTTGAAATCGCGGTGGATCATTGGCGGCAAACAGGCGTTTTTCCTGCTGTCTTCGCTCCATCGCCTGCTTGGCGGACCACGCGAGTTCTTCCTGAAAATCAGCGGTGGAGAGGTTGGAATCGACCTCGCCGATCCTCGATACATCAAGGTCGTTCACGAAGTACTGCCGGGCTCCACGGAGACGGCTGTGCTTGGTTCGCTCCTCGCGGAGGGCGACACGTTTATCGATATCGGAGCGAACCACGGCGCCTATTCGCTGGTCGCGGCACGCATTGTTGGATCCACCGGTGCCATTGTGGCGTTTGAGGCCCAACCGCGACTGGCGGGTCTCCTTCGTCGCGCACTGACCACGTCCGTCGATTGCCGATGCCAGGTTCATGCCGTTGCGCTGGGCGACTGCAGTGGACAGGTGCCGTTCTATCTGCTGCGTCGCAACTCGGGGCAGAGTGGACTGTTTCGGGGCTCAAGCACAGAGGGTGTCCATTCCGTCACAGAAGTGCCGCTGGTGCGGCTGGACGATGTGCTTGACTGGCGAGATCTTCCCGGAAGGATCGTTGTGAAGCTGGACGTTGAGGGGGCCGAAGATCGTGTTCTCGCCGGCGCAAGTGCGTTCATCTCGGCCCGCCGTCCCGTCTTTTTGATGGAGGTTAACCCCGGCTGCATGGCCGCGGCCGGCGTGACCTGGGAGATGCTGGAAGCGCGGCTCCAGAGTCTCGGTTACAACTCTTGTAGCGAGGCCGATTGGCCCCGCCGCATGGTGTCACTCAAGACGCTCGACCCCACGGTGCAGCGAGATATCATCGTCTGGCCGGCCGATCCTACGGAGAGCGGTTCTATTGTGACCGCAGGAGAGGCCTACGCATGATTCCCAAGCTTGTCCATTACTGCAGGTTCGGTAATCGACCGATCACGCCGCTCGTTGCCCGTTGCCTGGACAGTTGGCGGCGTTTCCTTCCAGAGTATGAACTCAAGGAATGGAACGATCAGACGATCCCACGGGAGGTGCCCTACTGCCAGGCCGCGATCGATGCGCGACGGTGGTCTCGATTGGCCAACTACGTGCGGCTCTACTCGCTGCATGAGGAGGGCGGCATCTACCTTGACACCGACATGGAAATTGTCCGCAGCCTCGATCCCCTTCTTGGTGAAGGCTGTTTTCTGGCGTTCCAGCAAGAGCAGAGATGCGAGGATTGGGTAAATAATGCGGTACTCGGCGCTGAGGCCGGTCACGCATTCCTGTCCCATTGCATAAATTACACCGTAGAGGCCTTTGAACGAGACGGGGTGTTCCTCCGTTCGCCGACGGTCACCACGGCGGTTCTTGAACAGATGGGGCTTCGTCAATACGGACGGCAGCGATGTGAAAACGTCACCGTGCTGCCGTTCGAGACCTTTTATCCCTACCCATGGTATTCGCGGTTCTCGCCAACGTGCGTCACGGAGCAGACGTACGGCATTCATCACTGGGAGGCATCGTGGTACTCCAACCCGTTCTCCAGGCTTGGCCATTTCGCCAATCGGGTGCGTCATGCGACGATGGCCCGGCTGAGACATTTCCGCTGAACCGCCCGCCAGGGCAAACGGTGGCATCATGCTCCCCAACCTCGTGATCATCGGCGCAATGAAGTGTGCCACAACAAGTCTGCACGCCTATCTCGGACTTCATCCCGAGATCGCGATGTCAGGGCGTAAGGAGCTAGACTTCTTCGTTGAGAACCAGAACTGGCAGCGTGGGGTGGCGTGGTACGCCTCTCAATTTAGCGCAGATGCCACCGTTCGTGGTGAAGCATCGCCGCGGTATACTATCCGTTCGCTTGATGCCGGCGTGGCCGACCGAATGCACGTTGTTATTCCCGATGCGTCGCTGATCTATCTTGTCCGCGATCCAATCGATAGGATCGTCTCGCAGTACATGCACTCGGTCGCCTCGGGAACTGAGACTCGGCCCGTGGATCTCGCCGTCGAGCCACGGTTGGAAAACGACTATGTCTCTCGTGGTCGCTACCACTGGCAGCTTGAGCCCTATCTCGATCGCTTTGATGTGCGTCGGATCTTGGTGGTCAAGCAAGACGACCTTCGCCGTAACCGAGACGAGACCCTGCGACGCGTGTTCCAATTCGTGGGTGTGGCGGAAGATGTTCCAGCAGATCGTTTCGCATTTGAGGTGCATACCTCAAGCGGAAAGGTTCAGGGGAATTCCATGACCCGAGCCATCGAGTCGCTCGCGATGACATCGCACTTTGGCTGGGTGCCGCGGCGGGTACAGCAACAACTCCGGCGCATCATTCTTCCGGCGCTGTCGCGATCAATCCAGCCGCCAATCCTCAGCATTGATCTTCGACGACGACTCGCGGACCTGTTTCGGCCAGATCTCGAACGACTCCACTCCCTCACCGGACTTTCTTTCGACAACTGGTGCGTGACAGACCTGAATCCCGAAGTACCTGCGCCATCTTGATCGTTTCCCAGGGGAAATCGACAGCGCCGAGGCGATCATGATGCTTGGCTTCTCCGCCGGACAGCCGTGAGGATCGTGTCCCAAGGAATGAAGACGAGATACATTGCCACGAAGTCGGTAAAATAGTTGACTCGCATGGAATCCCAGATGGAAAGGTGCATGAAGGCCAACCCCAGCAAGCATGGCGTTAGCAGACGGTTGGTGAAAACTGCCACCAAAAGTCCTAACTCCAGTGTCAACGTACCCCAGCCAAGTCCCCCAAGCAAAAATGGATGGGAAACGAGCCACTGACTAAGCGGGGAGAGGATTTCCCCACGCGTGTAAGCACGCCGTTCGAGCATTCTTGTCATGTTCAGAGATGAAGCCCACTCAACTTTCCAACCCCCCTCATTCAGCTTGTGTAGGCCGGTAAAGAAATAAATAACTGCAATCGTGACCAGAAACCACTTGAGAGCATTGAGCTGAACTCCATCGGTTTTTGCAGGTTCTGGCTCCCTAGAAAAACGGGAACCGTCTGGAGACTTCTTGGGCCAGAACACAAGGTGATCATCATGTCGGTAAAGTCCGTAAAGTAGCAGGAAGTAAATCGCTAGTAGCCAGGTTTTTTCGAAGCTAATCGGCCAGACAAGTGCCGTAAGGTGAGAAAGCAAAAAGGCTGAGAGGAAGGCAGTGATTCCAGGCGCAACTCCAATGGCACAAGCCCCAAGACAGCACGTAACCAGTGTCTGTTCCCAGCCGATCCACTGCCCATGCTGCATCGTTTGAGGCCAAAACACTTGTGCATGTGCTGGGAACAATTCAGGCGGAAATGCTGAAACTCCCGCAAACGGATAGGCCATGACCTTCAAGGCGGCAAGTGAACAAACCCAGAACCTTGCGATGGCAAGATTCAGACTGGTGGAGCGCGAAGGGGAGTGCCAGTAGTTCACGAACCAGTCCATGCAAACCTTCGTTCGTTGAGAGTTTCGATGTGAACGGGCACCCCAGGCGTTGAGAAATGAATGCGTTGTTTGCGAACCAGAAGCTCCATGAATTCCGCCGGTCTTCGCTTCCCAACCGACCAACTTGCAACCGACTCTCGAGGGGCGGGACCCACCGGCAGAAAACCGAGCACGGACGACCACCACTGAGGATAAATTTCACGGGGATTGTCACGCAACATTCTGGCACGGACCAGAAGCCAGTTTGCGAGCCCGGGGGCCAAGTCCGGTCGCTCCAAAAGCATTTTGCCGCACTCATCTTCAAGAGCGGGTGCGTTGCCGGGTGGAACCGCCGCATAATCGTAGCGCCATTCATTGCCTTCGGAATCTACCAGCCACACCTCAGGGTAATCACGACTGGGCGCCTCGACCCGATGCCACATGTCCCAGCAATAGAACGGCCACAAAACCCTGTGCGAGAACCCAATAGGTATCAGCAGGCCAAAAAAGACAACAAGGAACGCAATGCGCTTCCGTGGAGTTGGCTTCAGAAATGCAGCGGCGGTGACCAGCCAAAAGCCAACAAGTATGAGAGCTTTAAGGATGGGTCTTCTCCCGCGTCTCAAGTGTGAAGTCGAAGAGAGTGAAAAGAAATTGAGGCGATCCGTTGAACGGTCGCGAAAAGTGCGACCCACCACCGTCCAGAGGTCAAGACTATCGTTTAGCCGTCATGGCGAACCAGGTCTGGACGAGTGCTCAATACGATGGCCAGTCGCCCGGTATTGGCGCGGTCACCTCAATCGACTGCTGGGTGATGGGGTGCTTGAAAACCAGCGAATAGGCATGAAGCGCAATCCGGGGACCGCCATCCGTGGCGAAGAATGAACGGCTGGCACCATACTTCTTGTCTCCTACAATCGGCCAGCCCCGGCTGGCAAGCTGAACGCGCAACTGATGACTTCGACCAGTATGCGGCTTGAGTTCCACCAGTGACGTTCGACTTGCCTGGGCAATCAAACGAACGTGCAATCGGGCTTCTTTGCCACCTTCATCAGCCTCAACCGTTTCAACAACATTCCGGCCGGCATCCTTGAGCAGATGGTCGACCCATTCCCCCTCCGCCTCGTTAAATTTTCCTTCAACCCAGGCCCAGTAGGTTTTCTGAATCGTGCCCGAGCGAAATTGCGCAGACAGACGATCGGCGGCCTTACTGGTACGCGCCAGCAAAACCACGCCAGAGACAGGCCGATCTAGCCGGTGAATCAGGCCCAGATAAACATTGCCTGGCTTGTTGAAACGATCTTTCAGATCTTGCTTGACGAGATCGACCAGCGACAGGTCGCCCGTCACGTCGGCCTGGCTCAGCAGTCCGGCCGGCTTGCAAACCACCAGGCAGTGGTTGTCTTCGTAAAGAACATCAAGCATCGCTCTGGCTAGGCCCCCAGCTCCAGGAAGTAGAATCCCTCGCTTATGCTTCGGGCGATCTGGAGCATTGCCACCCAGGCATCGCCTGTGGTTATTGTGCTCAAAAGCGTGAAGAGACCATAACAAATTGAGTCCAAGAATTTCAGGAGAAGCATGAACCCGAGGAACGGAATGGACTGACATGATGGATTAGACAACGCGAGTCGGGCTTCATCCCTGTCTCTCTCGCGTGTACTGTCCACTTCTCTCTTGGGTTCATGAGAAGCTGTTTCAAAACCGAGACTAGCTCCGAGTTCGCGCGGTGCCTGTCCCAGGTTTTGAAATCGACACTACGTCAAAAAGCTCAACGTCAGGCAGCCGGTTCACCCTGAAGCAAGGTTAACCGTTTAACAAGCAAGGTGGCATAAGCACCTCGGGGCAGCTCAAACGCCAGCGTGAGGCAGATCTTGCCTTTGTAAAGCTCATCGTCTCCCCGGGTCACTTCCAGACGACCAGGCTGCATGACGCCGGCCCGGCTCCCCTTGGAAAAGAAGAGATCTTTCAGGCCTCGTACGCGGATCGCTTCCCAGGTCAGTCCGCGCTCGGCCAGAAGCGCCACCACAATTTCACCCAGTGGGCCGGTGGGCAGGGGATCGCGGGCAGAGGGGAGCGGGATTGGCTCGGCCGTGAGCCGCTTGATCTGTTCAGGCTCCAGGTGCCTGAACAGCGGTAGACGGGCCGCCGCGAAGTCAATCTCCACAATCTGCTCGGGGCGTGCGATTGTGTGGATCCATCGGGCCAAAAGCAAGTTCCAGAGATGGCTCTGATAGGCCGAAAAATAGAGCGACCGCAGCGGCTTGTTGAGCCTGGCAAAGGCCCCTTTGAAGTCGGTGGGGTGGTCCACCAGATAGGTGACCAGGCTCCGCGCATGCGACCTTTGCAACTGCGCCTTGGCTTCCACCCACTGGCCCCAGGTTGCCCTGAGAATGTCTTTCTCTGCGCGGGCATCGGGCCGGTCATGGTCATTGGGTTCCGCCAAGGCCAGGTACAGGGCCCGCTCCTGATCCCCCTTCACCCAGGCCTCGGCAATGAAGTCTCCACTCTTGCCCAGCGAGCCGAACCGCTGATCATCAAAGTAATTGGGGATTCCCTCCTTCAGGGAGATCGCCTCTTTCTCTGCGCTCGTGGCTGCGGTGGGGGTCAGGTCACGCATCACAATGGTGAACCGGTTCCCGCGGAACCCCTGCGGCCCGTACGGCCGGTCCATCCGACCCAGCGGCTCTAGTTCAAGGTTCGACTGGTGCAGCGAGCGTTCAGGCCCACCCAGAATGGTCAGGTACTGAATGGTTGTGGCGTGCTTATCTTTCAGGCCGCCGTGGGCAATCTGCCCCGTAGACAGGTTCCAGCGATGGCGGATCGCTTCAAGAGCCTCCAGCGTTCCAATACCGGTTTTGGACAACCGATAGAACGTGAACCGACCATCACGGCCAGGCTCGATTACGGGCAGTTCTTCGACCAGAAAGTCTTCGGGCTGGCATTTGAGCTTCATGCCCAAGAGTTTAGCATCCACCCGACCGATCGGACAAAGGGGCTGCATGGTTCTTAGCCGGGGATCACCAATCGTAAGACCCGGGCAGAGGCCTTGATGCTTGCAATCGACCCGCTGTTGAACTGAAGGGCATCGTCTTCAATCCCATCACTGAAGATCACCCCGTTGCTGGGCATCAGTGACTCCATTCGCAGCTCTGCACCCGGCTCAACCCAGCCGAAGACCAGCGTGGCCGCCGAGGTTCGGCTGGCAAACGGCTCACGCACGCTGAACGCAAGCTTCTTGGAGGTCCAAGGGAAGCGGTAATCGGTTCGCAGGCTGCCAAGGTCCACGGCCTCGGTAAACCCCTCGGTTACACCGGCCGCGCCGGCCAAAATCGAACGAAACCAGCCGGTGGAACCGGCCCCGGTCGAGACAATGACTCCGCTCGAAGATTGAATTTCTTCACGTTCGCCGCTGCGGATCATGTACCGGGCGGAACCATGCGTTTTGGGGCCAATGAACAGATCATTCACCGCCAGCAGGTACTGGCCGTCATTCAAACGGGCCTCGGCCATGGTCACCTCTTCACACGTCAACCGGCCCGCAACCGCCCGCTCAATCACCGCACGCGCCTGGGGCACCGTGAAGGGGAGCAAGACGCCGTCAATCCGTGCGGGATCTGGATTCAAGGCAATTAACGGCTGAGCTTCCAGATACTTGGCCGTATTCACCACCAGGCCGTCTTGGCCCAGCGTAATCACAAGATCTCCAGGGCCAAACACAAACGTGGGCAGAAACCCCCGGTCAATCCACTGCGCACGAATGCCCGGCGGAATGGCCGCCTTGAGGCCGCTCTCGGCCTGTTCGTACGCCAGATGGGCTTGCTCATAGGCTCCGTAATCGCCACTTGAGCGTTCGATATAAAACCGGGCCCGGTCACGCGTACCGAACCGGAGCACCAGTTCTTCAAGCGCAGACTTGCGGGTTACAATCACCAGCTTGGGTGCCAGCGCCATGGCCGCTTACTCCCGGTAGGAAGGAGCAGGGGGGCCGCCGCCTGCCGGACCGTTGAGCAGCGAGGCCAGGATCTCGCTGGTAATCGTGAGATTGCCCACCTTTCCGGCGTTCTGGCCCATTTCATTGAGCGCAAGTGCCAACAGGGCCCGGGAATCAAACGACTTGTAAACCGCAAGCTGGGCTTCTCGAGCCCGGGCCTGATAGGCCGACTCTTTCTCAAGCGCCTGGCCCCGGCTCTCCGCCTCTTGCAAGGCGTTCTGACCCTGCAAATCGATCAACGCCCGGCGCTGCTGCTCCAGGGCCACCTCGGTGCTCAGTTCGTTTTCCCGGATCTTCCGCTCGTCTTCCACGGCGGCGGCCCGCCGCGCCGAGGTGGCCTCATCGGCCTTCCTGAGCAGCTCTTCTCGATAGCTCGCCTCAAGCGCCCGGGCCACTTCAGGCGTGGGTCGGGCCGAGGTCACGAACACGCTCATCAGCTCCACGCCCAGCGGCTCCAGCAGGGCGGCGTCACGCACCCGCCGCTCAACCTCGCCGGCAATTTGCTCGTACTCGTCCAGCACCCCTTCCAGCGAGCGGGTCCGGAGGCAGTTCCGGGTCTCCATCTGGATGATGTTGGTGATGCGCTGGGCCAGTTTGTCCAGATCGTCGGAAATCGGTTGTCGGCTGCGGGGATCAATCGTCAGGTTCAGAAGTTCGGCCGTGCGTTTGGGCTCTTTGATCCGGTACGTGAACTGCCCCTGGATGACCATTGCCTGGAAATTGCTGGTGACCTCATTGAAAACGAAGTTCACGTCTACGCTGGAGGTAGGCACAGCCACGATTTGGGTTCGATGCTTGAGGTAGAAGAAAGCCTGGCCAAGCCCTTCAGAAACCACCTTGCCGCCAGAGAACTTGATGATGTACTCGGTGGGAAGACCCTTGAAATAGCCAATGTCGAGCATGGCATGATCGACCTGGGTCGACTCCTGAATGGGAAGTCCGGGCCATCCCGAGGGCCCTGAAACGTGGATCTTGATTCACCTTATTCTACCCAACCTGGCCCATCCGTCACGCACGCGGTTCAAGCCGTGCTCGCGAAAAGCGACGCCATTCCCTAGAATTCAACAATGCCAGGAGCACATTCATGAATCAACGGTTCCCAGACCTCCCGATCTTGTCTCGCGAAGAGGTCCAGCGCTCGGAACAAGCGGCTCGCCTGACCCAGACCGAGAAATACGGCGGGCTTTACTACCTGGGCATTGGCGGCCTGTTTGTGGTGCTGGGCCTGCTGGGCTGGTTCGGCTGGAGCGTATGGTCGCTAAGACCAGTCTGGTCGGCCGTGTATGCGCTAAACGACCCCCAGCGGCCTGACCAAGAGCGAATTGAGGCCGCCAACCGCCTGGCGGAAAACCCGGACGTTACGCCCCGGCAACTCTGGGACCTGGCCCTGAACCGGTCGGTGCCACCGCTGGCCCGGTACCGGCTGGCGACCACGCTTGATGAACGGGCCCTTGACCCAGACGCCAGTGCCTACGCGCTGGCCGTGGCCCGGAGCGAAGGCTGGCCAGACTGGCTTCGCCTGGCCCTGGTCCGACCGCTGGCCTATGGCGCAGAGCGCTGGGCTCTGCCGCAAGCACCGCTGGCAGAACTCCGCACACATGCTGAACCGGCCATCCAGGCCTGGGCCGCATACTGCCAGGCCGTCAGCCGCAAGGATGAGGAAGCGGGCCCCGCCCTGACCGAACTGGCCAGGGCCCCCAGCGCGGCCGGCGCAGTGGCATTGGCTCTGGAAAAGGCACTCCACTTACCGGCCAGTTCGCCTGAGCGAAGGAACGCCTTGGACGAAGCCACAGCTCTGGGGAGAAAATTGCCCACGGTGGAAGCGCTGGGCCCATTGCAGGAATAAGACTCGTTCGGAATCACCACAGGCCGCGCAACTCATCTGGAACTCGTGAGTTGCACAGCGGGTTACCCGGGTTCCACCCGAACGAATAGCGGCTTACGATGGGATTGCCCAGGCCCCCAAAGAGACAGCCAATTGCGGCCGTCCCACGTGTCCAACTCAATTGTGAACCGCTCAAGAAAACGTGAGCTGAACCATGCTGAACCGCCGCCAATACCTGATGACCGTTGCACTGCTCGCTGGCATGTCTGGTAATTCACAGTCACTCATGCTGGATGATTCGCGTGATCTCCAGGGGAGCTGGGAAATTATCAGCCTGGAAACCAACGGAGAAAAAAAGGCAGCCGCTGAGCAAGATCTGATCTCGCTCATCGTCGAAGGTGACCAGATGTGGGGAGTGAAGGCCGGCGGACCGGACCCCAAAGTCAAATTTCGGCTCGATCCCAGCAAGACACCCAAAGGGCTCGATCTCACAATTCAGGAAGGACAAGACCAAGGGAAGGTGGTGCTTGGTATCTATGACCTTCAAGGAGACGACCTCCGACTTTGCATCAATATCTTTGGTGAAGCCTCACGTCGGCCCAGCGAGTTCAAGACTCAAGAGCGTGATGGCATTGGCTTTGTCACACTCAAACGTATGAAGGCGAAGTGAGCAACCGCCAGCCAATCAGCCAGGCTGAACCTGCGGAACAGAAAAGTTGAACTGGACCGCGAGTGCGAATCTCAGGCGATCCCAGGCTCAACGACTTTAGAAACGGCGGGCGAACTTCTTCAATTTCTTGCTCAGGAGGCGGCTTGGTGCCCTCACCTTTCCCCGGAATGGACCCGTTCCTGGAGCATCCAGCCGTCTTCCTTGGTCTCCATAATTGGTTCATCGCCATCCTTGGCGAGGTTTTACAGGCAGCGCTGCCGGCTCCTTACTTCGCTGAGATTGGCGAGCGGGTCTGGATCGAAGTTTCACAACGGTTCATTGAGCCAGACACAAGCATTCTGCAACGCGAGCCAGACCAAGGTGGGGCGGGGAGATTGGTTACAACAACGACCACGGCGAATACCCGTTCCCGGCCGGTCGTGGTCACCGTCCCGCACGACGAGCGTCACGAACCGTTTCTGGAGATTCGAGTGGCAGGCGAGAATGCCGATCGCCTGGTGACCGCCATCGAATTGCTCAGCCCAAGCCACAAAACTCCCGGTGAACGGGGACGAGAACTCTATTTGCGGAAACAGCGTGAGTTGCTCGGGAGCGTCACGGATCTGGTTGAAATTGACCTGCTTCGAGGCGGGATTCATACCACCGAGGTTCCGCTCGATCGACTATCGTTACAGGTTCACGCTTTTGACTACTACGTCTCAATCCACCGTGCTGACCGGTTTGAAGATTTCTTGGTCTACCCTGTTCGCCTCGCAGAACAACTGCCGGAGATCACAATCCCCTTACTATCGAAAGATGCAGATGCTCTGATCGATCTCCAGGCCGTTTTTGACCGGGCCTATGACACTGGCCCTTATCGCAAACGCATCCGCTATCAAGAAACCAGCCCGGTTCCGCCCCTCAGCCCCGAACAACGGCAATGGGCCGAACAAATCCTCCACGCAGAGGCTCGGAACGGCTGATCATCCCTACTCGCTGCCGCCACAGCGTCCGCCGCAGGACCTGACGGTAACCTTGGATCCAGCCATGCAAACAACGGCTTCCGCCGGTTTTCCTGTTCGCCTGAGCACGCTGGCCTTTTGGGTAGCTGCCTGCGCGGTGGGTTTTGCATTTTATGCGCGGTTGACTCCACGGTTACAGCCTGAATTTCGCGTCTTGGGCATGGTCTATAACCTCGTCATGGCGCTGGCGATGGGAACCACGCTGACTGGTCTGGCGGCGCTGCAACGCAGGAACGCGCAAGGCGATCTCTTGGCTTTCACTGCTCCAGGCCATTGGCTACTGGCTCTGGGCGGTGCAGCGGTATTTATTGATGTTTTGTTCGCCACGGTTCTACCATCTGGGGACTTGAGCCGGGGCAGCGAAGCCTACTGGCTGATCTTCAGTGTCGCGCACGCACCGTTTCTGGACGCCCTGACCCATCAGGCCACCACCTGGGGCCTGGGAATGGTGGCTGCCGCCGTATTTCTCTATCTCGCCTGGAATTCCCTCTCCTGGCTCTGGCGCGGGGTGTTCGCTAGCTTCATTCTGGGGGCGGCAATCTTCCCGATCACGGCAACCACGGCGCTCCTGGGCGGTTCAACAGCCCAAATCGCCTGGTGCCACCGGCTGCCACATTTATACGCCGGCTTGATGCTTGCCTGGCTGATTTTGTTACTGGTAACGGCGGCTTTGAGCCACCGCCGCCAGCCAGGAGATATTTTCCACTGGCTGGGGGTGGTGGCGTGTGTGGTGGTTGCAGCGATGCAGCTTGCAACCTACAAGGCGTTTTTCTGAAGCGGCCAACCCAGGTCCGTTGGCCCAGCCGCAATCCCTGGATCGGGGGCTTATACCCCATCCGACTTCAGGATCAGCCGCGCCCAGTTCATGGCATGCTTGGCTGCCCGGCTACGAATGATTTTGCGCGGCTGTTCCTGGCCGAGCAAGAGCCGGCGATGCGCGACCAGTTTCTGGTTGGCCAGAGCCACGTAAACCAGGCCCACCGGTTTCTCGGGCGTGCCGCCATCGGGGCCGGCGATCCCGGTAATCCCAATGCCCAGGCTGGCGCCAAAGCGATCGCGAGCCCCCACGGCCAGCGCCTCGGCCACTTCCGCGGAAACCGCGCCATGCTGCTCAATCAATTGCGACGGCACCCCCACCAGATCGATCTTCGCCTGGTTGCCGTAACAGACCACTCCGCCCAGAAAAACCTGGCTCACGCCCGGGTAATCGGTCAAGCGCTGGGCGACCAGGCCGCCGGTGCAGCTTTCGGCCACGGCCAGGGTGGCCTGGTGCTTCTGGAGTTCCAGGATCAGGGCCTGAACCACATCCACGTCCCCTTCGCCCAGAATCAGGTCGCCAAACCGCTCGTAGATCAGGCGGGCGGTGGGCTCGGTGGCGGCCCAGGCGTCGGCTTCGGTGGCCCCTTCAGCGGAAATCCTGAAGCTGATGGTGGCGTCACTGGCGGTAATGCCAACCTCGGGCTCGCGGCCCCTCGCCGTGAGGTCGAGCGCATCAGCCTCAATCTCGGATTCACCCCGGCCAAACATGTTGATTACCCGGTAGCAACGAACCGATCCCAGCTTGCCAGACTCGCGCAAGCGAGGAATCAACTGTTCCTCGACCATCACCTTCATCTCACTGGGAACGCCGGGCATCGCGGCGAACAGCACCCCCTCAAACTCAAACCACACGCCAGGGGCCGTGCCGGTCCGGTTCGGAAGCGGCCGGGCCCCGTCAGGCAACAGGGCCTGCACCCGGTTGCGGGGCGCCATTTCACGGTTCCGACGCTCAAAGAAAGCGGTCAGAGCCTGCAGGCACTCCTCGTTCTCAATCAACGGCACGCCCGCCATGGTTGCCAGGGCCTCACGCGTGAGGTCGTCCTGGGTGGGGCCCAGGCCACCACTGATGATCACAAGCTGGGCTCGCGATCTGGCCATCCGGAGCGCATCGACGTTCTCACCCATGTCATCGGCCAGGGTCGTATGAAACCGGACCTCCACCCCCACCTCGCCCAGCCGCTGGCTGAGCCACTGGCTGTTGGTGTCCAGTTTCTGGCCGCTCGTCAATTCGCTGCCAATTGCAATCACTTCAGCTTTCATCGTGCGAACCCTACCCCCCGCCAGCGGTGTCTGCTTGCCTACAGTGCCACCATGGTAACCAGAGTGGTCACTCTCGGCGAACCTGAACCCGCTCCAAGCTCGCCCAGCGTGCCTCTGGCCGGGTTCACGCCTGGCAACCCGAACCCACCAAACCAACTCCCTTTTGTACAGCAATGTTTCGCCAAGCCGGACGCTTGTGGTGTAATGGGGAGCCAGGAAGAGCTCACGCCCGAGTTTCTCAACGGGAGGTTTCGTCCTGATGTCAGCCGCATCTGTCCTGGAACGTCCGACTCTTGTTTTGAACAGGAACTGGCAGCCAGTCAACGTGGCACCTGTCGCCCGAGCACTTGTTATGCTCTGGAACGAGGCCGCCCGAGTTGTTGACCCCGACGATTTCCGCCTCTACACCTGGAACGACTGGTCGCAACTGCGGCCCAGAGAAGGAGAGCTCTTTCTCCAGGCCGTCACCTTCCGGATGCGGGTTCCCGAGGTGCTGACCCTTAACCACTATGAGCGGCCCCGGGAAACGGCGGTCACCTTCAGCCGGCGCAACATCTACAAGCGTGACCATGCCACGTGTCAGTACTGCGGCAAGCGCCCCGGCAGCCCAGAACTGACCATAGACCACGTTCTTCCCAGAGCCCAGGGCGGACTTTCTCGGTGGGATAACTGCGTGCTTGCCTGCGTGACCTGCAATTCCAGGAAGGCGAACCGAACCCCGGAACAGGCCGGCATGAAGCTGGCACGCAAACCGTTCAGGCCAAGCTGGAAGCCGCTTTACGCCGCCAGCGGACTGCGGATTGAAAGCTGGTCCAAGTTCCTCAGTGAGGCTTACTGGAACGTAACCCTGGAAGAGTGAGCCACGGCAGAGACAAAGCACGGCCAGGCGCGGGCCGTGCTTCCCCTGTTTCCGCCGGCCGAATTCCAAGGTTTCCTGACCGTTTCTTCAAATCTTCATAGATTGCAGCGATCCTCTTCCCATGCGTTACCTTGTGACTGGCGGTGCGGGCTTTATTGGTAGTCACCTGTGCGAACGGCTGCTCGATGACGGCCACAGCGTGGTGGCGCTCGACGACCTGAGTACCGGTCGGTTCGAGAACGTGGCACACCTTGAACAGCGCACCGGCTTCGACCTGATTGTGGCCAGCGTGTGCGATACCAGCGTGGTCGAAAAGTGCGTGATTGATTCCCAGGCCGTCTACCACCTTGCCAGCGCGGTTGGCGTTCGCCTGGTGGTTGAACAACCGGTTCGCACCATTGAGACCATTGTCAACGGCACCGACACCGTCCTGAAATCGTGCGCACGGTACCGGCGGCCAATCCTGCTGACCTCCACCAGCGAGGTCTACGGCAAGGGAACGCGCATTCCATTTGCCGAGGGGGATGACTGCCTGATGGGCCCCACCACCACCAGGCGGTGGGCCTACGCCTGCGCCAAGGCGCTCGATGAGTTTCTGGCGCTGGCCCACTGGCACGAATCTCGGTTGCCCATTGTGGTGGCCCGCCTGTTCAATACCGTGGGGCCACGCCAGACCGGGCGGTACGGCATGGTGATCCCCCGGTTCGTCCAGCAGGGGCTGGCCGGCGAACCGATCACGGTTTACGGAGACGGTAGCCAGAGCCGCTGCTTCACCCATGTGGCCGATGTGGTGGGGGCCCTGGTGGCGCTGATGCAACATCCGGAAGCACGCGGCCAGGTGTTCAACATCGGCAACGATGAAGAGATCTCCATGCTTCAACTGGCCGAACGGGTCCAGGCCGTGACCGGCAACAAAAGCGAGATCCGCATGGTCCCCTTCAGCGAAGCGTACACCGCCGGGTTTGAAGACATGCAACGCCGGGTTCCAGACCTGACCAAAATTCACAAGCTGATCGGCTATACCCCCAAATACCGGCTCGAACAGATTCTTGCCGACGTCATCACCGAGCAAGCCGCCAGCCTGACCGGCTAAGGCAGCCGGCCTTGGGAATTACCTCAGCACAATCGCCAGTCCGTCCATACGCTCACACACCTCACCCACCACGGCGCAGGCTTGGGCCTTCCTGAACTTCAGCTCGGCCACCAACCGATCCACATGCGCTGGTGCCACGGCAATGAGCAAGCCGCCTGAGGTCTGGGCGTCAAACGCATATTCCACCCCCAGGGGATCGGCCGATGGCTCGATCCGCAGCCGGCCTTCAAGCACCGCGCGGTTGCCGGCACTGGCTCGCGTATGAAATGCAGGGACTGCCAGCGGCTCTGAGCCCTGGATCAAGGGCAGGGCACGGCTATCGAGGCAAATTGTCAGGCCCGAACCGTCGGCCATTTCGGCGGCATGGCCCGCCAGACCAAAGCCGGTCACGTCGGTTAACGCGTGCGCACCGCCGGCGGCCCGTAACGCATCGCGTCCAACCACATTCAGTTCAATCATGCTGGCCACCGCACTGGCCAGAACCTCGGGCGGGCATTGATCTTTTTTGTTGGCCGTGGCCACAAACCCCGTACCCAGCGGCTTGGTTAGCACCAGCAGATCGCCAGGCTGGGCGGTGGCGTTGGTCAAGAGTTCGGCAGGATCCACCAACCCTGTCACGCTCAGGCCGTACTTCACCTCGGCGTCTCGCACCGAGTGCCCGCCCAGCACCACGGCCCCGGCGGCCGTCACCCGTTCTGCGCCCCCGCGAAGAATCTCGGCCAGGATCGAAAGATCCAGCTCTTTATCAGGAAACCCAACCAGATTCATGGCCGTGATTGGCCGGCCGTTCATGGCGTACACGTCTGACAGGGCGTTGGCCGCAGCAATTTGGCCGTAAACGTATGGATCATCCACCAGCGGCGGGAAAAAATCGACCGTTTGCACCAGTGCCAAATTGGGCGCAAGGCGATACACCCCGGCGTCGTCCGACGTTTCGGTCGCAACGAGCAGGTTCGGATCGGTGGAACGGGGTGGCAGGCTGCGCAAAACTTGCGCAATTCCCAAGGGGGAAAGCTTGCCCGCTCAGCCGGCACACGACGCAAAACTGGTCAACCGCCGCTCTCGCCCAGTCATCGAATCATGCTGCTCCTGAAACACAGAAATCCGAGAGCGTTCCACGATCACCGATGATCGCGGCCCAACTCTCGGACTTCAAGAGTAACCAGATCGGCCAGGCAGGCGAAACCTGCTGGTTCAAACTACTTGTGCGGGGTGCGCGTGAATGGATCAACCCCCAGGGCCTTTTCGACCTCGGCAATCAGTGCGGCTTCATCAGGAAACTTGCCGGTTTTGAGTTTGGAGTAAAGCAGCGTGCCGCCCACCGTTAGCTCAAAACAGCCCCCGCGTGAAGGGACCAGGGTGTAATTCTTGATCGCTTGTTTGAAGCGAGGGAGCAACTTGGCCGTCAAACTGACGGCCTGTGGCTCGTAGTTTCACATGGCGCAGTATTCAAGGCGAACGTCCATGGCGTAGCTCCAGGCGTTGACGAGTGGTTGCAATTTCTTCAAACAACACGAGTAGAAAATTCCTATACGAACGATCTTAAGCAACTCGCTACCGTTCTCAAGCACCTTCTTACAATTGAGGGGTTTCCGTAGTCACAACGCAGGGGAACGCACGTTCTTGAGAGGCAGGAGAACGCGAGCGTAGCTGGTGGGGACCGGAAAACAATCCAAGAACCAAGTGCCCTGCCAGAACGTAACCCAGATGGTCACGATGAACCTCAAAATCATCGCGATCCGACGAACCCGCAGAACCTGCGACAAGAAATCAAGGAATTCGTTCAGTTTTCACTTCCCAGGCCTTCTACGATAGAATGCAAGGGATGCTAGAGTGAGCGAATATTGGGAGGATGGGTCATGAACGGCATGAACAGGAGCATTGGAATGACGCGGGGGTTTGTGGCGGTTTTTCTGGCAGTTGCCACCAGTGCTGCAACCACGGCGGGGGCTTTCGGCCAGGCTGGCTGTGGAGATTGTGGCGGGTTGCCACCCAAGATTCAGGCCCAGATCAACCGAATGCGTTCTGCCCCAATCTCATTCACCCGCGATGCCGCCGCCCATGACCTTCGGGTGTATGACTGGCGGCAGTACCCCCAGATCCTGGACGCCCTGTGTGCGACCCTACTCTCTGACCCCATCGCCCACGTTCGGTCCGAGGCCGCCCAAACGCTGCTCGCCATGCAGCCTACCCCCTGCGTTCCCGAGGTCCGGAGCGCACTGGCCAAGGCAGCCGCCGTGGAACGCAACCCGATGGCCCGTTCCTGGATGCGAAAGGCCGTTATTCACCTTGAGAAAAGCTGCGGACCACTCAGCAACGGGACCTGTGCCCCCTGCGATGCCTGCCAAGGCGGGTCCACCATCGTTCCCCTGAATGGTGGTGGCGAACCGGAGTTCCTGAACCCGCTGCCTCTGGAAACTGGAGCCCGCGAACCCGAGGTCCAGCGAGCCCAGGCAATTCAGGTTCAGCCACAACCTCAGCCTCAACCACGACCAAGGCCACGGTCTTCTGAGATCCCCCTCGAAGCCCCGCTTGACCAGTCGTCGGAATTCCCGCCCACCCGGGGTCCCGCACCCGAGGCCGAGCCAGCCCTTTCGCCAGCCGCCCGAGGAACACAGCCGATCAACGAACCTGAACTTTCGCCCACCGTGCGTCGGGCTCCTGCCAAGGAGGCGGCCCCCACTGACCTGTTCGGAACCCTGCCGCCAATCAGCGATACTCCAGCCGACAGTGGAGATGCACTGCCCGAGAAGCTGCCCCGCCTGAGTGAGCCGGACCTGGTTCCACCCGCCCCGCCAGCCGAAGCAGCAAACCCATTCGGCCGGGCCGCCTCCCAGACTGACCGCACTCAGGCTGGCCAGAAGCGTGACCGGTTCGCCAGCAACTCAACAGCCCTCAAAACCACGGCCGCTCAACCCACCGGCTACAAAGCGCCCGCCCAGAACACTAACCTGCCGATCATCGGCGACGTGGAGATCTCCGAGCCCGCCCCTGAACGACGACGCGTGCAACCGCTGAGAATCTTCAACCGCCAGGGTCGTTGAGCCTCTGGGAAAAATACGAAGATGTCAGCAGAGGCGACTGGAAACAGTCGCCTCTGTTCGTTGGTAGCTCCCCTGGATTCAGAATTCCCATAAAGCCCATAACCCCTACAACCGATACATATCAATTGAGGAGCCGATTTGTTCCGATGACCGGTACGTTGAAGCCTGGGATACCGGTCGGCTGATTTTGAGGATCAGGGATGCAGGATGGTCTTCGTCAAGAGGCCAGGGTCTCGGAACCCACGCGGGCCGTTAGACCCTCACGCCGATTCACCGCAAGCTCCTCTGCATCAGGGAGTTCGGTTCCGCCAGGCTCTGGCTTGGCCACCGGCCGAGTTCTGGAAGTTGACGCCTTGCGGGGGATCGCTTGCCTGGTGATCCTGTTCCACCATTTGAAACCGCACCTGTTGCCCATGGGCTGGGCGGCTGTGGATCTGTTCTTCCTACTTTCTGGCTACCTGATCACCTCGATCATCCTCAAGAATGCCGGTGAGCCTCGATTCCTGTGGAATTTTTACGTGCGCCGCGGGCTGCGAATCTGGCCAATCTATTACCTGACCATCTTGGTACTGGTGCTCGCCTCGCCCATCTTGCCGCAAGCGTCTCACTTGGGTGGCCTGGCCAACCTGTTAACCTACACGCAATACATCCAGCTTTACTGGTCAGATCGAGCCCCTTCGTTCTCGCCCTACCTGCAGCACGTCTGGTCGCTTGCCCTTGAAGAGCAGTTCTACCTGATCTGGCCAGCGCTGGTGTGCCTGGTGGGTCAACGTGGGGTTGTCCCCTTATCACTAGGGCTGGCAGTCGCCTCGGTCTGGGCGAGGTCCAGCGGCTTTCACTGGTGGCTGCTGCTAGGCAGGGCCGACGGCCTGGCGCTTGGAGCCTTGCTGGCGGCAATCATTCACAGGCACTCGCTTACGGTCCTGCAAACCAAAACCAGCACGCGAGTTCTTACTGGGATCGGCCTGGTGGCGCTGCTTTATCTGGTCGCCCAAACTGCTACCGGGGGAATGGCAACCCTGGACCCTCCACGCTGGCCCGGCCTGTCTGTGCTGGCGGTCAACCTGGCCGGCTGTAGCCTGGTTGGCCTGGTGCTCGCCAACCAGGGAACCGCCAGGCTCCAGTTCCTGCGCAATCCCCGTCTGGTGAAGATTGGCCAGCTCAGTTATGGCCTCTACCTCTACCATTACATCTGCTTGCTGCTGAGCGACGATCTGGCGAAACTGGCCGGCCTGGGCGGACGCCCGGTCTGGCGAGAGGCGCTGACCATGGCCCTGGTTTTCGTACTCGCCAAACTCTCTTGGCGGTGCGTGGAACAGCCGCTGCTCAACCTCAAGAATCGGTTCGAGTACCGATCCTGAAGCCGCTTCAAAGGCTGAGATTATCGGCTCAGGGCACCCCGGCCAATGGCCGCAGGATCGTTGGCAACCCGCTCGGCAAACCGATTGAAATTGCTCAGAACACGTTCGGTCAGTGCCAGGGCCCGGTTCGCGCCGGTGGCCACCGAGTTGATGTTGTTATAGAGTTCGGCCGAGGTGAGCAACTTCTGGATCGAGCCATTGGGATTCAGCTTCCCCTTGGGGTCTTGAAGCGGTTCGCTTAGAAGTTGAAGGCTGTAAACAATGCGGCCTGCACGGGCGAGGGTTTGCCCGAGTGACGTAACTGGGACCTCGCTAGGGCCAAGGCCAAGATCAGCAGCCATCGGGGCAACATCGTTCAGGATCTTGTCGAGTCTTGCGGTGCTGGTGGAAAGCTGCTTGATCGATTCGCGCAGGTTCATCTGGGTGTCTGCGTCAAACGTGCCCCCAAGCGCCTCGGCCGCGGTACTGAAGTTCTTAAGCGTGGGACCAATCTCAGAGCCGCCAATCACCCCGCGCACATCGTCAGACAGGTTACCAATCTTGGTCAGAAACGTGTCGATCTTGTCTGCCTTCTTGGTAATCTCATTCAGGCCAAGGGCGGCAACCTCAATCGCCTTGAGGGTTCCCTTCACATCGGCAAACGCATCGGTGGCCGCCTCAAGCGCATGGGCTGGGTCTGGCGTGATCGTCCCCTCAACAATGTACTTCATGGCCGATTCCGGCGTCCGGCTGGTGATCAGCGTTTCCTGGCTATCGCCCGGGAGCATGTCGACCCAAACATCGCCGATCAACCCACGCGTGATCCTGGGCGTGCTTCCCGCCCGAAGCCGGTAACGATTATCAATCGAAAGGGTCACCAGCACGCCGTCAGGCTGATCAGGCCGTTCGTCGAACTGAATTGCGGCGACCTCGCCAACCCGGATACCACTTTTGCGTACTGGAATTCCCTCGCTCACGCCTGGCGCCTGGGCATAATGCACAACCAGGTAACGGTGATCTCGAAACAGGGCAGGGCTCTCACCAAACCAGATGATTAACATGGCGAGAACGAGCCCGGCGACAATCACAAACATGCCGATGCGAAATTGGAGAACCCGCTCGTTGGTCATGTCCGGCCTCGCCTGGTGCGATCTTAAATCCAAAGGTGCACATTCATGAATTTGGTTGCGGATGCGAACCGACAAGGCCCGATCACTCGCCCCAGCCGCTACTCAGCTCTCGCAACCGCTCGCCCGCCTCGCCCCGCACGAACTGGCGAACCCGCGAGTCTGGGTCATCCTCAAGCCCCTCGGGCGGGCCGTCGTACAGAATCTGGCTCTCGCCTGGCTCCAGGCGCGAAAGCGGATAAAGCATGATCACCCGGTCTGCCACCTTCTGCACGGTCCTCATATCATGGGTCACCACCACGCCGGTGGTCTTCATCGTATGCTGGGTTTGCAGAATCAGTTCGTTGATCACATCGCTCATAATCGGGTCCAGGCCCGTCGTCGGCTCATCGTACAGCATCACCTTGGGACTCAAAGCCAGTGCCCGGGCCAACCCCACCCGTTTCCGCTGCCCCCCCGAAAGCTCGGCAGGCTTCTTGTTTTCCAGACCAGGTGGCAGCCCCACCTCCTGAAGCCGTTCGGCAACCACCCGAGCTATCATGGCCTCATCGCAAAGCTGATGCTCACGCAACCCAAACGCCACGTTATCGTAAATGGACATGCTGTCAAACAACGCAGCCATTTGGAACAGAAAACCAAAATCAAGCCGCGTCCGGTTCAACTCGGGATCACTGAGCGTGGCCAGGTCTCGGCCTGCGTAATAAACCTGGCCCGCCGTCGGTTGCAGCAGGGCAATAATCAGCTTCAAGGTCACCGTTTTGCCGCAACCGCTTTCGCCAATAATGCACAGGGTCTCACCCGGTTCAATCCGAATTGTTACATCATGTAACACGGTCTGATGGCGGAAGCGCATGGTGACGCGCTCCATGGCCACAATGGGCTCGCCTGCCCCTGGTTCGTTCCCGTGGTGGGGCGTCATAGAAACGAACTCTCCACCGGCCAGATCGAGAAATAAATGATATTCCAGCACCAGCCGATTACAAAATCGATCAGCAGGATGGCAATAAATGAGAAAACGAACGACTCTGTGGCGGCCTTGCCCACCCCTTCGGCGCCGGCCGTGGAATGAAATCCGCGCTGACAGCCAGTCAACGCAATGGCCGCTCCAAAAAACACGCTCTTGAAAATCCCCAGAAACAGGTCCAATAGCCCAACCGCGTTCCGCGAGTGAGTCCAGTAATGGAACGAATCTACCCCCAGCAACTGGGTACAGATGGTGGCGCCACCAATAATGCCCATGAAGTCGGCCATCAGCGTGAGCAACGGAATTAGCAGCACGCAGGCCAGGAACCGCGGCACCACCAGGTGACGGATCGGGTTCGTACCAAGCGCAATCAAGGCATCAATTTGCTCGGTCACACGCATGGTGCCCAGTTCCGCGGCCATCGACGAACCCACTCGGCCGGCCAGCATGGTGGCCGCCAGTACCGGCCCAAGTTCCTTCACCAGCGAGAGGTTGATCACCGCCCCCAGTTTTGTCTCCATCTGCATGGCTTCAAACTGGTTATAGGTCTGAATTGCCAGCACCATACCAATGAACGTACCTGTCAGGGCAACCACTGGTACGCTTGAGACCCCAATTGCGTACATGCTCGGCATGATCACCGACCATCGTGGCGGCTTCCGCAGCAGCCAGCCAAAGGTCTGCAAAGTGAACAGGGCCATGGCACCAACGCTGACCACCTTATCAAAGACGTACTCGCCCACGCGCTGCACCGGCGATGCCGGCGGCTCTGGGGGCAACGAACGGGGCACATCGGAAGATGAACCCAGGTGGTTGGTTGGGGCTGATACAATGGCCATATCGAGGTGGCTCTCCGAGATCCATCCCCGGCGGAGTAAGCGACGAAACAGCCACTCAATCCGAATCCCTTCAACGATCACTCGTTCAAGGTCGTACGGGTGCACCCTCCTAGCAAGTTTACCTATTGTCCCAGAATACCGGGAAAAGACAAGGGTGTCTCCGGTCGCAGCCGCGATTCAGCATGAAACCTTGGCTTATTGCCATCTTGCAAACCATGACCGTCAATTGCAATTGAAATCAATTTACCAATAGACCTGCGAGTACAGGCATGCTGGTTTGTGGTGCTGTTCTGGCACGCAGGCCATAGAAATGAAGTGCCCACTCCATCAGATGGGCTGGGCTGGGCTGGGTTGAAAGGGTAGTTACCCTAGAGAACCAGTTGACCACGAGCAGGGCTTGGTGCTTTGTCAGTTACTTCACAACGATCTCATTACCACCACGGGGGCCAACCCAGGCCACCAGGTCATCTGTGGATTTCACCACCTTGGGCTGCTGACCGTCGGGAATCCGATACATCACCGGTTGCATGGGGTACCGCCCAGCCGCAAGCGGCAGCTCCACGAGATCTGTGAAGCTGAAGGACAACTTTTCGCCTACGGGAGCCTGGAACGCTTGGTGGTCATCTCGTTCTCACTCAAACCGCCCTGGCAGGAGCATAGGCTACAGTCTTGGGCTCGCTGAAAATGCACCCTCTGTATAGGTCATCGAATGATTGGCGGATTCGGAATGAGTGCGTGGATAGGGATTCTGCTGCGGAGCTTTCAAACCTGAAATTCACGGTGAACACAAGAAAGCTGATACGCGTTGCCGCCAGCTCAAAATGATGAGGCGCTTTATTCTGGTCCAGCCGATGTACCTGGGCCATGGGGCGGTTTAGGCTGTTGACTATGGGATATGCCACTGCGTTCTGCTCTCTCTCCCTGAACCAAGGAGATGGATAACCATGCCAGGGGTTTCGTGCCTTCAGATCGCACGCGGGCTGGGGATCGCCAGCCTGTTATTCATGCTTGAGTTCGCATCTGGTCAGCCGCAACAATCGTCGGATCAACAGTTGACCCGGTTTCACGATCACTCGTTGCTGGTGGCCCCAGAGTATCCCTGCACCTGGCCGTCGTATCCGTTCCCCAGGTTCCAGATCACCCATCAGCGCGAGATCGGACCGCATTCCGCCTACAACGTGGATGTGCTGCTGATCGATGGCAACACCGGTACCCAAATGGACGTGCCGCCCCACTCGGTGGCCCGGCCCGAGCTGAAGCGAGAAAAGTCTGGCCCGTTTGGCCTGGCTTATACCGACAAGATCGAACCGTGGCAGTTCGGTGGCGAAGCCTGCGTGGTGGATGTGCGAGACCTGCTGGACAAGGCCCCCAACGGTGTCAGCCCGCTGGTCACCAGCGAGCACGTTCTGAGATTCGAGCGTGCTCACCGAAAGGTCCGGTATGGTGACGCCGTCCTCTTCCGCAGTGACTACTCAGACACCTATTACAAGCCGCTCCCAGCAGGTAGCCGGTACATTGCCGATGTGCTTGACCTGAAGGCGCCTGGATACCCAGACCCAGATCCCGATTGCATGGAGTTTCTGGGCCAACGCGGCGTGCGTGTGCTGGGCACCGACAGCGCGAGTATGGGGCCGCTGCCCGACCTCGCCGAGTCAAGCCATTACGCCGGTCTCAAATACGGAATGATCTGGACCGAATCGGCCACAAACCTGAAAGCCTTGCCACCCACGGGTGCGTTCTACTGCCTGCTCAGTCCAAAGTTTGAGAATGGGCCCTACAGTGAAGCACGGGCGTTCTCGGTGACTGGGGGAGAACTGCCCGCCCGCCTGATTGAAGCCTGCAAGCAGAAGCGGGCAATCGATCTCTCTCCCACCCTTTCCCAAGGGGCACCGTTAACCTCACCTGGCCATACCACGGGCGACCATCGCCAGGTCTATCTGAAGGTGGATTTCCTTTACTCGGCGTACCTGGATATGTGGCACCACGCCCACATGATGGACGCCGCGGCCGGCACCCATCTGGTGCCCCCTTCGTACGCGCTTCCTGCACCAGGGAAGCCGGACTCTTACTCACCCGAGGTCCAAAGCTGGCTGATGGAATATGAGAACCAGTTCGGCCCGCGCGGAACCAGTGCCATGACCACCGAGCAGGTTCCGATCGATTGGACCTGTGGCATACTCAGAGTCATTGATGTGAAATCGCTGGTGGGTAGCACCCGGTCAGAAGCCTGGCCCGCCTCACCCGAAATCACCAAGACATTCATCCAGGCCGATGAGCAGGCCCATGGCGCAATCCAGCCCGGCCAGATTGTGGTCTTCCAGACCGGCCATATCGACATACACCTTTGTCTGCAACCCAACGATACCGGGGTCTGGGCCGATCCGCTCAAGGGAAAGAGCGAAGGCTGGCCGGCCCCCGGGCCAGAGGCAATCTCTTACCTGAAAAGCAAGGGAATTCGTTGCGTGGCCACCGACGCGCCTGACCTCGGCGGCGTGGACCCCAAACGAGCCCTTATGACGTACTGGGCGCTGGGGAGCCAGGAGATGGTGGGGGTTGAGTTCCTCAACAACTTGCAGGCTGTGCCGGCAGGCAAAGCCGTTTACTTCCTGTTCGCAGCGCTCAAGGTGAAAGACTGCCACGCCGGGCCCGGCCGGGCCATCGCCCTGGTGCTGGAGCCGTGAACCGGGCATCAACGGCGGAATCCTGACCGTCAGAACGCTTGAACTTTCCAGGTTCCGCAGTTGCCGTCTCGTTCCATTTCTTGCCTGGATAAAAACCAGAAATCCCCCGGTCGTGAATGGTCACGCCGGGGGATTGGCATTTTATGAAACCAGGCAGGCCGATCCGATTCGATCAGACGGCCATCTCAAAGTCACCTTCAGACTCGTCGGGGTTCGCATCGCTGGCATAGTCGAACCAGGCCGGGGCGAAGTCGATGCGTTTCTTCTGCTTCATGGCCAGATTGCTGGTGAGGGCAATCACGGCGTCGGCCAGAGCCACCTCACCGCGACAGCGTGGCAGCAGGGTGGGATCGGTCACCTCGTAGATCTTGTCTGAGGTGTTCGTGCGGATGCAGTAGGCAAAGTGCTCCAACTCTTCGCGATAGCCGCGAGATGGCGCTTCCTCATAGGCGGTGCCGGGCACGGCCGGGCCGCTTGCGCCGGCTGCACTCGGGCTGGTTTCCACAGATGGCTTGCCCTTGCTGCTATCCACCGTCACGTAGGTAGACTTACCGCCGGCATCCCCCTTGATATTCTGGTTCCCCTCTTTGTACAGGAGCAGGTCCTTCTCGCCTTCCACCACCATGGTCCCGCGTGAGCCGTATAGCATTTCGCCATAGTTCTCCCAGCGGTTGGTGTTGATTGACGAGTAGGTCACCACCACGCGATCGTGGGTCTTGGCCTCGGCGTCATCCCGTGTGGGGAACTCGAACGTGACGAACACGTGGTCATCAACCTCGCGGCCGTCGTCGTAGAACATTGTGCCGCCCACGCCGGTCACCGAAAGTGGGTGAATCTTCCCAAGGAAGATCGAGCAGGCGTCTAGCTGGTGGCTGCCGAGTTCGGCCATCAGGCCCGCGCCTGTTTCGTTGAAGAGCCGCCAGCGAATGAGCTGATTCACATCCTTGTACTGGAACTTCCGTTCTTTGCCCTTGGTGTTCTTGAAGACGTACGCCCCCTGGTTCACATCAATTCCCTGGTCGTCGGCCGGAACATCGGGCTTCCAGCTATCCCAGTAAAGGACATTCCCTTGGGCGTCATGCATCAGCTCGACTTCGCCCTTATCGTTGTACTTCGGCTGCCCGTTCTCCATCACGTACTTGGGCACGGCGTTATTGCGGTGCCAGAGAGCCCGGATGAAGCGAATATCGCCAAGGTGCCCGTTTTCCACGAGATAGTTGGCGTTGTCATAAAGCGCAGAGTAATGGCGCTGGTGGCCGATGGCCAGGAACTTGTTGGTTTCCCGGGCCACGCGGCACATGGCCTTGCACTCACTCACCGAGTGAGCCATGAGCTTCTCGCAGAAGACGTGCTTACCGGCCCGCATGGCGGCAATCGCCACGGGGGCATGCAGCCAGAGCGGCAGTGCAATCACCACCACTTCCACTTCGGGGTCGGCCAGCACGGCTTCGATACTGGGGTAGATCTTCTTCTCGATCGCCGCCACATCTTCGGCCGAGTAACCGGCGTGGTTCTTGAACTCCTTGATGGCCCGCTGCTGCTGGCTGGGCCGGAGGTCACAGAGCCCAATGTACTTCAGGTAAGCCGGGTTGCTGTCCCGGATCATGGCCTGACAGCCTTCGTTGCCGGTGCCAATGATGGCCGCCTTGACTGGCCGATCAATGTCTTTGTAACCAAAGTAGTACGCACCGGCCACGGGGGCCACGGCGGCAGCCTGAAGGAATTTGCGACGAGTCACGCCCAGCACGGTGCGTGCATTCTCGCGGCCGATAGCGCGCTGCTCGGGAGTCAGTGTGGTCATCGTCGATCGCTCCGTGAACTGGTGACAGGAGAATAACCGGGCGGTTCGGTACCAGGAGTGGGGGCCAGGCCGGCCAGGGCCGGGGCGGTCCCCCGGTTGCGCTGACCAATCCAGCCGAAGAGCAAGGAGTCGAGGCCAACCCAGAGGCCGTTGGGTGTGCTGGCAAGCACCAGGCAGGCAACGGCCTCAACCAGGTTCTTGTTCACAATCCAGTAATGGGTCGATTCGGAATTGGGAGGGACAGGAACTCCTGGCCATGGGGGATAGGCAAAGTAGAACAGCAGCAGGAACCCGGTTCCGGCCAGCGCGGCCACCGGCGTGAACAGGCCCAAGAGCAAGCAGACCCCCACAATGGTCAGGCCCCACTTGGTGGTCATGTTCACCAGGTCGAGCTGGGTCATCGGGGTGGGAACCGGTCCGTTGGCTTTGAGCTGATCGGCCGTAACCACGTCGCTCTTGGGGTCGGTCCAGGCCTTGTGCAGAGACTCGGTCCAGCCGTCAACCACTCCCACAAGTTCCTTCCGAGTTGTTTCCAGCTCTCTTCTACGCTTCTGGGCCAGCAATCGTTCGTACTCAAGCGCCTCTGGTTTCTTTTCAACCGCCTCAACCTTGGCCAGGTCGTCGGCGTACTTCAGAACCTTCTCAGCGTTTTCGGTTTTCAAGAACCAGGAATCGGCCTGAGTGGCCGTCTCGGCCAGCAGAGCCTCGGCCTTGGCTTTTTGCTCACCAGAAAGCTTGTAGTGGCTTGCGAACTGGTCGAGTTGCTCGCGCCAGCGGCTCTTGAGCAGGGCAGGACGGCCCGAGTCATCGCGGCTGAGTCGTTCCAGACCACTGGAGTCGGCTACCATCTTGCGAAACTCAGGGGCCAGCGGACCCGCAGAGTTCCGGAGGTACCCCTCGGCCGTGAACGGCTTGCCATCGGGCGGATCAACCTTCTCAAGCCCTTCGGTCAAAAAGTGCCACCCAATGGCGGTTCTGAGCAGCACCAGAAAAAGGGCCCCGAAGAAACCCGGATAGTAACGGGAAGAGGCAAACAGAGGAGGGCTCCTTTCAATCAAACAAACATGAGTCGCAACCAGGCCCATGAGGTGCGGGCAAGGTTCTAGCCTAGCGGACTTGGGCGGTGAACTCGCCTGATGAAGGTAACGTCACAGGGCGAACCGGAATGAGCGGATCGGACTCAAAATCCGACCCCCGCACATTGAGCGCAACAATCTCTGGAAAATGAACCTCGGATTTCGCAGGAGCTCGGTCCACCACGAACAGGGCAGAAACTTCGGGATGGCGAGCCACGTAATGAGCCGAAGCCAGCGGGCCGAGCAGGTAAAAGGCGGTGGAAAGCGCATCGGCCTCGGCGGCCGAAGGAGCCAGCACAGTCACGCTGGAGGGCCCACTGGAAGGGGGTTCTCCGGTCCGGGGGTCAATCACGTGACCGTACGTCCGCCCGCCAGCCTCAAACGATTGAAACGCGGCCCCGGAGGTGCCCAGACCACGATTCTTGAGCCAGATCGTACCGAGTGGCCGATCTGGATCAAACGGGTTCCGCAAAGAAACGGCCCAACCGCCACCCAGTTGACCGGGCGGCGACCCAAGCCCATACACACTGGACTGGCCGGCCTGCACCAGCGCAGAAGTTGGCCAGGGATGCCGGCGAATCAGTTCAATCGCTCGATCGACCGCATACCCCTTGCCAATGCTTCCCAGGTTCAAAACCACCCCCGGGCGTGTAAAGTGGACCGTCCGAGCCTCTGGGTCGAGCCGTACCAGTTCAGAGCCGCTCTTGCTCCGAGCCTCCTGAAGCGCGGCCGCATCGGGCACCCGGCGCGGCCCGCGAATGAACCCCCAGGCAATCGACAACGCCCCAGAAGCTACATCGTAGGCGTTTTGCGTTTCTCGCCCCAGCGCCGTGGCCCACGTCAGCAACTCAAAAAGGCGAGCCTCAACCGGAACCGGCCCCTCGTACGCCTGGGCATTCACGCGGCTCAATTCGGAATCGTCGCGATAAATGGTCAGCTGCGATTCCAAGCGGTCTACCAGATCCAGGGCTAATTCCGCCAACGCCAGTGCCCCAGGCATTGCTGCGGGTAGCTGGACCTCAAAGAACGAACCCATGGCCAGCCTGGCCGCCTTGAGACGGTCGCCCCACCCCCAGCGCCCCTCGGGTGGGGCCGGAAGCCTGGCCGGCGGTTCACCGGCGGGCAACCCGCGCAGCAACGCTCGACGATTCATTGTGGGACGGGGAGGACGCACACCAGGACCCCTAGAAGGTTGACCCGTGCGGAGTGAGAAACCAGGCGGGTTGCCAAAATACGCAAAGGATGAACGCTAGACCAGGTCGGCCAAGGCTTCTTTGCGTGGATGACACTCTTGAGTATATCCCAACACGCTCTGCAAAAAAGAGGACCTGCCGTTTGCGATGCCTGAAGCCGTCCTGGCAATCCAAATTCGTCCGTTAGAAAACCACCGGGAACCCTGCCAAGAGTCGCGGGCCAACGCCTGATCTTGGTGGCTAGGTGAAGTCAGGTTGGCAATTCCAGGACCCGCGTGTACTTTGCTGCCCGAAGTGGTTGGGATCTCTCCCTCAACTCCAAAGATCCCGCGTTTTTTCAGAAGCCAGGCCCTCAGCACTCGGGCTTCCTTCGAATTCGCGGACGGGTGAATTCGATCATGGCGCTTCCACAAGGCCCAGCCCCAGGCCACCCCTTCCATGATTGGTTGTTACCAATCACGCTTCTGCTAGTCTCGTTCGCCAGCGCCCCTGGAACCGCCCAGGAACAGCAACCGGCCAGGCCCAACCTGCTGGTTCTGATGGCCGATGACCATGCCGCCTACACTTTGGGGGCAGATGGCAACTCTCTGGGAGCGACCCCTCGCCTGGACAAGCTGGCGCAAGAGGGAACCTATTTCTCAAGGACGTTCTGCGTCTCGCCCCTTTGCACGCCCAGCCGGCAGGCTTTTCTCACCGGGCAGTACCCTCACGCGGTGGGGGTCACAGCTCTGGATACGCCTTTGAATCCCGATGCACTCACCATGGCCGCCTGGCTGCGTGCGCACGGCTACGCCACGGCCGCCGTGGGCAAAATGCACTTTAACAATAATCATCGGCATGGTTTTGACCAGCTTGTCGATACCCCCTCCTGGCAGCACAACCTCAAGAAGCACCCTCCGGCCGATGGAGTCCATCGGCCCGCCTGGTTACCGCTCAAGCAACCACCAGCCCAGTGGCTCAACGCCGGCCGCCATTCCACTGGCCTGAGCGAGACCGATGAAGAGGCCACGTTCTTTGCCGATACTGCCAGCCGCTACCTTCATAACCACCGCAATCAACCGTTTTTCCTGATGGTCAGCCTGCACGAGCCCCACGCCCCCTTCGTCTACCCACGGGAGTGGCACGGCCGGTACCAACCCGAACAGTTCCCGGTGCGCCCGGTCAGTCCGGAAGACCAGGCCAACCTGCCCGCCATCTTCGGAACCCTTTCAAGGGATGAGAAGCAAGGAATCCAGGCCGCCTATTACACCTCGCTGGCCTATGCCGATAGCCAGCTCGGGCGTGTGCTCGATGCGCTTGAGGCCGAGGGACTTGCTGAGAATACGCTGGTCGTTTACTGGAGCGATAACGGCTATCTGCTTGGTCACCATGGCCGGTTTGAAAAGCACGCCATGTACGAGGAAGCGGTCCGAGTTCCGCTGATCGTGCGCTGGCCTGGCAAGCTACCAGCCCACCAACGCGTAGACCAGATGATCGAGACAACCGATCTCTTCCCCACGCTCATGACCTTGATCGGTCTACCAACCCCCACTACGGTTCAAGGGCGAGACATGGCTCCGCTGTTCCGAAATCAGCCTGGCGCCCTGGGACGAGCCGAGGTCTTCAGCGAATACCTGCCGAGCGAGGAAGCGATGATCCGGACCGACCGTTATAAATTGGTCGTGTGCGCGGGAATGCATGAACGCTCGGATGGCTACAGGAGCAGTAAGCCTTTGAAGGGCCCAACCATCAGGCTCTTTGATCTCCAGGCCGACCCTGGAGAGACGATCGACCTTAGTCGCGATCCAGCGCAACTGTCTCGCATTCAGGAAATGCAGCAGCTTCTGCTGGAACGATTCCGGGGCACCTGGCCCAGTAAAAAGCGAGTCCCCCAGGGGATGGGCGATGATCACGAACTAGCGTTTTACCTGACATCGAGCGAAGTGCGACTCAAGGCTCGCGGCCAGCAAAAGCCCTTGAGATTGACCCGGTAACATTCGCAAACAAGCAGGAACCCTTGGCCTAGGTGGGGAGGGTTCCTCAACTGCGCTGGTCGAAGTTGCGATTTTTGGGTCTCGGGGTTTTTCAGAGCAAAACGTCTGAAATCTGAGCCCGATGCGTGAGGCTTGCAGGAACGCCCTGGAGAGGGCGTCCCTGCATCGCATTCAGAATCAGTGCTTTTGGCCGGTCAGTACATCCAGGATGTACATGTCGAGCTGCTCGTACTGACGATGGGCCCGGAAGGCTTCGACCTTCTTGAGGTCGAGCGAGCGGACCAGATCCACCATCCGCAGGAATACGGTGCGTGAGTGGGAGAGGTGGAACATGGCATCTTCTTGCTTGGTGGTGCGCATGGCCTTGATATCCAGGCCCACGCATTCACCATCTTTGCCAAAGCCGTGGGTTTCTAGCACGAGAACCTGATCAAAGGCCCGCCTCAGGTCGGCCGAGCCGAACACCTTATCCTGGTCATACTTGAGGCCGTTCTGGTCGTTCAGGTGCACGCTCCAGAGCTTCTTATGCCAGAGGGCGTAGGCCATGTCGTCCGAGGGGTCGAGCCCGGCCAGAATGGAGTGGGCGCTTTCAATCAAGACGCCGGAGCGGCTGGGATCAACGGTGGTGTAGCAGAGGCCGATCATGTGACCCACGGTGGGCAGGTAGGCCTGGTCCATCGGCTCGTTAGGTTTAGCCTCTCCCATGATCCGGATCTCGGGATCGTGCTCCAAGATCACGTTCCAGGCGTCTCTCAGGCGGCCGATTGCGGTGACGGCGTCTTTGGCCTCACGGATGTAGGTTCCTTCGCGGGCCAGCCAGAGCACGTAATTCTTGGTGCCGACCTCACGGGCGATATCGACGGCCCGCTTGGCCCGATCGAGTGCGTATTTTCGATCGGACGCGCTGTTGCTGGTAAACGCACCATCAATGGTCCTGGAATCTTCCCAGAGCCGGGGTGCCACGAATTCGGCGAACAGGCCCTCGCCTTCGAGCACCTTCTTGATCTCGGCAATCCCTTTCTGGGTGGCCGCCCAGTCCCAGTCGGCCGGTACCAGATCATCATCATGAAACTGAACCGCGTCAAACCCAAGCTCTTTATAAGCTTTGATCTTACGTCCGAATTCAACCTCTTTACGTACCGCTGGGCCAAAGGGATCGGCACCGGTGCTGATGTTCCAGGGACCGAACGAGAAGCGGTACGGGGTGTGCGATTTGGAATGTGTCATGGCAGAAACGAACTCCTTGAGAAAGGTTTTCGGTGGGATTCGGTCGTAGGCGAGACGATATCAATGGCAGTACATTAACGGGACCGGTAGACGATTCCAACGGTTGACCGAACTGGTGCACGGAACTTACTGATGCGGCTCTGGCATGTTCTGGCCCTGATTTTTCTGATAGCCATGGTGCTATCGGTATGCCAGAACGAATATGGCCGGATTACGATCATCTTGTTCACCATTGGCGTGGGAGAGGTGATTCTGGGTGCATTTGCGCTCATGAACCTGTTTCAGACGGTTGGGGCGTTTGGCAAAGCCCGCACCCTCATCGCCCACGTGGAAGCGCTGGCGGCCACTGCCTTGGTTTTGGCCGTGGCCTCGTTCAGCATGACGGCCGTCCTCTGGCTCGGGGGTCTCGTCTTGCAATCGATCGCCCCTTGGTGAAGATACTCCCAATTTCCCATTTCCCGGTACGGGACAACCTGGCCCGCGCGGAATCCTGGCCTGTCAACGCCTGAACTCGCCCCATTGCTTGGGCCACGCTGGCGACCTGCGATTCCGATTCAGCGCTTGATCTGCCCTGCCACGACTGGTTTCCCATCGTTTGATCTCCACCCCCCTCTGTACCGGAAGTGTCCGCCAATGAACATCGGCACACTGATGCTGATCATCGCGGGCATCGCGATCTTACTGGCCATGGTGATGAAACTGGCCATGCTCAATGGTTGGTTCTGGTACGGCTTTTTCGTGACCTTGCTAGTGGTCGGGATCTTCATGGGACTGGTGGCGGTGCAAGCCTGGGTGGTCGCTCAGCTGGTCCGGCGGATCGAGAACCAATACCGCCCGATCCTTAGGCGAGGGGGGGCCTTTGCGACCTTGATCACGCTCTTGTTGTATTTTCTGATCCCAACCCTGGTGGCCGCCATTGCAGGTCTGGGAACGTACTTTATTGTGAACTACGCCGCAGCATTATTCCTGGGTCCAACCGCTTGAGATCGAGATCCGATTCTGAAGCGATTCCAACGGTTGACTTTGGCTAATCCGTGCTGCTTGACAGAGACAGGCAAGTTAGGCCATCCATAGGGCCTTCAGGGCACTCCCCATTGCCCTGGGAATGGTGAAAAACTTGAAAGAATCAGCATGGCAACCATAGATTTTGGCGGCCTTCTCGCATCCCTACCCCCTGGGTTTTGCGGGGTATAAGTCGTAGAATTCTGACCGTGTTGTTGAATTCAAATTCAAGCAACCCGATCAAGTTCGTTCTAGCCATTCCAGGGAGGGATGCGCTCTCCGACGTTTTGTAGGGCGCCCCGTGGGTCGATGGATTGGGTACGGGGTGCCAGATCTCACCAAGGGATACACATCGATGGCCGAGAATCTCATTGACGCTCTTAAGTCACAGCTCTCCGGTGCTGTGGTAGACCAGGTCTCAAAGCACCTTGGTCTCGATTCCGCCAAAACCGGAAGCGCCATTGGCACCACGGCCGCCACGCTGCTGGCCGCCCTCACCCAGAAAGCCACCCTGCCGGGCGGAGCAGACCAGATTCTGGGCCTGATCCGCAACCAGGCACCGGCTGCTGGCGCACCAGACATTCTGAGCCAGCTTCCCGATATCCTCAGCTCACCTGAGAAGCGCGGCAACCTTGAGAAGAAGGGTGGCGATCTCGTCAGCCAGATCCTCGGCCCCAACCTGGGTGCTGTGCTGGGTGCACTCGGTGGCGTTCTTGGCCTGGGCAAGGCTGTGATCACCCCACTGATGGGCATGATCGCTCCTCTTCTGCTCAGCGTGATCAGCAAGCAGGTTCTTTCTCGTGGGATGAATGCTCAGGGCCTGACCGACCTGCTGACCAGCCAGACCGGCTTCCTCAAGGGTGCGTTGCCAGCCGATCTCACCAAGTCGCTCGGCATCAACAGCCTGGCCGATCTTGGCTCACAGGCCGTGGGTGCTGCTCACGATGCGACCCGCAAAGCGGCTGAGTACGGCACCGGCGCTGCCAAGGCCGCTACCCACGCTGCCAGCCATACCGTGAAGACCGCCGTTGAAGAAACCTCGGGCTTCCCAGGCTGGCTGTTGCCTCTGCTCGGCCTGCTCGCTCTTGGCCTGCTGGGCTTCTTGCTGTTCCGCAGCATGGGCACGGAAGAGGTCAAGCCGGTCGAAAACGCGGCCCCTGTCGTGACCGAGACCCACAAGGCTGCCGTGAAGGCCGAAGCTCCTGTCGAAGCCGTCAAGCCTGCCATGCCAGTTGAGACCACCACGGCTGCACCTGCCGTTGTGGAAGAACTCGACATCGTTGGCACCGCCCTCAAGGCCGGTTCCTTCAAAACCCTCGCCGACCTGCTCGGCAAGGCCGGCCTGGTTGAAGCCCTCCAGGGCCCTGGTCCTTTCACCGTCTTCGCTCCCACCGACGAAGCCTTTGCAAAGATTCCAGCCGCAACTCTGGCTGACCTCACCAAGCCCGAAAACAAAGACAAGCTGATCGAAATCCTCAAGTACCACGTGATCGAGGGCGCTGTTCCAGCCGCCACCGCCGTGGGCCTGGACGGCAAAGAAGTGAAGACCCTTTCCGGTGGCTTCGCTCCGATCGTTGTTAAAGATGGCAAGGTCACCATTGGCGGCGCCACCGTGACCGGTGCCGACGTCAAGACCAAGAATGGCATCATCCACATCATCGACAGCGTTCTGCTGCCACCCGCCAAGTAATTTTGGTGGATCGGCAATCCAGATCGGTGAGCTGGTAAATCTAAACGCCGGCCATTTGCAGCAATGCGAGTGGCCGGCGTTTTTTTACGTCAACTTCGCCCAGCAAATTGACACGACGGGTTGCGTGCGGCCACATCATTCAGGACCGGCCAGGCAGGTCTGGCCACTCTTGGCCCAGTCCGTTAGCCTGTACACCATCCAGGCCAGCCTTGTGATTGTTTCACCCAATTTCGCCTTTCCAGGGAACTCCCACGGATGACTGCCACGGCTTACGTTCCTGAAGCATTTCCCCACCAATGGCTGCCGGCCTCGGTCGAGCTGAAAACCCTGGCTCAAATCGAGCCACTCTTTCAGCAACTTATTGACCGGCCGATTGGCTCTGTGGCCGAACTGGAAACATGGCTGCGTGATGTGGGAGAGTTCACTGGGGCCGTTGGCCAGGAAGGCGAGCAGCGGCATATCGCCATGACTTGCCAGTCTGACGACCCCGCCCGAAAAGCAGCCCACCTGGAATGGATTCGCGATATCGAGCCAGTCCTCAAGCCCTACTACAACTCAATTCGGGCCAAGTACCTGGATTGCCCGTTCCGCAAGGAACTGCCGACCGCTCGATTCATGGTCTTTGACCGAATGATGCAAAATCAGCGAGACCTCTACCGGGAAGCCAATATCTCCAGAGAGACCGCACTGGCCGAACTCAAGCAAGAGTACCAGGAGATCCTGGGCGCGATGACGGTTGAGTTCCGGGGCCAGGAATACACCCTGGTGCAAATGGGCCGGTTCCTGGAAGAAACCGACCGACCCACCCGTCAGGAAGCCTGGGAACTGATGGCCAGGCGCAGGCTCCTGGATCGCGAAAAACTGGACTCCATCTATAACCAGATGCTCACCTTACGCGGCGAGATTGGCCGTGAGGCCGGCTTCAGCCGCTATACCGACTTTGCCTACCGAGAACGGGAACGATTCGACTACGGTGAGACCGAGGCCGTCACCTTTCAGAACGCCATCGAACGCGTGGTGGTACCTCTGGTCAATGAGCTGAACGAAGAGCGCAGACAGCGCCTGGGCCTGACCACGCTCAGACCCTGGGATCTGGAGGTCGATGTCCTGGGCCGGCCGCCGCTCAGGCCGTTCAACTCGGCCGAGGACCTGGCCGAGCGAACTCAGACGATCTTCGAAAAGATCGACCCGGAACTGGGGGCCCAGTTCGCCTTCATGCGTCAGCGCGGCCTGCTCGATCTGGCTAACCGCAAAGGGAAAGCACCCGGCGGCTACCAGGCAACGCTTGAAGATGACCGGATGCCGTTCATCTTCATGAATGCCGTGGGTGTCGACGGAGACCTCCGCACCTTGCTGCACGAAGGCGGACACGCGTTTCATACGCTGGCAGCCCGCGCAGAACCACTGTCTGCGTATCGCAATGCCCCGATCGAGTTCTGTGAAGTCGCCTCCATGAGCATGGAACTGCTGGGCTGTAAAGACCTGGAAACCCTTTATTCCCCCGTAGATGCCCAGCGCTCGTATCGCCAGCTCCTGGAAGGGATTGTCAAGTTCCTGCCCTACATGGCCGCCGTCGATGCCTTCCAGCACTGGGTCTACGAGCATCCAGAACATACCGTTACCCAGCGTCAGGCCGCCTGGAACCAGTTGCTTGACCGCTTCGGGGCCAAGGCCGACTGGTCGGGCTACGAAGATGTGAGAACGTCATCCTGGCACCGCCAGTTGCACGTCTTCCTATACCCATTTTATTACATCGAGTACGGCATCGCCCAGCTTGGCGCGCTTCAGGTCTGGCAAAACGCCCGCACAGATCGAGCGGCCGCCATTACGGCCTACCGACGTGGTCTGGCCGTGGGCGGAGCCCGCCCGTTGCCCGAACTCTTCAGCGCAGCCGGTATCCGGTTCGATTTCTCGGAGCCCACACTCCGGTCCCTGATCAACGACGTGCGTGAAGAACTGGCGCGCCTGGCCGTGTGAACCACGGCCGAAGCAATGCCCTCTCAATCCAAACGCCAGTAAACAGGCCAGTCCCCAAAGGACTGGCCTGTTCTTCTACACGACCTCTTGTGTGATGCGGATAAGAGCCGCCAACCAATGGTGGCGAAATAACAAATGGTCAGGCTGATCACGTGTCTGGCTGCGTTTCAGCACGGTTACCGAGCAGCTTTTCACTCATTCTCACTCATGGATTCCACTTCCAGCACAATCGGCACCGACGCGGCCTCGGTCCCGGCCGCTTCACACTTCGCCACCGTGAAGAACGCGCGAGCCTGAGGCTTCACCCAGGGCTCGGCATGCAAGGTAATGCTGCGCTCGCTAATCTGCTCGGTTACCAGAACGCCGTTCAAACCAATGTTCTGCACCGCCACACCGTATGGCAAATTCCGCACGTCTATCGGAACCCGGCCCGCGAATCCATTCCGACGCTCGATGGCCAGGTTCAGGGTCACATCCTGACCAGGCTTGATCCGAACCACCTCAGCCGAAGGACGTATGCCCACGTTTGGCGCTGAAAGTACAGAAATCCAGTTGGCCGATCCACCCGCTGATGAGAGATTCTCACGGACCCAGGGCGTGTCGGAAGCCTTCGTCGTATCCGCTTCAGCCACCAGGTACGAAACACCCCGACCAACCAGAGACCAGTGGCTAAGACCGGTATCAACCGGCGCATCGGCATCGGCCAGGAACAGCAGATCGGCCGTGTACTGATCTTGCTCGATCACCGTCGGAGCGGCCCGGATGCCAGCCGGCAAGCCCTGCACGTGAACCTCCACAGAACCACGGAAGCCGTCGATCCGCTCCAGGTTCACAGGCACAAACACGCCCGCACCACGTGGAATGTTGGGCGTATTGCTGGCCAGGCTCACCCGAAAGTCAGGCCGAGCCTTGCGGACCGACAGATGATAGCCAACCTCAGGCCCACCCAAACCACGCACGTCCTCAACCCGGACCACGTACGAACCATCCGCCGGTGCCTCGAACAGAATCCAGGAATCTTTATCTAGCCCCGGACCGCCGTCGTCATTGCGGTACGTCAGGGTCACGGGCCGCTGACCACCGGCCGGAAACGTTGCGCCTGGGGGATGAACCTCAACCTTGGAGATTGTCTGCCCCTGAGCATGATGCTCAGGCGTAGTCCCCAGATACGCCATGCGCTCCCCTGAATTGAACCGGGTGCCACCCGTGCCCCAGAAAACGGCGTCATCATCCGGATTACGAGGTAACTCCTGGATGCGCAAAAGCTCTTTGCCGATGAGCACATGATCACCCGGCTCAAAACCGTTCCAGGGCCAGGTCAGCCGGATCGACTTGCCACTCGAATTGTGGTCCCGGAACGCCACGGTGGTCTCTCGCACGGGGCGCAAAACGGCCCGAGGTACCGAACGCCCATCGGCATCCAGAACCTCAATCACGGAATCGAGCGGTGAACCCAGCCGCCGGCCATGCACCTCCACCACCCAGCGCTCCCCACGCTTGGCCTCAAACCGAACATGGTCCACATCACCAGGGGAATCAATCCGGCCCGAGAACCCGCCAGGGCTTGAAATCTTGACCGCCTGCTCGGGCGTGTCATTGGCTGCCGCCGTTTCAACGTCAACCGGCCCCTCAACCGCCACAATCTTGCGAGAGCCCGCTCCGGACCAAGCTTCCGTACCCGGCAAGGCCAGTGATGGGACCTCGATCAGCGTGCCCGGTTTCAATCCTGAGGCAACCTGCGCCGGAACCTTGACGGAAGGCAGGTTCTCGCCATGGCCTTGCAGTTCAGGTTGCCTGGCCGATGGCTCTTGTTGGATTTCTACCGCCAACGGCCAGACCGACCTCAGCAACGGGTTCGATCCGGCCCGAATCCGGTAAAAGTGCCCGCCGGAACCACCGAGATCGGTATCAGCAACCGAGAGTCGCAATTCACCAGCACGCTCGACATGATAAACCAGGACCGGCTCGCGGCCGTCGTCACTACGACGGGCAGTGGCCAGCGTGGCCCCCTGTTCATCGCGAAGTTCCAGCAGACCATTGAGCGCAGAACCCAACCCCCGCGCAAGTAGTTGAAACACCAGGGTCTGACCCTGCTCGGCTGGGAACTGAAACTGGTCGATTTCGCCAGGCTTGTCGATGGCCCCCACGAGGGTTGAGGGCAGGGGGGCCTTGGTCGCATTCGCCAAGGTATCGTTGGGCTCAACCTCGGCGGTTTCCGGCTCTGCGGAGACCGTGAATAGCTGGGAACCAGGTGTACCAAGCGGTGTGCGTACCCAGAACCGGTGCACACCAGTTGGTGCGTTGGGGGCAATGGTCAGCACCGCGTCAATCGCATTGGGATCGGCCGGCTCGCGTGGCTTCAACGTGGCGGTCAGGCCGGGCGCAGAAAAATGGATCTGGGTGGCCTGGCCAACCCCTTGACCGTTGAGCTTGAGCACAACCGTCGACCCACGCACTCCACCACGAGGGCTGGGGGCACCCAGGCTGGCATTGCGGACCAGTTCCGGCTTCTTGACCTCGGCCGGCTTTAGCTCGTCGGCCAGGGCAGCGGTTCGGCCAACGGCCGTATCGCGTGGTGCGCTGGGGTCGAGCGGCTTGCCGGAGATTTGGAGGTGATCATTGAACCGGACCACTGAGCCGTCATACAGGCCAGCCAGGAACATCGGTCCTTCCGCCAAGCCGCACAGAGATAGCGGCCAGTCTGTGAGAACTTCTGAAACCTGTCTGGGTTCAAGGGACGCCAGATCCCAGAGCTTGATGCGGCGATCTTCGCCGGCAGAGGCCAGCAGCCCCAGCGCCGGCAGGGTGGTCAACCGGTTCACGGCCCCCTCGTGAGCGAAGACCGATTGTTCAAGCGTGGCGGTCTGGCCGTCGAGCCGCCATGCCCTGATCGACTTGTCGACTCCAGCGGCCAGGAGCCGAGTCCCATCAGGGGCGAATACCAAGGCGTAGAGTTCGGCCGTGGAGTCGGAAAGGCTGATCAACTTCTGACCGGTGGACGCATCCCAAACCTTGACCGTTCGGTCTCCCGCCGCGCTTGCCAGCCTGGAACCATCTGGGCTGAAGGCAATCGCATACACGGCATCTGTATGTTCTTTGAGTGTGTGAATTTCCGATCCGTCTTGCAGGTTCCAAAGCTTCAACAGGCGATCATAACTGGCTGTTGCCAGGGTTTTGCCGTCGGGGCTAATGGCAAGCGCCAGAATGGCGTCTGCATGGCCGCGCAGGCTTCTGGTTTTTTCCATGGTCGCGAGGTCCCAGACCGAGATCGAGCCGAACTGGCCAGGGCGTCCCCCAGCGGCAATCAGGCTCTTGCCGTCGGGTGAGAATCCAATCGCTTGAACCAGGCCATCGAACTCGCCAAACGATTTCGGAATCTGCCCGGAAGCGGTATCGAGCAGCAGGCACTCTCGCCCTCGACCAATCGCGAATCGCTTACCGTCAGGCGCTACAGATAACGCAGTGATGGGCGGATGGACTGGACGCCTGGGGGCCACTTTCGGTAAATCGGCCAGCGGATCAACCAGCGAACTCAGCAGCGTCTCGGTTTCGGAAGGCCCATCAAACTTCGCCCCCTCCTTGACCCAGCGCTCCAGTAACTCAATCTCGGGCTCTTTGAGTGCGGCCTGCTGCAAAGGCATGCGTGGCGAAGCGTCGGGCTTGAGCACGGCAATCAGGTGGCTGGCCTCCGGATCGCCTGGTTCCAGAATGCCTCGACCCAGCGTGATCCCGCCCTCTCGCAACAAGCTGAACGTCTTGAGATTCAGACCGTTTTCAGGCTTCGCATCGTTATGGCAGCCAAGGCATCGGCTGACCAGCAGGGGAGCAATCTCTTTGCGAAAACTGACTGGGTCGGCACTGGCGGCCGAGACAGAACTGACGCTGGAGACCAGTGCTATCAGACTCAGAACAGGTAGCAGAAGGAGCGAATTCATGATCCCGTGCCTTTGCCCGCGTGGGACAATGAACAAGACTGACGAAGTGCAGATTTCAGGGCCGTCCGGAGGTTGCGCTTCTGGCCGGTCATTCGAGGGTATCCAGAGTGGGGCAAGCAGGCGGCGACTCATGGGAGCAGGGTCTCAAATCGCAAAATCAGCGGGATTGGATTGGAACGAGCAGGGGGGGGGAAGACTACAAAACGGCGGAATCAGGAGGGCCAGTCAAAGCGTGAGGTTGGTGAATCACCGGCGGTGGGGTCGTCTTGCAATGGAGGACCGGTGGCTAACCCCATGCGCTGGAAGTGCCGATGCTTGAGGCGATGTTCATCAAAGCCGGTGGGAAGTCCCAGATTGTACCGACGCAGGGCTTCCAGATAGCGTGCCAGGACCACGTAGCCAAGGGCTCCCAAGATGCCGGCATTCACAGACAGAATCACGAAAAGGTAACGCACATTTTCCACCCAGGGAGACCGCTTCACGCGGACGGGGATCGGACGAGAATCGGCCCGCAAGCTGCCCGGCCCCGGCTCATACACCTGCAACGAACCGGTAGTCTCTTGCCGCCTGCGGAGCTCGGCGTCATTGGCCATCCAGAGCGCAACCCCAAAGTTGACAGCAATCATCAGCAGACAAGTGATTGCCAGTTGAGTGCTATTCACACGGGGCCGTGGTCGAGGTGGGAAAAGTTCCATGAATTCACCAGGCGGCAAGAAAACCTGGGTGGGCGGACACTCCACGAAGTTCGCGAGTGTGCAAATTTGGCCCAGGTCACTCTCCGCTCAAAAATGGATAAGGCTGTTTCAAAACCGGCGCTGGCTCCTCGTCTGTGCGGTGCGTGTTCCAGGTCTGGAAATCACCCTTGCTCAGGCACCTCTCTCCAAATCAGTGATTGAACAAGAATTCCTTGCTGGTGAGTAAACCCCAGGTCAGGTCCTCAATGGCCTCTCGACGCGCCTTCATCAAGGCGGCAGGATCGGTAAGGCCCGCATTCGCATCTGAGAGCCCTTTCAAAACCGCAGCTCGTTCTTGGGGTAGCGGCGGCCGGCCCAGCGCGGCGCGAAACAAGAAATCGGCCACCGCGTCATCGGAGGGCAACCGACCAAGCTTGGCGGCCACCGACTGCTCGTTTCGGAGCTTCTCGTTGAGGGTGGGACCATTCACAAGTTGCAAGGCCTGTGCCACCGATGGAACATCGGATCGCTCACATGAGCAGACCGACTCCCGTACAGGGCGGCCAAACGAATCCAGGAATGCGCTCTCCACCTTGGAATCGGGCAGTTGCAGGCTCTTCCAACCTCTGGGGTAGCCGGCATAGGCGGTGGGCACCTCGGTCACCAGATCGATGGCGTCGAGCAAGACTTCCGCCGGCAAGCGACGGGGAACGTAATGGCTGAGGAACCGAGAATCCGCCGCATTTTCCGACCGAGTCGTGCTTGAACGCTGATAGGCCCCAGAGTTCATGATCTGTTTCACCAGATGTTTCACATCGCGGCCACTGGCCCGAAAGTCGGCCACCAGGGCATCAAACAAGGCCGGGTCGCTGGCCGGATTGGTGGCCCGCAGGTCGTCCTCTGGATGCACCAGGCCACGACCAAAGAACTGGGCCCAAACCCGGTTCACAATCGCCTTGTCGAAGTAGGGATTCGCAGGGTCGGCCAGCCAGTCGGCCATCGCCTGACGCCGATCACCACGCGCCTCAATGGCCAGCGCCTGGCCTTCGAGCGGCTGCGGAGGCAGAACCGTCCCCCGCCGTGGGTGCCGAATCTCCCCCTCAGACGTGGCGGCCACCACCACGTCACCCGCCCCACCCGGACCATCTTTCAACTGCACCCGCGAAAACAGATTCGCCATGCTGTAGTACTGATCCTGCGTCCATTTTTCCAGCGGATGATCATGGCAGCGGGCACACGTGAGCGACAGACCCAAAAAGGCCACGCTCGTACTTTCGGTCAGGTCAATCGTGTCACGATGAAGCACAAAGTAATTGGCCCAGCCATTACTGAGGGTCGACCCCTGCGCTGTCAGGACGCGGCGTGCAAACTGGTCCCAGGGCAAGTTCTCACGCACGGCGTCCCGGACCGATCGATAAAACGACCAGACCGCCGGCGCAGGCAGCTTGCTTGAAGAGACCAGCAGCAAATCCGACCACTTGTAAGACCAAAAATCGACATAAGCCTCACTCGCCAGCAACCGATCAATCAGCTTGGCTCGCTTGTCTGGGTCGGGATCGGCCAGAAACGCATTCACGTCGTCCACTTTGGGCAGCGAGCCCGTGGTATCCAGCGACGCCCTCCGCAAGAAGGCCGCATCATCGGCTGGTGGCGAAGGGGGCACATTCAGGGCCTGGAGCTTGGCCAGGTTCAGGTTGTCAATGAAGTTCACTCGGGGGGCCTGCGCGAACAGTTTGGCATCCACCTCGGCTGGATATCGCACCGTGACCCTGGCCAGGTCCACCCGACCGGAGAACCCCACCGAGATCGCCCCTTCACCTGGCCCCAGAACGGTCACCAGGCCCTGATCGTCGACCTTGGCCACGGAGATATCGGTGGCATCGAACCGGGCCCAGCGCGTGACGTCGACACATCGGCCATCCGCATACGTGGCCAGAACCTGGAGCGTCTGAGTCTGACCAACAGGCAACGAAATCGACCGGGGCCGAGCCTCAATCCGCGTGATCGTTGGTTCAGACTCAACCGGGGCCGGGGCACCATCGGCAATCCACTCGCTGATAATTCGGTACTCAAGCGAGTTGGGGTCAAACCGACGACCACCCCCGTGCTCCAGTGCGCCTGTCGCCTTCAAAAGCAGCAGGCTTTCCGCCGGAGCAGAAGTGTTCACCCGCCGACCAACCGCCTGACGAGTGAGAACGGCATGGTCAATCTCTGGGGCGTAGCCACGAAGCGAAAGCTTCAATCCATTTTTGCCAGCGGCCGAGCCATGGCAGGCACCCATGTTGCAACCCGTACGGGTCAGCACTGGAACCACATGGTTCCGAAAACTCCAGCGGCCATCAGCGGTTGGGCCAATGGGCTCAACCGAAACGTCTTCCGCCCCCACCGACAAACCAGCCGGCACTCCCCAAAGAACCAGTCCGAGGTAAAGCCAGAGCCAGAACCTGCGTTGCTGCCGATCAGAATAGTTCATGAATTGGCTCCACACCCCGGTCGACAAGCGGGATCGGCCGCCCTTGTGGCCCAGGAAGATCGGTGTCTAGTGGTAAACCCAGGGCATGGAACGTGGTGGCGGCAATTTCGGCTGGGGTCACCGGCCGATCTTTGGGGGCAAAACCGATCTCGTCCGAGGCCCCAACCACACGGCCGCCCTGAATTGGGCCGCCGGCCATGAGCGCGGTCCAGCAGTTGGGGTGATGGTCTCGCCCTCCGGCGGGGTTCATCTTGGGAGTTCGGCCAAATTCACCAAACGCCAGAACCACGGTCGATTCCAGTAATCCGCGCTGGGCGAGGTCCTCCAGGAGACTGCTGTAGGCGTTGTCAAAGTTGGGTGCGATGGTGGTGGGGTAATCGGCCACGGAGGTGAACGGGGCCGAGCCGTGACTATCCCAGGTCAGTTCGTTAAAAACGGTCTCGAACTGGTTGATGGTGACAAACCTCACCCCACGCTCGATCAAACGGCGGCCTAGCAGGCAGCTCTGTCCGAAACGGGTTCGACCGTACCGGTCGCGGACCGCATCTGGCTCTTGTTTCAGGTCGAAAGCCTCTCGAGTCCGGGCGCTGGACATGATGGAGTAGGCCTGCTGGAAGTTGGCATCCAGCAACCTGGCGTCGGCCGAGGCTTCGAAGTCTTTGATCGAGGCATCTACGGTGGCCCTGAACGAACGCCGGCGAGACTCTCGTACGGCGGAAATATAGTCAGGCGGAAGCAGATTCGGGACCTGGAAGTCTGGTGTGCTGGGGTCCGCGTTCAAGACGAATGGATCAAAGCCCTTGCCCAGATAACCGGCGTTCTGCCCGTGTGGCAGGTTGCCGCCGGTGTTTCCGATGGGCCGGGGAATGAGCACATGCGGGGGTGCTTCACCACGGGCTCTCTGGAGATACGTGGCCACGCAACCCATGTGGGGATGCTCCAGGCCGCCGCTGAACAGGCGGCCGGTTTGCATCATCTGGTGGCCGGTATCGTGAACGGCGGTCGCGGTATGGTAGACCGACCGGACCAGAGAAACTTTGTCCATCTGGCCCGCCATCCGCGGGAAAAGTTGGCTGATCTGGATGCCCGGCACGCGTGTGGCGATGGGTGAGAAGGGCCCACGGACCTCACTGGGAGCATCTGGTTTGGGGTCCCAGGTATCAATCTGGCTCGGGCCGCCAACCAGGAACAGCAGAATACAGTTCATCTCCTTGGCGGGAACGCGCCCAACCGTGGCGGCCTGGCCCAGGCTCAGCCCGAGCAGGCTCAGTGAGCCTGCGTGCAGAAAGTCGCGTCTTGAGGCACCATCACAAAAATGCACCGAGGAGCGGGCGTCGAGTCGGATCATATCTAAGTTCTACTTCCTCGGCTTGCCCTGGGCTGGCCAGTTCTGGACGATTCTGTATGTTAACGCTGCTGTGGACCGTGGTCAAAGCGGCAGGACCGGGGATTTGGTGGAACGTTTCAGACCCGGCTGTTGCTCCGGAGCCAACCGCCGGGTAGGTTTGCCCGGAACGATTGTTTGCAAATCGCCATTGGGATCGAGCAAACACCATTCAACGAGAGGGGGCAAGCGTGAGCGGGGTCAGACTTCGAACAATCCTCTTGATTGTGCTGGTGGCAGCGGTCCTGACGTTTATTTTGCAAAATTTTGAGCCGACCAAGATTAGCTTTCTGACATTCCGCCTGGAAGCACCGCTGGCCCTGATTACCCTGGGGGTTTACTTGCTGGGAATGTTGACCGGTTGGGCGGTTTTCAGCTTCATGGGTCGTTCCATTCGCGCCGTGACCGAAGGAAAGCCGGCGGACGGTTCGACTGGTTGAGTTTGTCTTGGCCTTCAGAAACGCGGTGGCAACCACTCGGATTCCAGAGGTTTTTCAAATGGATGCCCTTGGCAGGTTTTCATTCTCATTTCGTATAAGACTGTGATAGGCTAGACATGAGAGGCCAGTACTCCAGCTTTGGTGTGCTCCGTTTGCTACTCACCAACCTCAGGAAGATTCGTGAACTCGCTCCCGAACTTCTCCAAGATTCGGCTGCTACTGATCTGGCTCACGCTCTCTGGGGCACTGAATCTGGAGATATTGCCGGGCCTGTTTCGTACTGAAACCTTGCTGCCGCACGTATGGACATCCTTCAAGAACTCGGACGAACTCAGACTTCCGCCGCTCACAACCGACCGCCAAGCTCGACCAAATCTCCAGCCAGACAACCTGACAGCCTCCGCGGTCGAACTTGATGAATCGCTCGATGATTCCGCGTGCACAGGCTTCCGGCTTCCGCGAATATTTGATCAGCGATGGATTGCCGGCTCCAATCGTTCTGAAAGAAAATTGCGTTCTTTGACCCAAACCCGCGCCGCCTGCGAGAACCGGTTACGCTGTTAAGCTAGTCGAACGCCTCGGTACGGTTCGGGTCCTACAAAACTATCCAGGCGGTTGTCGACCGACCAACGCTTCAGCTTGAGCCACTCAGCCTGCGTACTGGCAGTGCAGGCAGCATTCCTACGTATCCATCTTTCCTTGAAAATACAGGGTCAAGCTCCATGGTTCGAGCCATCATCGCCTGGAGTCTCCACAACCGCCTGATCGTGATCTTGGGCGTGTTGGGACTCATAGGGCTTGGGTGTTATTCCGCCCAGCATTTGAACGTGGAAGCCTATCCAGACCCGACCCCACCACTGGTCGAGGTTATCGCACAAAATCCAGGCGCAAGTCCCGAGGAAATGGAGCGACTGGTCGCCATTCCTCTGGAAACAGCCCTGAACGGGATGCCCGGTCTCGAAGATTTGCGTAGTATTTCGATTGCAGGCCTGACCGATATCAAGTGCCAGTTTAAATATGGCTCAGATTATTGGACGCTCCGGCAAGAGGTTCTGAATCGGATCCGAAGCGTTGATAACATTCCGGATGGGGTCAAGCCGGTACTCTCCCCCTGGAGTCCAACGGGCGAGGTGGTCCGTTATGTCCTGGAGGGACCTGGGTACACGCTCAACCAGTTGAAGGCCGTTCAAGACTGGGTACTTAACCGCGCGTTCAAGCAGGTACCAGGCGTGGTCGATGTGACCGGCTTTGGAGGCACCGTCAAGCAATATCAGGTGCTCGTCGATACACAGAAGCTCCGCGAATACAACATCACCATCGATATGGTGGAAGATGCCATCGACCGTTCCAACGCCAACATTGGCGCCAATAACCTGATGCTTGGCAGCCAGGTCCATAACGTTCGAGCCATCGGCCTGCTGGGCGGTGGAGTTGATCCGCTAGAGCCGAGCCGGGTTGAGAATTCTTACCTGATTGAAGCCGAGAAAATCGACGATATCAACAACGTGGTGATTACCTCTCGTGATGGCACCCCCATCCATGTACGTCAGGTAGCCAAGGCGATCATTGGGTTTCAACCGAGGATGGGGGTTGTCGGTCGTGGGGCAGAGGACGACGTCGTCGAAGGGATCGTCCTGATGCGTAAGTATGAAAAAAGCCTTCCCACGGCTGAGGCTGTGCAACGAAAAATTGACGAGTTGAACGCTGGAGACATGCTTCCGAAGGGGATGAAGATCGTTCCCTTCAACCGGCGTACGGATCTGGTCCACGTGACAACCCATAATGTGGTTCATAACCTGGTCGTCGGAATGGGATTGGTGGTCATGATTCTGGTCATGTTCCTGGGAAATCTGGCAAGTGCGGGAATTGTGGCCACAGTCATTCCCCTGGCACTGCTGTTCTCGGTCACCATCCTCTATTTTCAGGGGAAATCCGCCAACCTGCTTTCAATTGGCGCGGTTGACTTTGGAATTATCGTTGATAGCTCCGTGATCATCGTAGAAAACATCTTTCGCCATGTGACCCATCATGATGACAAGCACCGACCGCTGGTGGACCGCATCGTCGATGCCTCTCATGAGGTCGAGCGGCCGCTCTTTTTCTCAACAATGATCATCGTTTGCGCGTTCCTGCCTCTGTTCGCGATGACTGGACCAGAGGGTGCCCTGTTCGGCCCCATGGCCAATACCTATGCCTTTGCAATTCTGGGCGCTTTGCTGCTGGCACTAACCTTCGCTCCTGTGATGTGCTCCTTCCTTTTCAAGAACCAAATGGAGGAAAAGGAGACGATTGTCGACCGAGTGATCAAGTGGGTCTATTCTCACTTGCTGGAACTGGTCCTGGCGAATCGCCTGAAATTCCTGGCCTTGGTCTCTTTGTTGATCGTGGGGACCCTGAGCCTGATCCCCAAACTGGGCGCAGAGTTCATGCCGGTTCTGGAGGAAGGAAACCTCTGGATCCGGGCAACCTTGCCACGCACGGTGAGCCTGCAGGAGGCGGCACGCTTGGCTCCCAGACTACGCGAAGTCATGGCCTCAACGCCCGAAGTTCGCGGCGTAATGTCACACGTGGGTCGACCCGATGACGGCACAGACATTACCAGCTACTTCAACCTCGAATTCAATGTCCCACTGCGTCCCATGGAGCAATGGCGGCGGGTGCCGACGTCGATCTCAATCGGCCCTTTGAAAATCCCCACAGGGTCCCGCGCTCTGACCCGCGAGGAAATCCAGGACGAGATGACGGAGAAGTTCCATGATTTCAAGGGGATCGACTTCAACTTCTCACAGCTCATCCGCGATAACGTGGAGGAAGCCCTGTCCGGAGTGAAGGGGGCCAACTCGGTCAAGATTTTCGGCACCGATCTGCACAAACTCGAACAGGTGGGGCGGGCCACGGCCGACCAGTTAAACCGAGTCCGTGGCATTGAGAGCGTGGGACTGTTCCACGTGGTGGGTGCCCCAAATCTAGAAATCCGGATCGATCGCAAGGCCTGCGCCCGCTACGGGATCAACGTGGCCGATGTGGAAGCTGTGATTCAGGTTGCCGTGGGCGGTAAGGCGTTCTCACAGATGGTCGAGGGGGAGAAACTTTACGACATCGTGCTACGCTTGCCAGAAGTACTTCGAAATGATCCGGAGGTTATAGCTCGGATTCCGATCGACGTTCCCAGCAAGGACGGAGTAGGGGGCGTAAGACTGCCTCTCAGCGAACTGGCAGAGATTGATGCGCACAAGCCTGGCGCTGCTTATATTTATCGAGAAAACAATCGTCGCTACGTCCCGATCAAGTTTGGTGTTCGTGGTCGAGACCTGGCCTCAACCATTGCCGAGGCTCAGAACCTTGTGGCAGAATCCAAAATTCTCCCAGAAGGCTACAGCATTGAGTGGTCTGGAGAATTCGCCCAGATGGAGGAAGCCAATGCCAGACTTCTCTGGATGGTTCCGTTATCGATCTTGCTGATCATGGTCTTGCTCTACACCGCTTTCAGTTCGCTCAAAGATGCACTTCTGGTCATGGCCAACGTAGTCACAGCCACGATGGGTGGCATCTGGGCCTTGCTGCTGACCCAGACAACTTTCAGTATTTCGGCGGCGGTCGGCTTCGTTTCAATCTTCGGCGTCGCCGTCCAGAATGGCGTACTGATGATCTCGTATTTCAATCAGATGCGTCACGATGGAGCATCGGTCCATGATGCCGTCAAACGAGGGGCAATGCTCAGACTCCGCCCCGTGATGATGACCTCACTCACGGCCATTCTCGGGCTGCTGCCGGCAGCCACGGCCACCTCGATTGGTTCTCAGGCCCAACGCCCCCTGGCCATCGTTGTTGTGGGTGGAATGCTACTCTCGCTCATGCTGACCATGTACCTCATGCCAGTCCTCTACAGCTTCTTTCCGGGCAAAGATGCCCGCGAGGTGCAGTGATGAACGCATTGAATCCCATTTCTGGTGAGCACGATCCATCCATGTCCAGTACACACTCTCAACCAGAACCAGGGAGCTCAGGGCCGGCTGAGAACGCGGTTCCGGCCAACTCGCACAACGAGACCCTGACCGCTAACAAAGGTTCCGTAGGAGTTGCACCCTGGCTCAGACGTGTTCTGGGACTGCTGGTGCTCACCGCCCTGGTGGGTGGGCTCACACTGGCCTACCAGCAAGTGCCCCTGTTCCGAAGCATGGTACAGCCCGTGGTTGGCTTTTTTGCAGGCGGCGAAGAAGAACCGCCGACCAGCGATGCCTCGACCGAGCCGACCGTTCCACCTGGTGCTTGGGACGGCCTGGTACGACTGACCAGTCGTCAGGCAAAGAGCCTTGGACTGGAGGTCCACGAGGTCGAACCGCTGACGGAACCTATCCACCTGGATATTAACGGAACCACCGCCTACAACCCCAACACACAGGCCCAGGTTCGTCCACGCTTCCCAAGTGTGATCAATCATGTCTATGTCTTGCTTGGACAGCGAGTCAAGGCAGGAGACAAGCTTCTCGACCTGTTCAGCGCAGACCTTGCCGCAGCCAAGTCAGATTACGAGAAGAGTCAGGCAAAATGGGAGCACGATCGCCGCGAACTGGAGCGGGCCGAGCGACTCCGCAAAAGCGAACCACCGGCGATCTCCGAGCGAGACTATCTCGCACTTCTGAATGACGAAAAAGTCAGCCGAACCGACGCTAAAGTCGCGGCCGATAAGCTCCTGGTCTACGGGCTGAGCGAAGAAGAAGTCGAGAAAGTCCCCCAGGAATCAGGCACGGAGAAAGCACAACTCATCGCTCGCTCAACCATCGACGGCGTGGTGGTGCGTAGAGACGCCGTTCAAGGAAATTTGTACTCCACGGATGACGTGCTTTTGGTGATCGCCCCGATCGAGCGGCTCTGGGTTTATGGACAAGTCTACCCGAGCGATGCAAAATTCGTGAAAGCTGGGCAAAACTGGGTCGTCCGGCTTCAAGGTACGCAAAAGGATATCCCCACCACGGTTGAGGCCGTTGCCTCGGATATCGATCCCGACACTCGCACATTGAGGATACGTGGTCCACTGCCGAACGATGATGGCACCGTGAAGGCCGGTTCACTTGTCGCAGGGTACCTTGAGGTACCAGCCAGCCCCGGAGACACCATTCTTCCCAGGGAAGCCATGGTGGCAACCGATGGCAATGACTACTTGTTCGTGCTTACCTCGGCTGGAACAGGCTCCAAGCAGGAAGGTGCCAGCACTTCCGATGGCGAACTGGTATTTGAGCGACGGGCGGTCCAGGTGGTCAGAGAGCGGTCCGACCATGTGGTGCTTCAGCCTCTCCAAATTGTGAAACGGCCAGGGGGGCTGGTTGAGACGATCGGCGTGAAACCGGGCGAAAAAGTGGCTGGCCGGGGTGCCTTGATTCTGTCTCAACTTTATGAAGATGCGGAGTCCAGTCGGCCCGCCACGGAAAGTCACGCGGTTCTTCAGGCGACAGACTCTGCCACTGGGTATTTGACCGCGCCCAAGGCAGGGGTTACGATCCGCTGATCGGACAATTCCTGTCCCCCAACTTATCATTCCATCTCAAGGCCCCAGAGCGAGCCAGGATCGATCGAATCTCAGGCTGCGTTTGATCACAAGGGCAGGGCGACCAGGCCTTTGACCTGGATATGGCCGACCAGACCCACCTCCGGCTCCTGGTTTTGCTCACTGATCCGTATCTCTGGTAGATTTGCCTCGCTTCCAACCTTTTTTGAGTCGATTCATGCCCAAAATGATCTGTTTAATTCTGGGTGGCGGACGAGGCTCTCGACTGTTTCCGCTCACAGGCTCCCGTAGCAAGCCTGCTGTACCGATTGCCGGCAAGTATCGCCTGATCGATATTCCGATTGCCAACTGTATCCATTCCGGCTTCAACCGAATCTTCGTTTTGACCCAATTCAATTCCGTCAGCCTACACCGCCACATCAGCAACACCTATAAATTTGACGTTTTCGGCGGCGGATTCGTAGAAATTCTGGCGGCACAGCAAACCCAACAGCACGAGTCCTGGTACCAAGGCACGGCCGACGCCGTGCGTCGGAATATTCCCTACTTTGCCGAGGGAGACTACGAACACGTCCTGATCCTGTCTGGAGACCAACTGTATCGCATGGATTTCCAGGAGATGCTCCAGACTCACAAAGCCAGTCAGGCCGCCGTGACCATCGCCACGCTTCCCGTCGGTGAAAAGGAAGCCACCGGCTGCGGCATCATGCGGGTGGATGAATTTGGTCGCGTCAACGATTTTCAGGAGAAGCCCAGAACCCCAGAGGCCCTCGACCGCGTTCGTACGAGCCAGGGCTCGCTGGAACGGCTCGGATTTAGTGATCCCGATCGCCCGTTTCTCGCCAGCATGGGGATTTACCTCTTCAACCGAAACACCCTCATCGAGCTACTTGCCTCGGGTGGCGCAACCGATTTTGGCAAGGAACTCTTTCCCCAGACCATCAAAAATCACCACGTTCAGGCCCACCTGTTTGATGGCTACTGGGAAGACATTGGTACAGTAGGCGCCTTCCACCGGGCCAACATTGAACTTGCCGGGGAAGATCCTCCATTTGACTTCATGATTGGCGATAAACCGATCTTCACGCGACCCCGCTATCTTCCTTGCTCCCGTCTCAACGGTGTTACTGTGCGCAACAGCCTGATTGCTGATGGCTGTGTGATCGGCCCCAATACCGTTATTGAGAATTCCGTCATTGGGGTTCGCGCGTTTATAGATGACAACGTTGTCATCCGAAATTCCTATGTTATGGGGTGCGATGATTTTGAGCCAAAGCATCTACGCGAAGCCAATTCCAGGACCGGTCGGCCCAACATCGGGATTGGAGCCGGCTCTCATATTGAAAACGCAATTATTGACAAAAATGTCCGGATAGGTCGCAATGTACGTCTGATCAACCAATCTGGAGCAACCGAGTTCGACGGTCCGCCCGCATTCGTCCGTGATGGAATTATTGTGATTCCGAAATTCACGGTACTGGAAGATGGAGTCATTATCTGATGGAGCGGATTCAAAACTGGGACCGGTTTCGTTTCTAGGTCCGGCCTGCCTCAGGGTTTGAAATCTCCGCCGACGATTTGCCGCTCCCCCGGCATACCTGAACCCCGGCCTGAAAAATCAAGCGGCTCAATGATCGAAACAGGGATCTTTTTTTAAGCGACTCTGGGAGCAACCTCATGGCAAAAGCAACAAACCCGGTCAACGACGACAAAATTGGCAATTATCGTATTGTGCGAACCATTTTGCAGGGCCAAGGCGCCATTGTGTTGGAGGTTGTCGAGGAAGGCTCGAACCGTCGATTCGCGCTCAAGGAACTACTCCCATCCAAAGCCAAGGATTCCGCAGAACGCAAAATCTTTGAGATGGAAGCCAAGCTGGGCATGAGTCTTCAGCACCCAAATCTGGTTCGCGTCCATGACTACGTCAAGGACAAGAAAGCTCCTTACTTTGTCATGGATTATTTTCCGTCCACCACCATGCGGTTGATCTTGGCCAAGGAATACGAGACCTACAAACCCAAGCTCCGACGAATCATCGAGCAATCCGCCGCTGGACTGGCCTACCTCCACGATAAAGGCTGGGTTCACCGGGATATCAAGCCCGAAAACGTGATCATCAACAAGTCGGCCGAGACCCGACTCATTGACTATTCTCTGGCCCTCAAAGTCCCCAAAGGACTCGCCAAGCTGTTCGCTTCCAAGCCAGCCTGTCAGGGCACACACACGTACATGTCTCCTGAACAAATCCTCAGGAAACCGCTCTGCCTCCAGGCTGACATCTACAGTTTTGGAATCTTGCTCTATGAATTCGCCTGCCGGAAACCTCCCTTCCGGGCCGACTCCAAACAGGCACTCCTCAAAAAACATATCAGTAGTCCTCCCAGCGTTCTGAGCAGCCAAGATCCCAATATCACACCCGAATACTCGGAACTCGTGATGCGAATGCTCAGGAAAAAACCGGCCGAACGCCCGAAGAACATGCATGAAGTGATGAGCGCCTTCAACAGGATCCGAATCTTCAAGGACGACCCCGAGCCCGGAAGTTCACGCTCTAGCAGCAGCCTGTGAGATCCTTGCAAAGGTGTCCACCCAGGGCTTTTGACTATTTCAAAATACCCAGCTTGGGCAATAGATCTTCAACGTGGTAAGCGTTGTTTCTCAGTTCAGCGCTGATGTTCTTGACGCCATTCACTCTGAAGAACGAAATCGCAGCATTTCGAAGCGCCGCC
>CAIYJE010000160.1 GCA_903926465.1 uncultured Planctomycetales bacterium
CAGACGTGTGTCATCCCCGATCGGGGATGACACACGTCTGTTGCCGTTCCCGGCCCTCCCTGCGCCAGGGCTGCATGTTTTTGGCCAGGCTTCTCTCCAGCTCAAACTCGAAAATGCCCGGCGAGAGCTCTCGTTCCACGCTGACCTCTGGGGCAAATGCGGGAAATGGCAAATCTGGGCGGTGTCCAGTCCGTGGATAATCCTCGGAATTGTTGACGTTTCCGTGAAACTGCCGTGGGAATTCAAAATTTCCTGAGATTTTCTTTAACTGAGATTCTATTGAGGGTTAGGTCATGCGCTCATAAGGTTTGAGGGTAGGATTCGTACCGAATGTGATCAAAGTGATAAGCAAACCGAACAGCCGAACGGATTCCCGTGTCGTATATTTGAACGATGCGAGATCGAGCTTCGTAACGAATAACATCGAGAACATGGACTGCCATGAAGTGGCCCGCCTTTGCGGGGTACGTGGTAAGCAAGCAGAGCTAAGACGCGTTGAGCAAGTCAGACGCATCGACTTGTGGATGATTGATGTCGCCATGAGATTCAAGAACGACGACAACGAAAAGGGTGGAGTTTTCCGGTGGAGCTAACAGCAAAAGCCAAAGTCAGCCGGTATCGGCGGCGTGGCCAGAGCCAAGACCGCTTGGTCAAATCCGGGGCAAATTCCTTGTCCGATTGCTCATTTATGGGAGAATTCAACAAGCCTGTGGAATCTGAGCCGATCGCACTTGCCAGTTCTCGGACCATGGATGAAACCCTGGCGTTCCGGCATGAACTCCCGAAAGTTTCGATTGATACCGATGCGCCTGATGATTTGATTCATGGTGTGTTGTCCCAGTATCGGATCGTTGAAATGCTTGGGCAGGGCTCGATGGGGCGAGTCTACAAAGGGTTCCACGTTGGGCTGGGTCGTATTTGCGCGCTCAAGGTTTTGCACCCTGAACTCGTAAAGCAGCAGCCCCGGGTTGTGGAATGGTTTGAGCGAGAGGCCAGGGCTGTTGCCGGCCTGATCCACCCGAACGTGGTTACCGTTCACAACCTTGGGCAAGAACGGGGCTATCACTTCGTTGAGATGGAGTATGTCCGCGGCGGTCACAGCCTGCAGTCTAGGGTGGCAAGAGACGGCGCGTTTGACCCGCTGAGCGCGACGTTGCTGCTCAGGCAAATCACTCAGGCGTTGCAGGCTGCTCATTCCGCAGGCTTGATTCATCGAGACATCAAACCCGCCAACGTGCTTCTGACGCATGATGAGCAGGCAAAGCTGGCCGACTTTGGGCTGGTCCGCCGACTCGACGATGTGGATACCACGGCTGGCGGCAATATCGCGGGCACTCCAGCTTTCATGGCCCCAGAGTTGTTTGCTGGTGAGCCGCCAAGCGTGCAGACCGATCTGTACGCCCTTGGGGTGACATTCTTTTACTTGCTGACGGCGCGTCGTCCATTTGCCGCTGACAAGCTGAACCAGTTAATTTCCCTGCACAAAACGGCTCCGGTGCCTGATCCCCGGTTGCTCAACTCGGACATTCCAGACGAGCTGGCCGGCTTGCTGATGCGGTTACTGGCCAAAGATCCTGAAATTCGTCCTGCCTCCGCGGATGTGCTGATCGCGGAACTGGACGTCATTGTGGGGCATCTGCGAGATACCGAAAGTCTGGTGAGCGAGAGCTTGCAGGGGCTTGATTGCCTGGTGCAACAGGGGGCAAGGGACCAGTTCCGGGTTATCGTTCCTGTGCCTGGCGACCGACTTCATGAGGTTTACATTGAAGTGGTGGAAGGGCGCAAGCGAGAACGGCTCTTGGTGGTTTATGCCGTTTGCGCACCGGCCGATCCCAAACATTACGAGTTCGCGCTCCGGCTGAACGCCGAGTTGACGTACGGATCTCTTTCGATCCGCAAGGTCGCTGAAAAACCAATGTTCGTGATGGCACGTACCTATTCACGAGGACTGGTTACAGCTGCCGATGTTCGGGGGACGGTCCTGGAAATCGCCCGCCGTGGTGACTGGGTTGAGCAGCAATTGACCAGTACCGACCTCTACTGAGATGACACCGCTCGGCATCTGTCTTAGCATGGGTGGGTCTGATGGCCAAGTAGGGGGCCATCCCTTGCTTAAAGATTTCCTTGATCACGACCGGTGCGGCAATGGCGGGCTCAACACTAACTGGGTCGCTTGGGCTGGGCCTGATCGGCCTTGCGTTTGTCTCGGTCTACTTCATTTACCGCGAGCGTTCCTCGCGTGATGAGCTTTCAGACCTTGATGAACGTTACTACCGGGCGCGAGATGTACGCCGAACCATCTGTTCGGCTCTGATGATGGTCATCGGTGGATTGATGGTGTTTGGATCCCAGATCAACGTCCAGGCGGGTCGGTCTCAGGTCAGGCTCTGGACCCTGACCTGGCTGGCCGTACTGGGGTTACTGGCTGGACTGCTTTTGCTAGCCGGCCTGGACTGGGCTGCGAACCATCGATTTGCACGCAGAAATCGTCGCGAGTTATTACTGGAACAACGCAAGTTGCTCGCAGATCTTGCCAGGGAACGGAAGCGGGAAAGTACCGGGCAGAATAGCCGGAAAAGCCCCCGCTTCCATGATCCGTCTCTGAACTGATCCCTCTCGCAAAATCCATTGGCAACGTTAAGCGATCCATCCCGTCCAGGGTTCGCTCAGATCCTGAGAGTCGAGATCTTAACTCCCAGGATCATGGCTCTGTCTGTCTAGAGTGCAGGCTTTAGGCCCACGCTCAACGCTCAGGCCGGTTGTCCGAATTCCATGGACACGTAGACCTGGCCGTATTGATTGGAAACCGCTCCAATTCCAAACTCGGTAAAAGAACCGAAAAGCATGTTGCTACGGTGTTCGGGTGAGTTCATCCAGGCTGTCACAACGCTTGCGGGGTCTCGCAGGTTGAAGGCTAGATTCTCGCCTAGCCAGTGGAACGAATAGCCAACCGCATCGGCCCGATTTTGCATGGTCGGGTAATTGGTACCGGTCATGTCATGGCTGACAACCTTGGTCTGAAACATCTGATCGGATGCCAGTTGGGCCAGCGCTGTCAATTTGGGATTGATGGTCAGGGGACTCAACCCGGCCGCCACCCGCTGCTGGTTCGTGAGATTGGCGATGGCCGCAGCCCAGGAACTCACATCCACCTTGAGGATCGGGTCTGGCAGAACGGAGTATCCACCAGTCGGCTGAGTTGATGTCGGAGTGGAGGTCACCGGCGTGGGGGTTGGTGTCGGCGTGGGGGTTGGTGTGATTGGCTGAGACGCAGGTGTGGTCACCCACTTGCCGTTGATCAAGTTCCGCCCTGTGCCTGCGTGGATCTGGTCCTGTCCACCTCGGCCAAAAATCACACTGTTGCCCGATCCCAGTGAGATGGTGTCTGACCCCGGTGTCCCGAGGATGACCTGGTTACCGTTACCAGCGACAATTTCCGTCTTCAGGCCCGGCTTGCGAACATTGACGTCGATGTAGTCATTTCCGCCATCGCCCAAAACGCTGATCGACTGGACCTGACTCAGGGGGAACCGACCGATCCCCTGAACTTGAATGAAGGCGCCGACTGATTTTCGGCTGACCACGTTCAGCACGATCCGGTCATTACCGTTCGTACCGTCGATGACAAGCTGTCCATTCTGAAGCAAGGCGGTAAGGCCAGACGCCGATGGCAGAGCGCGAGCGTCCAGACTTTCGACGACCGGACGAAGGGGCTGTTTTGACATGCGGGGTGCGAACCAATCAGTGGTGTGGATTCGGAATGAGCCCGTTCGATCGAGGCGATGCCCGACTTTTCGGAGATTCCCTCAAGAAGTGTGTAGCTCACGACCGATGAAACTGGAGACGGAGTCATCCGTTCCAGAACCACGCGGTGGCGACACCAACTTGAATCCTTTCCAAGCCCGGACTGCGAACTTGTATCGCCTGGTCTGAGCTTGCTGAGTGCGTCCGTACCGATTCATCTCGGGGATCTAAATAGTCCAACCGAGCCGACTAGGAAAGAAAATCTCAACTTGAGTAAAAAACCACGGAATATGGCCGATTATGCCGGTTATAACGGGGCCTCTTTAGCCGTTGCTTGACCCTGGGCGTTCAGCCACAATAGGATGCAGTTCTCGGATGCTGAGAAATGGCGAATTCTCCATAATGCCAGGACGCCATTCCCAAGGCGTTCTTGCCAGAGTCAATGAAAAGGCCTGATACGTGACGATTCTGTTGAATGGCCGACCGCATCAGTTGACAGCGATCGGAACCGTTGCCGACCTGATCAAACAACTCAACCTTCGCCCCGAACATGTGGCCGTTGAGCGCAACCGAGAGCTTGTTCCCAGAGCAAGACACGAGGATACGCCCGTGGTCGAAGGTGACGAGCTGGAAGTGGTAACGCTAGTGGGCGGCGGATCCGGAGCGACCGAATCTGCAAGGCCGGAACCCCCTGCTCTCCGGATTGGCAGTCACGAGTTCAGGAGCCGGCTTCTGGTTGGTACCGGCAAATATTCCACGCTCGAACAGATGAAAGACTGCCTTGATGCGAGCGGTTGCGAAGTGGTCACGGTCGCGGTAAGACGCGAACGCCTGTTCGATAAGCAGGGCCGGAGCTTGCTCGATTATCTTGACCTGGCTCGGTACACCATCTTGCCGAACACGGCCGGCTGCTTCTCTGCGGAAGATGCGCTCAGACATGCGCGGCTTGGACGAGAGTTGCTTTCCAACATGGGCAATGCGGGAGCCGACTGGGTCAAGCTTGAGGTGCTGGCCGATACCAGAACCCTGCTGCCAGACCCGGTAGCGACCCTGGAAGCCACCAAAGTTCTTGTGGCCGAAGGATTTCAGGTTCTTTGCTACACCAGTGACGACCCCATCATGGCCAGACGCTTGAAAGAAGCCGGCGCAGCCAGCGTAATGCCCGCAGGAAGCCCCATTGGCAGTGGCCAAGGTGTGCTTAACCCCAACGCCATCAGGATCATTCTTGAAGACCTCAAGCGCGATGATCCCAACTACCCGGTCATCATTGACGCCGGCGTGGGTACCGCCAGTGATGTTTGCCAGGCTATGGAACTGGGCTGCGACGGCGTGCTGCTGAACACCGGAATTGCCAGTGCCACCGATCCTCTGCGCATGGCTCATGCCATGCGGTTGGCATGCGAGGCTGGCTACCTGGCAGGCGGTGCCGGCCGAATTCCCAAGAAGCTTTACGCCACGGCGTCCAGTCCCACCGAGGGTTTAGTGGGCGAAGGAACAAAACCTCGGTCCTGATCTCGGCGTTACTGGTATCCTGATACGAACGCTGCACACTCCCCCGCTTGCACGCCTTGGTCCGGGTGAACCCGGCCAGGCGCGCTGGGTGGGCAACACACGGAAAGCCCAGCGCGAGCCACGCGCGGTGGCGGCCAGGTTTTTCATCGCTGAAGCGTTGCCCGGAGAAAGCCGATCGTGTGGTGGTCCGCCGCCTCAGGCGATCCGAATCTGGCGTGAATCGACCACTTTGACCTGGAGTCCTGAATCAGTCATGTCGGCACTCGACCCCAACGCAATCCTTGGTCCCGATGGTGCGGTTTCACGCCGATTGCGCGGGTACGAGCCAAGAGATGAACAGCTCAGGATGTCCAACGCGGTCTCCGATGCCATCACCAGCAAGTCTCACCTGATGGTGGAGGCGGGGACCGGAGTTGGTAAAAGCTTTGCCTATCTGGTGCCTGCGATTTTGGCGGCGGCCGAACATGGGCTCAAGGTGGTCATCTCCACCCATACCATCAGCCTGCAGGAACAGCTTCTGAACAAGGATATCCCGTTCCTGAGAGCAGTACTTCCGTTCGAATTCACGGCCGTGCTTGTGAAGGGGCGTGGGAACTACATGAGCCTGAGGCGGCTCGATGCCGCTTACAAGCGTGCCGGGGCGACCTTCTTTGAAGATCAAGAACACGAAGAACTGGATCAGTTGAGGGGCTGGGCCACCGAGACCACCGACGGCTCCCTGTCCGACCTTGATTTTCGCCCCAAGCGATCGGTCTGGGAACAGGTTGGCAGTGACCATGGCAACTGCCTGGGCCGGAAGTGCCCGACTCATCGAGATTGCTTTTATTTCAAGGCAAGACGGCGTGCGACCACGGCCAACCTGCTGATTGTGAATCACGCCCTGTACATGACCGATCTGGCCGTGAGAGAAAGTGGTGCGTCTGTACTGCCAGACCACGACGTTGCCATCTTTGATGAGGCGCACACTCTGGAAGAGGTGGCCGGCGAGCATCTGGGCCTGCGGGTTTCCAGCGTTGGCGTGGATCTGACATTGGCCAGACTTTTCAACGAACGGACCAACAAGGGCTTGCTCGCGTTTTTTCAGATGCAAGCGTCCATTGATCAGGCAAGGCGTACCCGGGTGGCTGCCCGCACCTTCTTTGACGACCTTACCGAGTGGCAAGCTCGATCTGGCGCTTCCAACGGCCGATTGCGTAAGGCGGTGCCGGTTGCCGATCCGCTCAGTGAAGAACTGCACAAGCTCGCAACCCGGATCAAGTCAGAATCTGAACAGATTGAGAGCGAGGAGGAACGGATCGAACTGATCTCAGCCAGCGACCGCTGCGAATCGCTTGCGAACTCGCTCACTCGCTGGAAGGAGCAAGATCAGTCCGACGACAGTGTTTACTGGATTGATGTCGAATCCTCTCCCAAGCGAGTGCAACTGGCCGCCGCCCCACTTGAAGTTGGCCCATCGCTTCGAAAAATGCTTTTCGAGCGAGTGCCGACCTGTGTGCTGACCTCCGCCACACTGTGCACGAGCGTGGGGGCGGAAGGGAGCGCAGCGGCGAGCCGCGGCTTCACCTATCAGAAATCCAGGCTCGGGCTGACCAAATGCGAGACCCTGCAACTGGGCAGCCCCTACGATTATCAGAGCCAGGTCACTCTACACATTCCGAGGAATCAGCCCGACCCAACCCAGGAACCCGAGCGATTCGCCAGAAGTACAACCGAGGCGATCCGCCACTTCCTGGGCGTGACGCACGGCAAAGCCTTTGTCCTGTTCACCTCTTACCGACTGATGCAAGACACCGCGCGTGATCTTGGGCCCTGGCTTGCCGAGCGCAATATCGCCATGTTCGTGCAGGGTGGCAGCCTGAACCGCAGCAAGATGCTTGAGGCGTTCAAGGCCGACATTGATAGCGTGATCTTTGGCGTCGATAGTTTCTGGCAAGGGGTGGATGTGCCTGGCGAATCCCTTTCCAACGTAATCATCACCCGCTTGCCCTTCAGTGTTCCGGACCGACCGCTGGTTGAAGCCAGGATGGAAGCGATCAAACAGCGGGGCGGGAACCCATTCGCCGAATTCCAGGTGCCCGAGGCAATCCTCAAGCTCAAGCAAGGATTCGGGCGCCTGATCCGTTCTCGGTCCGACAAGGGAATTGTGGTGATTCTTGACCCCCGAGTTCTGACCAAGCCCTACGGCAAGCAGTTCCTGGCCGCCCTGCCCGACTGCCCACGAGTTCTTGACCCGATTCAGCCTAAGCCTGCTCGCGACTGATCGTTTTTTGGGTGGGGGATCGCAAGCGGCATTGGCTTCGCTGGGCTGTTCAGGGTTTCTCGATGGCTCAGAAGGGGAATCTCGAAACGAAGGGGATTCTGCCGGTGAGCGATTCAGGACAAGCTTCGATGCGCCGATTGGATCATTCCCAGGCTGACGACGGGCTCGATACCGCCTTGAGCACGCCCGACCAACTTGTGCGAATTGCCAAAGATTCCAGCCGCGACGCGACGGAGCGATGCGAGGCGATTCAGGGGCTGATTCGCCAACTGAAGACCGAGCACCGGTTGACGGCCTTGCTGCTGCCACTGCTGGACGACGCGGTGGGTTCGGTTTGTAAGGCGGCTATCCGAGGAATTCCTGTTTTTGATGCACGTGGAGCCATCGAATTATGGGAACGACTGCTTGACCCTGGCTATCGCCACCGGGGGGTGGTGGTCCAGGAACTGGCCAGACGCAAGGACGATCGGCTTTTGCCTTATCTGGTTGGCTGGCTTCGGGGGAGCGATTATGCCCAGGCAGAGTGGGCGCTGGATGGTTTGAAATGGCTTTGCCGTCCAGATTCCGAGGTCGAACTGCTCAATCCTATTCTTGAGTCTCGACCGCCCGATGAAATCTCGCTCCAGATCGCGATTCGGATTGATCAACTGGAAGCTCTGCTCGACCAAGATTGAGGCCCGGCCGGCCCTTGGCCGGGCTGACCGAGCTTTTGTGAGGAAATTGCCCTTCAGAAGCATGATGCACGTTCTTGAGGTGCGCTCACTGGCGAGAACCGAGAACTCCAGACTACAATGTGAGTTTATGGCTTGATTCTTGTCTTGGACCAGCCCGAGCCCGCTTACCCGCATGCTTGCAAAACGTATCATTCCGTGCCTTGACGTCAAAGCCGGCCGAGTGGTCAAGGGTACCAATTTCCTTGAACTCAGGGACGCCGGAGATCCGGTTGAAATCGCTGCGCGTTATGACCGCGAGGGAGCCGACGAGATCGTTTTCCTTGATATCACCGCCAGCCATGAAGGGCGTGGAATCTTTCTGGATGTGGTCCGCAGAACGGCCGAGGTCTGCTTCATGCCACTGACCGTTGGGGGCGGCATTCGTGAACTCGACGATATTCGGGCACTCCTGAATGCCGGCGCCGACAAGGTTTCCATCAATTCCTCGGCAGTCAAAGATCCAGACCTCGTCAAGCGGGCGGCTCGCCGCTTTGGCCGACAATGCATTGTGGTGAACATTGATCCCAAACGGGTCCAGCGCGATGGGCAAGAAGTTTGGGAAGTGCATATCCACGGTGGTCGTCTTTCCACTGGTCTTGAGGCCGTTGCCTGGGCCCAACGCGTCGAAGAGTTGGGTGCCGGTGAGATTGTTCTGACGAGCATGGATGCGGACGGCACCAAGGCGGGTTACGATTTGCCCATGACCAGGGCGATTACCAACGCGGTCAACGTGCCGGTTGTGGCTTCAGGTGGAGCCGGTTGTCCCGAACATTTGCGAGAAGTGCTGATGGACGCCGGTGCCTCTGCCGCACTGGCGGCCAGTATTTTCCATTACGGCGAATACCCCATCGCCGAAACCAAGACCTACCTTGCCGAACACGGCGTTCCCGTTCGCATGCCCTTGCTGACTCATGTTCCCACCCTGTCCAGGCCGACTGGTTCAGCCTGACCTTTCTCCTTGGTAACTGGATTGACCGCCCCATGGCTAATCTGCTTGAGACCGAACGACTGGAGGGCAGCTCGCCTTCCGAGCCCGAAGCCAACAAGCTGTTCCGGATGGTGATGAAGTTCAAAGGCTCTGATCTTCACCTGAAGGTTGGACGTGCACCGGCGATGCGGCTTACCGGTGTGATCCGGGAAATGCAACTGCCAGAACTGACCTCGGCAGACATGGAACGGCTGATGTATCCGCTGCTGACGGCCCGCCAGCGAACCATTCTGGACGAAGAGGGTGGAGTCGACTTCGCGCATATCGTATACGACCCGGGCGGCCTTCAGACCCGATTCCGTGTGAACCTGTTCAAGCAACGGGGATTCTTGAGCCTGGTTGCCAGACGGGTGAACGCCACCGTTCCGAGCTTTGAAGGACTGGGCTTACCACCGGTCCTGGGTGAAATTGCAACCGATGATCAGGGGATCATCATCCTGGCGGGTGTGACGGGTTCAGGCAAATCGACCACGATTGCCTCCATGCTCAATTATGTGAACGCCCGCGAACGCTGCCATATTATGACGATCGAAGATCCGATCGAGTTCACATTTGTGGACGATAAGTGCCTGATCAATCAGCGTGAGGTCGGCATCGACGTCATTAACTGGGAAGTTGCGCTTAAGCACGCGGTGCGGCAAGACCCCGATATCATCTTGGTGGGTGAAATGCGTGACCGAGAAACCTTCTCGGCCGCGCTTCACGCTGCGGAAACCGGTCACCTGGTGTTTGGAACGATTCACGCCTCAAGCGCTCCTTCCACCATCAGCCGTATTTTGGACCTCTTCCCCCAAGACATGCACCATGCCATGCGGCAAAACCTGGCGTTCAACCTGAAAGCAATCATTGCTCAGAAGTTGTTGCCAACCAACAAGGATTGGTCTGCAAAAACCGGCCAGACCCGTATTCCGACGTGCGAGATCATGCGTATGAACCCCACAGTACGCAAGCTGATCTTGAACGAAGAAGACATCAAACTGGCCCAGGCGATCCGGATGGGCAAAGATGAAGGTATGCAGGACTTCACCATGAGTCTTTGCGGCCTGGTGCAGGCCGAGAAGGTTGACCGGTCGGTTGCCTTTGAAGTTGCGCCCAACCCTGAGGCCTTGAAGATGGTCCTCAAGGGGATTAATCTGTCCGAACCTGGTATCCTTTGACCAGTTCGGACGTGCCGTTGCCATGGGCTGCCCGGGGAGACCTCGCGTTCCCGAGCGGCCTTCCTCGATCGCCGATCTTTCAGGATCCTGTTGCCGATGAATCGTCGCCTGTCGCTGATCGTACTTGGTTTGCTGGCCGCCTTCGGTTTGCCAGGCTTTGCCTCCGCCGCTGAGGGCATGCTACTGCCCTTGGCCCAGTCGGCAACGCTGGTCCGGGGCCCCGGGCTTTATATCAATCTTTTCAAATTCGTACCGGTCGTCATCATCTACGTGCTCTGGGTCTGGACCACGCACTGGATTGAAAAAGATACGATCTCGATCCGAAACGCGTTCTACACCATCTGGAATACGATCGCGTTCTTCACGGGTATTCTTGGGTTTGCATTGCTCTGGATTGTTCCCAATTACTACCTGGGTCTTGTCTTGTTGCTGGCGGCCTACTTCGGCCCCCTGTTCGCCTACATCTACAATCGCAACCAACTTGTGGATGAATTTGATCAGGTGATGACCAGCTATCATCTGGGCGAAGTGGCCAATGATGTGCTCGGTAAAGTTGGCCTTGGTCCGATGTTCAACAAAGATGTTGATACCGAGGACAAACTGGGGCCGCCGATCACGTTCATCGGGAAATCCCTGGGTGGTGCCAAGGAAGATAGTTCCCGGGTGAGCCGGGCCGAGGAATCGCCCGAATACTACAACGCCAAAGAACTGTTTTATGACGCTATTCAGCGTCGAGCCACCGATATTGCCATCGAGCCAACGGCCGAGGCAACCTCGATTCGGTATCGCATTGATGGGGTCTGGGCCAATGCCGAGCCGTTTGAACGGGCGATTGGCGATTCCGTGACCAATATCATCAAGGTTCTTTCTGCCCTTGATATCGCAGAACATCGCAAGCCGCAGGATGGTTCGTTCTCACTGAAGGCCGAGGGTCGAGATATCGACGTCCGAGTGGCTACCTCAGGGACCAAGGCTGGCGAGAAAGTTGCGATCCGGATCCTCGATAAAACGCAAAACGTTTCCAAGCTTGAAGAAACGGGAATGCGTCCCAAAATGGTTCAGCAACTCAAAGAGTTGCTTGCCCAACCGAATGGTTTGCTGCTGTGCACCGGGCCAACTGGGGCCGGAAAAAGTACCACTGTTTATGCCTGTCTTCGAGATATCGACCGTTTTCTGAAGAACGTGGTCACGGTTGAAGAACCGATTGAGTTTCATGTTGATAACGTCAGTCAGATGGAGATCAATACCAAGACTGGCCAAGACTACGCCAACACACTGCGGTCATTGTTGCGCCAGCAACCAGACGTTGTGATGATTGGTGAAATCCGCGACAAGGAAACGGCGGGGGTTGCTTCTCAGGCGGCTTCTGCGGGCAACATGGTCATTTCCACGCTTCACGCGACCGACGCGATCACAGCCGTGAATCGGATGCTTCATGAGATGGATGTCGAGCCGAACATCCTGGCGGCAGGGCTTTCCGCGGTGCTCTCTCAGCGGCTTGTTCGCAAGCTCTGTGAAACCTGCAAAGAGCCCTACAAGCCCAAGCCCGAGTTCCTGAAGAAAGCGAATTTGCCAGCCGATAAGGTTGACGTATTTTACAAGCCGCCCACGGCTCCTGAGCAGGTTTGCCCGGATTGCGGTGGCAATGGATATATTGGCCGCACGGGAATCTTCGAACTGCTGATTGTTGACGAGCCAATCAGAGATCTGATTCGCACTGGCAATCCTTCTGAGAATGCCATCAAGGCTGCGGCCCGCAAGAATGGCATGGTTTACCTGACCGAAGATGGCCTGCGGCAGGTCATTCAGGGAAATACCTCGATTGACGAACTGATGCGTGTGGTCAAGTAAGCCAGATCAAATCCCAGCCTCAACATAAGCCAGATTAAGACCCAGGCCACAACTTTTGGAGCCAGGACCCGATGAGTTGGATTGCAGACGCGGTGGTGAGCCTTGCTATTCTTGGAATCACCTATGCGCTGGCCAGCGAGGGGTGTTTTGGGGCTGCCGTGGCTGCCCTGAATATTCTTTTCTCGATCTTGATTGCGCTGAATTTTTATGAGCCGCTGGCTGATCTTGTTGTGAAGAACGCGGACTTCCTGTCGGGTTGGGCCGATCTCCTCTGCCTGGGGCTGCTTTTTCTGGTCTCGTTTGCCGCCTTCAAGTTTGGCACAGAGTCATTCACGCCGAACCAGCTTAGGTTACCGGCTCTCCCAGATATGCTGGGGCGGCTTGCATTTTCGTTGTTTGGGGCCACGCTCTGCGTGGGGTTTCTGCTGATCTTGCTGTACACCGCCCCCATTACACGGATCATCGGAGGCATGGGCTATGACCACCAGCCTCCCTTCAAGATGGGGATCGACCGCAAGCTTCTGGCCTTCATGCAGTACACTACAGGGACCACGTTTCCCTGGTACGAAAAAGATGGCGTGGATGACCCCGTGTACGGCAAGGCCAAGATTTTTGATCGCAAGGGGGGCTGGTTGATCGATCACCAGAACGCTCGCCCCTACCCCACAAGCGGATTTGGCAAGGTTCCTGCCCCAGAAACTCCAGCCGATATCCCCGTCACTCAGTGAACCGCCCTTCCAGGCGGTACGGCCAAACAGATATTGGCGATCGAACCAAACAGCCCAGGATTTCTCCTGGGCTGTTTCATTTTCCGGATTGTCTGTGCGTCTTGCTGTTGCAAACAGGCTTAGTGGTTCGAATCCTGGACCGAAGAGGCAACGGAACGGGCCAGGCGGGGGTCGGTCCTGCGGTCCACAAGCTGGAAGAGGGGACGGTTTGAACCTTGTGTGGTCTGAGCCTGCACTTTATACGTGAGTACCTGGCCAGATTCTGTTTCCACGACAAGCAGTGGTGACCATCCTTGCCCTTGCGTTCCGATATCGAGCGCCGTCATCAGGAAGTGGGGATTTGATCCTGGCGTGAGGCCAAAGTCTTTGGCCAGATCTCGTTCCGCAAAATCCGATAAGATCTGAGTGGTGCTGACGGTTTTTTTGTAGTCTGGAACCGCGGCGAGTAACTGGGCCGTACTCTTGTTCAAGATGTAAACGGCCTCTTGGGTCCAGACGCCCCCTTTTTGGTCACGATCCACCGATACCGACCCTGTGACCATCACGCGTTCGTTCCAGCGATCGCTACCGACCGCTCCGAGCCTTGGCAAGCGGGAGGTCCCGATTAGCCAACCGGTGAGAACACCACCCAACATCCCGATCGTCAACCAATTCGATGCCGACAGGCGCATTTGACTCCTCCGCAGGATCCTGGTGCTGGCCGGTTGTGCGTGCAGGATTCTGGCCTGTCCTCCCCGGTCCGTCCAGAGCGAATATGGCGTGGGGCCCTGGCGTCTATCTTCGATCAAACCGGTCGGATCGTCCTGGAGAGCGTTTGAATGATCAATTTCTTGGTGCTGTCTCTGGCAAGTTTGGGGTTCTTGCAAGTGCCGCCCGCGCCAATCTCCAGGTTCGAGCAAGGGCTGGAACTCAGACGCGAACTGACGGCAATCGAAAATCATGAGACCCAGGCCCTGAGCAAACTGGTTGAATCTTTGAGGAACGCTGGAGATAAGCCCGAAGCGGATGAGGTTACTCAGCGGATCTTGCCTCCTTATTCAGCCTCTGCGCCGGAATCCTTTGCCCCTCTCCTGGAAATTGTCTCCAGGTTTGAAAAGCCTGAACCTGCTCAGCGCTCCGAAGAGATCCAGATCCGTGAGCAGACCCTGGCTCAGTTACTAACTCTGGCGAACAAGGCGGCTGCTCCAGGAGTGGGCTGTTACTCACTGGCCGATCGTTGTCTCAGAGAGATCTTGATCCGGGACCCCGATCACGCGGAAGCTCGCCGTCTGCTCGGTTTTGTTCCAACCAAGAGTGGTTGGGCCACGCCATTTGCAATTGAGCAGCAGAAAGCCGGCAAAGTGCGGCATCCCATCTATGGATGGGTCCCAACCTCGTGGGTCGAGCACCTGGATCGAGATGAGCTTCCAGGGCTGGTCATCACGCGTGACGAGCCAAGCCAGTGGCTGGAGGCAGACAAGGCCGACGCCTTGAGGGCCGAATTTTTCGGTCGGCCCTGGATGATCACCACACCCCATTTCAAGATACGAGCCAACACCGCGCTCCGCAAAGCGATTGCCTTCGAGCGCCGCCTTGAGCAATTTCATGACCTGTTCTTCTCGCTACTCGGCGATGTGATTGGTCGCGAGAGATTGCCACTCGCCCAGCGGTTTGCCAAAACCAAGACCGGCAGTCCTTCGGCCGTCCACCGTTATGAGGTCTGGTTTTTTGCTGATCGTGCAGACTATTCAGACTATTTCAAACGCACCTTCCGAAAGGATGAGCTGATCAGCCTTGGCTATTTCATGCCCCCAAGTGAGGCAAAACTCTTCAAAACAACCCCTCGGTCTTATTTCTACGACGACCCGAATCCGGCGATTGACACCGAGTCCACCCTGTTTCATGAGGCCTCACATCAGTTGCTTTTCGAGTCTGCTGGGGCATCGAAGTTTGAACGAAACTCGGGCCACCACTGGGTCTGGGAAGGACTGGGAACCTACTTTGAAACCGTCCAGGTTGATGCAGAGTCAGGGGTGATGGAGATCGGCTCCGCGAACGGCCCGCGGATGGCTCAGGCTCGCTTGAGGCTTGTGGAGCGTAATGAGTACATTCCCATTCGCAGCCTGATTTCCCTGGACCGCTCTCAGTTTGAAGCCAATCCCGCAATCTACCTGCACTATGCAGAGTCCATGGCTTTGACTCTGTTCCTCATGCATGGAGAGAACGGCCGTTATCGCGAGGGCTTCCTGGACTATGTTCGGACTGGCTATGAGGGTCGGCTTGGAGGGAGCCGAGGACTGGATCAGTTTCTGGGTGTGACTTACAACCAGCTTGATGCTGAATTCAAGACGTACCTCCAGAACTTACCCCGATCTCCCGAATGAATGAACTTTCGTGGGAAGCCCGTGGTAGGTCGTTTCATCCTGCTCAGGCCAGGGGTATGGGCTCCCCCAGTGTTTGTAGACCATGATTGGGTTGCACGGGTGGGAGAGCCGCCTTCGGCTGTCTTTTGGGGTTGTTAGTCTGTGCAATCCATCGTGAACCAATCTCGATTCAGTCAATAAAAAAAGGCGACCGCTGGGGCCGCCTCTCGAAAAAAATGGGAATCGACCGGGTCGATTATTCACCAACATATGGCAGCAGGGCCATGTAGCGCGCACGCTTGATGGCGGCGCTGGATGCCCGCTGGAACGCGGCGCAGTTACCGCTTCGCTTACGCGAAAACATCTTGCTCTGGTTGGTGCAGAGCTTCTTGAGCAGGCCAACGTCTTTGTAATCGACGTATGCAGGACGTGGACATCCGTCCGACGTGCAGAAGCGACAACGGTTCTTTCGGTTACGGCCAAATCGTTTACGGGGCATGAAACTCAGTCCTCGACCCTGAATCCTGGATCGTCCAGAAGCAGATCCCTGTATTTCCCGATCCACGGAAAGCCTATAGCTTACAGAGGCTTGCAGATCCTCGTCAAGCGAAGCTGACCAGTGTCCGGGAATGATGTACCATCCCTCACCAGCTAGATTTCCATTTTTAGCCATGCACCCAGTGCCCGTCCAGGAGCGACCATGGTCTCCCCCAAGCCATCAGCCGAGCGAACCTTCGAGGTCGAATTGAAATTCAAGGTGGAAGATCCCGAGATATTTCGGGCTCGGGTTCTGGAACTCACCGCACGGGAACTCGGTATGGAATCCCAGGAAGACCTGTACCTGGCCCATCCCTCGCGAGATTTTGCCCAAACCGGAGAGGCGTTCCGGATCCGACGGATTGAGTCGCTTAATCGAATCACCTACAAAGGGCCCAGGCAGCCAGGGCCAACCAAGACACGGGAAGAGATTGAGATTGGCTTCGATTCTGGTCCCGAGGCATTCCAGGGGCTCCAGAAGGTTCTCTTCTCACTGGGTTTCCGGCCAGTCGCCACGGTTCGTAAGCAAAGAATCTCGTTCGAGGTCCAGAAACTTGGTCGAACGATTCTGGTTGTGATCGACGAAGTCGAGGGGCTTGGAACGTTTTCCGAGATCGAAACCATCGTTGAGGGGGCCTCGGAACTCGCTGGATCTCAGGCCGCGATTCAAAACCTGGCAATTCAGTTAGGACTTGACCCCCAGGCGGCCGAGCCTCGTTCGTATTTGAGAATGTTACTGGAAACCCATAAGCCGTCTGGCCCGATTTGAGAAGACGTGGTAAAACCCGCCCCAGTCACCCGGACGGGTTGCGCCAGGAGCGTGCTTTCAAAGGGTTCCGAAGTCGTTTATTTGAAGCAAGTTAGCGCAGGGAGCACCGCCATGGATCGGCCAAAATTCATCCCTAATAATGATACGCTGGAACCTCGTCTGCTGATGAGCGGCTTCAATCTCTTCAAGCCCTCAACCTCCTACAACGCCACCGCCGCCCAGCTTTCCACCTATCAGCAACGGCAGCAACGGATTAATAACCTGCCGTATTTTCTGGAAACCGTTTCGCCAGGCCGTCCACTGCCAGCGAGCGTTGTCACCAGTATCCAGAACGACCTCCGATCCGTGGTCGGTAGGCTTGGCACCGCAAGTTCCAGCGGTTTGTACACTTACAATCGGAATCTGCGGACGTTAATCGCGGCTTCCTCGGTTAACAACGGCAATTACCAGCCGGTGCTGACCATGTTCAGCAAAAATTTGCAGTCAACCGGAATGCCATCTGCAACCGTGCAATCGCTCACAAATTCCGTTCGGCAGCTTGCTCAGGTGGGCGTAAATACCACCACCAACTCAACATCGGTGGTGGCCAACGATACCTCGCTGATCTTGGAACTTTCCCTGGCTGTCGGCAAGCCGCTCGCTGCCCCCAAGTTACCGCATCTGGCTCAGGCCGATGTGGTTTCGGGCCATCCCGGCTACACCCGGAACCCCTTGCCTACGTTGATCGGGACCTACGAAGCCAACATGACTATGCTGATTACGAATTATCAAGGGACACACATCTTTGGGGCAGGCACCACCGACTCCAAAGGCAACTACCAAATCACTTTGAAACAGGCTCTTCAGGTTGGCCATAACCGGCTTCAGGTCGTTGCCGTGGGCCCAGGTGGTATTGGTAGCCTTGGAAGCCCACCGCTGGGGCTGGTACTCATGCAAAGTACGCCTCGTGGACCGACCCGCTGATTTTCTGCCCTGGCGCGGCTGTAGACAAGGGATTGCAGCGGCGTTGGTAAGAATGGTTGACTTTTTTTAAAAATATGCTTGAGTCACGTAAAGAGTGATAGCATAGTAGTATTGGCTAGATAGGTTTGCCTGCGTTTCCTGTGCCTCGTGGCACTCAGTGGACGATTTAGCCAACCCTCGACGGCAGCGTGAATTTGAGAGGACGCGGTCGCAGGACGGTTTCCGGAGAGAGCAATCGGATCATGGCGAAGAACATTTACGTCGGGAATCTCCCCTACTCCACCACTGGCGACGATCTGGTGGAGCTCTTTTCCACGTACGGGACCGTCACGACGGGCCAAGTGATCATCGACAAATTCAGCGGCCGGAGCCGTGGCTTCGGCTTCGTCGAGATGGCGAGCGACAATGAGGCCGACGCGGCCATTTCTGGCCTCAATGGCCAGCAGTACGGTGCTCGACCCCTGACCGTCAACGAAGCTCGTCCTCGTGAAGAGCGTCCTGACGGCGGTGGTGGTGGCGGCGGTCGCGGTGGATTTGGTGGCGGTGGTGGTGGCGGCGGCTACGGGGGCGGCGGTGGCGGCGGCCGCGGCTTCAGTGGTGGCGGTGACCGTGGTTACGGCGGCGGTGGTGGAGACCGTGGTTTTGGTGGTGGTGGCGGCGGCGGTGGTTACGGTGGCGGCGGCGGCGGTCGAAGCGACCGTGGCGGCGGCTACGGTGGTGGCCGAAGCGACCGCGGTGGCGGTGGTTACGGTGGCGGTGGCGGCGGTTATTGATCGTCCGGCCTAGCCTTCAGATTCCTTGGAATCATCCATCCAGGGCGGTTGGCATTTGCTAACCGCTCACCTTTGTTTACGTCAGACTGAACCTCATGCCCAATTGCCCTCGAACGGCGATCTTGCATTCCACTGAGAATTCGGTCATCGGCTCGTTTTCCGGTCTTATCGCTTGTTCTTATCTAGCCCCACCTTGGACCCGAGTGGGTTTTTGGTTAAAGTGGGTAGATACTCAAGTCGAATCTTGTTTGACCGGTTTCGACGAGCAACTCCGGGCCTTGTGTCACACTTGCCCGGCAGAGCGATCAATTACCTGACGGGGTCATATTCGAGGAGTTTTTGTTGTGGTGAAGCTCAGGGTCCGAGCCGGTGAGTCGATTCAGGATGCAGTCCGCCGCTTCCGCAAACTGTGCGAGCGCAGTGGACTTCGCAAAGAAATGCGTCGTAAGGCGTACTACGAAAAACCCAGTGAACGCCGACGTCGCGAAGAGCTGAAGCGACTCCGCAAGGCCCGCCAAGCCTCTCGCGTTTGAGCTATTCGGAATGGCCCTGAGCTATTCTGCTTTTGAGATAGCTATGGATCTTATGAAGAGGACATGAGCGGCTTGATGCCCCTCATGTCTTCTTTTTTTTGGTTAGCTTACGTTCGTTAAACGTGCACATCACGCGACTGGCCAAGCAGTTCCGGATATTTTTTCCGGATGGGCTCGACCTCTCGGTTCAAAAAATCGTGCACTTGTTCGGGTGACCGTCCCACGAAGTTTGCGGGCTGGAGCACAGCACCCAGGTCAACGCCTGAGAAGTTTGGGTCGGTTGAAAGTCGCTGGGGGAGGTCATTAGGGAGCCCCTGCTCCACCATTTGCTTACGCGCGGCCAGGGAGTGCTTGCGGATATGCTCGTGCAACTCCTGGCGATCTCCGCCGGCCCGTACGGCGGCCATCATCAGATTCTCTGTTGCCATGAAAGGCAACTCCTGGTCCACATGCTGGGCCACAACCGCCTGGTTAACAACCAAGCCCGGAACCATGTTCAAGTACAGGTTCAGCACAGCGTCAACACCAAGGAATGCCTGGGGCAACGTGAGGCGTCGGATCGCACTATCGTCGAGTGTTCGCTCAAGCCACTGAGTTGCCCCGGTCTGGGCGGTTGGAGCATGGAGCGCCATAACAAAGCGGGCCAATGAGCACATGCGCTCAGCACGCATGGGGTTTCGCTTGTAGGCCATGGCCGAAGAGCCAATTTGTTCCGATTCGAATGGTTCCTCGATCTCTCGTTCGTGGGCCAGTAAACGAAGGTCGCTTCCAAACCGATGCGCCGATTCCGCGATACCACCGAGAGCAGAGACCACCTGAGTATCGATTTTTCGAGAGTATGTTTGGCCGGAAACGGGAACCGTGGCCGAAAACTGGAAGGCGGCCGCAACCCGATGGTCGAGTTCTTCGACTTTGGCGTGGTCACCATCAAAAAGTGCCAGGAACGAAGCCTGGGTACCTGTGGTTCCTTTCACGCCCAGAAATGGCAGTTTTTCAATTCGGTGCTCGATATCCTGCAGGTCGAGAATCAGTTCCTGACACCAAAGTGTGGCCCGTTTGCCTACGGTTACTAGCTGGGCTGGCTGGAAATGCGTGTAGCCCAGGCAAGGCAAGGTGCTCCACTGTTCTGCAAAACGGGCCAGGGCATCAATTGAGCCTACAAGGCTCGCCCGGACCTGATGCAGTGCTTCTCGAATCAAGATCAGGTCGGCGTTGTCGGTCACGTAGCAACTGGTGGCCCCCAGGTGAATGATCGCGCGTGCCTTTGGAGCAACCTCTCCATAGGTATGCACGTGAGCCATCACGTCATGCCGGAGGCGTTTTTCATGATAAGCGGCACGTTCAAAGTCAATGGTTTCGACGTTCGCTTTCAATTCGGCAATCTGGTCCTCGTCAATGTTCAGGCCCAGTTCCCGTTCAACTTCTGCCAGAACAACCCACAGCTTGCGCCAGGTTGACACACGCCGGTGCGACGACCAGAGTTCGGCCATCTTGCGCGTGGCGTAGCGTGTGATCAGTGGATTCTCATAAACGTGTGCGGTCATCATTGCTCGATCCAGGTCCCAGGAAAAAATCGATGCAGAAACTTCGGTATTAAGATCAGTTCAGGCGAACAACGTTGTTCGGATCAGATGCCACCCAGAACCCTGGCCCGACCAACCCGACTAATTCCAAGCATGTACGCAGCCGTCCGCATGGGAATCGACTTCTTCTGGGAGAGTTCATAAACCTTGTGGAATGCAGATACCATGCGTTCTTCTTCTTCACGCCTGACCTGGTCAAGGTTCCAGCGGAAGTGCTGCTGGTTTTGAACCCACTCAAAGTAACTCACAACCACGCCACCGGCATTTGCAAGGATATCGGGGATCACGGGAATCCCACGTTGCTGAAAAATCTCGTCGGCCTCTGGCCAGGTTGGACCGTTTGCACCCTCGACAATCATTTTCGCTTCCACCTCGGCGGCATTCGAGGCATCAAAAACGCCCCCAAGCGCGGCCGGAATGAGCACATCCACAGGCGACCTCAGCAATTGCTCATTGCTGCCAGAATCTCCACCGGTGAATCCCACAATTTTTCCATGCGTGGCAACGTACTTATCAAGGGCGGCCAGGTCGATTCCCTCCTGATTGAAGATTGCGCCAAAGGCATCGGAAATTGCCACAATTATGCCTCCCTTTTCGGCCAGGAAGCGGGCAGTATAACTACCGACATTGCCATACCCTTGAATAGCAAAGGTCGACTTCTGGATGGTTTTGCCGAGTTTAGCCAGCGCCTCTCTTGTAACAAGCATCACACCGTAGCCGGTGGCCGCCTCACGCCCAGCCGAACCATGCAATTCCACCGGTTTTCCAGTCACAACCGCAGGCTGGAATCCGTGAAACTTGGAATACTCGTTCATAATCCAGGCCATCACCTGGGCATCTGTTCCCATGTCGGGTGCTGGAATATCTTTATCAGGACCAATGAAGTCGTGGATTTTTTCGACGAATTTCCGGGTCAGGCGTTCGAGCTCACTTCTTGAGAGTTGCTTGGGATCGCAATTAATCCCCCCTTTACTTCCTCCAAAAGGAAGGTCAACGACCGCAGTTTTCCAGGTCATGAGACTGGCCAGAGACCGTGCTTCATCCTGGTCGACGTGAGGGTGGTACCGCAGCCCCCCCTTGAACGGTCCCCGCGCATTGTCATGCTGGACTCGGTAGCCAATAAAATTCCCAATCTGGCCGGAATCCATCTCAATTGCGACTTCCACCCGCAATTCTCGGTCTGGGACAACCATGAGAGTCTTGATATTTGAGGAGAGATCGAGCAGCGAGGCCGCTTTCTCGAAATAATAGTTGGTTGCCTCGAATGCTTGCATTTTTGGGTTGCTCGGTCGGAGCCTGAACTGGCGTTGGAATTGTTGACAACAAGGCTCATGATCGTACCGAATGCATCCTTGGCTAGGCAACCGAGCCCGCCCTTCCCCGGAGAAATCGATGAAGCCCTGGTTACTTCGAGAATTATCGCTGGAAGCGTTCCAGAACGCCGCCCCTTACGAAGTTGCGGTGCTCCCGCTTGGAGCCACCGAGCCTCATAACCTTCACCTGCCATACGGCACCGATACCTATCAGGTTGAGGCGATCGGAGAAGCGGCCTGCGCCCGAGCCTGGGCCCAGGGCCAGCGCGTGGTATTGCTTCCCGCCCTGCCATACGGAACAGAGACAAATCAAAACCAGTTTCCATGGTCGATGAATCTGAATCCGACCACGGTTGCGGCCGTCATTACCGATCTCGTTGAATCGCTCACTCCGCACGGTGTCAGAAAAATTGTTTTGCTCAATGGCCATGGTGGAAATGATCTGAAGTGGGTTCTCCGTCAGCTTTACGGCAAAACCCCAGCCCACCTGTTTCTTTGCAACTGGTGGAAAACCGCCTTGGATCGATTCCCTGAGATTTTTTCTGACCCTGGTGATCACGGTGGTGATCTCGAAACCAGCCTCATGATGGCGATCGAACCAGACCTGGTTCGCCTGGAACGTGCCGATGCCGGGACCATGGCCCCCTCACGTTTTGAAGCCGTGAATCGGGGATGGGTCGATATCACACGCCCCTGGCATCTGCTGACCACCAACTCTGGAGCTGGTGATCCAAGGGCGGCAACCGCCGAGAAGGGTCATGCGGCCATGGAAATCGTCGTCGAGCGATTCTCCAAATTTCTGGTGGAACTTGCTCGTACGCCACTGGATCAGACATTTCCACTGGTTCCGCATCCGGAAGTTTCAGTTTGAGTCAAAGCACGGGCGAGGGTGCGACGTAGATCGTCATTGACGGGCAACAAAAATGACCGTCGTACCCTCTTTCGGTGCAAAGACGTTCCCTGGATTGGTCAGCTTGAAATTGCCCTTTGCAGATCGCCGGCTTGATGCTCGGGAATTCATGAGCAATTGCTGGCGTGATGGCCAAGCTGTTTGCTTCAACTCTTCAGGCCAGGATACTTGCCATGGTTGGACTCTGTCTCAGAACCAGTTCGAACACCAAGTCCTCGGCAGATCTGCACCACCCTCTGAGTATGGCTTTCAGAACGGCTGGGCTGATCCGGATAAGCGTGATTCCCTTCTTGCTGCTGACAGGCTGTGCCCCTTCGGAACCAGCTCCGAAGCCGGTTGTCGTGCCGCCTTCCTTGAACGGAAAGTTGGTCTACCCACTCACCGGTGTGGTTCGAAAGATTGACAGAGCGTCTGGAGTGGTCATGATCCAGCATGATGAAATTCCTGGTTACATGACCAAAATGACCATGCCGTTCAATCTCAAGAATGAGTCTGTTCTGGAGGAACTGGAACCAGGAGACCAGGTTGTGGGATCCTTGGTGGTGAACGATGAACACTCACGTCTGACAGATGTCTATGTTACACGCCCCGCTGAACCAGAAGATCGGTCCTCACCCGTTGAGGCGCTTCCCGATCAACGAATCGCTCTCGGAACGCTCGTACCTGACTTTCTCATGACCACACAGGAAGGAAAGCCCTTACGATTGTCAGAATACAAGGGCCATCCAGTTGTGCTTACATTTATCTACACACGATGCCCGTTGCCTGACTATTGCCCGCTTCTGGATCGCAAGTTTTCTGAGCTCTCCCGCCGGTTAGCAAAGGATGGGCCATCTTCAGTTCAGACACGTTTGCTTTCGATTAGTTTTGATCCAGAGCACGATACGGCCGCGGTGCTGGCAAAGCATGCCAAGCTTTTGGGAGCCCTCCCACCTGAATGGACTTTTGCGGTTGCAAGCCATGAGGAATTGAAGAAAGTGGCAGAGCCTCTTGGGCTTTCCTATGTGGCTCGGACTCAAGAAATTGCACACACTTTAAGCACCGCGGTGATCGCTCCCGATGGAACCCTGCTGGGGCTGTTTCAGGGGAATCAATGGTCATCCGAAGATGTATTGGCGCTTCTTGCACTATACCGAACAGGCCAGAACACGATCCAGAAGCCCGATCCAGATACTGCGGTTAGCCCATGAAATCAGGGGGAAACCATTCCCACTCGTGTGAGATAAGCACAAGAGTAATACAGTATTTGTTGTTTTTCTATTGTTAGGGTCAAGATTCAGAAAAAGATGTTGTCAGAAATCTAGATCATGTTACATTAGGCAAAGTAACATGATTGGACGTGAAGCTTAAAATCCAGTCCCTGTGCGGCTGGACACCTGAGCACCTTTTGTGATTCAAGTGTAGTCACTCATTGTAACGGTCTTCGCGTCTCTTGCTGGTCGAGGCTTTGCCACGGCTGCAAGGTTATTTATCCTCTCGACCAGAATTCAGGAGTCCGGCTAATGCCTCCAGCCAAGACACCCACCAAGGCTTCAAAAGTTAAGAAGGTTACGAAAGTTACCAAAGCCACTAAAGCCACCAAAGTGGTCGCCAAGGTAACCAAGACGAAAGCCGTTAAAGAAGCGGATCTGCGTCTGAGCCATGCTCGTAAGGCTTCGACCCTGCTGAAGCACGTGAGTGATCCAACCCGACTTCAGGTCATCCTGATTCTGGACGACGGCGAGCAGCATGTTGGCGCACTCTGCGACCAGCTTAGCCAGAGCCAGCCCGCAGTGAGCCACCACCTTGCACTGCTGCGACACGGTGGCATTATTGCCCCTCGCCGCCAGGGCAAGAACAACTTCTACAGCCTGACCGATACGGGCTCGCAACTTGCCAAGGTTGTTCGTGGGCTTGGTAACTAAGATTGTGAGCCCAGCCGGCTCAGCCAGTGATCTCACCCTGGGTGACCCTGGCCATCTAAACCGCAGCTTCTGGATTCCAGTAGCTGCGGTTTTTTTATGCGCATAATTAGAGGATCAGGGTAGGAGCCGACGACCAACCGCCTGATTCAGATTCAGCATATTGAGCCGGAATCGGATCAAGGTATCCAGGTACTGCCTTACCACTTGATTATATTCTTGTCTTGCTGAAATATAGCTGATCACGTCAATTGAACCTTCGTCATATTGTCGTTTGATCGTCTGCAGAACCTGTTCTGCAGCCGGTCTCAGGCGTGTATCAATCCGTTCCAGTGCGGCACGGCTAACGTGGTAGTCTCGTTCAGCTTGTTGAACCTCGTTCACGACTTGTCTGGCAAGTGCATCGATTTCGATCTGCGTTTGAGACACGTTAATTCTTGCGCGCTGAATATTTCCCTGGTTCCGGTTGTAAATGGGCAAAGGAACGGTCACTCCTAACGCCCAGGAACTTGCGCTTTTGAGGCCGAATGGAGAATTGTCCTGAAACGTATAGGGCTGGTAAAGCAGGTAGACGTCGCTGAGCCTGTTTGCATGAGCGAGTCGAACTTCGGCTTCGGCGCGCTGAAGGCCTGATCGGTAAGCCATCAGATCTGGCCGCTCGGCCAGTGCAATCTGGATCAGGCTGTCGATGGGTGGAGGAGGGGCGGTTTCTACGCGAATGGAAGCCCGGACCTCAAGATCGCTCGATTCCTCGGCGGGTACATTCAGTAATGTTCCCAGGTCTCGTTTGGCCTGTCGTAATGCCTCTTCCGCATCATTGACCAGCAGCCCAGTGGTTTCACGCTGGAGCCGCACCCGATTCACATCCGCGGCGGTGATTCGCCCGACTGTCTCCTGCTCGCCCAGTGGTTTCAGAACTTGATCCAGACCATCCAGGCTGGCCTCAGCGAACCGAAGCCGCTGCCTGGCGGCCACCACGCTAACGTAGGCCGTAGATAAATTTCCGATTTGCTTACGCACTTCGTTCTGATACTGATGTTCTATGGTGTGCTTGGCTCGTTGAGCAACCGCAGTTCTTGCCCCTCGTTTGCGTGTAACATCAATGGGATAGGATATATTCAGGTCGTACTGGGTCGGTCCGCCTGGCCGGTCTCGACTGTACTTTCCATAAGGTGCGAGTTGCGTGTCGGCATACAGGATGGGGTTGGCTCGCAGGCTCGCGGTCAGCACGTCGGCTTCGGCCTGGGGAATCTCAAGGAACTGTCCTTTGAGCTGCAAATTATCATGAATCAACCGTTCGATCGCTTCATCCAGCGTCAGGCCATCGGGCGGGCCAACATCCTCGGAGAGTGATGGGAAATCGAGAGTGCCATATGCGGGCGGAGCTGGCAGGTGCAATGGAGTGGGGATCTGCATCGCCTCCATTGGCTGAATCACTTGACTGGGCGGAACCGAAATCGACGCCGGCACCCGAGGTCCGGTCGGTCCAACAGCGCCACTGAGCGGCTGATTGGATTGTGTTCCCTGATTGGTGAAATCAAGACCGCCCATAGCGCCTGGCGGTCGACCCAGGGATGATTCCAGACCAGGTGCTTCCCGGGGACCGGTATCCACCGTTGGTCCCTGCGCCCTTGCCAAGGCGGGTATAGCCACCAACACGGCGAGCGTAGAGAACCAGATTACTCTCAAGCTCATCGTCTCACCTTCCTGGTGAATCCACGCATCCAGCGTGTGCCTGCAGATCTCGCAAAGACCATTTCTGGTAATCGGCTAGATCCTCAGCGGGATTGATCGCGTTATTGACCTGGCGGTTGCCCTACCCATTTAATCGGTACCACCCCTATCCTTATGATTGGAATAGGGCTCAGAATCAGTCGATCGGCAGAACCTGCCATAGAATCCAGGCTCACCTCCCCACCAACCCCGGGGCGGATCACGCTTGCCGACTGTTACAAGTCGTGATCAGATGAAGCCCTGTTCACTCCAATGGATCACGAGCGGAGGATCTGATGAACATCCAGAACCGGTTTGCAGAAACTCAGAATCGTGAAGACGGCCTCTCCCGTCGCCAGTTTGTGGAGTCTTGCCTGTTTGGTGCCAGCCTGCCGCTGCTCTCCACGTCGAGCATTGTCCCCGCAACTTCTTCCAGTCACGAAACTGCGGTCATCCTTCTCGTGATGCTGGGCGGACCCAGTACCCAAGAAACGTTTGATCCCAAGCCGGATGCTCCATCCCACGTTCGTGGACCTTTTTCCGCAATTCCCACCCGGTTGCCCGGCGTCAGTCTTTCTGAGCATTTTCCCAGGCTCGCCCAGCGGATGCATCGGCTCTGCCTGGTTCGTTCCCTTCATCACGACGCCGCGCCCATCCATGAAACCGGGCTCCAGTTGCTCCAGACCGGCCGCTTGATCCGATCCGATCAGCCTGGAATTCCCGATGTTGGCATGCCTGCGAACTTCCGGACAGAATCGGCTGCTCCACCGTTTGCGGTACTGCCCAGCCTGCTCGGATCCACGGGGGTTGCCGTTTCGCGTGGACAAGAGATGGGAGCCCTGGGTATGCCCGGTTTCCCTCGGGCTGCTGTCATCCAAGATCCTGAATCTGCATCAGATGCACAGTTCTTGAAATTGCGATCCAACCTGACCGACCTTTCCAGTGAATCACGCCTGACACGTGATCTTTATGGCCCTACACGGTTTGGCAGAGATTGCCTGCGAGCGCGGCGGATGGTGGAGGCTGGATCTCGGCTGGTCATTGTGAACATGTACTCCACGGTGTTTGGAACCCCAAGCTGGGATGTGCATGGGAAAGCCCCCTTCTCCAGCTTTGAGGATTACCAAAACACGGTCTGCCCTGCCTTTGACCACGCTTTCACCGCGCTGGTGGATGACCTTCAAAGTCGCGGGCTTCTGAGCAAGACCCTTGTGGTTGCCGCCGGAGAATTTGGCCGCACGCCCGTAATGAACGAGTCGGGCGGCCGCGATCACTGGCCGCGGGCCGCTTGTGCCTTGCTTGCTGGCGGGCCCGCGCCCGCAGGGCTTGTGATCGGCGAGACCGATCCGTGGGGCGGGGAACCAACTTCGAACCCCGTGCATTTCGGCTCGCTCTACCGCACCATGGCCAGTCATCTGGGTGTGAACGGCCCTGAGGCAGCACTCTCAGACGCGTTCAAACCAACCCTGGCCACCGCTTCTGGCGTTTCTGGATGAGCAATTCCACGAAACGCTCATACTCTGCCTCACTTTTCTTGCGCTTGGAGTCCCAGCGTCTCCCTTTCTCGGAGTTGCAGGCGGCATGCACAATTCCCAGATTATCAGGGGCGTTGGTTCCTCCGCGGCTTGTGGCCCTTATGTGCTCTAGCGTGGCTCCCTCGCCCGTCATTCCATCAAAAGCCACGGGGCCATTGCAAATCAGGCACTTGCCGACCCAGAGTACCCCTTTTTTCTCGAACGTCTTATCAGTCTGTGCTGTAGATATAAGCAGAGAAAGCCGACTCATGGAGAATAACCCAGAGCCAACACAAAACGCCAGATTCCACATGAGATGGAACTGGCGTTTATTTCGAAAATGAAGTGGAGGATGGGGGAATTGAACCCCCGACCTCTTGCATGCCATGCAAGCGCTCTCCCAGCTGAGCTAATCCCCCTCGACTGGTACAAATCTTAACCGCTCACCCGAGGCGTGTCAATGAGTGACTCAGTTATTCTGTCTCTGCTGAGTTTCGATCGGGTGTGAAGCCAATGGAAAGCACTGTTTTTCCTGGAGTTTGTGACCGATCAATTCTTTGTCTTTTTTTACCCGGAGTGATTACTCAGTGGCCAATGCTTCCCGCCTTCTGCTAACGAACGACGACGGAATTGGTGCCCCTGGTCTTGAGGCGTTGCGGCTGGCGATCGCGCCTTTGGGGAGCGCACGGGTGATTGCGCCCTCTGGCCCGCAGTCGGGATGTGGTCATGCGGTGACCACGCACCAGCCGATCGATTTCTCGATTCGGGACGACGGCCAGGTTGCCATTGGTGGAACGCCCGCAGATTGTGTTCGTCTGGCGCTGGCTCGCCTGGAATCCGCCCCAGACTGGGTGATCTCTGGCATCAATGCCGGTGGAAATCTGGGTGTAGACGTTTACCACTCTGGTACCGTGGCTGCCGCTCGGGAAGCTGCAATCCGGGGTGTGAGAGCGATCTCCATTTCTCACTACATTCGGAAAGGGGTTCCGCTCGACTGGAATCGGGCCGGTTCTCTGGCTCGCCAGGTGATTAGTTTCCTGCTTGAGCAGCCTACTGAGCCGCTGACCTTCTGGAATGTCAACCTTCCCCACCTGGAGCCTCTGGATCCTGATCCCGAGTGGAAGTTTTGCCCGGTCGATCCTTCTCCCCTGCCCCTGGATTATGACTGGGACGGAGAACGAGTGATTTACTCAGGCGTTTACTCTCAGCGGCCCAGGCGCTCAGAATCCGATATCTCGGTTTGCTTTTCCGGTTCCATTGCCGTCTCCCTGATCAGGATCATCTGAAGTCGGCTTCATCCCAAGAAACAGAGGCTGGCCGAACTGAGCCGTCTTACCTTAATATTGATCTAGGAATCATCCATCTACGATTCATGTCATCGCGTTCGAACCGGTCGTTCTTGGACGACCGGTGTTCATCCAGAAGAGGTCTTTAATGCGTGCATGGAAATTCGCATATTCGGCCGTTTTTTCGGTGTGGTTATCGGGCTGCGCTGACCCTCTGGTGGTACCGGTGGTGATGCCGGGTACCAAGCCGGTGTTTGAAGTTGCAGAGGCCGATGCCGCTGAGGCCAACGGAGAACAGAATGCGGGCGGAAGCGTTGCCGTTCCGAGCAGCAAGGTGGATATGAGTATTTTCCCGGCCTCGCCTTCGAAGCCTGGAGAAACACTGACGACGGCCACGACTCTCCGTTACACCACGCTTCAGCCGGGAACTGGGGCTGCTGCCGCACCTGGGCAGCGAGCTGTGGTGCATTATGTGGGTATGTTGCCTAACGGCACGAAGTTCGACAGCTCTCGGGACCGAGGCAAGCCTTTTTCATTCACGATTGGGGCTGGAGAAGTGATTCGCGGCTGGGACATGGGCATTACCGGAATGCTTGTGGGTGAGACCCGGCGTATGCAAATTCCTCCAGAACTTGGCTACGGTGCGCAGGGTAGCCCACCGGTGATCCCGCCTAACTCCCCTCTTATCTTTGAGGTTGAATTGCTGGAGGCGCAATAAGTTGTTGGTTTGTGAGACTGGGAAGGCGTAGAGCCTTCCCTGCTTAACAGTTGCAAAGGGCGGCTTGCCTCAAGGTCATCGCTTGGTTACTGTTCCCGGGCATGGGTCAAGGATGACCTTTTGCATTCCCAGGGAGCGGGATTGCCATGTCTGGCCAACTTCGTGCGGATTCACCGGGTCATTTCCCATCTGAATGGCCAGATCGCCTGAGTGGTCTCAGGGTGGCGCTGGTCCATGACTGGCTGACTGGGCGGCGTGGCGGTGAGAAGTGCCTTGAAATCTTGTGCGAGGCGTTTCCGGATGCAAAACTGTTCACGCTGCTGCATCAGCCCGGTTCGGCCGGGCCTACGATTGAGCAACTGGACATTCGCACCTCTCCGCTACAGCGGATCCCAGGAATTCATCGCCGTTATCGGTCTTTGTTGCCACTCATGCCTGCGGCGGCACGCGCCTGGAAAGTGCGAGACGTTGACCTGGTGGTGAGCTTCAGTCACTGCGTGGCCAAGGCGGTACGAGTTCCCGCGGACGTGCCCCACGTTTGTTATTGCTTTACCCCCATGCGCTACGCCTGGGAAGGGCGGCAAGCCTATCTGGATAGCTGGTCTCATAAGCCGGTCAGACGCGCCCTTGCAGGCTGGACGCTTGATCGGCTCCAGTCCTGGGACCGCCAGACTGCCGATCGAGTCTCTCACTTTATTGCGATTTCAGAAACCGTAAAGCGGCGGATCCAGCACAGTTATGGGCGAGAGAGTCAGGTTCTTCAGCCCCCCGTTGATACGGTGTTTTACCGCCCGGCTCCGGTGGAACGAGAATCCTTTTACCTGGTGGTCTCTGCGCTCGTTCCATATAAACGGATTGACCAGGCCATTCTGGCTTGCCAGGCCGCCAATCGCCGGTTGATTGTGATTGGCGAAGGCCCAGACCGTGCCCGGCTCCAGGCTCTGGCAGGCCCGGGAACCCAGTTCTTGGGCTGGCAGTCAGACGAGGCCATTCGAGATCACCTGCAACGCTGCCGGGCGTTGCTGTTCCCAGGGGTCGAAGACTTTGGCATCGTTCCCATGGAAGCGCTTGGCTGCGGGGCACCAGTTATTGCCCTCAATGATGGCGGCGTCGCGGAAACCGTCGACAATTCGGTGGGTCGGCTTTATGAACAACCGACCTCGGATGGTCTTCAGGCTGCCATCGAATCCTGGGAATCGGAAGGATGTCCCAATAATCCTTTGGTTGGGCGAAGCCGAGCCGAAGCGTTCTCCTGTGCCAGCTTTCGCGCCCGGCTGTTGAACAGCTTGGCCGATATTCTGAAGCAACCGCTGGATTGTGCCACGTTGCCCGTGGGAGGTGCCCATCGACCACCCTGGCAGCCGCGCACGGTTCGGTCTAAAAACCCCCGCTAAGATCTCAGGCGGTGATCAAGAATAGCCTTTTGGCTTGATCGTTCTTGGCTTCTTGGTCCAGGGAATCAGACTCTTCGGCTGGTTGATTGACCTGAACTGGCTACCCCCAACCAGAACCAAGTACGGCCTAGACACACGCCTTGAAAGCCCATGGCCGTGAATCTGGCCGCTGGGCCCAGGCCGTTTTTTGCCTGGCTGAGCAGCCTGGTACGGCTTTGCACCATGGCTTTTGATTGTTGAATTGGCACCGAGTGATTGGACGATCGGCGCATTTCGTCGATACTGAGTAGATCTCGAACGGGCCCGGCCATGAGCGTTGGCCCGTGTACTCAACCATGGAAAGTAATTGCGCTGTGACGGATTTCGTTTTACGTTGGCGGTACGTCTTTTTCGGCGGGGTACTTCTGTGTCTCGCCGGTCTGTTGCTGGCGAATCGCCATGTGCGGTACGAGCAGTCGTTGACCTCCTTCTTTCCAGAAGGGGCTCCGGATGTGCTGGCTTACCAGAAGGCGGCGAACACCTTCGGTAGTGACAACATCATTTTCGTGACTTATGACGACCCAGACTTGCTCACGCCCGCCGGCATGGACCGGGTTGCTGAGCTTGCCGAGGCACTTGCACCCGAGCAGATTCCCGCGGTTCGTGAAGTTCAGTCCATTGACCGCATGCCCTTGTTCTGGCAGGTCGATGACCGGCTGGCAGACCTTGTCCGACTCCCTTCGCTGGTCCGGAAAACGGCGGTCAAGGTGCTGGGTGACAATATGGCCAGCCTGGGCCAGGGAAATAGTGCCTTCACCGTGGCGGGGGCCATCCGCCATTCCACGGGGCCAGCCCTGGAGGATCTCAGGCGTAAGATTGTCCAGCACCCTTTGTTTGTCGGCACCCTGATCGATCAGACCGGGAACACCTGTTCTTTGGTGGTCCGGTTGGTGCCGATGGAAGACCAAGACCCCAAAGAGACGGTCTCTTTGTTGCGGTTAGCAACGGACCGGTTTGCCCTGCGTCATGATTTACCCAGGCCCGCGCTGGTTGGTCCGCCTGTACTCTTGGCGGATGGCTTTTCTGCCATTGATCTGGATAGTCGCCGACTTGCGATTGCGGGCTTGGCATTGATCGGGCTGGTCATGCTCACGGTCACGCGTAGTCTTTGGTGGGCCATAATTCCCATCTTGGCCGGCTGGACCGTGTGGCGGGCGGCAGAAACGGCCATGGGCATGCTGGGCCTCAAGCTATCGCTTTCTGGCGGCCCGTTGGTGGCACAAATTATTGTGCTGACCATGCCGGCGGCCAGCCATCTGGCGGTCCACTTTCGGGACGCTTTGCGGCATGGCGAAGATCGGTACTCTGCGGCGAAAAATGCGATGAGATCGGTTGCTCGGCCCATCTTCTGGACGTCGGCCACCGGCGCTGTGGGTTACGCGGCCCTGCTCACCAGCAACGTGGTTCCGGTGCTGCAGTTTGGAGCCATTCTGGCAACCTGTACTCTGTTTGCATCGCTGCTGACCTTGTTGATTGCCCCCATGGCGATGCTGCCACCGTTTTCGCTGGAAATTCCGGTGCGAGCCGGCACAACCTCGCCGTTCACCCGCCCGCTCAATCAACTGACCCTTTGGGCCGTAGATCACCCCGCAAAGGTCGTTCTTGCCGTTCTGGCGCTGGTCATTCCTATCGCGTTCGGGATTCAGCGACTGGAGTACGAGTCTAACTATATCAATGCGTTCAAACCGAAAACGAGGGTGGTTCGAGACTACCATTCCACGGAGGCAAAGCTTGGTGGAATTGGCGTGGTCTCGCTGGTTGTGCCCATTGGCTCCAAGCTCACCATGGAGGTGTTGGCCGCGCAGCGTGATCTTGAGAACCAGATTCGTGACCTGAACCGTGGTGGTGAATCCGAGGTTTCTCAGGTCCTTTCACTGGCCACCGTGCTGGACCCAGAGGGAAAGCTTGCCAAGCTGCCCCAAGCCCAGGCCGCGGCCGCGCTTGAAACGAAACTGGACCTCATCTCACGGGCACCCCAGGCCAATCTTCTGAAGAATTTTTGGTCGCCCCTGGATCCTGCAAAACCGGAAACAGGCTGGGCCCGGCTCGTGATCCGAATCCAGGAACAAATTCCTGCCCCGGCCAAGGCTGCCGTGTTCCAGAGTGCCATACAGCTTGCCGGCTCGATGCCGGCCTTTCAGGTTCCAGGTCGAGCCCCTTATTTGACTGGCCTTTCTTACTTGCTCACGCAAACCACGCGCGGAGTGATGGACTCTTCCTGGATCACGTTTCTTTCTTCGGCCGCCGGAATCATCTTCATGCTGACCTGTGCGTTTCGAGGACCAAAGCTCGCCACGCTGGCGATCTTACCGACCTTGCTGGCTGTGGCTCTGGTTCTGGGTTTCACCGGCTGGAGTGGCGTGAAGCTAGACCTGGCCACGGCGCTGGTTGCCAGCGTGGCCCTGGGTCTTTCGGTTGATGATACGTTTCATTGTCTCTTGCAGTTCCGCCGTCATCGTGAAACCGAACCGTTCCGGCAGAGCCTGCTGGCCAGCTATCATGTAACGGGTGCGGGTGTGCTGCTCTCGAGCCTGGCGGTGGCTGCCGGGTTCGGGGTCCTGCGATTCGGGCAATTCCTTCCATTCTCGAACTTCGGGACCATGGTGGGTGTGGCAACACTCGGCAGTTCGATTGGCAACCTGATTCTGCTCCCCGCCTGCCTGGCGCTCGGGCATCGGTTCAGCCGCGCAGCAGATGAGACCTTGCCCGTTCTGAATACCAGCCTGACAACGGAAGCGGTTCCGGAATCGGCTTCCACCCCATTGGAAGGTGTTTGAATGAGTGATCGAGCGATTCGCGTTCTGGATCTCGTCAAGATCTACCCTGGTCGCGATGGCCCCGTGAATGCGGTGAACGGGCTCAGCCTGGATGTGATGCGGGGCGAGTGCTTTGGCTTGCTGGGTCCAAACGGCGCAGGTAAGACCACAACAATTGAGATCCTGGAGGGACTGAATACACCGACCTCCGGTGACGTGGAAGTGCTGGGGCTTCGCTGGCAAACCCACGCCCAGGCCATTCGTGAGCGAATTGGCGTGACTCTTCAGGAAACCAAATTTCCTGAGAAATCCACGGTGCGTGAAACCGTCCAGCTTTTTCGGAGCTTCTACAGCGACGGTTCTGGAACGGATGAGGTTCTGGCCAAGGTTTCTCTGGAGACCAAGGCCAATGCGCTTGTAGAAACGCTTTCGGGCGGTCAGCAGCGCCGACTTGCCGTGGCACTGGCGCTGGTGGGTGCGCCTGAATTAATTTTCCTGGATGAGCCCACGACCGGTCTGGATCCTCAGTCTCGACTTCAGCTTCAAGACGTGGTGCGTGACCTGCAAAAGCAGGGGCGAACCGTGTTGCTGACCACGCATTATATGGACGAGGCGGAAAAGCTGTGCGACCGTATTGCCATTGTTGATCATGGGCGGGTGATTGCACTCGACACCCCCCGCCAGCTCATTGCCCAGCACGTGGGTGAGCACATTCTGGAGCTGGACCTTGATGAGCAAGGGGTGACCCCAGACCCTGAGCGGTTCAGGACGATGTCTGGGGTAATCAATGCGTCGACTGACGGTTCGATTTATCGCCTGAGCGTAACAGAACCGCACCGCGTGCTGCCGGCAGTTCTGGCCCGGATCGAGGAACAAGGGCTTGCGCTCACAAAACTCTCGACTCGGCACGGCACTCTGGAAGATGTTTTCGTACATCTTACGGGACGTCACCTTCGCGAGGGTGAAGAGAACGCAGCGGAAGCCAGCACCGGTCGACGGCGGCGTGGTCGGCGGCGGGCCGGCTAGTGCCACTGCCCCGCTTGATCAGTTGAATCATCTTCTCTCACCTGACTGAACCAGGTATCACCGCTTCCATCCAGGTCGGATGAGTTTCCGAGACGATCCATGGCCAATTTCGAATCGCTGAAACAGCTTTACCTGACGCGTTTGCGGGAGTTTTACCGCGAGCCGGCTCGGATTTTCTGGGTCTATGCCTTTCCCACCATTCTGGCGGTGGTGCTGGCGCTTGCCTTCACCAATCGGCGTCCAGACCCGGCCGTGGTCACGGTGGTGGATGTTCCGGGAGCTGAACAGATCAAGCTGGCCCTGGATAGCGCGGAGGCCAAGCTCGAAAGGCCTGGGCGTCCTCCGCTTTCGTATCGGCTGTTGCCGAGAGAGCAGGCGATTCGCCAGCTTGAGACCGGTGATACCCCACTGGTTGTTGAGCCGGGGACTGGTGGTGCCGGCGTCACTTACCGGTATGACCCAACCCGGCCCGAGTCCAGTTTGGCCCGCGCCACAGTAGACGACGTGCTCCAACGCGCGGCCGGTCGATCGGATCCACTCTCTGTGACCGAAGAGACCGAAACCAAGCCTGGCAACCGTTACATCGACTGGCTGATCCCTGGGCTAATTGGCATGAACGCCATGGGTGGCGGGCTCTGGGGGATTGGCTTTCTGATCGTCAACATGCGCATTGGGAAACTGCTGAAGCGGTTCGCGGCCACCCCCATGCTTCGCCAGAACTTCTTGCTCGCAATACTTGGGGCACGGCTAACCTTCTTGCTGCCCGACATCATTGTTTTACTGGGGCTGGGAGTTTTTGGCTTCGGCATGCCCGTACGTGGGAATCTGCTGCTCATTGTGCTGGTGGTTGTAATTGGAGCGCTGGCGTTTGCAGGAATTGGGCTGCTGGTGGCCAGTCGCGCACAAACCACCGAAAAAGTGAGTGGCCTGATGAATCTGGTCATGATTCCGATGTGGCTGTTCTCCGGCGTCTTCTTCTCGTCGAGCCGGTTTCCCTCGCAAATGCAGGGGTTTATCCAGGCTTTGCCGCTGACCCAACTGGTTCACGCCTTGAGAGAGGTCATTCTCAAGGGGGCTGGAATTATTGAGGTTGCGCCGTCACTGCTCATTCTGATCGCCTGGGCTGGCATCACCTTCTTGCTCGCCTTGCGGAACTTCCGCTGGAGTTGAGGGGGTAGGCGTGGGTCTGCGAAAGATGGTCTTGCGCCAGAGATCGCTGCGATCGTGCCGCCAGAGTGCCCAGCGGCGGCTATCTTCGTCGGCCTGAAGGTCGGGTACTGGAACTTCAATCAGCAGGCGACTCAGAAACGTGGCCTTGGCAAGCAGTTCCAGATCTGCAAAGGCTGATTCCGACTGGAGCGGAATCGATTGGAGCGAGTCACGCCGGTGCAAGGTACAGGGCGAATGGATGTCGTGAATGGGGACCGCGTACACGGTCGATCGGATTCCCCAGCCAAGCCATCTTTTGAGCCCCAGAGGAAACCCAACCGGGCGCCGGCCAATCACGTGGTCGGCAGACTCAATGGCGGCAAGCAGCGGATCGAGATGTTCGGGTCTCCAAAAATCGACAGCTGTGGTTACAAGCAGCAGGTCTTGCGTGGTTGAGGCGATGGCCGCCTCAAGAACCACCGCCATTCCCGTGGACGTCGACGAATCCAGCACGCGAGCTTCCGCGTACCGATTTCGCTTGCGGAGTAACTGGACCAGCCCCTCGCCAATCGCCTGGGCCTTCTCTGGATTCAAGGCATCGAAGACAAGTACATCGACCCCGGAACCAGAAACTGTTGTGCGTTTTGAGGCTGCCAGAAATGGGTCATCCTCAATCTCTTCAACCGCTAGCTGGGAAAACACGGAGGTACGGGCCCCTTCTGTTCAAGAACAATTGTCAGTTCCAGTCGAAAGCCAATGCTGGACCGACCGGCGGTATGCAGCCTGGAGAGCCCGGCCCACCGGTCCGGGTTCGCCCCCATTCACGGGTTGACCATCAATTCGAATGACCGGCAGGACCTCAATGGTGGTTCCCGCAAGAAGAACCTCATTGGCGGCCTGAAGTGTGGGAAGGCCGATTCGTTCCTCGCGGAATGAGAGCCCGGTGTCTTGGATCAGGCTGAGTACGGTACGCCGGGTTGTTCCTGGCAGGATTTCATTCCCCTCGGGCGAGCCGCATACCACCCCATCACGCACCCACAGAACCGAGGAATGAGTGGCCTCGGTCACCCGACCGTCCCGATCAATCAGCACCGCCTCAAATGCCCCTGCCTCATGGGCCGCCTCGTTGGCCAGAACATTCGCCAGCAGGTTGGTCGATTTGATATCGCAACGGCCCCAGCGCGTGTCGGGCCGAGAGATCATGGCCACGCCGTTCTCGCGAAGATTTGCCGTCGCGGCATCATCGTACGGCAGGGCCACAATCAGAATGGTTGGCTCAACCGGTGGACTTGGGAACGCATGTTTCCGGGGCGCAACCCCGCGCGTGATCTGGACGTAGATGGTTGCTTCCTGCAGGCCGCTTTTGGTCAGGGTTTCCAGCACGGCCTGCCGAACGGCAATCAGATCGACTGCCGGGTTGCGAACCGCTTTCAGGCTTCGCTCAAGCCGGTCAAAGTGGATCTGTTCTAGCCAGATACGTCCCAGATAAACCCGAACAACCTCGTAAACCGCATCGCCGAACATGAAGCCGCGATCCCAGATCGGTACGCGTGCGGCCTCTGGGGCCATCCATTCACCATTCAGGTAAGCCAGTGCGGGCATATGATCGGCTTTCGAAAGTGCCCAAGGGGATCAGGCTTTCACAATAACGCTGAGAAACAAGCGTTAGCAACTCCCCTGGCTTCGTTGCTTCAAGAATCTTGGAATGGATGTTCGTTGGCTCCGAATCACCCATCGCCGGTTAAGCTTTTGGTGGAGACAGGACGACCACGGAGTCTACAGAGGAGCAACCTGAAGTTTCCACTGAAACGCGGCCGTGGCCGCCGCCTATCCCAGTGCACAATTGGGCAACACAGGTGACACAGCCGCCCTCGGCTGTCTCTTGTTTTCAATTCATTGAGCCGAATTTCGAAAAACCCCGGAAATGGATGGTCTTGAGCCCTGGAGGGGCGCGTCAAGAAAGCCCAGAGCGCAACCCTTGTTGTACTACATAAGCCCAAGAACTGAGTCGAGAGCCTGTGTCCCATGCAGGCAATAGATTTTTCACAGGCGCGGATCCGAAAGCCCTGAAGGGGCTATCTGTAGTCCTCTTATTCTTAGATGTTTTTGGCTCCATGGGCGATCCAATGGAATTGGATCGCCCATGGAGCCCAAGAGTTTTTTTGGGAATCAGCTTACCCGGCCCGTTGGGCTGGGCTCTCTTGAATCGGGCCTTCAGCCCTCAGGAGACCACATGCCCAAAGCCATGCCTTTTTGAGGCGACTCCGGACTTGTTTAGACCAACGAGGGCTTCGCCCTTGGGCGGCCTTGAAACAGGCCTTCAGCCTTTAAAAACAGACCTTTTCCTTCATTCACTGAATTGGGCTGAATGGTTGCGTTTTTTTAGTGCAACCCAATTGTGAACCCCGATGTCCTGACCGGAAAACGGCCTTGCCGTTTTCCGGTCAGGACATGGAATGCTCAAATAGAATCACTGCTTCTGATGCGGTGGCCGGCCGCCTCGCGAGGTCAGATTCGCCGTGGCTGTGGCGGTGGTGTTCACCGAGTAATTTTCGGCATCGAGGCCTGCCAGAGTCAGACCGATGGTAGTCACCAGCTTGTTATTCTGAACGACCACGTTTGCAAAGGACGCAGTTCCCCCCACGTACGACACGTCGTCGCCAAAAATTGCCCCGCTCAGGTTGCGAGCGGTGATGGTTGCCGCGGTGGTTCCGTCGTACTCTTTATTTGCAACTGTGATGGTTCCGATCAGGGCCCGTTTTGTGATGGAAGCGGCCCCGGAGGCCAGTGTCGGCAAAATGTAATTGCTGGGCAGTGTGCCAACGCCGGCTGCGAAATCTTGCGCGACGAGGTACGCGGTCATGTGAGTGGCCTGTGATACGTTCTTGCTGTTATAAGTGCCAGATGTCTGAGTGACCTGGAACGAATCCGTTCCGACTAAGCCGGTAATCGCAAAGTTCCCGGGCAAAAGAGCGCCAGCGGTGCTGCTGTTATAAACCTTGGTGGGGTGGCCGACTATCGAAACCTCTAGCTGTTTTGCAGTCACGAAGTGGGTCAGGCTTGTTGACTGGCTGGCGGAAGAATTCTGCCCATCGCCGCTATACCTGGCGGAAACGTTGTGAAATCCGGCGTTCAGTTGCGAAATATCCAGGCTTGCAACTCCGTTCACAACTACAACCGGTTCACCAAAGGGATAGCTATCGACCATAAACTGGATTGTTCCGCCATCAGGAGCAGACGCGTTTGCGAATTCCGATCTGACGGTGGCCGTGTAGGTGACGGACTCACCGTAAACGGATGACGCGGAGGAAGCATTGACTGTGGTCTGCGTGGGAACCGAGGCAATGAACAGGGTCTGAGTTTCTGATTCACTCGCCAGAAAATTCTGGGCGTCTCCCAAGTAAATTGCCTGAACCGTGTGTGGGCCGGCGTTGAGCGTGGCGGTATCCAGGCTCGCGACACCGTTGGAAACCGGAACCGGATCGCCGTAGCTGAAACCATCAACCGTGAACTGGACAGCACCGCTGCTGATCATGGCCTGACTTGGCTCACGGGAAAGCACAGAGGCTTCCAGCGTAATTGGCTGACCATACAGGTTGCCGGACCCCAGGATGGAGAGCGAGGTTTGTGACTGGGCCTGAATCACGGAAAGATTGAGTGGCGCTGAAACGTCCCCCTCAAAGTTCACGCCGTCGCCACGGAATATGGCTGTCAGAATGTGAGGGCCGACGTTCAAGTTCAAGTAACCGAGCGGGTCCGGTTCACCGGCCCAAGGTAGTAATGCCGTACCCTGCACCACCGATACCGGGCTTCCTACATCCAGGCCATCAACCTGGAACTGCACCGTGGCACCATCAGGAATTGCCAAACTTGGTGGGTTCGCGGTGATGCTCGCTGTGTAAATCAGGTCGCCTACAGCCTGGCCATAGACCAGTGGATTCGATGACGTGGCAACGATGACCGTGGTGCTTGCAGGCAAGATCGTCTGGGTTACCGGATTGGAGTCACAGGCGAGGTAGTCGATTCCGTCTCCACTGTAAGAGGCAAAGATCGTGTGGTCACCTCCTGGGCAGGAAACCACGTCCAGGACTGCCTGCCCAGCCGTCATAAGAACGGGATCGCCGATGCTCAACCCATCGAGAAAAAACTGGACCGTACCACCGTTCGGCACGCCTGCGCCTGGGGTCTCTGCGCTCACGTTCGCCAACAGTGTCAGGGGCTGACCAAACACCGTGGGATTGGCCGTGGTTGTCACGGTCATCGATGTTGCATAGGTGAACGCAACCTGCCGAATTCGCTGATTCTGCATATCAGCAAGAATCAGGTTGCCGCTGGCGTCCACGGCCAAACCTGCACCATTTTGAATTCCAAGTAAGGCGGCGGTGGCTGGCCCGCCATCGCCTGCAAAACCGACCAGTTGCGGTTGGCCTGCAATCGTCTGAATTTGACCCGTTGCGTCAACTTTTCGGATCACATCATTCGCCGTATCCGCGATGTAAATGTTTCCCATTCCATCAAAGGCCACGCCGTCTGGGTGTGCCAGAGATGCCTGCGTTGCCACACCGCCATCTCCGCTGAACCCATTTTTGCCGTTCCCCGCAACGGTACTCATTATGCCGGTGGACTGATCAATCTTGCGGATCGTATTGTCGAATGTATCGGAAAAGTAGAGGTTGCCGATCTCGTCCAGACTGACCGAGGCCGGAAATTTTAACGTGGCCTCGGTTGCTAAAATTCCATCCCCAGAATGGCCGTAGGTTCCGTTGCCGGCAACCGTCATGATGTCGCCTGTGAAACCTGAGACTTCACGAACACGCGAGTTTCCAGCATCGCAGATCAAGAGGTTGCCCTGGGGATCCACCGCCAGCCCCAGTGGATGATTCAGGCTCGCAGAAGTGGCAGGGCCACCGTCTCCACTAAACCCCTCTGTGTCCAGCGCGCCTGCCACGGTGATGATCGTTCCCGACGAGACCAGAATTTCACGGACAACGTTTTCAACCGAATCACTGAAGTAAACATTTCCCTGCAGATCCACGGCAAGGCCAGATGGGCTGTTGATCTGGGCATTCGTGGCTGGCCCACCGTCACCCGTAAATCCCGGGGTGCCATTGCCGGCGATGGTAATAATTTCGCCAGTCGTGCTCAGAACTTCTCGAACGCGATGATTGGATTGATCGGCAATATAGAGATTGCCCGCTAAGTCAACCGCCACGGCCGCGGGAGACCAGAGTTGTGCGTCACTCGCCTGTCCGCCGTCGCCACCAAAGCCAGCAGTCCCAGCGCCCGCCACGGTATTGATCAGACCAAGGCTAAGAAGTGTGCGCCCTTCCAGAACTTCCCAGCCTGGAAACCATGTGAGGCTGCGCGAAATTCTGGGTGCAGGCTTACGGGGCTTCATGACCTTACGCAAGCTCCGGGTAATCGACTTCATCGCAAACTCCAAATCGTTGGGCGGAATCCGGCTGTGTCGATGCTCCGCTGATGGGGCTCATCGACCGGATACTGGTCAAACCGGGCCTGGAGGTTGGCCCTGAAACCCCTGTGTGCTCAGAGATTGACGGACCAGTTCACAATCTTTCCGGCTGAAAGCTCAACCGTTTCCGCGAGAGCGAACACCGGCTTCATAGAGCGCAAATTGGGCCGGGGCTGAAAACGAAATGGCTTTTTTTGCTAAGTCGAACACGATGAACCGCATCAATACCATGCCGTACTTGGTTCAAGTTCGGATCAGATTAACGTTCACAACCAGATTAGATTCATGCCACACGTTCATACCGGCAGAAGTTGAGATTTTCCATGATGAGAAAAGCTCGCACGCTTATCAGGTGCAGGCGTAGTCAACGGCTTCGAAAAGTCTGACATTCCCAAGAACCCCGCAGAAGCCGTGCGCTTGGCTGTATGAGCATAAGAAACAGGTTATTGTTCAAGCCATTCGTGAACCACCGTCATGCAAAACGGCCGTCTGCTCCATGGCTGGAACAGACGGCCGCTGTGTGATCCGATTGCGTTTATAGGGACGGCCTGAATTGAGCCAGGCCAGACTGACGGCTTACTTATTGTTCGTTTCGAACTTGAGGCCGGCCGAACTCGAAGCCAGGGGCTTCTCAAGATATTTCTCGACCTCGGACGCTTTGCGGATCCGATGGCTCACCACCTTGCCCTGGGGATCGACCAGGAACATCGTGGGGGTTGAGATGATGCCAAACTGGTTGGCCAGCTTGCTATCGAGTCCACCGGTCTCGGTAATCACGGCCCAAGGAAGGCTTTTCCCCTTGAGATAATCATCCAGTAGCGCACGCTCGGGGTCGAGGTTCACGCTCAGGATGTCAAACTCTTTATCACTGAACCGCTTGTGGAGGTCCAGCAGTTCGGTGATCTCACGCTTATCAGGCTCGGCCAGAGACATCCAGAACAGCACAAGAACACTTTTGCCCTTGTAGTCGGCAATGCTCGCCGTTTTGCCTGTCAGGCTGGTACCAGAAAGCGAGAGCGGCTTGCCGTCCAGCTCCAGACGTGTGAGCGCGCCCTGGGCTTTTTTGCCAACATCCGTGCCGGGGTAATCTTTGGCAAGCTGACCGAAGTACTTGCGAGCCTGATCTTCATTCGCGTTGAAGTCATTCACGTTCGCGATCTGGAAGAGGACGTCTGGTACTTCGTCGGCTTTGGGGTTGGCGTCCAGGAACTCCTCAAGCTTCTTCAGAGTTGATTCCTGGGCTTCCAGCAGGTTGGCACCTGGCTTGTCGGCCTCCAGATCGAACTCGGCCAAAATCTTGCGATACTCGGCGAACGAGCCAACCTTGCCCCCCTGCTTGATCAGGCGATCAAAAACCTGAACGCCCTGCGGGTAAAGGCCAGACTTGTAGGCTTCGGCCAGGTCATGGATCACCTGCTTGTAGTAGCCAAGCCGCTCATCGTCTCCCTTGGCCTTGCCGATCACTTCACGCAGAATCTCGATCCTGTCGAGATGCCACTGGGCCAGCACCTTGGCCGAAGCCTCCGCGCCTGGCATCTTAGAATCGTGATCCGCCAGCTTCTTGAGCACTTCGGCCGGCACGGTCACGCCACCCTCGCTGCCGTTGCCCGCCACAGACTCGGTTCGTCCGAAGATCGAAGATCTCAGACTCCCCTGCTCTGCATCGGCCACCACCGGTTCGGTGGGATCAACGGCCTTGGGCAATGTCACGAACTTCCAGGTCTCACCAATCTTCACGATCTCGGGAACCTGAAGATACGTCACGCCGCGCGGGTCTGCCTTACCGCCAGGATTTACAAACACCACGCCGTTTTCATAAAGCAGCACTTCTTGCGCAAGCCCGGACGCCGAATCAGACGGGATCACGTGCGGCATGAGCCCATCAAATCGTGACCAGGTGGTCTGGGCATCCCATCCCTTGAGGGTGCCCTGAAGCGCCTTCAGAGCCGCTGCTCGCGCGGCCACGGCTTCGGTCGTTTTCTCAACCAGGTCACTTGGTACGCCCAAGGCTTTCATCTCGGCCGGGCTTGCCATCACGCTTTCAACCAGGGCTCCGTCGCCGGCAACCAACGCCTGGACGAGTACCCGGGTGGCTTCCTCGGCCGACAGCCGCTTCCAGGCGATAATCTTCCCCGCTTTGACCTGCGCAATCCGGGTGCCGCCACTGTTCAGCCAGCGAACTTCGTCGAGGCTTCCGTCTTCGTTCGTATCGTTTTCTCGATAAACCTCAAAACCGTCGTGGAAATAGCTCCACTGGTCGAGGTGGGTTGCGGCCTTGGCTTCACCTTCACGCTGGCTGCTTGTGCCATTGGTGTCGATGAACCGCCTCAGTAATTTCCCCTGACTATCTCGCACCGCGAAGCCGGTTACGCCCCCTTTGGAGTCGGTAACCCGCTCAACCTTGCAGGCCTCAACCTCGTCCTTGGTCGAGGGCGTATCGAATTCGACGCCCTTGAGGCTGGGCTTGAACCGCGTCAAAATTTCTTCTGCCTTCTGAGCCTGCACCCACGCCGGTGCGATGCCAAGCACTGACGCGACGACCAGTGAGGTCCGAAACGCCCGCATTGTCGACTCCTTTCGCCCCAGCAAGACTGAGGCCCTACCTTTGCCTTCCCTGGCCGAACCGGCTCCTACCGGCAGACTGCGATGACCTTTTGACAGATCACCACCGCTGCCTGTGGACCAGCGTTGCTCACGTTCTCAACTCTAGTCGATTTCCCGTCAAGGTCGATCCAGCCCGGAACTCCTGCCTGATCGCTCCAGATCATGGCAACCTGTGGCCAGATTCACAAGCGGCTCAGGCAACCGGTTCAGTTTCAGAATCCCCTTGCTACATAAGGAAATAGGATGGCAAATCCCGGCTTCAACGGCCGGTAATCCTGGACTCTTTGGGGGTGTACAAAGCCGGCCAACCCTTGATGTGTGGACCCTGATCCTCTACCTTTACGTGCGACTTGTTTTGAGTGAGGCCTTCCAAGACCCAGGAAGTACTCATACCCCCCCAAGAGACTGTTCGTGTGATGGACCACACCAAGCTCCTCATCGTGAGTGCAGATCGTGCTGCCGCCGGCACGCTTGCACGCCCGCTGGCTGAGAGCAACTTTCATGTACGAGTGGCACTAAACGGCACCGATGCCCTTGAGTGGCTCGTTCAGGGACGGTTTCAGGCCGTGATTCTGGATGCGAGCCTGCCAGACCTCGATCCGTTTCAGATCGCCGAAGAGATTCGCCTGAAGCGGTTGCCGGTGGCCATGATTATTGCTGCGACTGAGGAAGCTCTGGCCAAGCTTCCAGACCCGCTACCATTCTGGATTGCAGGGCTGGTTCAAATTCCTGGAGAGCCGCTGATCCTGCCCTTCCAGGTTGAGCAGGCACTCAAGGAATCCAAGGTCAGGGCACAGAATCGGCTCCTGGCAAAATCTGTACGTCGGGCTACGGATCTTCGGGGCCTGATTACCCAAGGGCCGCCCATGGACCGGATTGCAAGGGTGGCCAAACGCTTGGCGAACCTTCAGGCACCGGTGCTGATCACCGGGGAGGCAGGCACTGGGCGGAAACGAATTGCCAGGGCAATCCATGCCACCAGTCTCACCAGCGGGCCCCTGATTCACGTGTCGTGCAAGGCCCTGCCTGAGTTCTTGCTAGACCTGGAACTGTTCGGGCATCCCACCGACCATCTCGATTTTGATGGAGCGCATGGCCTTGGAGCCGTTGACGCGGCGCGTGGTGGAACCCTGCTGCTGACCGACGTTGACTTGCTGCCCGCACGCATTCAGGCCAAGTTGATCGCCTGGTATTCCAGCAATCGCAAAGCGCCTTGTGCAAAAACCGGCAAAGACGGTGGCCGAAAAGCGCAAGTGAGGCTGATTGCAACCGCAGGCCTGGAACTTGTGGATCGGGTCGCAAAAGGAAGCTTCAAGAAAGAACTTTACGAACTGCTGACGGCGGAATCGATCGAGGTTCCACCGCTTCGTAAACGATCCAGGAAGCATCTGGCCAAGCTCATTCGCCTGTTCGCGGAACGGTTGAAACAAACCGGAGAAGCCGTGAGTCCGATCTCTCGTTCCGAGATGAGTCGATTACTGGAACGCTCATGGCCTGGCAACCTTCCAGAACTCCGGCAGGCGGTGGAGTCGGTGGTGCGAGCCGCCCCAGGAGATCCCAGTCTACCCGCGCCTCATCCGGGGCTTGATGAGCCAGCCAACTCGTTCTTGAATGATTTTCACCCTGATGAACAACTCAATATCATTGTCAATCGCGTGAAGCAACAGGTTGAGAAAGCCTATATCTGCCAGGTCATGGCTGCCTACGGCGGCAGGATCGACCGCTCGGCCGATCATTGCAATCTCTCGCGCAAGAGTATGGGGACCAAGGTTAAGCAGCACGGAATTGACAAGGCGCTATTCAAGGGACAAATGCCGGCCGCCCAATCTCCCAATATGCCGCTCCCGTTGCCGGGCCGCAAGAAAACCGAAGCCGTGCTCGAACCCTCGGAAGCCTGAATCCAACGGCTTGATGTGGTCCAAACCGCCCGCGCATCAAAAGACCCCGTCGCCTTAAATGAGGGCGACGGAGTCTTTTTTTGGGTCGACCGAATTCGGCAACTTCGTGTCTGGAATCAGGCGGAAGTGCCGGCCGTTGTTGGTTGAAACGTGAATTCTTGACCATTCCAGTCGATCAAGATCGACACCCCCTTGTCGGGGCCAAGACTGCCATCAAGCAGGGCCGACGCCAGTGGGTTGGCAATTCGCTGCTGCAAGATCCGCTTGAGCGGCCGGGCTCCGTAGGCTGGGTCAAAGCCTTCGTCGGCAAGCTGGGTCTTGGCGGCCAGAGTGACCTGCACGGCCAACCCTGCCTCCGTCAACTGGCCCTGTAATCGTCTGAGCTGGATATCAACGATCTGGGTTAGCTCTTTGATCGTCAGCGGGTGGAAGATGATCGTTTCATCGATCCGGTTGAGGAACTCTGGCAAGAATTCTCGCTTGAGAACTTCCTGAACCGCCTGACGGATTCGGGATTCATCGCCCGTTTCGGCAAGCCGGGCAATTTCCTGACTTCCCAGGTTCGAGGTCATGATGATGACGCTGTTCCGGAAATCGACCGTGCGGCCCTGTCCATCCGTCAGCCGGCCATCGTCCAAAACTTGCAGCAAAACGTTAAAAACGTCTCGGTGCGCCTTTTCGATTTCGTCCAGCAGAATCACAGAGTAAGGACGACGGCGAACCGCCTCGGTTAGCTTGCCGCCCTCTTCGTAGCCGACGTAACCGGGAGGTGCGCCGATGAGTCGGCTAACGTTATGCTTCTCGCCAAATTCGCTCATGTCGATACGAACCATGGCCGTTTCGCTATCGAACAGGAACTCGGCCAGCGCCCTGGCAAGTTCGGTCTTGCCCACGCCGGTGGGGCCCAAGAACAAGAACGATCCAATCGGCTTGTTGGGATCGGCCAGCCCTGCCCTGCTCCGTCGAACCGCATCAGCCACCGCCCGCACGGCCGCATCTTGATTGACCATGCGAAGGTGAATCTGATCTTCAAGCTTAAGAAGCTTATCACGCTCGGTGGTGAGCATCTTCGAGACCGGAATACCGGTCCACTGACTCACAACCTCGGCAATCTCTTCGTGATCAACCTCCTGCTTGAGTAATCTTCGAGTGTCGCTTTTAGGGCCTTCCGCGGCGCTGGCTTCTTCTGTGCTTTCAATCCGTTTTTCGAGCTCAATCCGTTCCTGGTCAAGCCTGGCCAGTTCCTGATATTTGCGCTCGTCGGGTCGTTCTCCACGCTGCTGCATCAAACGCAGGTCGTCGAAGGCCTGCTTGTACTGCAGTTCGATTTCCGCCTTGCGATCGCGTAGTTTCTGAACGTCTCCCAGCCCAGATTTTTCCATTTCCCACTGGCGACGCAGGTCTTGCTCTTCCTTCTGAAGTACGGCAATTTCTTCGCGGACCTCGGCCAGTCGATCCTGGGCATGCTGTTCGGTTTCGGTCTCAAGCATCCGTTCCGCCAGTTGAAGCTGGAGCAACCTGCGTTGGATGACATCAATCTCGGTGGGAACAGACTGCAACTCCATGGCCAGGCGGCTGGCGGCCTCATCGACCAGGTCGATCGCCTTGTCGGGCAAGAATCGTTCCGTGATATAGCGAGATGAGAGTTTGGCAGCCGCAACCAGGGCCGAGTCTTTGATTTTCACCTTATGGTGAACTTCGTACTTGGCCTTGATACCTCTCAGGATTGCAATGGTGTCTTCAACGGTTGGTTCTCCTACGAACACGGGCTGAAACCGCCGCTCAAGCGCGGGGTCTTTTTCGATATGTTCGCGGAATTCATCGAGGGTTGTTGCGCCGATGGCCCGCAACTCGCCTCGCGCGAGTGCCGGCTTGAGCAGGTTGGCGGCGTCCATGGCACCATCGGCCTTACCGGCCCCAACCAGCAAGTGAAGTTCGTCGATGAAGAGGATGATCCGCCCTTCCGACGTGCTTACCTCTTTGATGACGGCCTTGAGACGTTCCTCGAACTCACCTCGAAACTTGGTGCCGGCTACCAGTGCGCCCATATCCAGCGCAATCAGCTTCCGGTTCTGAAGGCTTTCCGGCACATCTCCCGAGACGATCCGCTGGGCTAGTCCCTCAACGATGGCCGTTTTGCCCACACCTGGGTCACCAATAAGTACGGGATTGTTCTTGGTCCGGCGCGACAGGACCTGAACCACCCGGCGGATCTCGCTATCGCGACCGATGACCGGATCAACCTTCCCCTGGCGTGCAAGTTCGACCAGATCTCGGCCGTACTTCTCCAGGGCCTGATACTTATCTTCGGCATTCTGGTCCGTGACCCGATGCGAGCCTCGCACCTTCTGAACGGCCTTCATCAGGCTGTCGGGAGTGGCCCCAAGAGCGCTTAGCAACTCTTGCACACGTCCCTTCACCCTGGATAAACCCAGGAGCAGGTGCTCGACCGAGACGAACTGATCTTTCATCCGGTCGGCTTCGGCCTGAGCCTCATCAAAGACCTTATTGAGGTCTGAACTCATGGTCATCTCTCCCCCGCTTACCTGGGGAAGAGATTTCAAGCCGTCCTCGGCGGCTCGCCTGATCTGATCGGGGTTCAAGCCAAGCTGGCCGACCAGCGATCGAACCACCGTTTGTTCATTATCAAGGAGCGCAGCCAAGAGGTGTAGCGGTTCCAGCCGCTGGTTCTGATGCTCGCGTGCAATTTCTTGCGCTCTTTGAACGGCTTCTTGACTTTTGAGCGTCAACTTGTCGAATCGAAATGCCATGATCTGGTTCCCCCCCAAGAACTCCCAGGCCGGGTGAACTGACCCCGATCCGCGGGAGAACGCATGTCGATACTCTTACGAAATCCGAGACATTCAAGTTCGATTTTCGGCGGAAGGTCCTGCCATCAAATCACCAGGAACAAAATTCCTGGCCAGGTTGAGCAGTTCGCGTGGAGGCTGCTTTGGCCAGGCCGCTTGCCAGCATGCGCTTAGTGCCTCTGTCCAGCATAGGTCCAAGTCTGTGCCTGGGCCACTCGCAAAAAAACCACCGCCCGGCCGCCCACTGTCCTTGCGCACAACCAAAGCAGCAGGATCAGGCCGCCCAAGCTTTCTGCACATGGCAGAAAGCGGGATCAGCAATTGGCGGTGCAGGTACCTTCGATTCAAGGGCGGCCCAACACGGCCAGCGAGTTCCGTGTAGGTGAGTGTGCGGCCCTGGCGGGCCGCTTCTCGAAATATGGGCCACGATCTCTGAATCAGGTCCGTGAGTGAGTTCATCGGTTGCGGAGAAGTGTTGGCCAACGATGACGTCCCTCACCCCTCTCCATTGTTTTTGAGACTCGAGTGGGGCGGACCATAGCGTCCACGGTCAGGCTTGCCAGCAAAGATTGAAGTCTCAAAGGAAGCCGCGATGGCTTTTTCTCTCAGGCCTGGGCTCTCAAAGAGCAACTGGGCAAGCCAAGGAGGTTGATCCGCTGGCAGGGCAAGTCTTCCAATGTCAGCCAGATCTCTCTGGCCATGGTCTTCCCATTGACCAGCGTCTTTTTTTGATAGCCATCAACCTTGGGTTGGGATATGCACCCAGCCGGCCCAGATTCCCAGAGGGAATCAGGGCGTTAGCTCTATGCCGTGGCTCAGAAAAACGGGGCTTCGGTCCAGGATTCGTTATCACGTGCTTGGCGGTACTTGGCAAACCAGAAGTCGATATCGCCGGTCTGGGTCTCACCGTTGGCCACGTAGGGATCCCACCAACCGTCTGCCGGCTTGATCAGAATGCCTGAGTCTGAACGGCTCTTAGGCTTTTGAATCACGAGCGAAGCGAGGTCGGGCTGCCCATGCTCCAGGCAAAGAGTTTGTACCGGCCGTAACACCCGCCCCATGATGGTTCGAGGCGTTTCCTTCATCCCAATGTTATGGCACCGGTTGCAGAATTCATCGTAGGTCACCCAGGGGACTGGCCTCCGCTCACGAGCGGCTGCTGCCAGCTCTTGCGCGATTCGGACAAGAAGAGGGTAGGCCAGGCGGGCATTATCAATCGACATTATTTCACACCAAGGGCTTCAGGAGTTGGCCCGTCGCGTCGAAGAGGCACACGACAAGATAATTGGATAATACCTTAAATCGCCCTTTTCTGGAAACAGAAGGCGGGATGCAACTTTGCAGAAGCATCCCGCCTGGGTCCCATCACTGGGCAAAAATCATAAGTCTGGCGGCCTGAACTTATTTCTTTTCTTCAAACTCAACGTCGATCACATCGTCTCCCTTGCCGGCAGATTTTCCGGCTTCGGGTTCCGCATGTGCTGCCGCTTCCTCACCAGGGGCTCCGGTGGGGCCCGCCTGGGCCGATGAGGCATAAAGGTGCTCAGCCATGGCCTGGCTGGCCTTCTGAAGAGACTCAATCCCCTGCTGAATGGCAGCGAGATCGTCGCCCTTCTTGGCCTCAGAAAGAACGGCAATCGCCTGCTGAATAGCCGATTGGTCGGTTTCGCTCAGCTTGTCCTTGTTCTCTTCGACCAGTTTTTCAAGCTGGTAAATCCGCTGTTCGGCAACGTTTCTGGCTTCCGCCAGTTCACGCTTCTTCTTGTCTTCAGACGCATGAGATTCGGCGTCTCGCTGCATCCGATCAATTTCGTCCTTGGAAAGGCCGCCAGAAGACTGGATGGTGATCTTCTGTTCTTTGCCGGTCCCCTTATCACGGGCACCAACGGCCAGAATACCGTTGGCGTCAATGTTGAAAGAAACCTCAATCTGGGGCACCCCCATCCGTGCTGGCGGAATCCCTTCAAGGTTGAATTCACCCAGCAGACGGTTGTCGCCGGCCATCGGACGCTCACCCTGGTACACCTTGATGGTGACCGCGGTCTGCATGTCGTCGGCGGTGGTGAAGGTTTCTTTCTTTTCGGTGGGGATGGTCGTATTGCGGGGCACAAGCACGGTCATCACGCCGCCCTTGGTCTCCAGGCCCAGAGAAAGCGGCGTCACATCCAGCAGCAGAACGTCTTTCTGCTCGCCTGTGAGGACAGCCCCCTGAATGGCCGCGCCAACCGCCACGACCTCGTCGGGATTGACCCCCTTGTGGGGTTCTTTGCCGAAGACTTCCTTGACGATCTGCTGCACGCGGGGCATGCGGGTGGAACCACCCACCATCACCACTTCGTCGATGTCGGCCGGTTTCAGCTTGGCGTCTTCCAGGGCCCGGATCACGGGTCCACGGCACCGTTCAAACAGCGAATCGGTCAACTTCTCGAACTGAGACCGGGTCACGGTCATTGTGAGGTGCTTGGGCGTGCCGCTGGCATCCATGGTCACGAACGGCAGGTTGATGTCCGTTTGAGACTGGAATGAAAGGTCCTTCTTGGCCTTCTCCGCAGCTTCCTTGAGCCGCTGCAAGGCCATTGGATCCTTGCGCAGATCGACCCCGTGATCTTTCTGGAAGTCGTCGGCGATGTGGTTGATCAACGCCTCGTCCCAGTCATCGCCACCGAGGTGCGTGTCACCGTTGGTGGAAAGAACTTCGAAAACTCCATCGCCCACGTCGAGGATAGAGATGTCAAAGGTGCCGCCACCCAGGTCGAACACCGCAATCTTTTCGTTCTTTTTCTTATCAAGCCCATAAGCCAACGCACCTGCCGTTGGTTCATTGATGATTCGGGCGACCTCCAGGCCGGCAATCAATCCCGCGTCCTTGGTAGCCTGCCGCTGGGCATCATTGAAATACGCAGGAACCGTGATCACGGCCTTGCGTACCTTGTGGCCCAGGTAACTTTCGGCAGCCTCTTTCAGCTTGCGAAGGATGAGCGCAGACACCTCGGGAGGTGTCATGTCTTTGCCGCCCACATGAACCTTCACGTACTCGCCGGGTCCGCCAACCACCTGGTATGGAACCAGTTTTTCCTCGTCGGCCACCTCATTGTGACGACGACCCATGAACCGCTTGATCGAATAAATCGTGTTCTTGGGGTTGGTCACAATCTGGCGACGGGCCGGTTCACCGACCAAGGTCTCTCCCTTGCTCGTGAACGCCACAACCGAGGGAGTCAGGCGGCTGCCTTCCTGGTTGGGAATGACGACGGTTTCACCGCCCTCACGAACCGACACAACACTATTCGTGGTGCCCAGGTCGATCCCGATGATCTTTTCACCTTCAGCCACGGTTCCGCTCCTCATCCCAACAGGAATTGACAGTTATGGGTCATGTCCGCATTACTTGGCAACCACCGGCCATCGCAATGGCTCAGTCGGCCTTGGAATGGGACCTCGTTATCTCTTCCAAGAAGAGAGCAACCCCGATGCCAGACAGAGCAAAGCTGTCTATTTTTGATTACAAGTCTTTTGGAGAAAAGGAAATAAATTATTGAACGGATAAAATTCAGGCTCACTCCATTAGCCTGTGGGTGCCATTGTGGCATGCTCTAAAAATACCCCGAATGCCCGACTGCCAGTATGGCATCATCGGTCGAAACCATGAGGTTCAAGGCCGTGAGATGCATTCGATTGGGGAGTCGCTTCCAAACTCGATTCTCGGGCCGTTGACACCGCTGACGGAGCCGGTTATCTCATGATAGGTGCATGATCACTCAGACCTTTCAAGATTCGTGTCTGAGACCCTTTGTTTTCTGACACAGTTGCCTGGATATCCGATGGCTCGCAAACCTTCCCCTTCTGGATCCGGATCACAAGCAAGCGCTCCAGCCTCACTGGTTCCAGCTCAAGGTGAATCGCTCGAGTCTCTTCGTTCACAAATTGATAACCTCGACCGCGAACTGGTGGGGCTCCTCAATCGCCGAGCCGAAATCGCAACCCAGATTGGTCGGATCAAGGCCCTTGAGAATCTGGAGATCTGGTCGCCGGCCCGTGAAGAAGAGGTGTTGGCTCGTGCCCTCAAAATGCACACGGGGCCCCTACCTACCGAAACTCTCAGGCTGATTTTCCGAGAGTTGATGAGCGGTAGCCGCGCCATTCAGCAAAACCTGAGAGTGGCATGCTTGGGCCCCAAACATAGTTACAGCTACCTGGCCTCGGTTGCCAAGTTCGGTCATTCGGTTGAGCACGTGCCGGTGGCCTCAATTGCCGCGGTTTTCGAGGAAGTTCACCGTCGTCACGTTCAGTTCGGCCTGGTTCCGCTAGAGAACTCGACGGACGGACGGATTGCCGACACGCTGGAGATGTTCGCCCGGCTGCCAGGCCTGAAGATTCGTGCCGAGGTCCGGCTCAGGATTCGCCACTGCCTGATTGGTAAAGGGGAGTGGGGCCAGGTGCGTCGCGTCTATTCCAAGGCTCAGGCACTTTCTCAGTGCAGGCACTGGCTCAGCAAGAATCTGCCGGATGCCCAGTTGATCGAGGTGGTTTCCACGGGTGCGGCTGCGGAATTCGCAGAGCGAGAGCCTTACGCCGCCGCAGTTGCAAGCCGGCAGGCCGCAGAGGCGCACGGGTTGCGCTTGCTTGTTGAGAATATTGAAGATAGCCGCCACAACGTGACCCGTTTTGCCGTAATTGCGCAGCAGGATGAACAGCCGACCGGGCGTGATAAGACCACGATCATGGTTAGCCTTCCGCATCATTCAGGATCGCTGGCCAAGGCCATTGAACCGTTCGCCACGTGTGACGTGAACATGACCTGGATCGAGTCATTCCCGACCGCTGAAAATCCGCCAGACCGTGACCCGACATACCTGTTCTTCATCGATGTTGATGGTCACGTGCAGGACGAACCGGTCAAGAAAGCACTCGACATCTTACGAAAACGGGCGGACCGGCTCGAAATCCTTGGGTCTTACCCTCGCAGTGATTGTGTTGAAGGCTAAACGTCTGGGCTCTGGGGGCAAGTTCCTTTTCACGAGAAAGATCCCATGAATCTGCTTGCCCTGACTCTGGCTGCTTGCCTTGTGCAACAGGCACCCGCACCGCCTGATTCAGTCTCCGAGGTTCAAGCCTTACTCAAGGCGCAGGAAACTGCATGGAATGCCGGAAACCTTGATGAGTTTCTCGTTGGATACTGGAACAGCCCAGACCTGGTCTTTCAGTCTGGAGGAACCGTTTCACGCGGTTTTGCACGTACGCGAGATCGTTACTATCAGCGATACAAGGCCGAGGGGAAGGCCATGGGCACGCTGGAGTTCGCCCAGCTTGAGATCGAACCACTTGGGGCAACTGCAACCCTGGCCCGCGGACGATGGAAGCTTTTAATGCCCGACGGTCAAAAACCGTCGGGGCTTTTCACGTTGGTACTGCGGAAGTTTCCAGAAGGCTGGCGCATCGTTCACGACCATACCTCCAGCGATGATCAGCCGTGAACCGAGCCAGAACGACCTGGCTGGCATCCCTATATGGTTAGTTTGGGTGGATGCTGAAACCGCATGGCCGAACGGAGCCAGGTCGGTTTCAGCATCACGGGATCAGACACAACTCCGCGTTGGTCGGCCCTTCAATTGAGGCTTGTGGCAGCGAGAGCAGGCGTGCGACAAAGCCTGTAAGTTACCGCAAACACAGCGCCGCTGGGGTCGCTATGTTCCTTGATGGTCAATCCCGCCCGGGACGATATGGGGTCACGTCCCTCACGGCAGTTCTGCCAGTAAAGCGGGTCGGCCAGAGAGTGGAGGGGCATCTGAGTCCCCGCCTGTTTTTGAATATCGCCGAGCATCAGCGTGATCGCTGGCGTCTCGCTCGGCATGCGGCTCAGGGTATCAACCAGCGACCTCGTGAAACTCGACAGGTTCCCTACTCGTGCCATGATGCTCTCTCGCTCTGTGGTGCCTGGATCAGAATTTTATCCGACTTCGCCGCCTCCCGTCCTAGCCTACCTGGCCGACATACTTTTACATGCTTATGTTTTGTCGGCATGAAAGACTATCACTCAGGCGGCTCCAGTCACGCGGAACCGCTGAAAAAAGTGGAGGGGAAATCCCAGAAACCAGGGTCGCTCCGCCTGGGCGATTTGCGCAAAACAAGAAAGCCGCGCAACGGATACGTTGGCGGCTTTGCTTCTTGGCCAGTAGGGACGAGCCCCATTTGAGAAGCGGAACGGGAGCCGTGAACCCCATCGTTCCTGCTTCAGATTCCGCGGATCAGAGCTGCTGGAGTCTGGCCTGGACCGAAGCGGTATTCACCGGCTGAATGAGCCCATGCTCGGTGATAATGGCAGTGATCAGCTCGGCTGGGGTCACGTCAAAGGCTGGGTTATAAACGGCAATTCCAGCGGGGGCGGTGACCCGTCCAAATCCATGGGTGATTTCTTTGGGGTCTCGCAACTCGATGGGAATGTGAGAGCCATCGGGAATTGAGAGGTCGAACGTGCTGGAGGGGGCGGCAACGTAGAAGGGAATGTTGTGGGCGCGAGCGAGAACGGCAACACCGTAAGTGCCAATCTTGTTCGCGGCATCGCCGTTGGCGGCAATTCGGTCGGCCCCCACAATCACGCGCTGGATTCGGCCTTCTCTCATGACCTGGGCGGCCATATTGTCGCAGATCAGGGTGGCTGGGATTCCCCGTTGCTGCAGTTCCCAGGCAGTAAGCCTGGCACCTTGGAGCAAGGGGCGAGTTTCATCCACGAAGACCTGGAGTGGAATTCCCTGCTCGTGGGCGCTGAAGATACAGGCCAGTGCTGTGCCGTAGTCGGCGGTGGCCAACCCTCCAGCGTTGCAATGGGTCAGGATTCCTTCACCCGCCTGAATCACGGAAGCTCCGTGCCGACCGATGGAGCGGCACATGTGTCGATCTTCGTCAGCAATGGCATTCGCCTCGGCCAGGAGTCGGTCGAGGAACGCGTCAGGAGAAAGCTCCAGGGCCAGCACGGCCACTCGTTCCATTCGATCAATGGCCCAGAACAAATTCACGGCGGTCGGCCGGCTGGTCCTGAGATGATCACCAGCCTGCTTGAGTTGCTTGAAGCAATCGGCGGTAGAGGCGGCGGCGGCAGGCGTTCGGGCACCAATCACACAGCCGAACGCGGCGGCAATTCCAATGGCAGGAGCGCCTCGTACCCTGAGCACCTTGATCGCTTCCCAGACGGTATCCACGGTCTGGCAGGCAATGCTTGTTGTCTCGGAAGGTAGCAGCGTTTGATCGATGAGAGAGAGATGCCCGGTACGGGCATCCCCCTTCCATTCAAGCGTCTGGAACCCTGGCAAGGTCAATGACCCGATTCCAGGATCACTCATCGCCTTCAGCCTCGGTTTCTTCGGGATCAATCCACTCGTAAAACTCGGAGTAGATGTCCCAAATCCGCTCGAGGGCGGCACGCTTATCTTCGGGTTTGATCGGGCTGGTGCTATTGCCATAGCCAGCAACCTGGGAAGCAATTTTGAGCAGTTCCAGGTTCTGCTGCCGAAGCGCAAGGAAAACTTCGGCTTGGACCGAGTTCTCTTGCCCGTGATCATGGTCGTGATCATGGTCTTCGTGTTCTTCGTGTTCTGCCATCGTCGCTCCTCAATTCAAAGGAATGGATTGCTCTTGCGAGCTCACGGTTAAAGGGACAGTTCAAAGTAAGGAAGCTGGAATGTACCCGCCACGGCCTGGTTAGTCACACGCCCCTGGTCAATATTCACGCCTTGCGCCACCCCGGGGTTGGTTTTCGTAACCTCTCGCCAGCCCTTGTTTGCAAACTGCAAAACGTAAGGAAGCGTGACGTTACAGAGAGCATAAGTGCTGGTTCGGCCCACAGCGCCCGGCATATTGGTCACGCAATAGTGAACAATCCCATCGACCAGATAGGTCGGATGTTGGTGTGTGGTTGGCCGACTGGTCTCAACACAACCCCCCTGATCAATCGCAATATCGACAATCACCGCCCCCGGCTTCATTCTCTTGAGGTCTTCACGACGCACAAGCATGGGGGCCCTGGCTCCTGTAATGAGCACGGCACCAATCACCAGATCGGCTCTCTCGATCGCTTCCCGGATCGTGTGGCGATCTGAGTAAAGGGTGGTGACGTTCGGTGGCATGATATCGTCCAGATACCGAAGTCGATCCAGATTCACGTCAAGAATCTGAACGTTTGCACCCAGGCCGGCGGCAACACGGGCCGCGTTCGACCCCACCACGCCGCCACCCAGAATGGCAACCTCGGCGGGTGCCACCCCCGGCACGCCCGCAAGCAGGATTCCACGCCCTTCGGTGGGGCGTTCAAGATACTTTGCCCCTTCCTGAATGCTCATGCGTCCAGCAACTTCAGACATCGGCGTCAGCAGGGGTAAACGCCCGGCGGCATCTCGAATGGTCTCGTATGCAATGGCTGTGATTCCACTGGCAATCACAGCGCGTGTCAGTTTTTCATCGGCGGCAAAGTGAAAGTAAGTGAACAGGACCTGCCCCTTGCGCATCAGGGGCCACTCAGACGATTGAGGTTCCTTGACCTTCACAACCAGGTCGGCCCGGTCCCAGATCTCCGAGGCATTCTGGACAATGGTTGCCCCTGCCTCTGCGTACTGGGCGTCAGCAATTCCGCTCCCCAGCCCGGCTCCCGCCTCAAAAAGCAGGGTATGTCCAGACGCGGTCAGCTCTTCGGCTCCCACGGGAAGCATGGCCACGCGGTATTCGTCAGACTTGACCTCGCGTGGAACTCCAACGATCATCGCGGAATCTCCTGGAATGCACTCGGGAACCGGATCATTCGATCAGACTACCCCCAACGATTCAAGGCACGAATCGCAAGAAGCCTTCCACCCGCCCGCCTTTCTTGGCAAGAAACGCCCTAACTTGCAGGTGTCCATGAAAGCCCCAGCCCCCTCAACCACTCGATTCCTTGTAGATACACCCCATTTGCAAGCAGCGCTATCCCTGCGCGGTTATGTGAGCGGCGTCGCCGCCAGTTCGCTACTCGACAAAAAAACGGGGGCCCGTGACCTGGGCTTTGGACTGGAGATTGCCGATTTCCTGCTGGAACAGATCCCTCAGGGGTCCACTCCCGAACCTGGCCAGTACGAATTCGGTAACGCATTTCATGGAAACATTGCCAAGCGGTACGTTGAGGGGCCGCAAATCTGCACCCAGGCGGGACTGCTTCCCGCAGTGATTTTGCAGGGGCCAAACTTCGTAGCGGTCAAACATCATTTCCGCTGGACCAAGGCGTACACGCCGCACGCTCAGGCGGGATCGCTCTGGCAGCAAACCTTGATTTTTCCGTTCAATACCCGCTATTTCCTGGCCGCAGAGAAGGTCACAACGGTCTCTGAGTCAGAAAGCCTGGTGCTCCGGCGACACCTTTGACGCCTGCTCGATCATTGGCTGGTTCGACTCAATTGAGGAAATGCACACCGCCTATATGCTCACAAAGGCTGGTCCGGATTGGTCCTTGAGGGACCACCCGACCAGCCTTCAGACTTTCACGGTGTGAGCAGCCAAGAGCTAGAGCCCATTCAGATCGACTGAACGGGACTCACGGCAGCATCACGATCCAGAGGAATACGTGCGAAAACTTACTTGACGAGTCCGCTCTTCTTTTCGCGAGAAACACGCCAGTCAGCAATCAGTGACTTCAGTTCTTCAAGAGTCACGCTACCGTTATCTTCTTCCGAAGACCAGCGTGCCAGAATCGCCTTGTGGCGATCTCGCAACGGACCTTTGGGCAGGAAGCGGGCCTTGAGCTTCTTCACAAACTTGAGACGGGGGTCAGCCGGGGTGCGTGGCACCTCAACCTTGGGGGCAGCAGGTTCGACCACTGCGGCAACCTCAACCGGCTTCACAGCCTTGGGCTTGGGAGCCTTCACTGGCTTTGCATTGGGATGAGCCGGTTTCTTATCCTTCGACTGAGCTTTGTCGCCCGCCATGATCCGTTACCTTGCAGAGGAGGGAAGCACTCGATTGGGCCCGGCCGATGGGAGAGCTGGCCTCAAGTTGAGCGAGTTCAAAGCGGAAATTTTAGCAAACACCCATCAGATTGGCAAGATCACGCCTTGACTGCGCACCAAACTCCATCAGGCTCCTCAGAAGCCCTGCTGGCATTGAGAGTTCGGTTCAAGCCTGCTCCCCAGCAACCAGAGCGGCTAGAAGCGTGAGCCAAATGTACGGAAAAAGTGTACGCAATGGCAGTTTTCATTGCAGGGGGAGGCGGTGAGATTCAGGCTTACTAACACGTGGCCGCAGGATATGGGGAGCCGGAATGCCGTTTGCAAGCTGGGGTACGCTGCTTTTTGCTCCGCTCGGAGCCCAAGCATGTTGCTGTAGCCCTTCAATAATCAGTTCGGCAAGCCTCATATTTCGGAGTCCGTCTGCCCCGGTGACACGTGGTGGAATCCCGGTGCGCACTGCTCGGATGAAGTCTTCCAGTTCCAGGGCCAGTTGTTCAGCACCGGCGGCCGTTTTCTGATCGACTTTCAGCACCGTGCCGAAAATATGATTTTTGACGTCGTCGGGTTTACTCAGATCCACTCCGTCGAGCGAAAGTTCGCCATTCCTGAGCATTTCGGAAGGTGTGACAACCAGGGCTTCACGTGTCTTGAAGTCGACCCCCACATATCCTTCCTGTCCCCAAACACGCATTTTTCGGGTGGCATGCAAGCTCGCTCGGCTGGCGGAAAGATCGGCAACCGTCCCGTCTTGGAACCACACCCGGGCCGAGGCCACGTCTTCTGCGCCACCGAAGACCGAGGTTCCGACCGACGAAACCGCACTCACGGGCGAGTCGATCAGTGACAGAACCAGATCGATGTCATGAATCATCAGGTCCAGGACCACACCGATATCCGTGGATCGAAATGTGTAGGTGCTCAGTCTTTCCGCGGCCAGGTAGCGAGGCCGGATTGGTAAAGCCTGCAAGGTTTCAAAAATCGGATTATATCGCTCGATATGCCCGACCTGGAGCACGACTCCCGCTCGATTCGCCAGCGCCACAAGTTCTTCACCCTCCTGAACCGTGGAGGTGAGGGGCTTTTCTACGAGTGCGGGAATACCCTGTTCCAGAAAGGCGCCAGCGACCGCGCGATGATATTTGGTGGGAACGGCAATGGAAACGGCGTCAACCTTGCCAATCAGGTCATGGTAGTTATCAAATGCCTGCACGCCCAGCGGTTCTGCAATTGCGCGGGCCTGTTCGATGCGGGAATCTACAACACCCACGAGTTCCACGCCGTCGATTGATTTCAAGATCCTGGCATGATGGCGACCCAGGTGGCCAACACCAACCACTCCAACTCGGATTTTGGCCATCATTGCAGTCCTTGCTTTCGTGGCGACAGGTTCGGGTTGAAACGGACCTAAAAAACCGGGCCCGTTGGAAGATCATATCTGCTGGCAAGACTTGGACCGATTTCCAAACGGGAACTGATCGCTTGCAGGCTTGTGGAGCGAGTCCCGGTTTTGAATCGGTTTGTGGGCTAGATCTCTACGCTCTGGAACGCCTTGGAATCTGGATGGCCGATTTCACGAGCACGTCCGTGCCGGCCCAGATTCTGTTCTTCGACCGCTTTCAGGAGATGTTGAACCTCGGGAGTCCAGTGGCCGTGGGCCTTGAGGTTGTCCATGGCCTGGCCGGGTTGCAAGCGGGCCCGATAGATCAGCCGATGCGCCTCGTGAATGGCCTGGATCGACTCAGACGTCAGTCGCTGTTTACGTAGCCCCACGGCATTGATGCACCGAACCCGGGCTGGGTGTCCGTCGACCAGCATGAATGGAGGCACATCGTGATAAATTCGAGATTGGCCGCCGATGAAACTCAACTGGCCAACGGTTACATCATGATGAACCGAGACGCCAGGCCCCAGGGTTGCGTGATCTTCGACGGCAACGCGAGGGCCTAGAATTGAGGAATTCCCAATGGTGATTCGGTTCCCGATCAGTCCATCGTGCGCCACGTGAACCCCGGCATGGACCTGGTTATGGCTGCCAATTCGGGTCTCGCCGGTGTCTGCCTTGCCGCCCCGGTTGATGACCACCCCTTCATGGAAGATGTTGGCATCACCAATCACGGTCCGAAACGCCATGTCACGCAAGGCGGGTTCCTGTGGATCTCCGCCAATGACGGAGAACGGGTGAACCACGTTGCCATCGCCCAGAACCGTGATTCCGTACAGGCAAACATGGCCGATCAGGCGAGTGCCACGCCCAAGCACCACGTCTGGTCCTACCATGCAGAATGGTCCGATTTCAACATCATCGGCCAGTTTGGCACGCGGATCGACCCATGCGGAGTCGGAAATCATGACGGCCATTGGCAGCCCCTTTGCACACTCACTGGCTCGAACAGAGCCCGACTTTTCCGTCAATCAGGCCACGCACTGATTCTCTACGAAAACGAAGCGAATTTTCCCTTCGGCAGCGAGTTGACCATCCACTCGCGCCTGCCCCTGCACTTCCGCCAAGCGGGTGCCAATTCGGCGAGCAACCACATCCAGTTGCAACTGATCACCGGGAGTGACCGGTCGGCGGAGCTTCACCTGGTCCATCGAAGCAATCAGGGCGTGAAACTTCGTGGAATCGAGACTTTGAGCAATCAGTACACCCGCCGTTTGAGCCAGCGCCTCAAGAATCAGCACGCCGGGCATGATCGGCCGTTCTGGCCAGTGGCCGGGAAAGAACGGTTCGTTGATCGAAACGTTCTTGATGGCCCGAACGCGGCAGCCAGGTTCGAGTTCGGTGACTCGATCGATCAATAACAGGGGGTACCGGTGCGGCAAGAGTTTCATGATCGCGCTGACGTCCAGCAGCGTGGGGGCTGCGGTGGGCGGCGCGGTCGACCCGCCTTGCTCAGCATTTTTCAGCAGTGTTCTGACAAGTTCCGCGTTGAGCATGTGCCCGGAACGATGGGCGATAACATGCCCAACCAGATCCACGCCGGCCAGGGCCAGATCGCCCACCATATCCAGCATTTTGTGCCGAACGCATTCGTCGGGAAATCTTAACGTGTTTCGGATGGGACCTTCGGGACCGAAGATCAGCAGGTCTGACTCATTCAAACGCTTCCCCATCCCAGCCTGCTTCATGGCATTGGCTTCTGCTTCAAGCAAGAAGGTGCGGCAGGGAGAGAGCTGGTTCCGGAATGAATCTGGATCAACCGCAAGGCACCGGCTTTGTGAGCCGATGGGTGGTTGGTACTCAAGGTGATAAGCCAGGTGAAACCGATCATCATTGGATGGGAATGCCGTTACGCTGGCCGGACCATCACTGACGCACACAGGACGATTGATAATCAGGGTTTCGCGAGCACGGTTCTGAGCCGTGGTACCAGCCTCGCTCAGAGCCTCGGTGAAGTTCAGGCTAGAGCCGTCGCAACCTGGGGTCTCACCCGCATCAATGTCAATAATGCAATTGTCGATCCGCAGGCCATAGAGGGACGCCATCACGTGCTCGACCATTTCGATGGTCGCTCCCCCCTTCTGGAGGGCGGTGCGTCGCTGGCGTGGGACCACATTCTCGATAAGAGCGGGAACCTCTGGAGAGCCTGGCAGATCGATCCGGCGAAAGATGATGCCGGTATCTGCTGGTGCCGGCCGGAATATCAGATTGACGTCAGTCTCACTGACGAATCCGATCCCGTGAACCCGGGTTTCGCGTGCCAGAGTTTGCTGGGCCCGCCCAGTCGTGGTGTGCGGCATTGAGATCTTCCTTGATCGCTCAGGCTGTACTGAACCAGGCTCGATGAGCAATACCGAAGAAAGCACGGGTGGGCTCTCCACAAGCCGCACCCATGCTTTCCTGCGTAAACCGAGAGTTCAACGGGCGGCCTTGGGATTACCGGCGGCTCGGGCCGTTGGGGTTGGTGCTTCCGCACCAGCAGGCGCGGCGGTTGTTGTTGCCGAGGCTGGAGCCGTATCGGGATCCGTGGTTCCCTTCACGCCGCTGGTTTCCTTGTATTTCTTGTTGAGCATTCGGACCACCACCTGGGTAACGTCGGTGGATGGGTCGGAATAGACCACAGACCGTGACATGGCGGCAAGCACGGAATTGGGATCACCACTGGTGATCGGCTCGCTGGAAATTCGAACCACATAGGTCATGTGGTTATACTTTGCCACGGCTTCCACCATGGCCTGAATCTCTTTGTGGATCGTACCAAGGGCTTCAGCTTCCCTGGACGCAAACTCCCGCTGGGCCTGTTCACGAGATCCATCCAGCTCAACCCGCATCTTGGTGAGCTTGGAGTCTCTTTCCTTGAAGTCAGGAGAGCCAGGCTGCAGGCTTTCCATTTCCTTGGCTATCTGCTGGGCCTGGGACATGATCTTCCCAAGTTCTCCCTTCTTCAAATTGGCCTCGGCTTCGATTTGCTTTCGGATGAAGTCAACCTTCTCATAGCCCTTGAACACGGCGTCCATATCGATGGAGCCAATGACGGCGGGTGCGAGCGCACGGGCTTGGCCCCCCTGCTGCCCCGACGTCTTCTGGACGGCGCCATCCTGACCGATCGAAACACTGGCCAGACCAGCGAATCCCGCCACACCTAGACTCAGAGCCATCACAGCCCTCGACGATACTCGCATCGCTCCATCTCCCATACGCCGGTCGACTTCAGACCGGAAGGCCCGCCTTGGCAACCCGGGAACGGCTGGAGATCGCAATTGCTACCCGGTTCAAGGGAAAACCAGGGGACAGACATGACTGCTCTCATCCAGAGAGCGGAACATGCAACGATCTCGCCGGAGCGGCATTGTGCAAAGCATCGTCAGACTGGTCAAGATGAACCAGCGGTCTGACCGTGTAATGAGCTGGACAAGCTGTTTTCAGCGTCCATTTCGCAGGAAACGGCTCAAAAATTCAGAACCATTCTCGCCACCATGGCCTGGAAATTCCGCACTTTGTCGGAACTCATCCCAAATTGCATACGGGACGGTATTTGGCTGAACGATAGGCGGTTATGCGTGGCAATCAATACTCAATCGACACATCAGAACAGTTTTTTATGCGGCAACGTCCCTGGAGTATCAGGGACGTTGCCGCATAGATCAGTCCATTAGCTGCCGGTATTGGTCAGCGTGAAGTGCTCAAGAGTGATCTTCTTGGGGATTGGGCCAAGCGCGGACAGCATATGAAGCAGAAGGCTGTCAAACGCTTCTGGTCGAACCGTATAGAAATTATGCTTGCCATCACGACGGGCAACAATGATCCCAGCCACGCGCAGCAGGGCAAGGTGGTGGCTCACGGCGGGTTGGCTCTGGTGCAATTCATTGCACAGCGCCGTCACGTTCAGTTGCTCGTTCGAGATCAGAAGATAAAGGATACGGAGTCGGGTCTCGTCGCTCAGGAGCTTAAATACCTGACCGAGTTCACGAATCGAGGTGTCGAGTTTGGCATTTTTGGAGCGATTACGAGTGGCTGGAGCAGCGGCCTTAGGAGCAGCGGCCTTAGGAGCAGCGGATTTCTTGGTTGAAACGCGAGCCATGGATTCACCGGGTATTGAGTACAAGAAAATTAGGATTCCCTGATCGAAAAAGGAGCTTCATCGACAACAGGGAAACTGCTCAATGGCTATGGAACCACTCCATAGCCATTTGGCAGTCCGTCGGCACCAGAGTCAGGCAATGCTGTCAGGGTGATCTATTGCCTGGGAGAGTTTGGTGATCTTTGGACTGAACAGATCATGAACGGAACCAGTTACGAAACCAGACCATACTGCTGGAGCGCATTGCGGAGTGCTAGAGTTCCTGAGGAATCTGCTTCGCACAGAGGAAGCCGCATTTCTCCGTTGCCCCGACCAACCAGATTCAACGCCATTTTGATCGGGATCGGATTGGGAGCAATTCCCATCAGATCCTTGCAAAGTGGAAACAGCCGTCGATGGATGGCCTGAGCATCCGCCAGCCGACACTGCTGAATTGCAGTGATCAGAGCCATGACATCGGTGGGAACCAAATTGGCCACCACAGAGATCACCCCTGACGCACCTACTGCCATCATCGGCAGAATCAAGGTATCGTCACCCGAGAGGATCGTCAGGTCTGTTCGGGCGATAAGTTCACTAACCTGATCTAGCTGGCCTGAAGCTTCCTTCACCGCGACAATAGGCGCAAAACGAGCAAGACGCTCGACCGTTGCAGCGTCAACGTTCCGGCCGGTCCGACCAGGGACGTTGTAAAGTACAATCGGTATATCTCCACTCTCCGCGAGAGCGGCATAATGGCGATAGATACCTTCCTGGGACGGGCGATTGTAATAAGGAGCGACAACCAGGGCTGCGTCGGCCCCAGTTCTTTTTGCAAATTTTGTGAGCCGAAGCGCCTCGGCGGTTGCATTGGAACCTGTGCCCGGCATTACCTTCACCCGACCGGCAACACGTTCGACAACGAAAGCAATGATTCGCTCGTGCTCTTCGTGTGAAAGCGTGGGAGACTCACCAGTTGTCCCGACAGGGCTGATGACGGGCGTTCCCTGCTTGATCTGCCATTCGATTTGTGCGCCCATTGCCTCGTAATCGACTTCACCCCCTCGAAAAGGGGTAACCATGGCAACGGTGCAACCTGCAAACTCTTGACCACGTCGAGGGGACATTCGCGAACCCTTACCGTCGTGAATACATGGTGAATCCAGTGGTTATGAAACTACATGATAATCACGAATTTGTCTGTTGGATACCCATAACCGACTTTTGTTCCTGCTTCATGTATTCGTAACCATTCAACCGAATTTCAGTCACAAGTTTTGGCAAGGATGGTCTAGAGCCCTGAAGGGGCGTTTCAAGATAGCCCTGGTCGAATAGCTGAAGTCTCAAACTTGGGGCTGAAATGTCGGAGCGCAGCAGGTACCACACACGCACTCGATCAGTGTCTGGCCTGAGTCCGGAACCCCGAAGGGGCGATTCAACGAGACTTGAATCGCCCTGAGAGGGCCAAGATTTGTTCGCAGGCAATCTGCATCCAAAATGTTGGGGCTGGGCTATCAAGAAACGAGCTTTCAGCCATTAAAACCAGACCTTTTCCTTGATACACGGAATTCGAATGAATGGTTTCATGGATTTTACTTGAGCAGTGCCAGTTCCATCGCTTGCTTCATTTCCCTGACGGCCCGATCAAACCCCACAAAAACCGCCCGGGCGACAATACTGTGTCCGATGTTCAGCTCACGCATAGAAGGAATTGCCGCCACGTCCAAGACGTTTTGATAATTCAAACCATGTCCGGCATGGAGCAAAAGCCCAATTTCAACGGCCAAACGCCCTGCGCTGAAGAGTTGTTCCAGTTCAGACCGACGTTGAGCCTCGCTGCTGGCGTCTGCATACCGGCCCGTATGCAATTCAATTGCATGGGCTCCCAGGTCGAGCGAAGCTTGAACCTGGTCCAGGTCTGGATCCACGAACAGGCTGACTTCCAGGCCCGCGTTCCGGCACCGTGAGATCGCTTCACCCACACGGGCCCGATGCTTGATCACGTCCAGGCCCCCTTCGGTGGTTAACTCCTCACGCCGTTCGGGGACCAGGGTGATTTGATCGGGCTGAATTTCAATCGCGAAATCGATGATCGGGGCATCGATCGCAGCTTCCAGGTTCAATCGGGTTCGAACCGTTTGCTTCAGGATCCGAACATCTCGCTCCTGGATATGTCGCCGGTCTTCCCGAAGATGCACGGTAATTCCGTCTGCGCCGGCCAGTTCGGCAAGGGCGGCCGCCCACACGGGGTCTGGCTCAACTCCGCCCCTGGCCTGACGCAACGTGGCAACATGATCGATATTCACTCCGAGGCGAATCATTTCTGGATGCTCCCTGGCTGGAACGGATCTGATTTGGGCGAACCAGATCGACTTGGGGGGTATTTCAACCCCGACCGGAAAGTGGGCGGAGTGGTGTTTTTGAGAGCAAAAACGTTCGCTCGCCCCCCACCGTGAATGCAATCTTCGCCTTCCTGCCCTCGCCCATTCCGGCGAGCGCAGTAATTCTTCCAATCCCATACTCGGGATGGACCACCATCATTCCCGTAGTCCAGCTGGATCCTGTGGTGGAGGCGGGAGGCTGGGTGCCGGCCTTGCTACCGCCGCGGAGATCGGCCGCCGTGATCAGTTTGAATCCCGTCTGATTGGCGCCCGGGGTTGGTTCCAGGGCGCGTCGGATTCTGGCGGTGGGGTAACCTCCGGAATCGGTCAAATCCAGGGCTTCAATCGATTCATCATCTGGGAGTTCGCTCAGGAAGATCGAAGGAATGGCAACCGATCGCGAACCTCGGAAATCTCGAAGCTGGCAGTGGCTAATGTAAAGTTCTCGTCTTGCCCGAGTGATTCCCACGAAAAAGAGACGCCGCTCCTCTTCCAGTTGAGACTCGTGTTCGATCGATCGGGAGTGAGGAAGTAGCCCCTGCTCCAAACCAACGACAAACACCACCGGAAACTCAAGCCCTTTGGCCGCGTGCAGGGTCATGAGGGCCACCGAACCGCCGTCATCGTTCCAGCGGTCGACCGCCGACGAGAGCGTGACCTGTTCCAGGAAGTCTGAGAGGGTTGCTCCGGGGTTGGCTTCATCGAACTGGCGAGCGACGGAGATCATTTCGTCCACGTTGGCCCGTCGGTCGTCCTCGCCGCCAGCCGCTCGCTCATCCAGGTGCTTGCTCAATCCGCTCTGGACCAGGATCTGGCGGATGGCCTCCTCGGCCGTTTTATCACGCGCGGGAATGAGTTCGGCCATGAGCATCACGAAGTCACGAAGCGCTCGTGCCGGTCGGTCTTTGATTCCGCCAATGCTGGCGGCTTCCCGAGAGGCATCTAGCAAGGACAGACCAAGCCTCTGGGCGTGGGTTGCCAGTCGTTCAACCGTGGTTGCTCCGATGCCCCTGGGCGGCACATTCACAATTCTCTCAAACGCAACGTCGTCACGCGGGTTGACGACCAGGTTCAAGTACGCCAGCAGATCCTTGATTTCCTGTCGTTCGTAAAACGACAACCCGCCCACAATTTGGTAGGGCACGCGTGCCATCCGAAATGCCGCTTCCACGGGCCTGGTCTGTGCACTCGTTCTGACGAAAACGGCCATATCTCGGAAGCCGTATTCCCCTTCCCGCACCAAGCTCAAAATTTTGGTTGCAACGGCGTTGGCTTCTTCGACCTCGCTCGGATAACGAGTCACTCGGACCGGCGAGCCGGTTGGATTGTCGGTTGAGAGTCCCTTGGGTTTGCGGCGCCGATTGCACCGGATCAAATGGTCGGCAACCTGCAGGATGTTCTTCGTGCTTCGATAATTTTGTTCGAGCCGCACCACCTTACAGCCTGGAAAGTCCTGTTCAAACTCAAGGATGTTCCCGAGGTTGGCCCCACGCCAGCCGTAAATCGACTGGTCGGGGTCGCCGGTCACGCACAGGTTTTGAATGTCGACCGAGAGTCCACGAACAATGGCGTATTGCGCAAGGTTCGTGTCTTGATATTCGTCGACCAGAATGTACTTGAACCGAGCGTCCAGCATGGCTCTGAGGTCTGGATGGTGCCGGACGAGGGCCACCACGTGAACCAGCAGATCATCAAAATCCACAGCAGAGCTTTTCAGTAGCCGTTTCTGGTACTCGCCATAAACCTTGGCCGTAATGCTTCCCACATGATCGCTGCGTCCGTCTCGGGAGTATTGCTCGGGGCCCATCATCTCGTTTTTGGCCCGACTAATTGCCCCTTCCACTTGCTCTGGGGTTACACCGCAGGCGTCCAGGCTAAGGGATTCCATGGTCCCGCGAACCGTCTTGAGCCGGTCAGACTGGTCATAGATTGAGAAGCCGCGATCCAGCCCAACTCGGTCGGCGTACTGACGCAGCAACCGCGCGCAGAGCCCGTGAAAGGTCCCAACCCACACGCCGGACCGAGGGGCGAGGTGCTCAATACGCTCACGCATTTCACCTGCTGCCTTGTTGGTGAATGTGAGCGCCAGAATGGAGGGGCCAGCCACGCCGTGCTGGAGCAAGTTCGCGACGCGGCGCGTGATGACGCGTGTTTTACCCGAACCTGCACCGGCCAGCACCAGTAACGGCCCGTCCTTATGACTCACGGCCTCGCGTTGTGGTTCGGTCAAATCCGAAAGTAAGTCCATGAGAGACCTGTAGCTGGAGTCTGGCCAGAGCGACGGGAGCCCGGACCCGTAAGGTCGGCGGCGAAATCCGCGGGGAGCCCAGACCGTTAATATACCTAACCAAAGTCGGGCGGGCGAACGAAAGGGGTCAACACAAAGGCTGGCTCAAGCGATCTCCCTGCCGGTAAACTCTTCAGGGAAAAGTGATTGCAAAGGGCCCGATCGAGTGTGAAGGCCAAGCGAAAAGCGAAAACAAGACGAGTCGGGCCATGGAAATTCGAGGCATCGGAACGGATATCGTGGAATGCCCACGAATCGGGCGCATGATCGAGCAGCACGGCGAGCAATTCTTGCGCAGGGTTTTCACGGACCATGAGATCCGCTTCTGTCAGGACCGAACCCATGCCATTGGTCATTTCTCAGGCCGCTGGGCGGCCAAGGTGGCTCTGCTTCGAGCCCTGAGCATTTCCAGGACGGGTGGGATTGTCTGGACCGACATGGAGATCCGAAATCGTGCCGATGGACGGCCGGACGTGCGGTTTCGAGGTCGGGTCAGAGATGCCGTCGAATCGCTTGGGGTCACCGAACTACTGCTAAGCATTTCCCATTGTCGGACGTATGCCACCGCTTCCGTATTGGCGGTGTCGTCGCCTGGGAAAACCCTCAACGAGCCACCGGCCTGAACGCATCGGCAATGCACTCAGGGCCGGTCGCCGGTATGAGATCAGGGCCCTTGGCAATTCCGCCGGCCCTGGTCTTCCATCATTTATTCCGCCGATTCCGCAACTGGGTCGGAGGTGGCGGCCTCAATTTTGGACAGTGTGGCTGGGCCTGGTTCCATGGTGCCCTTGCACTTGGGGTAGCCGGAGCAACCCAAGAAGAAACCGCGTCGGCCGCGCCGGACGGTCATGGCGCTTCCGCACTGCTCGCAGGTTTCCTCGACCTCGATCGTTTTGAGGTCGGGGCCGGTGGCGGCAGGCTTGGCGGGCTCCATGGAGGCCACCTGGTCCTTGAGCTCGTCTGGAATAGGGGCCGTGCTCCGGCATTTCGGGTAGGCCAAGCAACCCAAGAAGGCACCCCGGCGACCCGACTTTACCCCCATCGGACCTCCGCACTTGACGCATTTGACGTCAATCTGAAGTGCGGCGACGGGCTTACCCTGGTCATCAACCTGGATCGTTGACCGGCACTTGGGGTATCCGGAGCAACCCAGGAACGCCCCTCTTGCGCCCTGACGCAGGATCATTGGCTTCTTGCACTTGGGGCAAGCATGCTCGGTGACTTCGGCCTTGGGCTTGGCCACGGGCTGGCCATCTGGGTCCAGTTCAAAGATTTCTTTGCACTTGGGATATCCCGAGCAGTACAGAAATGGCCCCCGTTTGCTTTCCTTCTGCTTGAGTTTGTTTCCGCACGCCGGGCAAATATGATCGGTTTCAATCCCGCGTGCAGCGGAATCGCCACCCATCGGCTTCGTGTACTTGCATTCGGGGTACTTTGAGCAACCCGCAAATGCCCCCGTCCGGCCAAATTTCATGACCAGCGGTGCCTGGCAGTCTGGGCAGTTCTCGCCGGTTGCAATCTCCACGTGGCCAGGTTTTTCCTCGGCCACCTTCAGAGATTCTTGGAACGGGAAGTAAAACTCGTTGAGAACCCCAACAAGTTCTTCTTTCCCGGTCACAATCTCGTCAAGCTCGTTCTCCATGTGGCCCGTGAACTTCACGTCCATGATCTTGGGGAAGTTATCCACCAGATAGTCGGTGACGGCCATCCCCAGATCGGTCGCAAAGAATCGACGATCCTTCTGCTCGACGTATCCACGATCCTGAATCGTCTGAATGATCGGCGCGTAGGTGCTGGGCCGACCGATGTTCTCTTTTTCCAGCGCCTTGATCAGGCCGGCTTCCGAGAATCTTGGCGGTGGCTGCGTGAAGTGCTGGGTGGCCGCCAGATCCTGAAGATCGAGCGGTTGTGCGACGTTCAGGGGCGGAAGCAGGCTGTCTTCCTGCTTACCGGCGGGCGGCATCACACGCCGGTAACCATCGAAGCGCAAAATCTTGCCCTGCGACTTGAACAGGCCTGGGCCAGCCACAACCTCCACGTTCGTCACTTCGAACATGGCGGGAGTCATCTGGCTGGCCACAAACCGCCGGTAGATCATGCTGTAAAGTTTGTACTGGTCCTGCGTGAGCCGATCGCGAATGGCCTCCGGATCGAACTTGAGTTCCGTGGGTCGAATGGCTTCGTGTGCCTCTTGGGCCAGTTTGCCGGCCGCATAACGGTTCGGCTTGGCGGGGAGGTACCTGGGGCCAAAATTGTCCTCAATCTGGCGCCGGACGCTGGTGACCGCGTCATCGCTGACGCGTAAGCTATCGGTACGCATGTAGGTAATAAGACCGACGGGGCCAGACCCATCGACCTCAATACCTTCGTACAGTTCCTGGGCAATTTTCATCGTCTTCTTGCCCGAGAACCGCAGGCGAATGGTCGCTTGCTGCTGAAGCGTACTGGTTTTGAAAGGCGCATCCGGCCGGTCTGGCCGCTCAACGGTTTCGAGCCGATCGACCCGGTACGACGCTTTGGCAAGCGTGTCGCGGATGTCCATGGCCTGCGTTTCATTGCCGGCCTCAAACGACTTACCTTGCCATTCCGAGAGTTCAGCCGTGAATCGTTCAGATTCTTCTTTAGATCCTACTGGGGAAAGAGTTGCGGTAACTTTCCAGTATTCCTCAGAGACGAAGGCGCGGATCTCTTTTTCCCGATCGACTATCAGCCTGACCGACACGGATTGGACACGGCCGGCGCTCAGATTTCGGGAGCGCATTTTGCGCCACAGCAAGGGGCTGAGTTGGTACCCCACAAACCGGTCGAGGAACCGGCGGGCTTGCTGGGCATTGACCTTATTGATGTCGATGGGCCCAACGTGGTTAAAAGCCTCTTTGACCGCACGTTCGGTGATTTCAAAGAAGAGTACCCGTCTGACCCGTTCGTCTTCCAGGCCGAGTGCCTGCTGAAGGTGCCAGGCAATGGCTTCCCCTTCACGGTCCGGGTCAGTTGCCAGATAGACCATTCCGGCCCGATCGGCCTCTTTTCTCAGGTCGTTAATCGTCTCTTTTTTGCCGGGCATGATCTCGTAGTCGGGAGCATATCCGTTCTCAACATCCAGGCCGAGCTTCCGCTTGGGAAGGTCTCGGACGTGGCCCATGCTGGCTTTGACTACGAACGAGGGGCCCAGAAATTTATTGATCGATTTGGCTTTTTTGGGACTCTCAACGATCACCAGAGATTTCCCGCCGCTCCGTGGCTCAGACGAAGTGGCTCGTTTGGGGCGGGCCGACTCGGTTTTTTTAGGTACCGATTTTTTAGTGGCGGCTTTCTTAGTAGCCGTTTTTGGGGTTTTGGGTGAACTCGTTTTGGGTGCGTCGGATTTTGCGGACTTACGTGCCACGTTGGCATCCTGTTCGTCGGTAGAAGGCTGTGGGGAGGTTCGACCAGGTCAACCACAAGCATAGAGCAGGGTTAAAATAGTCGTCTCAAAGGGGCAGACTCACTCTGCCGTGGGCCTTTCGGGTTGTCCCCCGGCCTGTTCCTGGTAAACTTCTAGAATCGCAGCGTTGCCATTCGCGAAATCATTACGCGGTCGATTCGCTTTCTGTCAAGAGGCGATTCACCCGAAAGGTCGACCCTAGACCCCCTCCGAGCCCTTGCCACGGAAGCGGTGGGTTGCCCTCCGACTCGCGAAATCAAGGATCACGCCACCTGGTTTTGAAAATCGGGCCAGATTGAAGACCGCGAGACAGGTTGATCTCTCGCTCCGCATCAGGATGAGCCATGTTTGAATCATTTCGAAGACATCAGAAGAAGTTCTTGGCCGTACTCGCGTTGATGGCAATGCTTGCCTTCACGCTCGATTTGAGCTTGTTCCGGGGCAACGGCCCGACCTACCAGCAAAACCCCGTGGTTTTCAAAATGGGTGGTCGGGAAGTTCACGCCGGGGACCTTGAGGAAATGCGGCGTGAGCGGCTGCGTGCCAACCTGTTCATGCAGAACATGCGAGACCAGTACGGGCAGCCGATGTCGTTTGGCGGCACGAGCGATGAGGAGATGCGTCAGGCCATGGTCCTTGAGCGGGAGGCCGATCGGCTCGGGATTCCCGCCTCGGCGAACCTGGCGAACACCTGGCTCCGCCAATCGTTCCCCAATTTGACACCTGCCAAATTTGACCAGATTTATCGGACCCAGTTCACCGAAGGCCCCCTGAGCTGCACAGACAGCCAACTGCTCCAGGATATTGGCAAGCAGCTTCGCCTGAGGTTCCTTTACAGCCTGGCCCTGGACCAGCAGCGAACCACCCCGCTGGACCTTTTCCGTGGGCACAAAGATCAGAGCGAACGGGTCTCTGCGCAGGTTGTTGCTTTTCCGGTTGAAAAGTACGTCGGCGACGTTGCGGCTCCCACGGATGCCGAGCTGATCTCATTTTATGACAAATACAAGAACCGGCTGCCAAACCCGAACCTGGACACACCTGGATTTCAGGTTCCTCGTAGGGTTCAGGTTGAGTACGTTCAGGTTGACTCTAGTGATTTGCAACGCAAGTACCGAGATTCGATGACGGACGACGATCTCCGGGCGTACTTCAAGGAACATGAGAAGGATCTTCCTCCTCCGCCCCGAGAACTTCCTCTGAATCTCTTTGCTGGAGACCCAGAAGCCAAACTCACCCCGGTAATCACCGAGCCGTTTGTGGAGATGAAGCAGACGATCCGTACGGCCGCTTCCGAGGCCCGGGCCCTTGAAGAGGTTAATCGCAAGTTCGCCCTGATTCGCGACGAGGTCATGTCTCCGTTCCTGAGCCAGTATGACCAGGTTACGGCCGATAACGCCGACCTTGCCGAAGAGAAGGCCGCAGGGATCAAAACCACTGCCGAGACTAAGCCTGTTCCCAAGCCCGTAGATGCTGCCGGCCAGAGCCTGGTGGCCGCTGCCGCCCAGAAGGCAGGCTTGGAATATCAGATCACCCCACTCATGACCCTGGCCGACGCCGAGAAGCGGGTTCCGATTTCTGGCGCTTCTCTGGGAATGCGGCGGTTTGCAGCCGGTCGGAGCTTCGCAGACCAGCTCTTCAACTCACGGGGCGGAGTTTACGAACCGTTTGAACTCTCTGACCCACGCGGCCTACGTTTCCTTGCCTGGAAAACCGAAGACGTTGCTCCAGAGGTTCCTGCCTTTGCCACCATTCGCGAAGAGGTGACCCTGGCTTGGAAACGAGTCAAGGCACGAGCCCTTGCTCAGAAAGATGCCGATGCCCTGGCTCTGAAGGCACGTGAGGCCAAGGGAGACCTGAAATCTGTTGCTGGAGACCTGCCGCTGATCAACACCAGCGAGGTTTCCAAACTGATTGTGGCCTTCGATCCTACCGGCCGACGCCCGATGGGATCGCCCCGGGCCAGTGATATTCCAGAACTTCCCAACCCCAGTGAAGCTCTGAGGCAGGCGGTGTTCTCCCTCAAGCCCGGTGATGTGGTGGTGGAGCCAGATGCTTCCAAGTCCACCTATTATGTGATGGCTCTTGGGCACCGAACTCCCGCTGACCTTGCCATGCTGTTCAGTCCCGTGGGCTCTCGCTCGATGATTCAACCTCAGATCGAGTATGAAAAGGCCCGCGACGCTAGCACCGAATGGATCCAGAGACTGGAGACTCAGGCTGGTGCAGGCCCAATGATCGAAACCAGAAAGTCGCGGGCTAACCACAGCGCCGACGAACAGGACCACGATCACGACCATGATCACGAAGACGAAATTCCCCAGTGAGCGACTGACGTTCATTCAGGGAGATGCGAGAATCAGGTTCAAGGCAAGCTGGATGGGCCAAAGTCCTGTAAGGATCAGGCCGATCCAGCTTGTTAAACCATCTTCGGGTCTGCGATTCCCCTGCGGCTCTGCCTGGCTCAACCTGTATCCGAGTGCCACCAAGACCAGAGATGCCAGCAATGTTCCGGCCGTCAGCATCGCTTCATAGCTGACGAAAGGCTTGGTGAAATTTACGGTTGAGGTATGACTGCTGGTCCAGGGAACAGACACAAGCCAGGGGATCGAGACTGCCATCCAGTTCAGTCCCCAGGCGGGCAGTCTTCTGGTTGCGTAAACCAGGCTTGTGAGCGCAAACGGACCGGCTGAGCAAAGCGCCACGTAGGCGAAAATGACCCAGAACAGGCCTGGAGCCTCCTGCAAGAGTTTCTGGCCACGTTCCGACCGAAGGTGAGCGGCAGCTACGGCCGAGCCGATCGTGCATCCCACCAGCATTCCGACGGGCATCCTGTACTGGAGATTCGGAATAATCGCGGCTCCGAGTCATGGTGGCAAAAGTGAGTAACTGGGCAACCTTGAATCCGCGAAATAGGCCTTCTGGGTCTGAATTTTCAGCAATCCAGGAGCTGTTCTCTGGCGACCTTGGGCCACGTGCGTGAGTTTGCCTTATATCATGAGTTGCCAACTGTGCGTATGATGGTACATCAGAATTCGATCCCGGACCGCAGCATCGACCACTTCATTTGACGTCGTTGAACTCTGAAGTGACAGTAAGCACCGGGGACCACGCGAAAGGCGAGCGAGCATGCCATTGCCGAAAGTTGTCATCGTTGGGAGACCCAACGTTGGCAAATCTTCTTTATTCAACTGGCTCGCGCAACGCAAGATTGCGATTGTCGACGATGTGTCGGGTGTGACCCGTGACCGCGTGGGAACCCTCGTGCAAATTGGCAACGAGGAATCTCACCGGTTTTTTGAACTGATCGACACCGGCGGTGTGGGGATGGTGGATCGGGACGACCTTGGTGAAGAGGTCGATAACCAGATCAAAGCCGCAATGCACGAAGCAGACTTGATTCTGTTCGTGGTGGATGTCCGTGATGGCATCATGCCGCTGGACGAGGAAGTTGCGCAGCGGCTCCGGTACCTCGACAAACCTGTGATCCTGGTGATCAACAAGTCGGACGTGCCAGCGCTCGACGAATCTGCAACCGGGTTCCAGAAGCTCGGACGTGGGACCCCGGTCTTTATCTCGGTGCATCAGAATCGGAACAAGAGAGAACTGCTAAACCTGATTGATGATCGGCTTGCCGACACGGCTTGCGACAAGCCGCGTGATGCCGTGATGAAGGTGGCCGTGGTAGGACGCCCCAACACCGGCAAGTCCACGTTCATCAATATGCTGGCACAATCTGAGCGAATGATCGTTTCCGAGGTTGCAGGCACAACCCGAGACTCGGTCGATGTGCGGTTCGATCTCGATGGGTTGCCGTTCACGGCCATCGACACGGCCGGTGTTCGTCGGAAGGCAAAGATTCGAGACGATCTGGACTTCTACTCGGTTCACCGGGCTGAACGCTCAATCCGAAGGGCCGACGTGGTTTTCCTTTTCCTGGACCCTATCCAGGGAATCTCCAGGCTTGATAAGCAGCTTGCCGACTACATCGGCAAGCAATACAAGCCGTGCGTGTTTGTGGTCAATAAATGGGATCTGATGCGTGCTGAGGCCGATGAGCCTTCGGTCGAGCAGATGAACAAGTATGCCATCTCTATGCAGCATTCGTTCCGAACGATGACGTATGCGCCCATTGCGTTCATCACGGCCAAGACCGGAAAGAACGTGAAATCGCTGCTCAACTTGGCTCAGTCCATGTTCAAGCAGGCCAACAAGCGGATTGGCACCGGAGCCCTGAACCGGATCGTGCATGAAGCGATTCTGGCCCACGCACCGCCATCCAGAGAAAACCGCGCCCCCAAAGTTTACTTTGGGACCCAGATCGATGTGGATCCACCGACGATCGTCCTCTTCGTCAACAAGCCATCCCTCTTTGATGTTCCCTACCAGCGGTACCTCCTCAAGGTCTTTCGGGAAAAGCTTCCGTTCCACGACATCCCCGTCAAACTTTATCTCCGGGCCCGCGTTCAAACCGATCCCTCCCAACGCAGGCGAGGGGCCCGCGACGAACCGCAAGGCCGGCTTGGTACCGTAGCGCTTGGCGGAGATCTTGACGAGGACGTGAACGAATTGCTTTCCGAACTCAATGATTGATCTCTGTTCCACCATGTCCTGATCCAGGTGAGACCGATGAACCGTTTCAGCAGGCGTAGCCTTCTCAAATCTCTGGCTGTCACTCCCCTCGTGCTGGGGAGTGGCTCCCAGGCGTTTTGTGCCATCGATCCGATTGCTCGTAAACGACCCGGGCATCTGAAGCTCAGCCTGGCTGCCTATTCGCTCAGGCAACTGCTGGACTTCAAAGACCCAAAGATGGACATGTTTGGGTTTGTCGATTTTGCGGCCGACCAAGGGCTCGATGCCGTTGAGCCAACCAGTTACTGGTTTCCGCCAGACGCGGATGACAGCTATTTCCGCAAGCTCCAGCAGTATGCGTTTCTGGCCGGCTTGGATATCTCTGGCACGGCGATTGGTAACGATTTTTGTGTTCCAGAAGGGCCAAAGCGTGATCTGGAACTTGCCAAAGCCCGCGCATGGATTGATAAGGCCAGCGTGCTGGGTGCACCCGTGATTCGGATTTTTGCCGGCAATGTTCCTTCGGGTGAAGCCGAGCCGGCAGCAGCGCAACGAGTGGTGTCTGCAATCGAAGAGCTCTTGCCGTATGCGGTCTCTAAAGGGGTGACACTGGCCCTGGAGAATCATGGCGGCATCACCGATACGCCGGAACAACTCCTGCGGCTGGTTCGTGCAGTCAAAGCGCCTCAGGGCGGCTTTGGGGTAAACCTGGACACCGGGAACTTCCATGGCGTAGATCCCTATGCCGACCTGACGCAGTTGGCCCCATACGCGGTCAATGTGCAGGTGAAAACCGAGATCTCGACTCGCGGTCAGGCCAAGCATGATGCCGATCTGACCCGGTTTATCTCCATCCTCAAAGATGCGCGTTACTCTGGTTACGTGGTTCTGGAATACGAAGCGGCCGATGACCCGCTGACCGCCGTTCCGAAGGCTCTCAAGCAGCTCAGAAAGCTGATCCAGTAAGGCGCCGAGCGGGCACAGTAATCACAGATTAGCCTGGCCCTTGAAATCAGGGTCGGGCCTTTTCCCCTGCCCCAGCGTTGCCAATTAACGCCTGAAGCTCACGCAGAGTAAACTGGGCAGCCGGGCCGGGTGCCGCTTGCGTCGCTTTTTGGGCGGCCTCATGGGCGGCCGCTCGATTGCTAGCGTCGGTCTCCAAAACGGCCAGACTATAAAGCGCTTCAAAAAATGCAGGCTCAGACTCAAGCGCTTGCTGGAACAGGGCGCGTGCCTCGACCTCATTCTCATCGAGGAGATAAGTCAGGGCGATGCGGGCATTCTTGAGCGCCTGGCGAGGCGCATCTGGTGCTTCTGCCCACACACGTCTGGCTCCCTCCGTATCGCCCAGGTGCAGGCGTAACGTGCCGATCCGGTTGCTCACTTCCCAGGGTCGTCCAGCCAGGGGATACGCAGATTCGAGTAGGTTGGCAGCAGACTCAACTCGTCCGTGTTCAAGCAGGCCGTTCACCTGCTGATCCAGCTCACTGAGGTTTTTCCAGGAGCTAGCCGCCGGCGGCCCAAGTTGCGACTTCAGCCCGGTCACCAGCTGCGGGAGCCTGGCCTGGACATCCCGTTGGGTCGAGTTAATTGCCCAGAGCTTTGAAAGTTGCTCCAGAACTGGAATCGCGGCCTCGATCATCTTTCCGTCCTGGAACACCGTGGCCAGTGTGAAGAGCACGGAAAAGCCATCGGGGTTCTTGTTGAGCGATTTCCTGAGCGCGGCAATGGCACGCATCCGCTCCAGGTCCAGCAGTGGATCGTACGGTTTCCGGAACCGCGCAACCCCTTCGCTCGCCGAGCTGCCGTTCCGAAGGCTCGCAATCACTCCAAGCGCTTTCCAGGAGTTGGCCGAGCCACCATCAATCTTGAGGGCCCGATGAGCGAGTCCGTGTGCGTTCATGAGCAAGAGGGCTGCCAGATCGCGACGTGGAGCACGCGTGATTGTACGTTCAGAATCTACCACGGGGCCCAGGAGATTCATGGCCACGTCTTGGGTTGCCTTGGACTCGGCAAGCAAGGTCGCGGCAGAGCCTTTTCCTGTTTCAGAGTTGCTCTGGAAATGTCGGTCCGAAAAGTTGATGGCCTGAGCGGCGGCACTTGAGCTCTGAGGCACAAAGACCGCAGCCATCGGATCAAACCACACGCAGCGCCAGTCTGGGTGGGCCAGCGCATTGGCGACCATCGGTGGTGAAGACTCCTGCACCAGGTCAATCAGCAGGCCCGGCCTGCCATTGCGTTGGAACCAAGAGTTCCAGTCTTTGTTCATCGCCAGGCGACCTTGAAGGTCCAGATACTCTCGATAGAGCTCGGGACCAACCACCTCAAGTCGAGCATCGGTATAGGTCTGTTTTTGTGGGCCATTATGATAATCCCAAAGCGCAGCATGGCCGTTGTGGAAGCACACGAACCGATCGGGCATCTCTGCGCTCCCCGCCGCAATCACCGCTTCATGGGGAAACCAGAGCGGCTGTTCGCCAAGCCCAAACTTTCGGCCTTCGCCCAGCCAGCGGTAGAACCCTCCTGAAACCACCAGAAAGCCAACGGTGACCAGAATTCCAAGTGCCGTGAACTTTCCGATCATTCTTTCAGGCGGTGCCGTTAATCCCTGGGCGCTGTTGCGCACCCGAGTTCGGGTCCGTCGGAATGCCACCCATTCGCCCAGGTTCCACGCGGTCACCGCCAGGGCAACCGCCGCGAACTGCTGGCTGTTTCGGGTTGCCCGCCAGCTCAAAAGAGAGAAAATCATGAAGATCAGCAATCGAAAAACGCTTGGATGCCAGTCAGGTTCGGAGCTGGATCCGGACGTCGCCCCACGCTTGGCCGGTTGCTTAGCTGTCGCCTTCCGAGTAGCACGGGTCCGGCTTGCCGGCTTTTCCGGTTCCGGCGTATCGCCAGCGGCCGGCGTTCGCCGGATCGCTCTGAATGTATTGGCGCCGATGGGAATGAGAAAACTCAAGGCCCCCAGAATTTGAGTTCCCAGCAGCAGCAAGGCATTGGGGTTGTACCATCCGGCACGGGTCAAAAAGTGCGGTACAGACTCTAATTCTGCGATCGTCTCGGCAAAGATCGGGTTCGCCATCGTTCCCAGGAGCTTGAGCGGGAACAAGGTTCCCTGAAGCCCGTAGGGATTGAGCAGGCAGGCAAATCCACTCAGGATGGCTCCCGCAACCACAATCTTCCACCACCGCTTCCGTTCGCCCGTCCATGCGCCTGGCTGCGTTGCGGCATCAACCAGGCCGCAGCCGATGATGATCAGCCCAAGTACGAAGAGTGCATGGGAATTGACCCAGAGAGCCATGACAAGCGGTAAAAGCAGGGAAAGCCAGGGTCGATTCCGCCAGTTTGAGATCAGAACAAAAGTGATTGAGAGATACATTAGGCTCAGAATTTCAGGGCGCACGTACATCCGGCCGCCGAGCAGCAAGAGTGCGGGCAGGCCGGCCAGAGTCATGACCTCCATGGGCCAGCGTCTCGGTCTGGCCAGAATCAAGACCGCAATGGCAAGAGTGATGATGGCACATTTGCCCAGAGTGAGCAGGTCGATTCCGCCCAGTTCATGGCCAATGCTGATCAGGACCTGAAACCCCCAGTGGAGGTCAGTCCAGGGCTTCTCTTTCGGGCCACCAAAAAGAAAAGGATCGACTCGGGGAATCTGGCCGGACTGGCGAATGAGATCGCCGGTACGCAGATGCCACCAGAAGTCGGTGTCATTGATTGGAAAGACACCGAGCAGAAAGGCGACCGTCAGAAAGGCCAGCAGTATCAACAGGTCCAGGCCCACGGTTGACCGTTGTGACGGGTCCCACTTGGGTTTGCTAGGAGCCAGGTTTGAACTGGCAGACGGTACGCGGTCCGCGCCTGGCGGTTTCGACATGAGGAGTTCGAGATCAAAGGGTTCAGCGGTGCGAACAGATTCCGGTCAATACCAGCATCATACGGGGTCACCCTCTGGCGGGAACAGGGAGGCTGGCTCATCTGTTGGGTCCAGAGCTTCGGATTCGAAAAACTCGGTTTCCTCAACCTCGATTTGCAGCGAGAAGCTCTGGCCTCTTTGGCTCTTTTCCCAGCGTTGCTTCAACTCGCTGAGGATCCGCCAGAAGAGCGGGCTATGCATCTGGCCACGCTTGCGCTGGCAGGCACGAGCCTGGAACGAAGAGGGTTCGGTGTATTCGAGGTGGTGTGCAACCTCGTGGAGGAAGGTGTCAAATAGCTCTTCGAGGGGCCTGCGGCCGGTCTCTCGATCATGGGAGTAGACCCGAACCAAGCGGCGGCGGCGGTAATAACCGCCAAGCACTCTGGATGTTGCCCGGGTGGCAATATCGAGTGAAAATTCCACCCTGCAGTTAAAAATCTGTTCGAGCCGATTCCGGAACAGCGGGCCAACCGCCTGAATCGGGGGCTCGAATGCTTGTCGGACGGCTGCGTCTGGTAAAACGAGGCGACGGTCCGCGGTTTCGCCTGGAACCTCGGCAACCAGTGAGCCACCAAGCCTGCGGGCCCGCACCGCCATGGCAGCAAGGTCGAACCTCGTCGGATCGATAAGCTGCTGTGAGCCGTTTGGTAAGACAAGCCAGTATCGTGCGTTCATACCGGGTTCGCTCACCGAACCGCCCTCCCTGTTGTGGAATCAAAACACCATACCATGCGGAACCTCAAAAAGGTCAACTTCTCAGGTTCAATCGGTCCGCAAAAGCGTTGCGCTTCGGGCAAATTGTTCGTCCTGGAGAGTTTTTGTGGGTGGGTAAGGCGTTGCAACGGCGGCGAATCGCGTCTATGGTCAAAAATCTCACAAGCTTCGCGCATCGACTCTCTCACTCCCTCTCCCCTCCTTCCTTACCTCACCCCGCCGACTGTGAACTGGCATCGCACGGGATCCCGGAGACAGACACCATGAATTACCGCCCGAGACTCTGGCCCAAGGCACTGGCATTGTTTGCAAGCCTGGGCCTGGTGATTGGCTTGGCCACGGCCCAGCAAGCTTCGCTTATTGGCACGCTTGAAGGGCATACCGAGCCTGTTTACTCGGTTGCCTGGACCCCGGATGGGCAAACCCTGGTTTCCGTGGGGTTCGATAACACGGTTCGGCTCTGGGATCCGGTTGCACGCAAAGAGCAGCATAAATTCGAAGGACACGGAAGCCTGGTCCTGACCGTGGCCCCCAGTCCGGACGGGAAACAATTTCTAACCGGCAGTCTCGATAAGTCAGCGCGAATTTGGGCCCGGCCGGTGGCCGCCCCAACCCAGGAGCTGGCTGGTCAGCCAGCCGGCTTGCATGCCCTGGCGGCAAGCCCAGATGGCAAGTTGATCGGGTTTGCCACCGGTAACCTTGTCCGACTTTGGGATGGTGCCTCCCCTGCCCCTCGTGATCTGGCCGGACATGGCTCTGAGGTGGAATCACTTGCCTGGCGCGCGGATAACGCCCAGATTGCTAGCGGAGACAAGAGCCGCACGATCCGGTTCTGGAATCCGGCCGATGGCACGGCTCAGGGGGTCATCGAGACTCCTTCGGATTCGGTGCTCGCTCTGGCTTACACCCCCAATAATCAGCAGCTAGTTTCTGCCGGTTCAGACGGGCTCGCCCGGCTCTGGCAACTTCCGCTGGTCGACCCTCGAATCATTGATCCCAAGGGACCCATAGCGCAGTTCGCATTGAGCGGAGATGGGAACCGGGCCGCAACCACCGGCGACGACAAAGTGGTCCGAATCTGGAACCTCGCCGATGGAGCCTTGATCAAGGAAATTCCGATCGGTGAATCGCCGGCCGTGGCGCTCAGCCTTTCTAACGACGGCGGGCGGGTGCTTTTGGCCACAGGCGCAAAGCAGGCAAACGTCTACAACGTGGCCGATGGGGCCGAGGTCAAGAAATGGGAAAACCTTCCCACGCCCATCACCTCCCTGGCTCTTCAGCCCGATGGCAACCGAATTGCCCTGGGCTTTGAAGATCACCAAATTCGCGTTTACAACGTGGCCGATGGGGCCGAAGTGAAGGCCCTGGCCGGTCATGGCGCTCGCATCAACGCCCTGGCATTTGCCCCCAATGACTCCAACTTGCTCCTCTCTGGGTCGGCCGATAAGCTCGCAAAACTCTGGAATATCAACGAAGGCAAGAGCGTTCGTGATTTTGGAGGCCACGGCGAAGCAGTGACGGCCTTGAATGTCGGCCAAGACGGCCAGAAACTGGTCACCGGTTCCGCGGACAAGACCTTCAAGATCTGGACCGTGGCCGACGGCATGAACGTGGCGACTGGCAGCGGAAACGCGGGTGCGGTCACCTCGGTTTACCTCTCAAACGACGGAAATCGGGTGGCAACTGGTGGCGCAGATAACACGGTACGGTTCTGGGATGCGGCCAGTGGCCGGGAACTTCAGCTCCACTCAGCGCATGGAGCACCGGTGCTGGGCGTGGGCACCCTGCCCGACAATGCCCAGGTCGTTTCCGTTGGGGCAGACCACAAGGTTCGCGTTTGGAAACCGGCCGCCGTGCGACTTTTTGCAGGCCACACCGGGCCGATTCACTCGGTTGCCATTCATCCCAACGGATCTCAGGTGGTCACAGGTTCGGCCGACAAGTCTGCCAAAGTCTTTGACATCAACAACGGAACGGAAGTCCGAACCCTGGCCGGCCACACGGAAGCCATTCGCTCGGTACTCTTCTCTCCTGATCAGCAGAAGCTCCTGACCGGCTCAGACGATAAGTCGATCCGCGTCTGGAATCCAGCCAGTGGTGCACCGGTTGTGGCCTATCCGCCCCTGCCGGCGGCCGTCCTGAGCCTTTCCGTGGGCCCCGATAACAAGACTCTGGCGGCCGGCCTCGCCGATCATACCGTTCGGATTCTCGACCTTTCCCAGCCAGATCCAGCCAAGGCCGTGGTCCAGACCCTGGGACCCTACGGCGGCCCGATCCGCGGTGTGCTGATGAAGGCCGATAACATGTCAACCATTGCCGCATGTGAAGATAAAACGCTGAGGGTGATCCCGCTCACCAACGTAGGCGCCGTGGCCACTCTTAACGGCCACGGAGCCCAGGTTTACAGCGTGGCCTGGATTCCAGGCGTGGCCAAGGCCGTAACCGGCGGTGCCGATAAGAGCGTACGGATTTGGGACCTCACGAAATCGGCCCAGGAAAAGGCCATTGAGAAAGCCCATGAAAATGTGGTTTATGCCGTGACCGTGGTCCCCAAGGGAGACGTGATCATCTCGGCCGGCGATGACAAACTGATCAAGTACTGGAACCCAGCCGACGGTGCCGAGCTGCGCAAAAGTGAAGGCCATACCGCGGCCATTTACTGCCTGGCAGTTCGTCCTCCAGACGCCGCCCAGGTGGCCAGCGGTTCGGTGGATAAGACAATCAAGATCTGGAACATCGCCGACGGCAAGGAAGTTAAAACCCTGACCGGTCACCCAGACGATGTTTATGGTCTGAGCTGGAGCCCAGACGGCAAGCGGCTGGCGTCTATTGGGTATGCAGGCACACTGATCGTGTGGGACGTGGATGCCGGTACGCAGGTCCTGCAGCAAAAGGTGGGAACCAATACCCCATCCTATGGCCTGAGCTGGAGCCCAGACGGCAAACAGATTGCCGTGGCTTCCGCAGATTCCAAGATCTACCTGTTCGCCGCTCCCTGAGCTTGGAACAGCTTGGAATCAGGTCAAGATTCAGGCCCTTGCCAGCTTCCCGATGGAAGCTGGCAAGGGCCTTTTTTTACAGTGGTTCACTATTGGGTTTCACAAAAAAAGAGACAGCCGGGGGTGGCTGTCCTGCATCGGCAACCCAAACATGAACCACTACAAAGTCGAAATCAAAAGCTGGAACAGGCAACTCGCGGACTTGGAGCCAGTCCCAGTTTTGATACAGCGGCTGAATCAAGACTCTGCGCGGTGCTTTTGCTTGGTCTCGTAATCGGTGAGAAGCGTGCGAGCCCGCTCAAAATCGGGAGCCCGGCAATAGACGCGTGGGTTGCCGTCCCAGGTTCCCAGGCTGTCCTGGAAATCCGAGGTATCACAGACGGCCGGCAAGCCTGCTTCTACCAGTAGATCTGCCAGAAACTTGGCTTCGGGCAGGCTACCAGCCTGGTAGCAGGGAACCAGTTCGTCTTGGGGCTCACCGTGCACGGTGGTCCACTTGGCCTTGATGGAAGGGTCTGGGGTGGCGATGGGATCGTACCTGGGGTCCTTGATTGGAGGCACTTCGTCCGCCGATCGGAACTCAGGATCTTCGACCCCGTCGCGGGTGGTCCCGCACTTCCAGCAAACGTCAAAGCCTGAGTCAACCTTGGTCTCGCACTTGGGACAGTTCCACATCGGCAGACTCCTTTACTCAAGAATCAAAAAAGAGACGTACTTTGAGAACACGATTCCACACGGAGCAGACATGGTTTAACCGGTAGTCCGAACCGTCAAAATCAAAGCCGAATCTGCGTGACCAGTTCCTCGGGTGACAGCAAGTAGCCCGGGTAAAACGGTCCAAATTCCGCATATTGTGCCGAGGCGCGGTCAAAGCGCATGGTATAAACAATCTCTTTGAGGAAGAGTGGGTTCTTGGCCCAAAGGGTCACGCCCCATTCCCAGTCATCCAGCCCGGTGGAGGCGGTGATGACCTGGCTGACCTTGCCGCCGAATTTCATGCCACTTTTCCCGTGATCGGCCATCATTTCCATCCGTTCTTCGAATGGAATGAGGTACCAGTTCTGGTCTGGGCCAACTCTCATCTTGTTCATAGGGTAGAAGCAGACGCAGGGCCAGTCCGGGAATTCTGGATATAGCCGCTGGCGATTCATGGCCTCAAGCCGGCTGGCGTACTGAGTCATTCGTGTTTTGTAGATCGAACCTTCGGGATCCATCTTTTCACGATCGCGCAGAATTCGGCCGTATGCCTCAACGTCCGGTACGTATTCGGAGATCTCGGTGATGGAGTAAAACGAATAGGTGCAATTCAGGATTGGGGCCAGAACATCGGACTGTAGGTCCAGTTGAACGCGGTGAAGTGCGGTCAGATCTGGACCTGCCATCATGATTCCAAGGTCGGCCTTGTGACCCACCATCGCAAAGCATTGAATTTGTGCGGGTGATGTTTCGCCAGAGGGACGGAGTGCTTCCACGAACCGCTGGCGAACAAGACCGCGTTCCTGGGAGCTAAGCCGAGCCAGGGCCACGCGGTCGACCCGAAAAAACAGGTGCAGGAAATGCCACCCGACCTGTGGAATCAGGGTGGCTTCCTGGTCGGCGGCTCCAACGGCGTGAGAAGGTCTGGCGGGTGCGCCGGAAGATGAGTTCTGCATGGGTAACCTGAGCTGAATAATCTGTATAATGAAGAGGATTGAGGGTAGGAGTCTGGTTCCTCTGGTTGCTACCCTGGATCTTACGCCGGTGTGAGCCTGATGCCCATGGGCAAGGGTGTTGTAAATTGTTGGTTCAGGTTGAACCTGGGCCCCCGAGATCGCCGTGGAGGCACCCACGAGATTTCCTGCCTTGACTGTGGCGGGAAGGCCTGACTTGCTTCCCCTTCGCGTTCCGTGAAGTCTCTGGTATTATCATGGCCGATATCAAAGGACTGGCTTGCAGGAAATTCGCGGAATTTCCGGGTTTTGCTAGGAGCGAAGCATGAATCGGTTTTACCAGGCCTTGACCTGTCTGCTTTTGGGGATGGTGGTTTTGGTACCATCTCGTTCTCATGCGCATGGCGGTGGCGGTGGGCAGTCTTATACATCGGTTGGGGCAGCCCAGGCGGCCTTTGATCCCCCAACCCAATTTGTGGGTGGGTTTGCTCAGATGTATCAGCCGTACTCCGTGCCGCTGACCCCAGTTGCACCCGCACCGGCCGTTGCCAGTGCTCCAGCCCAGTTCATCTGTGTGCCTGCTGTTGCAGCCCCCATGCAAAGCCCGCATCCCATCCGCTGGGTCCGTCGCGTACGCTAAACAGCGTTAACCATTCACGAACCTGGCCGGGCGGCATGAGGCCTGGCTTTTTGATCCAGTTGAGTCCGTTGACATCCCCGGGATCGAATGAGGAGTTGAGAGCATGGCCCCGGCCGACGACCTACGAGTGCGCGGAAGAATTTACGACGATATTACCCAGTGTGTTGGCAACACGCCGCTCATCCGGTTGCGTCGTGTATCGTCTGAGTGTACCGCGACCGTGGCGGCCAAGCTCGAAAACTTCAATCCGCTCTGGTCCGTGAAGGACCGGATCGGCGTGTCGATGGTCGATTCCGCCGAGGCGGCGGGACTCATCGGTCCAGAAACGACTATTGTAGAGCCAACCAGCGGCAATACCGGAATCGGCCTGGCGTTCACCTGTGCGGCTCGCGGCTACCGTTTGCTGGTGACCATGCCGGAGAGCATGAGCCTGGAACGCCGTCGGTTGCTCAAGGCGTTTGGGGCCGAGATTGTGCTGACCCCGGCCAACGAAGGGATGCCAGGGGCCGTGCGGCGAGCCGAAGAGCTGGTACGCACTTTGCCAAACGCGTTCATGCCCCAGCAGTTCAAGAATCCCGCCAACCCAGAAATCCATCGTCGGACAACTGCCGAGGAGATCTGGCGAGATACCGCGGGTGAGATTGATATCTTGGTGTGTGGAGTGGGAACCGGTGGAACAATCACCGGGTGCGGTGAGGCCCTGAAGCACAAGAAGCCTTCCGTGCAAGTTATTGCCGTGGAACCGGCAACGTCTCCAGTGATTACCCAGAAGCGAAATGGCCAACCTCTGCACCCCGGCCAGCACAAAATCCAAGGAATTGGCGCGGGCTTCATTCCCGATGTCTTGAACCTGGACATCATTGACGAAGTGTTGCTGGTCAAGGATGACGAATCCTTTGAGATGACGCGCCGGCTGGCCAAGGAAGAGGGAATGCTCTGTGGTATTTCCTGTGGTGCCGCGGCAGCGGCCGCGATTCGGGTGGGGTGTCGGCCGGAAAATGCAGGAAAGCTGATCGTTGTGCTGCTTCCTGACCTCGGAGAGCGCTATCTTTCTACTCCGCTTTTCCCGGAGTGATCTGCTTTCTTGCGGAGACCGTGGTGGCCGGTTACAAATGTAGTCCAAGACCTGTAACCGGCCCATTCCCGCTATGCCTTGAGCGTGGGCCAACTCTTGTCGTTGGCGCCACCGCTCATGCTTTGCAAATTGCCTTCGTATACGCTGATTGGAATCGATGCCGCCCCTGTAGAGGTTGAGGTCGATGTCTCGCTTGGCGGGCAAGCGAAAACCTTTCTTGTGGGCCTTGCCGAAACCGCGGTTCGTGAAAGCACGTTCCGGGTTGAACGGGCAATGGTGAATTCCGGATTCCGCCGCCTGGGTAACGAGCATATTGTCATCAACCTGGCTCCGGCCGACCTGCGCAAGGATGCGGGCGGGTTCGATCTACCGATTGCCATCGGAATGCTGCTCAGTAGCGGGCAGATCCAGGTTGAATCGGTCCGGAACCTGGCGATTGTTGGTGAATTGGCTCTGACTGGCGAAACGCGGCCGATTAAAGGGGCCCTGGCCATGGCCCTGAACGCGGCGGCCGAAGGGCGAGACGGCCTCATTGTGCCCACAGCCAATGCTGGCGAAGCCGCCGTGGTTGAGGGGATTGATGTTTATCCGGTGGGGAGCCTTGCCGAGGCTGTGGCCCTGCTGAGTGGCCAGCGTGAGCTTGAACCCAAAGTGATTGACCTGGAACAAATTTTCCAGCGTCTGGCTGTTCAGGAAGAAGATTTTTCGGACGTCAAAGGCCAAGACTACGCCAAGCGGGCCCTGGTGATTTCTGCCAGTGGCGGTCACAACGTTTTGATGATCGGACCGCCGGGGACGGGTAAAACCCTGCTTGCCAAACGATTACCCACGATTTTGCCCCCACTCTCGCCCACGGAAAGTCTGGAAACCACGCGCATCTACAGCGCCATGGGATTGTTGCGCCCTGGTGAGCCGCTGATGGCCATCCGCCCGTTCCGCTCGCCCCACCACTCCGTGAGTGATGCCGGGTTAGTTGGCGGCGGAACCATCCCCCAGCCTGGTGAAATTAGCCTGGCGCACAAAGGAGTGTTATTCCTGGATGAGCTGCCCGAATTCAATCGTAGAACCCTGGAAGTTCTCAGGCAGCCGTTGGAAGAAGGCCAGGTAACCATCAGCCGGGCACTCCGGGCGGTGACGTTCCCTGCGGAATTCATTCTGGTGGCAGCCATGAACCCCTGCCCTTGTGGTTACCGGTCTGACCCCAGAAGGAGTTGTAACTGTTCCGCCCCCCAGGTCGAAAAATACCTGAGCAAAATCAGTGGCCCCCTACTGGACCGGATTGACCTGCACGTAGAGGTACCGGCGGTTGCATTCTCTCAATTGTCTGAAGCGCCTCCCGGCCCATCGTCTGAGGAACTGCGTGCCTTGGTCATGCGTGCCAGAGCCAGGCAAGCCGCACGCTTTGGTGATCGCAGTCCGGTGGTGAACGGCCGGATGACCCCCAGAATGATCCGGAAGTTCTGTACCCTGAAACCAGAAGCGGCCAGCCTGTTGAAAGGGGCGATGGAGGAACTTGGTCTCTCTGCGCGTGCCCATGACCGTGTGCTCAGGGTGGCACGCACCATCGCCGATCTTGAGGATTCCAGCGAGATCCAGCCCCACCATGTGGCCGAAGCGGTTGGCTACCGAACACTCGACCGCGGTGTCTGGCACTAAAACTGCTGCTATTTCATTCCGGTTCCAGCCCCCAAACCGTTGCAACCGGTTTGCTCCCTCAAGAATCTCAACGGTCTTCCCTCGGCGCAACCTGGGAGCTTTGGGGTAAGATATTCCTAACTAGAGTTCTTCACCCACGGTACTGGTGGGCAGATGGCGGCCGCAGGAGCACAACCCGATGTGGACCTTGGTTCTCTTGCTTTCACTCGCCGGCCAGCAGGGAGATCCCTCGCAGCTTGTTGAGCAACTGGGTTCTCCTCGGTTCAACGAGCGTGAGGCTGCTACCGAGGCCTTGAAGCGGATGGGGGCTCAGGCACTTACCGCCCTGCGCGAGGCGACGCGTAACGAAGATATCGAGCGCCGGACTCGGGCCACGAATCTCCTCTCGGAGATCGAAGCCAGGATCATGGTTGAACCAACCCTGGTGAAATTGGGGTATCGGAATCGTTCCATTCTGGAGGTGGTGAGCGACCTGGGTGAACAGGCGAGTGTGAATATTGCTCTGTTCCCAGAGAACGCTCAGGTTTGGAACGAAAAGCGAATCACCCTGGAAACCGCGGAGCCGGTCCCATTCTGGGAGGCAATTGACCGGCTGTGTCGCGAATCGGGACTCATGGTTTCCAACGCAAATCAAATGATGCAGGTTGCGGGCAATGCTCCCCAGGCCAGGAAGCGTGGCGCCAGCCTGCAACTGCTTATGAATAATGGCCTGCCGGGGCCCTCCAGTGTTGCCGGCCCGGTCCGAAGTATTGCCACGAATGTGCTTCATCACCGTGACCGAGTGTTCAATCAAAATGGGGCCCCTGGTGTTGTTGTCCAACCCGGCGCGGGGAACCTGAAGGTTGATGGAGAGCAGGCCAAGGTCGCACAGGCTGGTGTTATGACCGAAACCTTTGGCGTGGGAATTCAGATCATTCCCGAGCCAAGATTGACCATGGTTCAGAATGGGAACATGAAAATTGTGGAGGCGATGGATGACACCGGTCGCTCGCTGGCCCCACCTTCAGACCCATCTGCCGTGAACCGATTCCAGGGTTTCAATGGGATGGCTGGCGGCTCCATGCTTCAGCTTCAGGTCATGCTCAGTCCGCCCAGCCCCACGGCCAAAACGATCAAGCAACTCAAGCTGGTGGTGCCCGTGGTCTTGATGTCGCGCCGCAACGAACCGTTTGTGATCCAGCTTGCGAACGCGAAAGGGAAGACCTTTGAGAGCAGTGAGATGACGCTTCAGGTCCACGACATCAAAGATGAACCGAACCAGCAATTCACCACCATTGAACTCACGGTGAAGATGAAGAAGCCTGAACCCTCTGGGAACCCGAACCAGGGCCCTTTTGGCCAAGAATTCACGGCATTCCGATTCACACCGGGCCAATCCCAAAGCCAGGTAGAGATTGTGGATGCCCAAGGCCGGCTGTTCACGCAGTGGTTCCCCTTCAATCCGCAGCCTGGGAACGACGGACTTCGCATGGGCCTGCGTTTGATGCCGAACGAAGGAATTGGCCCCCCCGCAGAGATCCGGCTTTACGATCTCGGTCGGGCCGAGTCGGAAGCGGTAGTGGAATTGCATGACGTTCCGCTTCCCTGACCATGCTCCAAATCCAGCCAGTTTCAAATGCATGCGAATGTTGATGAACTTTCTGGAACGACCTGACCTCGCCTCTTGCCGACCACTTGATTTTTGCACCCTTTAGACTCACAACCTGACGACGGGAGATCGACTCTCGTGCCTTATACCTGCTTCTTACTGGCCGCGCTCCTCGTACCGGTGTTGCTCGACGATGATCTGTCGACCCTGATCGATCAGCTCGGCTCACCGCGATTCAGCACCCGTGAGAGCGCACAACAATCGCTCCTGGAGCTGGGTGCGCGTGTTATCCCGCTGCTCCATACCGCACAAGAGCATCGAGACCTGGAGGTCAAGGCGCGTGCGACAACCATCTTGCACGAGGTGGAAAGTCGTCTTGTGCTAGAGCCGGTACGTATCGAACGCTGGACTCATCCCATCTCTTTGGGTGCGGTAGTTGAGGCTCTGAGCCAGAGTGGTGGGCGACCGATTCGATTGGATCAGGTCAAAGGCCTGGAGCATGCCCAGGTCGCTCCATTGCCCCTCGACGTGGAGCCGAGCTACTGGAATGTGGTCCGGCATCTGGAACAATCCTGTGGGGTTCGGGCTGTCAGCGTGATGGAAGGCGAAGATGATGAGACCACGGTCTCTGCCTGTCTGACGCTGGTGGCAAGCCGAAGGTCGGCACCAGGCTTTGTCAAAGATCAGGGGCCGTTCCGGACCAAACTTCTGAGCGCCAACGTTCATAAGAACCAGAACTTTGAGCCAACCCTTGGTGAAATGGAGGAGCCTGAAGCCTTCCGAGTCTTCACCTTGCAGCTTCAAGTCATGAGTGAGCCCAGGCTCATTCTTTTTGCAACCTCTGGGGTTCGCCTTGAGCTTGCCTCGGACGAACTCGGTCATTCCTTGATCAAGCGGGAACATGCTCCTGGCGAACTGGCGGGGCAGTTGCCAATTTTTGAGTCGCCTTTGATGTTGCTCGACGGTGGTTCCGGGCCGTGCCTGACCACCACCATGGAACTGGCCCTGCCCGAACAGCCCGGTCGCCTGGTTCAGAAGCTCAAGGGGACGATTCCTCTGACCGTCCTCCAGCGCAGGTCGACTCCGCTGCAGATTACGCTAAACGAGAGCGCGGGTCGTTCTTACGAGAATGGATCGTTTCGCCTCGCCATCAAATCGGTGGAACTGGCTCCGGTTGACGCTCAACCCAGTGTCGAAATCGAGCTTTCGACACGAGAAAATACCGACTCTGCCCTGGCCAGCCTGGTGCATGGGCCGGGCATGAACCTTGCTCAGTTGCTGGAACATCTTTGTGAAGTGGTCGACAGCCAGGGAAAACCGATGACCGTTGTGCCGATCGAGATTGACGAAGAAAGCGGCTCGATCCGGATGCGGCTAGCGATTCTGCCCTCCGACCCCTCTCGGAAGCCGGTCCGGCTGGCCTTTTATGATGCCATCGTGGCATCTCAAGATATTCCCTTCGAGTTCCAGGACGTTCCGATTCCGTGAGTGATTCCGGAAGGAACGAGTACCAGATCGCCCACGCTGGAGGTTGACGGTATGCCTGGATTGCTTCTGTTGGTTGGCAGCTTGTTGGTGTTCGGTCCTCAAAAAGAGGCCGATTCCGCCGACGCCACCACCGCGCTGGTTGCCACGCTTGGCTCCACGAAGTATTCGGAGCGAGAGTCTGCCAGCAAGGCCCTTGTTGAGCAGGGTCGAACGTCCCTCCGCGCGCTCAGTCTGGCACGCAAGGCCAATGATCCCGAGGTTCAGGCCCGCGCGGAATACCTGCTGGAACGAATCGAACGGTCGTTGCTGGTCCGCCCCACTTTGGTGAAACTTCCGCCTGGCGAACAGCCGATTGCCGATGTCCTGCGAACGATTCGAGAGCAGACGGGGTTTCGCTTTGAAATTGACCCTGGGGCAGATCCAACCTGGATCCAGAACCGGGTCCAGCTTGAAAACCGCGAGCCTGAGAATTTCTGGGACTTGCTAACCACCCTGAAACTCGCGGGAAACTGGGTTCAAGATCATGAATCGCCCGTTTTCGGCGTGCGGGGCGAGCCGGTTTTCCACTTAGGGCCTGTCCCGAAGCAGGCCCCCCTGGATCGAACCACCAGTGGACCACTTTGCCTGGTGGTGAAGTCTTACGAAGGCGAAAATGCACCCCGGCGGCGGGCTGGTGGAAATGCCTTTCCAACCGATCCACCGCCCACGATCCGCCTGGAAATCCTGACTGAGCCCCGAATTGTGCTCCGGTCAATCACCGACGTTCGAATTCTGGAGGCGGTCGATAGTACGGGCGCGAATTTGGTCCAGGCCGATCAGGCGGTGTTCATTGACGGTCCACCTTCGAACTTTGCCATGCCTGGAACGGCAAACGTGGTCTGGCCGTTCGGTCTTGCGCTCAAGCGACCAGCCGGCACGAATCCCATGATCCGCAGCCTGGTTCTTGAACTCGATGCGGAAATTGAGAGCCGACGCTATGAGCCTTATGAACTGATCATGAACCGTGCCGACGGCAACATGGAATTTCCCACCCCTGCCCAGTGTGGCGAACTCTCCATCCAGCGCGCAAGTCTGATCAAGAATCCTGGAGAGAACGGTCTCTCGCTCGACCTGGTCGCTCGCACCGAAGGATGGTCGGAGATGGCGGTCTTCCGCCGCGGGAATCGCCGACGCGTAGACCTTATGAACACGGAACTCGAACGGATTGTGGCGAACCTGGAAGTTGCCGATTCCAAGGGACGACCGTTCCGCTTCAGCACCAACCAATCCAAGCGATTCGATCCACTTGAGTTCCGGGTAACTCTGGGGCTGGTCGACTCCGCAGAGAATGACGCCCCAACCACCTTGCGGTTCTATGGGAACATTCGAGACACCGCCCATTTTCGGTTCGAATTCCACGATCTCGTGTTGCCGGTCCGGGAATGATGATCTCGTGTTGCGCTGCGTCTGGCTCAGGTTAGAACCAGATTGTCTCGATGAACCACCTCGTCGTATTGCGTGCCCAGAATTTGCCGAACCTGCTCATTCCGCAGCCCTCGAATCTTCAGAGCTTCAGCCGTGGAATAATTGGTGAGTCCGCGAGCGAATTCGTTCCCTTCCGGATCTTGAATCCCCACCACGTCTCCCTTCTCGAATTCGCCCACCACATCCACCATCCCAATCGCGAGCAGGCTCCCATTGCCTGACTCAAGCGCAATCCTGGCCCCGGCGTCCACCAGGATCTGCCCCTTCGGCCGTGCGGTCAAACCGATCCAGCGATGCCTGGCGGTTCTAGACTTGCCAGTGCCCAGGAAGAGGGTGCCAACCTGCTCACCGCGTTGAATCGCCCTGAGCGTTTCCTTGCCCCGGCCCGATGCAATGATGACCGAACCGCCCGCACAGGTGACCAGTCGTGCGGACTGGAGCTTGCTTCGCATCCCGCCGGTGCCCAGCGTACTCTTGCTAGAACGAGCCAGGCCGAGCACCTCTTCATCGAGATCAGAAACAACCCGGATCGGTTCGCCTGCATTGGGGGCATGGGGATCTCCCTCATAAAGCCCATCCACCACGCTCAAAATGACGAGCAGCGGTGCTTGCAGTAAGTTTGCCACCATGGCGGCAAGCCGGTCATTATCTCCAAACTTGATTTCATCAATACTAATTGTGTCGTTCTCATTAATGATCGGCACGGCCTTCGCATCAAAAAGTGCAGATAGCGTATTTCTCATATTGAGATAGCGCACCCGGTGATCGAAGTCTTCGTGAGTCAGCAGCAACTGGGCCGCGTGCCACCCATGGTGCCGGAACCTCTCATTGTAGGCGCGCATGAGGTAGGCCTGCCCCACGGCCGCCGCCGCCTGCAACTGGGGCAAAGACTCGGGCCTGGTCTTCCAGCCGAGCTGGCCCATGCCCGCGCCAACCGCGCCAGAACTGACCAGCGCCACGCGGGTCCCTGTAGAGGCGATCGCCACAATTTGCTCGGCAAGTTGGTCAATTCGATCATGGTCAAGGGTGCCATCGGCGGCGGCCAAGACGTTGGTCCCCACCTTCACAACCCAAGTATGCGCCGAGGCGACTACGTCTTGCCTGACAGGATCTGGACCCATTCCGACCTCCCTGACCACAGCTTTTTCAAAAATCCGCGACCGTCTGGTTTGGCCTAACCAAAGTGGTTCTGGATTAAAGCCAGACAATTCCGGTGAGTCCTGATGGCCGATTCACCGTAACTTGCAACGATTACGCAAAAGCAGACCAAAAAACCGGAGACTTCCCGACCTCAGTTCAAATCCCTGAACCGACGGAAAGGTTGATGAAGATTGTGAAGTCCCGGGTTCGACATTATAATCATGAAATTGAGCTGGCCAAGGCAGATTACTGCCAGGGCCGAGGTAGCGTCCTTCCGCTGTCGAGGCCCTCGATGATGAATGATGGGATCAGTCTGGAAACCTTGCAACACGAATGTGGCGTTGTTGCGGTCTATCACCTGCCGAACCGGCCGGTTTCTCCTCTGGTTCCCATCAAGGGCGATATCAACAGTGTGGCACGCCTGGTGCCCCGCATGTTGCTGGATATCCAGAACCGTGGACAGCTGGCTGCTGGGATGACCAGTTTCAACCCGCACCGCCAAGCCCTTCTTGAAACTTACAAGGAACTGGGGACGGTTGCTGAAGCTTTTCGGGTCAATCAGAGAAACAAGCTAGAAGCCATTCTCCAGAAGCAACAGGGGCCGGCCGCCATTGGCCACGTGCGCTATGCCACCTGTGGCAAAGACGATAAAAGCTACGCACAGCCCTTTGAACGCTCGCATGGGCGTAAAGCCAAGTGGTTCGCTTTTGCCTTTAATGGCCAACTCGCCAATTATCAGGATCTCAAGCAAGAGCTTCTTGAGAAGGGGGATTACCACCTCAAGCGCGATACAGATACTGAGATCATCATGCATTCGATCTCGTATGAGTTGCAGCATGAGGGAGTCGATCCAGACTGGCGAGGCGTGTTCGCACGCATGGCCGAGAAGTTTGATGGTGCGTACAACGTGGTTCTGCTCACCGCTCGTGGTGAAATGGTGATTGCCAGAGATCCACTGGGTATCCGGCCTCTTTGTATTGCGAACGATGTGGTTGAGACCGTTGATGCCGATGGCAATCGTCAGGAAGTGCCGGGGCCACTTTTTGCGGCCGCCAGTGAAAGTGTGCCACTGGTAAACCTGGGTTTCCGGAACATTCGATCGCTCGAACCCGGAACTCTAGCCGTGATCGGTCCAGAGGGTATCCGGTACGAACGATTCGCGGCCCGCAAGGGGACTGCTCACTGCTTCTTTGAGTGGGTGTACTTTGCCAATGTGGCAAGCACGCTCGACGATCGTTCGGTTTACCTCAGCCGCGCCTCGCTGGGCCGAGAACTGGCCTCGCTGGAAGATGTTCCGCCCGGTGAGGACCTGATTGTGGTTCCCGTGCCAGACACGGCCAAAGCCGCGGCAGACGCCATGGCCTTTGCTCTTGGGGTGCCTTCCGTCGAAGGGCTGATGCGCAATCGTTATGTCGGGCGCACCTTTATCGAAGGAAATTCTGATCGGGCTGACAAGGTTCGGGTCAAATATACGCCCCTTCCCGAGGTGTTGAAGGGGAAGCGCGTGCTACTGGTTGAAGATAGTATTGTTCGCTCAACCACACTGCGAGCCTTGGTGGGTGAAATTCGAGAGCGAGGCGGTGCGCGAGAAATTCATCTTCGCGTGGCCTGTCCTCCAATCATCGCCCCGTGCTTCTACGGAATCGACATGTCTTCAAAAGACCAGTTGATTGCCCCTCGATTTGCGGATATGCCCAATGGCAGTCTGTCTGAAGAAGCTCAGCAACGGCTTGCGACCGAGCTGGGGGCCGACAGCCTACGCTACCTTCCAGTAGAGTCGCTCTCTCGCTCGGTTGGTCTGCCAGATGATCGACTTTGCCAAGCCTGCGTTACGGGGCGATATCCTACAGAAACCGGTCAGCGGCTTTATCAGATCGACGGTATGAATGTGGCCGCAGCCGACTGTGGCAAGCAGCCCGGCACTCGCACCTATGAGAAATTGCACCCCACGGTTCAGGGTGCCTGAGGTGCTTACCCCTTTCAGAGCTTGATGACAAAGTCAAAAAAGGTTCCGGTCTCTTTTGTGAAGAGACCGGAACCTTTTTTATTGTCTGTCGTCAGTCATCGGTTACCCGAGTTTATTTGGGCCAGTCCGATTGATCGAGCCACCGCACAACTTCATCATGGAAGGGTGGGGCATCGTCAATTCGTAGAAGGTAACGGGCCCCTTCCAACTGATAAGCAGACTCTGCCCAATCTTTGAGGTCTTTGCTTCCAGGGCGGCTTACCCAGAGCAGTTTTGGAGCGGCAAGTGCTGCGGCAGCCGGTAGCCCACCAAACTGAAGAACGCCTGGCAGATCCAGCGCCGAGGGAATTTCCGCAGTGCCGTCTCCATAGTCGAATCCTTCAAGATCGATATAGCTATGGGCAATCCCCTCAACCAGCGGCAGGCTGAGCAAGGCGATTGGGCCGAATCCTTCAACTGCGGCGAGGTTCACCTGATGGATACCTGGTAACTGACGGGTCCAGCCGAGTACGGTCGCAAGATCTTGCGCGTGGTCGGCCGCAAGCACCTTGTTGTAGGTTTCATAATGAACGGTGGCTGGGCGCTTTGCGTGTGGGTTTGCCACGTCGGCCGATTCGCCAACCAGCAGCGGATCGAATCCAACCACGGTTTGACCGGAATCCAGCAACGCCTTGATCAGCGGCCGGAACGTTCCATCGGCATGTACCAGGCCTGCTTTTCCATGCTTGGAAGCAATCACAGTGAGCCGCCCGGTTGCATGGGTGGGAATAAGCATGACCGTGGGGATCTGGCCACCATCGGTATCTCGTTCAATTCGTGAGTGGGCAATTCTCACCCCGTCCCGATCAATTCTGCGAACCTCGAAAGCGCGAGCTTCAGCCGCCGATACCGTTCGAAGTCCAAGTCGGACCCTGAGTGTTTTCAGCAAGGCTTGCCGATCCATAGCCCAGAACTTTGAACCAGCCTGGGGCTGCATCTTCTGAATTTCTGCCCCGAGCCAGTGCGTGAGGTCGGACTCAATTTCGAGCGCAGACTTTCGGTCAGACGGGGCCAGGGTCTGGTCATTGAACGTCCAGAGGACCTCGGGTTTTTCAACAGTCTGATCTCCTTCCCGAGTTCGCTCCAGGTCATCGAATCCCAGAAATTCCCGGGTCAAGAACGGATAGATCGCATTCCGACTGGTCTGATTGTAGTTATGCGGAAATGTGAATGTCTCTGCCTCCACGCGTTCGCCAAAACCGAGCAGGCGATAAACCTCTCGCAGAATTGGAAGCGTGTGGCTGGTGGTATGCACGGTCCAGTCTCCGGTGGCTCCAACCAGCTTCATGGGCCGTGGGGCGGCCAGCGCGGCAATTTCCACATTGTCGGTGCCGTGCCTGAGGCCGGCTGCGTTTTCACAAACGCAACCACCCTGGAATCCCTCGGAGACCATGACCACCGGGGCCGACACCGCCAGACGTGAATCGAGCGCAGCCAGTAAGAACGTTTGTGTGCCGCCCCCAGATTCTCCCGTACAGCCGATCCGAGCGGGATCCACATCGGGCCGCTCACAGAGCCAGTCCATGACGCGAAGACTGTTCCATGTCTGGAGCGATGGCAGGCTATATCCCCACCGATTCAGGTGCGGGTTCAGGAACTCGTGCTTGAAGTACTTGCTGTCGTTGTAGCCCACCATGTCGTACATCACCACAAAGAAACCGAGCTTCGCCAGCCTGATACAGCGAGGCTGGACCTCGGGATTCACTCGGCCATCTTCCCAGTGCCCATGCGGGCAAAGGATCGCAGGAAGCCGGCCGCTCGATGTTTTGGGCTTGTAGATATTGCCTGAGAGGTAAAACCCGGGCAGGGTCTTCAGAACGAACTTCTCAATGGTGTAATCGCCCCGGTCTACCAGGCCATAAACACGTGGCTCAAGCGGCTCTTTTGGTGGCTGAGGCCATAGCCCCAAGGTCACCTGCAACTGGTCTCTGAGTGCGGAGGCTCGCTCTTTCCACGCTTCGGCGGATGCTGGAGCCACGAAATCGGCACCCTCTTGGTTCGTGCGAATCCCTTCGCGTCTTGCGTCGGGGGCAGGATCAATTGCGTCCAGCGGGCCACGAATGACATCGAGAACGTCGGAGAACGGGATCCCCTTCTGACGAATCCAGACCACCGGTGGAACCGATCGATCAACTTCGGCCTCAGGAGTTCCAGCCTGCTTGGAGTCGGTACTGCGACTGAGAGTGAGAGAATCCTCAGCAGCCATTGTGATCTCGCCCAGCGTTCTCCAGCGGGGCAGCCCCTCGGGAAGATCTGTTTGCTTTGCGAACCTGAGCGACGTGCCCTCACGTTCCATGGTCCAGCGATCAGCCGCCGTTTCCCAGACCAAGACCTCATAAGGCCCAGCATGGAACGGGCCCGCCTTGGGCGTGCTTGCGGTAGACCAGTCACTGGCCTGAATCAGGAATGCCGGTTCACCGGCTTGGCCCGGAAGCGGGACGCCGAATAACAGCACTGAAGCAATCAGGCCGGCCAGAAATGGACAGCCATTCAACAACGGCAAATGCGAACGCAGACGCATGGGTGGGCCCTCGGTTTCAAGGTGGGATTGCCATGATACATGGCCCGGGCCCCATGCGCAACAGTCTTGTGAAAGTCTCAGCGCAATCGACTTCTGATTTACTGGCCAGCTTCCATCGGCTTGGCTGGCTCCGGAATTGCCAGTGATTGGTCCAACCGATAGGCGGTCCGGTAAATCGGTCGTCCTTCAATCCGATACTTGCGCTCAAAGTTGGTGAGGTACTCAGACTCTCCAACCACGCTGGGAATTTCGTGCAGTCTCACGAATTCAGGCCGAGGCGCAACCTCGGCACACATGGTGTGGAAGTACTCCTCTACATCCGTGGCAATATGCAGTTCGCCGCCATCCCTGAGCACGGTCGATACGCGGGCCACGAAATCGGCATCAAACACCCTGCGCTTCTTGTGCCGCTTCTTCCACCAAGGGTCCGGAAAGTAAATGTGGACCGCAGCCAGCTCGACAAGCCCATCAAGGGTCAGCCAGAGTTGTCGTACATCGGCCTTCATCATGGCCACGTTAGGAAGTTTTGCCTTGGCAATACGCTCGGCACCCCGTTTGGCGTACTTCTTGATGACCTCAACGCCCAGAATGTTATGTGCGGGCCTGGCCACGCCGGCGCTGGTCAGGAACAAGCCTTTACCAGAGCCCACCTCCAGTTCCAGGGGTGCCGGATGCGCAAACAAGCTTTGCACAGCCAACCGTCCAGGAGGCTTCGGTAGTTCGTAAAGTGGGAGGCCCGGCAAAAGTGGAGCTGGCGCTTCAGGCTGAGTCATGAGTTCAAGCGTTATTCGTGAGGGCCACGCCTATGATCTGAGCCTGGAACACCATGTTGCGCCCAACAAATCCCTGGGTGGCAAACGTCATCTGCCGGCGGTGAACCTTGACCGCCTTGGCCACCACAAGAAGTCGGTCGCCAGGGCGCACGGTCCCTCGGAAGCGGACATCTTCCATACCCCCAAAGCCCAGAAATCCATCGCGAATAATTCCGACTTTGTGGCAATAGAAGCTGCAAAGCTGTGCAGCCGCTTCGCACATGATGACACCCGGCATCAAGGGGTAGCCGGGCATGTGACCGCGAACCCAGAACTCGTCAGGGCTCAGGTCCTTGTAACCGACGATCAGAGATTCTTCTGGAGAGTAATGCACAATCGCCGAGAGTTGTTCCATCTCAAAGCGTTGAGGGTTACCCTTCCTGATCTCATCAAGTCCAAAGAGCACCTGAGACGTATCAATCGAGTCGGGGTCTATGAGGGCAGCGGGCGGCATGGACACATTTCCTCAGGCTCGGCAAAACCACAGCTTCCCGCAAAAACGATCACAATCGCACTTGAGAGGCCGCGCTAGGCACTTTCCTGGCCCGGTTGTTATGAATCGATTTATGATGACGAGGGTGGGCGATCCAGGCAAGAGGGCCATGCTTCAAGAGAGTTGATACATGACGGAATCTACGGAAGATCCGGAACTTCAGGTGCGACCGACAGGCAGCATGGTAACCTACGGCTACCCCAGAGACCATCTCCAAAAGGACCTAGCAATTGCCGCCTGGCTGAACGCAAGCCGGGTCGAAATTCTTCCAGACTGGACGGCGCGACCAGACCCAGGCCCGGCCCAAAAAATTTGTGACGATGCTGGAATCGTCGTCCATAGCGTGCACGCATGCTGGGGTGGTGTCAGCCCGTTCGCTGTCCGGGTCGATCTCGGTTCCACCAGTTCTGCCATTCGCTTCGCCAGCCTGGATGCGGTGAAATACTGCCTGGACTGGGCGGTGAAGGTGGGTGCCACTCACCTGGTGGTTCATCCGGGTGGGCTTTCAGACCGCTCAGAGCAGGACGCCAGGACCAGCGCACTGCTTGAGAGTTTGGAAGTACTGGCTGACGCTGTGGGTGATGCAGAGATCCGGATCTGCGTGGAGAACATGCCTCCAGGCGTTTTTCCAGGCCACAGAATGAACGACCTTCGCCAGATTGTGGACCAGATGGATCGGCCCCAAATTGGACTCGCCCTGGATACCGGTCACGCCCATATCAGTTCCACGATCCAAATGGAAACCCTGGCGGCCGGCTGTCGCTTGTTCACAACCCACGTGCACGACAACAACGGACGAAACGATGCTCACCTCCCGCCGGGCCGTGGAACCCTGAACTGGGAGGCCTGGCCCGAGGCTCTGAATGAGATCGGTTACCAAGGCAGCATCATGCTTGAATGTATCCGGTTTCTCAGGGAGCACCCAGAGTCATTAACAGACGAGTTGCGAAAGCGGATCCAGCTCATGACTGGCCCATGAGTTCGGTTTGCAGTGACCTGGAAAGGGGAATCTGGCCTGAAAAGTCAGCCTGACTGGTACAGGTGTTACGCCCGACGCGCTGTTTTCGCAGGTTGTGCGAGCTGGACTGGCGATTTTTTTTGGGGCGTCCGATAGCAAACCCATGGTCTTGGATACTGGCCGTTCTTCGGCCAACCGGATCTGACTCTCGATGAGTACCGTCCAGGAGGGACGGCCCCATGGGCATCAATCGACGAAATCTCCTGGAGTCACTTGGCATGGCAGGAGCCACCGCCCTGCTGGCCACCAATGCCCCTGCCCAGTCGCCAGACCTGCCAGCAGCCACCCTGCCTGGGCCCGTTCCGGCCGGTTCAGCCCCTTCGCAATTCCTGGGTGGGCATCGCGGCCTCTTTGGACGCATGACCGGGGCTCAGGCCGCGGTCGCCGCGCTCCAGTCTCATGGGGTGCGTTGCGTGTTTGGCGTTCCTGGGGCTCAGAACAATGAACTCTGGGACTGTATGAAGTCTCAGCAACTCCCTTACTTTCTGGTGACGAACGAGTATTCCGCCAGCATCATGGCCGACGCCTCGGCCAGAGTTACCGGCGGGGTTGGCGTGTTCGCAATCGTGCCGGGGCCAGGTGTAACCAACGCCTTGACCGGAATTGGCGAGGCGCTCTACGACAGCGTACCGATCGTGGGCATTGTGACCGACATCCGACGCGAGGCAGACGCTCCCGTGGGTCAGGTTCACGGACTTGCCAATGCCGCCATCCTTCGCACCGTCTCCAAGGCGGTGTTTGAAGTGCGTCACGTGGCAGAGATCCCTCAGGCCATTCACCAGGCCTTCGCCATCGCACGCTCGGGCGAGCCAGGCCCCACCGCCGTGGTCATCCCTTACAACTATTACGCAGAAGTTTGGGACTTTGATGTTCCACCTCCTCCGCCAATGCCCCTGCCGCTGGATGAAACGGCTTACCGCAAAGCCGTTCAGCTCTTGTCCGATCGCAAGTTGAGGGTTGGAATTTACGCAGGCATGGGCTGCGTCAATGCCACCGAGCCACTTCAGCAACTGGCAGAAATTTTGCAGGCTCCCGTGGCCACGTCCGTGAGCGGCAAGGGCGTGATCTCAGAAGCTCACCCGCTTTCCGTGGGCTGGGGATACGGCCCATACGGCACCCGAACCGCGGAAAAAACCTTTGAGAACGTCGATCTGGTGCTGGCTGTTGGCGTCAAGTTCAGCGAGGTTTCTACGGCCAATTACTCCGTGCCAGAAACCAAGCACCTCATTCACGTCGACGCAAACCCCAGCAATCTCGGTCGAAATGTGAAGACCTGCGTGAGTGTGCACGCCGACGCCCAGGTCTTTCTCAGTCGGCTTGTCTCAGATGCCGCCGCAATCCAGCGCCCCCCCTGCCCGCCACTCCAAGCCAGCATCCGCAGCCTTCGTTCTCAGGAAAAGCGGGTCAATTACCAGGTCGAGGTCAAAAACGGCGTCGATCCCATGCTCATGCTGCTGGAGATGCAGCGGATCCTCAATCCCGAAGACCTGGTCTTCGTAGACGTGACCGCGGCGGTTCACTGGGCCTCCGAAGTTATTGAGGTCCACGGACCCCGCCGTTACTTCACGCCCACCAATAACCAAAGCATGGGCTGGGCGGTTCCGGCCGCCATCGGTGCCCAGCGAACCTGTCCAGGGCAGCGGGTGGTCTCGGTGGTTGGCGATGGCTGCTTTCTGATGACCGGACTGGAAGCCTCTACGGCCGCTCGTACCGGACTGCCGGTCAAATTCTTCCTCCTGGACGATGGCGCTTATCACTACATGCAAATGCTCCAGGAGCCGGTCTACGGACGGACCACGGCCACGGAACTGGCACCAATCGACTACGCCGCACTTTCCAAAGGTCTCGGCCTGGCCTACCACTGCATTCACGCGAACGAAGACCTGGGAGCGGGGATCTTGCGAACCCTGGCCACTCCAGGCCCCGTGCTATGCAGGGTGACCATTGGCTATCGAGGGCGTGATATCCGATGGCTTGAAGCGCTCAAAGGCTCTTACATTGATCGAATGTCCACCGGTGATAAGTTTCGGCTGGCCCGGCGAGCGGCCGTACGCACCGCCAATCCGCTGTTAAGGGATGACTGATCAGGCCCATGAGAGGGCTCTTGGTCCGATCTGCCCTTTCAAGGATTGAATCGAGTCCGTATAGTTCGGCCGCTACGATGGAAAACGCTTTCTCTGGCCAACGGTCACGGACGACCGAAACTGGCCGAGTTTGCATGAAACGTTCCGCCGGTTGCGGTGAAAGACAGGGAAAGTCAGCCGCATTATGAATACACGGACGAACTCGACGCCGCCACATGCCGAGTTCTTTCCACCCGCAACGCCGCCACCGCGGCGAAGCGTACCGTGGGTGAGACTCCGGAACGACCTGCTTGAACTTGGTCGCGTCTGGCCTGTAATTCACAACATGGTTTCTCAGGAACTCCGGGTTCGCTACCAGAGGTCATTCCTTGGCTTTCTCTGGTCGCTGCTGAATCCGATCCTGATGATGATCACCATGACCGCGGTCTTCTCCAAAATTCTGGGTCGGAACGAACCGGCCTACGCTCTGTACCTCTTCTCGGGCTTGGTCCCCTGGCTGTTCCTTTCTGGCAGCCTGACCGATGCAGCGTATTGCATTATTCAGAACGAGGGACTGATCCGCAAAATCTATATTCCCAAGCTGGTTTTTCCGGTCAGCCGAATTCTGTTCAACCTGGTGAACTTTTTGCTCACCCTGCTGGCGTTGTTCGTGCTGCTGGTTCCGCTGGGGGCAAAGTTTTCATTGGCCATGCTTTTTCTGCCGGTGTCCATTGCGCTTTTCACCGTGTTTGTGCTTGGACTCGGTATTGGACTGGCCGTTCTCAACACGTTTTATCGGGACTGTGGGCACCTGGTTGGGGTGTTTTTGCAGGCTTGGTACTTCATGACGCCAATTCTCTACTCGACCAGGGATTTGGAAACAATTCCGCTGTTCGTGAAGCTGAATCCGGCGTATCCGTTCATCGCGCAATTCCAGGCGATTATCCGGTATGGCCAGATGCCATCCGGATCCATGATTTTTGCGTCGTTTGTACTCGCATTTGTTTGCTTAGGGGTCGGCTATGCCGCCTTCAAATCTCATGAAGACAAGCTTGTCTTCCGCCTTTAGAACGAAATACACCCGCCATGACCGACGGTCGGCAACCGAGGCTCTGATCGAGCTTGAGAATGTGGCGCTGCGCTTTGTTAGTTACCACGACAAGCAGTACTCGATCAAACGGGCAGTCTTGAATTTACTGCTCCAGCGTGAAGAGCCGAAGCCGGTATCGGAATTCTGGGCGCTCCAAGGCGTGAACCTGCGCATTGGCTTGGGCGAGCGTGTTGGCATTCTGGGCCATAACGGGGCCGGCAAAAGTACGTTACTCCGTTTGATGGCAAGAATTTACCCACCCACCCACGGGTCACTGGAAATTCGTGGAATTGTGGCCCCGCTGATCGAGATGGGGGCTGGGTTCAATCCCGAACTTTCCGGGCGTGACAATATCTTTCTGAACGGCGCACTGCTTGGCTTCAACCGCCGAGAGATGAACGAGCGTCTTGAGGGGATCTGGGCATTTACCGGGCTCGAAGAGTTTGCCGATATGCCCCTCAAGTATTACTCAAGCGGGATGTATGTCCGGCTGGCGTTCGCCATTGCCACCGAAGTTGAGCCTGAAATCTTGCTGATTGACGAGTCTCTGGGGGTTGGAGACGCCAGCTTTGTAGACAAGGCCAAAACCCGTCTCAAACGGGTCATGGAGAAGAGCAATGCCGTGGTGATCGTCTCCCACGACATGGATTCGCTTCGTGAACTCTGTACGCGTGGGATCTGGATGGACCATGGCCGGGTGGTTGATGACGGCCCGATTGATCGAATCGTCGACGAATACATCGAAAAAGTCAGGAACGCCGGCTGATCGATACCGAACCGGGCCAGCGCCTGGTTCTTGGCGACGGACATGCCGCGTGTGACCTTGACCGAGTTTCCGGTGATCGCGATGATACGCGTCGGATGAAGACATACGCTCATCTCGGCTGATTGCGGACACTCACAAGGAGTGCGACTCCCATGTCTCTGGCCACGCTCGGGGTCGTCGCAGCCTGCTTACTGATGGCAGGTGACGAAATATCGCTCCAGCCCAACCGTGGTGACCGGATTCACGCGGCTTGGCAGGTGAGCGCTGGTGAAATGAACCGGCCGAGTGCTCGAACCGACGAGACACTTAAACGGTATGACGTGGCAACGCTCTACCGCAAGAACTCAGCGCTTGCGCTGGAAACGCTTGAAAAGGTTGCTCGGCGCGAGCCAGAACCCGAACTGATTTATGCGCTGGCGGAGCTGTCGTGGATTGAGGGACGGCGTGCGGAATCTCGCCGCAAGGGGGGCGCATCGGCCCTGGCCCATTACACAGATACCGTGGCTTACGCCTTCGACTTTCTGTTTGATCCGGCCCTCTCCAATGGCCGTTCACCCACCGATCCCCGGTACCGGATTGCGTGCGACCTCTATAACGCGGCCCTGGATCGCCTGATTCGTGCCGCGAAGGTCAAGGATCACCTTCAGCCAGGCCACTCGATCCGTCTGACCATTCATGGCAGCGATCTTGAAATGCAACTCGCTCTCTGGGACGAGTCGCCCTGGAAAAGTGAAGACATCGACGAACTGTTGCTGGCGTCGGATTTTGAGGTCACGGGACTCGATAGCCGCAGCCAGGTTCGGTACGGGCTGGGTGTGCCCCTGATCGCAATCCGGAGAACGCCCGAAAACCCGGAGGGAACCGAACGGTTCTACCCTCCCGAGATGGCCTTTCCGCTGACTGCGGTTCTCCGCCCAGATCGCCCTTTGAGAGACGCCTCGAACGCCAACGTCGAAGAAGTCCGACAGTGCACCATCGACCTGGTCGATCCCGTCCAAAAGCGAACGGTGGGCACGGGTGCCGACTCGATACCAATCGAGGCCGATATCACCACGCCGGTTGCGTACATGTGGTCTCGTTCAGACATGGACGCCTATCGCTGGAGCGGCTTGCTTCGCCCGGGTAAAGCGCATCCCCACACTGGCCTGATGCTGGTCAGGCCCTACGAACCGGGCAAGATTCCCGTGGTTATGGTGCACGGGCTACTCTCGTCTCCACTGGCCTGGATTCCCATGCTCAACGAACTGCTGCGGGATCCAGCCATCCAAGACCGCTACCAGTTCATGCTGTACATGTATCCCACGGGCATGCCTGTACCCATTGCAGCCTCTGGGCTAAGAGACTCACTCGAAGAAGCTAGAACTCAGCTCGCTTCAGGCGCAGAGGGGACCGGCTTTGACCAGATGGTCTTGCTCGGCCATAGCATGGGTGGGCTTTTAAGCCATGCCATGGCAGTTCGAAGCGAAGACCACTTCTGGCAGATCAATTCCGATGTTCCCTTCGATGAGATCATCGGGCCGGCCAATATCCTGACCGAGATCCGTCATTACACATTCTTTGACTGGTGCCCGTACGTGAAGCAGGTGGTGTTTCTGGGTACCCCACACCGCGGGTCGGAATACAGCCGAAAGATTGTGGGCAGACTCGGTTCCAACCTGATCGCAGAGCCCGACCAGTACACTCGCTTGCTCTCTCAGTTGGTGAAGCAGAATCCAGACAAGTTCCCAGCCAGGTTCCGTAGGCTGCCTACCTCCATCGAGACGCTGGAGCCAGACTCGCCGGTCTTGAACGCTTTGCTGCAGATGCCCAAGAACCCGGATGCCAAATTCCACTCAATCATCGGTTCCCTGAAACCAGACGGCCTCGCCAGCACCACCGATGGTGTGGTCCCCTACCGATCGGCACACCTGGACGGAGTGCCAGAGCGGATCGTTCGCTCTGATCACGCCGTGCAGAAGGACCCAGAGGCTATCCGCGAAGTCAAACGGATCTTGCTTGAGCACGCGAAGGCGGTTCCACAAACTGGTCCGTCAACGGACACCGGCGTTTTGCCGGTTTCCGGGGAACGGCTCCGTCGCTGATCTTTGCCAGACTGAAGTCCCTCGCTTTGAAGGGCGACATTCGGGCAAGCAACGCAGATGGGAACCAAGAGAAGTTCACCCTTGCGTCCCTGGTACTGAACCAACTTGCAGTCGGTAACCCGAATATGGGCCACCCAATTATTCAAACAGACCTGACTCCCCAGTCATTAAAAACCCCGCAACCCCTTTTCCACGGGATTCAGGGTCCGCCAAGACATCTTGCTTCGAGCCAGTAAGAACGAACTGCGAACGAGACTTTGAACGCCGCAGACAGAGCCAGGCATCCGGCACCTCCGTTTCCCAAAATGAGCCAGAGATCAACCTCCAAGAAAGGCTCCTTGGAGGAGACCGGGGAATTGAAACCGGCATTTGATCTGTTACGATCAAAGCCCTTGAGGTTTTGCTTGACTCCCTTTGCAAGGCTTCTTGAGAACGATTGGCCCCTTCCCTCCCGGGCGTGGGCTATTGTTCTGTTACAGATCGCTTGAGATTGTTCTGCTCTACAGCACGGCTTTGTTCCTGCGAACCCTGGATCCGACACCAGGCGGTTTCGCGGTCTCATGGCTGTGGTGCATAAGCCAGTAATCCTCGGTTTTAACGCGACCCATGCCACACATCGTTACGATTCTTCTGCTCACACTCGGCCTGGTGCTTCAGGTGGCTATCCATTGCCATGCTGAACGCTCGATTGGTCGTTTTCCGGGTTTGTCAGAATCGCTCAGGGTGGCATTTTCGATTTTTACCGCTGGAATTCACGCCGATTGTTGTGGTTGGACCCTATCCAGGGTGTCAAGAATTCGCCAAGAAACCGTGATTCGGCGGTTTCTGAGGCAAACTCCTTGCATTCTGTTGGAGAATTCCACCCGATCGTTCGCCGCCATCTCGAATCTTGCCGCATCTGCGCAAGCAACTGGCTGGCGTTCCGCGTCCTGACTTATCGACTCCGGACCGAGGTCACTCCTCCGGTGTAGGGCTTTGCTCTCTGCGACTGCCTGACTGCGCGAGTCGGTGCGCCTGGAGTTGATGCTCCTGTATTTGCATTCGCGAGACGAAGGCCGGACGTGGAACCCCAGACTGTTTCGTTGTTGATCGGTTTGTTCGTGGGCTTACTCCTGGGACTTGGAGGTGCCGGCGCGAGTTATTTCGTTCTTCGCGCACTTGGAATTCAGGGGGCCAGGGCCAAGGCTCAAGAGCTCACAAACACGGTTCGGCTTCAACTGGAAGCCGAGAAGCGGGAAGCCGAACTCCGCAACAAAACCGAGTTCCTGGAGCGTCGGGAGCTTAACGAACGAGAGATGGATGAGGGGCGGCGTGAACTTCGAGAGCACGAAGCACGTTTGGAAAAGCGAGAAGACGCCCTGGTTGAGCGGCTGGACTTCATCTCCAGAAAAGAGCGAGATGTTGAAAACGTCCAGCGATTCCTGGCTGAGCAACAAGACGAAGTCTCTCGCCGTCATGCCGAGGTGAAGCAAGTCATTGCCGAACAGCGGGACCAGCTTCTGAAAGTGAGTCGGCTCAGCGTTGAAGATGCGAAAAGCCAGGTATTTGCCAGGCTTGACCAGGAACTGGCCCGTGAACTGGGCGAGCGAGTGATCCAGCATGAGCAGACGCTGAAAGAAACGTCACAACAAAAAGCCCGCGAGATTCTGGCGACTTCGATCCAGCGTTATGCTGCCGGCCATACCGCGGAAACGACCGTCAGCACCATTGATATTCCCTCGGATGACATCAAGGGCCGGATTATTGGCCGGGAGGGCCGAAATATCCGGGCGTTTGAGCGGGCAACCGGAGTGGATGTGATTGTCGATGACACTCCTGGAATTGTTGTCGTTTCGGGGTTCGACGGCATCCGTCGAGAGGTGGCAAAGCTGGCGCTGGAAAAATTGATTCAGGACGGTCGAATTCACCCCAGCCGTATTGAAGAAGTGGTAACGGAAACGCAGTCGGAGATGGATGCTCACATTCTGAAATGTGGTAAAGAAGCGAGCTTGGAAGCGGGCGTGGTGGGTCTTCATGAGAAGCTCTGTAGTTATCTGGGCCGGCTTCGTTACCGCACAAGTTACACTCAGAACGTACTCCGCCACTCGATTGAGGTTGCCTTTCTTACCGGCATGCTTGCCGAAGAAATTGGACTCAATGGCGATATCGGGCGCCGTTGTGGGTTACTTCATGATATTGGTAAGGCCGCCGATCATGAAATGGAAGGTGGGCATCCCAAGATTGGTGCCGATCTTTGCAAGCGATTTGGCGAATCACAGGCGGTGATTCATGCCGCACTTGGACATCATGATGATCTGCGGGTGGAGTTCCCTTACACCGTGCTGGTGGCCGCCGCTGATGCCATCAGTGCGTCGCGTCCTGGGGCTCGCAGAGATACACTTGAGAAGTATGTTCGTCGCCTTGAAGACCTGGAAACCCTCGCCTCTAGTTTTCCAGGTGTTGAGCAGGTCTACGCCATCCAGGCGGGTCGAGAAATTCGGGTCATCGTGGATAGTCAGATCCTTGATGATGCGGCCTCGGCGAAGCTCAGTCATGAGATTGCGCAAGCCATTCAGAAAGAACTGACTTACCCCGGCGAGGTTCGTGTCACGGTTCTGCGTGAGATTCGAGCAACCTCCATTGCTCGCTAATATTGCCGTTTCCGTTTACCTTTCCAGATTGTCCTCCGCTTCGTCACTGGAACTCTTCCTGTCATGCCCTTGAAAATTCTCTTCATTGGTGACGTCGTCGGCTCGCCTGGACGCAAGGTTGTGGTTCAATCCCTACCCCACCTGCGTGCGCGGCTCGGGCTCGATCTGGTCATTTGCAATGCGGAAAACGCAGCGGGCGGCTCTGGAGTTACCCTGAGCTGCTATGACGATCTGCGGGATGCGGGCGTGGATGTGTTCACGCTGGGTGACCATGCTTACCGCAAGGATGATATCCACGACCTCTTCGGGCGTTCGGATCGGCTTTGTCGCCCTGCGAATTTTCCCCCGGATGCTCCTGGTCCAGAAATTGTGCGAATCAAGACCACCGGTGGAGTGCCCGTTGCCGTTTTCACGGTACTGGGTCGTGTATTCATGAACCCGGTAGACTGCCCGCTCCGGGCCAGCGATCGTATCCTTGGACCACTGGCAGAATCCTACAAAGTGATCGTCTGTGATATTCATGCGGAAGCGACCAGTGAAAAGCAACTGCTCGCCAGATATCTCGACGGCCGGGTTTCCGCTGCGCTTGGTACGCACACGCATGTGGCAACCGCCGACGAACAAATTCTTTCAGGCGGTACCGCTTTTCAGACAGATGTAGGCATGACCGGTCCTTACGACTCGGTCATTGGCCGTCGCTTCGACCGGGTGCTGACAAGTAATCAGACGGCCCTTCCGCAACACTTTGATGTTGCCACGGGTGACCCCCGGCTCTCGTCCACGCTGCTTGAGATCGATCCAGAATCTGGTCGCGCCTTGTCAATTCGCAGAGTCATGCTGGATAAGCATCAGATTGATCGCATTGTTCGTCAGGCCGACTGGATCCCAGAGCTTCCTTGCCCATCGTTCGAATCTGCAACATCGCCTTCAAACCGTCGAGAGTCTTGACCGCATCCAGCGAAGACTACGCCCAAGGCCCGAAGCCACGGTCTCGCTCGATTCAAAAACTCGATGTTCAGCAAACGCCCAGCGCGTCCAGTTGGCTCCGGCAAGTAACGCGGTGGATTGTTCGAGAACTGGAATCAACTCCAGGGCCGAATCTGGCAAGCGATAGCTCTGGCAATAGGCTTGGGTCAGCGCGAATCCAGCTTCTTGGCTATCGGGCCACCAATCAAGTTGTAACCTTGCCAGGTCAAAGGCCACCGATTCCAGATCCATAGCCCCGAAATCGATCAGACCCTGAAGCTGCTCGTCCTGAAACAGCCAGTGATCCGCGCGACAATCTCGCAAACAAGGCTGGAGCACGCGAGGCACCAGAACGTGCGGTGCCAGCCTGGCAAGGATCGCTTCGAGCACACCCCTGGCCCACAAGATCCATTCTCTGGCCAGTTCGGCGGTGGTAGCACCTTCGCTGGCGTTGATCGCCATTGCTAGTTGATCCAGGCCACCATCCCTGAGGGATCTGAGCAATTTCATCCGGTGCGCCAGGCTTGGGCTAACGCCTACACTCTGCAGTCGGTCGAGTGTTCGATGAACCGAGGCCAGGGTGGAAGCCGCTACCTCAACCTGAATTGGGCCTGGGTTTGTGGAAATTGCCCGGCCAGGTTTCCAGGGTTCGAGCTGGTGCAACCGCCCCGCGTGGGCCGTGAACGTGGTCAAGAGTTGAGATTTGAGCGGAGCTGCAACAGGTTGAATGTGGTTTGCGAGTTCGAGGACCCAGGTATGAATTTGCTGGAGGCGGCTCTGCGGCATATCGGCAGGCCAGGAGCGGAGCAACAGTCGACCACAAGGCGCGTCATAGGCAATCAGGCGGGCTCCGCTCAGGCCGCCGGCATTACCCAGGTGTTGCAGTGGCCCCAAAGGCTGACAATGCGCCGGGTATTCGCTGATGATTTGCGTGGATTGTTCCAGCGATTCGAATTGCATCTCCACTCCCTGCGAGAGAGAAATGCCACGAGCTTGATGTGTCGTGGTTCAGGAATGGGATTCCGCGGCGTGCTTCAACTTCAAATCGCTGATTGCCTTCATAATCCGGAGCGAGGCTTGCTCTAGGATCTCGGGATCTCTTAGGGCTGCTGAGCCTCGAAATTCTTCGAGCTCGATGGGCGGGCCAAACACAACTTTTGCCGCCGAGGGAGTCCACAGCGAACGAGGGATTTCATTGGTCTCTGGTGTGCCCGCGATGTAGGCGGGGATCACGGGAACCTTCTTCTTGAGAGCAACCCAGGCAGCACCGGGGCGGGCCGGTAAGAACTCACGGCCAGCCGCTGGGTTAATGCGCCCTTCTGGGAAAATCGGAACCACATGGCCAGATTCGAGGGCTCGCAAAACGGCCCGGGTAGCACCCAGGTCTCGTCCATCACGTTTGACCGGAATGCAGCCTACCGCTTTGCAGAACCAATGAATGACAGGCAAGTCATAATATTCTTGTGCAATGACAAAGCCGAGCGGACGGCGGGTGGCGGACTGCAAGACCAGGTGGTCAATGCCGCACGTGTGGTTGGCCACCAGCAATACTGGGCCTTCCGGTGGCAGCGGGTCACCGGCCGGAACTTCCAGTTTGTGGAAGAGTCCGCAGTAGAACCGGTTCAGATACCAGACGAGCCGAAGGTACCATGGAACCTCTAGCGGCTTCATCTCGGCTCGAGGTCCCAGTAGCCAGGGAGACAGGAGCAAAACCGCACTACTGAAAACGCCAAAGGCAAGGGACATGGTGCTCAATCGCTCAAGATTCTGAATCGCGATGGGCTACTTTGTATCTCTGGAATCGAGACGATCCTGGAGAGCCCGTGATTGATTTCTATTTTTGAATTCTAGTCTGCCGCTCTCTCAGGCGTCGATGGATTGACCCTTCGAACGTCCAAGATCAGGACAGGACCACAGCCTGGGCTTTGCGATTCTTGCGAGCCCATGCACCAATCCCGAACGCAGCCAAGGCCCAAGTCAGATAGGTTGCAGGCTCGGGAACCGAGGCGGCGCTGGTTGCGTTCAGGGCGAGTTCCTGGGCAGCAACACTTGAGCTGGTCAGGTTGGTCCCGAAGTTGGTGGATTTGAGGCTGCTGATCACGCCTGGACTGAGTGTGGCACTGGGGTCGATCAGGGTGGACCAGGGGGTAATGGCCGCATCCAGGTAATTTCCGGTCGGATCATGGCCATCAATTCCGAACGCGTGGGTGAGTTCGTGGGCCACGTTGTGAGCCACGGCCCACTCCAGCTGATCGACACTGGTTGCATAAGACAGCTTATCAATGAATGAGAAGCCGTTCTGGCCAACCGTTGTCATACCGATGGCCGAGGGATCGACCGGGCTGGAGGTCCCAGAAACTACGCTCAGAGTGTGTTGAGCATTGCCACTTGGGCTTGTGGTCAGGTTCACATCCAGTCCACTGTTGTGATAGGTGGACTCTACGCGAGCCAGGACCGTTTGGGTGAATTGAAGCTGCTGGTCTGGGGTTGGGACACCGCCATAGAGCTTTGCAACGGCAGGGCTCAGGTACCAGGGCTGAGCACCTCCGCTGGTAACCGACTTCGCGGAAGCGTATGTTCCTGCACCCATATTGAGGTAGGCATTGTAGGTTGGCCCGCCGTTCGAGTTTGCACCCGACATCACGGTGGCCAAGCTTGTAAAAGTGGTCCCGTAGTTCCATTGAACTCCGGTCCCGGCGGGACTTCCATATCCCGGGGAAGCACTTGCTGCGGCAGGCAATGAGTAGCTGATTGGTGCGGCAACGGCGGGGGTTGGAGTCGGAACGACCGCCGGTGAAACAACCCGTACGACTGGCGACGCTACGGGAGAAGCTTGAGACTCGGCTTCGGGGCGAGTGTAGATTGCGGTCGGAGTGACCGTTGGTGCTGGAATGTTCCAGGCAGCAGGCGAAGGCGGCGTGTACGGAACGCTGGAAAGCAACGAATAAGGAAGACTGAAGCCGTTGGAACCTGACCGGGCCGACTGGTTCCAGCCATTCCAGCGCCAGGAGACCGAGTCGTAGGCGTCGGCGAAACAGACCCCTGCCATGGCGGTCTGGATCAGCACTACAGTAAGAAGTTTTCGACCTACGGCCATCACGAACCTCCTGTTCGTCGCCTGCGGACATCCAGTCGAACTGTCCGAACCGAAAAAGATCAGTCCCGGGCCGAACGCTGGTTGCTTCTCTGGTAGTTCAAGTGGGTGGCTTCGTAGGTGTTCGAGAGAGGCATCATAGACAGAGCATTTTGTGTGCCGGGGTCTGGCCAATTCCTGGCAACCACGAGCGCACAGCACAAACCTACTTACGAAACCGCCACTTAAGTTAAAACTCAAGTCCAGACCTATCTTTTGCCGGACCAGGATTGGCGTGATAATCGCTTCAAAACGTGTTTGCGATTTTTACAAACGATCTGTTCGATTCGACAAAAACCCGGAAGGCCACAAACGAGAAGCAAGTCCTACCAAGGCGCGCGAAACGGGAACCTGGAGGGCTAGCAGCCAGAGTACATTTGGCCAGTAGAAAAGGAAGGCTTGCGAACTCGCCTCAGAATCTGCGATCTTGCAGCTTCCCCAATATCCGCCTGGAGTTTTTTGAATGACACAGATTTTGAAACGCGGCGGCTGGCTATTCCTGCTCGGCTGCGCATTGGCTGGTTGCCAAACTGAAGAAGTTGAGCCACCTGTCAAACCCAACGAATCGTTTGAGAAAATGATGCTTGGGTCGGATCAGTCGCGTCAAGAAAATCTTCATGGTCAAGACTCCACGCAGAAATCGACCCCGGTTCAATAATTCCCCAAGTTCGCACCTGGAACCGGCCCAGTGGGCCATCGCCCAGGCCTGAGAACCCGATTCGCGACTCGCTTGCAGGTGTAGGACAGCCACGCTCGGGTGGCGGTTGAGCTTGTTTTTATGGGCAATCCTATCGTGAGCCGTGCCAAACCTTGCTGCAATCAATGCGCAGGCGTGGAACTCTTGAACCGGACCCAACGACCAGAGACCTGCCTCTGATCGTTGGGCCCTGGCAATACCAAGAAGTTATGCCGAGGCCCCAGTACCGATGACCACCGGATTGCGGAGTACTCCCAGTCCTGGGCATTCGATCTCGACGATGTCCCCTTGCTCAAGCGTGAAATTATCTGGGGGAACAATCCCGGTGCCTGTCAGAAGGATCACACCGGAAGGGAAACTGCTATCACGACCTAGCCAATCGACAAGTTCGCTCAGTTTTCGCTTCATCTGGCCGACAGACGTAGAACTCTGAACGATTGTCTGGCCGCCTCGCAGGATCTTGAGATGGAGCTCAAGCGCTTCAAGACCCTGGTAATTGTCGGTCAGCACGATCACCGGCCCCAGGCCACAGCATGCGTCGTAAACCTTGGCCTGTGGAAGATAGAGAGGATTTCTGCCCTCGATATCGCGTGCACTGACATCGTTCCCAATGGTGTAGCCGACCAGAGAAAGTGACGAGTTCAGAACCAGGGCAAGTTCAGGTTCGGGAACAGTCCAGCGTGAATCGGAGCGAGCGCGAATGGGGGTCTCTGGCCCAACCACGCGATTGGGAGTCGCTTTGAAGAAGAGTTCGGGCCGGTCGGCCACGTAGATCTGGTCATAGAATGTGGCGGCACGCTCGGATTCCTCTTCACGCGCCTGCTTACTACGTAAGTAGGTAACGCCCGCACCCCAGACCTCCTGTCCGTCAATTGGAGCCAAGACGGTCAGGCTCGAAACCGCCACCGAAGCTCCCTTCAAAGCCGCTTCGCAGAGCTTGCGAGATTCCTCGCTGGTCTTTTCCAGCAACGATGTTAAAGAAATAGCAGTACCCGATTCACGAATCGGGTAGACCTGATCTTCAACCTGGACTCCAGTCCATGTCTGATGGTTGGCATCCTGGAACTTGCCAATTTTCATGAAATATCTCTGTTGTGGAAAAAGAATGTTGTGACCAATCTACCCGCGATCGGAACCGTGTTTGGAACGCCTACGGAGGTGCGGTTGTCAGGCGTCTGATGATTTTATCGAGTTTCGCAAGGAATGGGACCGATAATTTATTGTTGAGCGATGTCCTGGCAGGATGCCCGGATCAAGCAGTCCGAAAGGAGGCGGAGAATGACCAGTCGAGTTTATATTATTGGTCATTCGGCCATCACCTGCCTGGGCGCGGACGCACGGAGCACGTTTGAGGGACTGGTCGCCGGCCGCTCGGGAATTCAGGCTCACGAAAATTTACCGGCGGATCGCTTCCTCCAGAACATTGCCGGCCGGGTGGCAGAACTTCCGGCCCTGCCTGAAGGCTCAGACTCAAGCCTGAGTCGACTGAACGCCCGCTTTCTGCATCTCGCCGTGGCAGCCGCACGAGCGGCCATGGCCAGCGCCGGTCTAGACTCCCTGCCCGATTCTTTCCGCGAGCGATTTGCCGTGGTGGTCGGTTCGGCCTTTGGTGGCCTCGACCTTTTGGAAACCGAACGCGAGGCAGCGCAGAAGCGAAAAAATCTCGCAACCAGCCCGTTCCTGATCCCAGGCATGATCATCAATCAGGCGGCCGGTCAAATTGCCCAGCAACTCCAGGTTTTTGGGCCAAGTCTGGCTCCGGCTAATGCCTGCGCCACCGGGGGATATGCCGTGGCCGCCGGCGCTGAGATGATTCGCTCCGGAACGGTCGATCTGGCGATCTGCGGCGCCTCTGAGAGCGCCTTTACACCTGAAATCGTGAACGGTTTTGCAACGATGCGTGCCCTGTTAGGACGAAAGGCTGGTGATCGTTCCCTGACAGATCCTGCTCAAGCCAGCAGGCCATTCAGTGTGGATCGGGCCGGCTTTGTTATGTCGGAAGGGGCAGCCATGCTCGTGCTCGCGAGCGAGCCGACCGTTCGAGCGCTCCACCTCGTTCCCCAGGCGGAACTGATTGGCTGGGCGTCCAACTCTGACGGATTCCACATGGCGATGCCCGATACGAAACGGATCAGCCGTTGTCTGCAACTGGCCATGACTCATGCCGGCATTCGCCCTGAAGAAGTCGACTACTACAATGCTCATGGCACCAGCACCACGGTGAACGACCGGACAGAAACAGAGGCGATCCGGGAAGCCTTTGGGCCTGCGGCTGAATCTCTGGCCATTAGCTCCATCAAGGGCGCACTCGGCCATAGCCTGGGTGCGGCCTCGGCCATCGAAGCTGCGTGCTGCGTGCGGTCTCTGCTTGAACAAACCGCCCCACCAACCATTAACCATATTCCCGATCCTGAATTGACTCTCGATTACATTCCGAACGAAGCTCGTTGCATGCCGCTGAATGTTGCCATGTCCGCCGCTTTTGGATTTGGTGGAACCAATAATGTCCTTCTCTTCCGGAGAGTTGGAAATGAGTGATCCTCGTTTGCTTGCCTCGGTCATTGAACAGGTGAGACTCGTCTGCAAAGTCTCTCCCACGGTGTTGATCACGGAAGATAGTCAGTTCGTCGATGACCTTGGAATCGACTCGCTCGACCTTGTCAGCCTGTTTCTCACGATTCAGGATGAATTCTCGGTTGAGTTAGACGATGCCGAACTCACGACAATCAAGACGGTTGGTACGCTTTGTTCGGCAATCTCTAGCAGCCACGGAGTGGCTGCAGCCTGATACCCGTCCAACCCTGTCCGGCGAGGAGGTTTTGATTCAATGCATCGTCGGGCCCTCAAATATCGTCGTTTAATGCTCCAGCTTCTGTTCCCGGTTTTAAAACAACTGCCGGCGGATGCCGCCGCACGCATGGTCTCCAGGATCGGCGAAATTGAGTACTCGCTTGTGCCAACCTTGAGGCACAGATTTCAAGAGACGCTGAACCGAGCGGCCGATCACCTCGATGCGAGCTGGGATGCCAACCTTGTTGGTCGTCAGCTTGCGGGTAATCAGGTTCGGTGGCGGGCTCGTGACTTGCTAGTGGATGGCCGATCTGAGGCCGATTTTGAACGAGTTGTCCGCGTGGACGGTGCGGAACATCTTCAAAATGCCCACGCGCTCAATAAGGGTGTGATCTTGCTCGGGAACCATTTTGGTGCGCATCTTATGCCCGCGCACTGGGCGGCTCGCAAGGGATACCCCTTACGGTTGTTCATGGAGCGACCTCACCATGTGTCTCGGATTCTCTCCAGGGAATTCGATACCGTGGGCCCGCTCGGCCAGAAAGAGTTGTTCATTTCCCGACGTTCAGACCCGGCAGACTCGGCTCGTTCGGTTTTGCGTGCGGCCCGCGTTTTGAAGTCGGGATACGTGATCTTCATTGCCGGCGATGTTCGGTGGAACGACAAGCACACCGCCTCGGTCGAATTCCTGGGCCGTCCTTGCCGGATCTCCACCACCTGGGTCACCCTGGCTGCGCTGAGCGGTGCGGCTGTGGTGCCAACCTTCTGCCACATGGATGTGAACGGGACCCATGAACTGAGTTTTCTGCCGGCGTTCCATGTGGCTTCCAAGGCCATGGCTCAAGGGCTGGCGGAACCGCTGGTACGGAACTTTCTGGCGGAAATTGAACGGCGGATCAAGATTGACCCGGCCAACAGTAATGACTATCTGTTCTGGTCAGAGCGAGATGACCCAGCATACGCCAAGCAACGGCTGACGGACGTACCACTTACGGCTCCACCACAGAGAGGTAGGTCGGCGGCATGAGGCCCTGGTCGGCTCCCTTTCGCAAACGTACGGTGAGATTCTTACTCCCGCTGCTCACGCGCATGGAGCCGGACCGCGCATCTCGAATGATTTCAACCTTGGGTGTCTGGGAAACGAATTTGCACCCAGCACGCCGAAAATCATTCCAACGGGCGTTCTCTGACCTACGCGATCGCCTGGGGTGCGACTGGAATATTGAATCTTTGGTTCCCAAGGTCATCAGTAATCTCTGGCGCTGGGACGCTCGCGATTTTCTTCTGGAAAAATGTGACGAGGCAACTCTGGGTCGAACCCTGGAACTTGTCGGGACGAACTATCTGGATGAAGCGTTGGCACAAAAGCGGGGCGTCCTGCTTCTCTTCAACCACTTCGGCCCCTTTCTGATTCCCGCGCACTGGATTGTTCGTCAGGGCCATACCCTACGATGGTTCACAGAGCGGCCCAGGAACATTTCTCCAACGGTTGCCAAGACATTTCAGACTGAGGGTCCACTCGGGCAAAAAGGCCTGTTTCTGACCCGGCAGATGAATTCTTCACAAGGTGGCGCAGCCCTCAGACGCGCCATTCGAATGCTTCAGTCTGGCATCATTGTGCAGGCCGCCGGCGATGTTCGCTGGGAGGGTCCACGATGTGTCAACGCTCACTTTCTTGGGCACGATTTCTCGTTCGCAACCAACTGGGTAAGCCTGGCGGCACTCTCTGGGGCCGCGGTGCTACCTGTTCAATCCGTATTGCTGCCAGGCGGAAGGTACCGCGTGAAGTTTGAACCCCATGAACTGGTACCCCGAACCGCTGCCTCTGATCCTGAGCAAGCTCGATACTGGATTGCGCGAAATCTGGCTCGCGTGGAAAAGTGCATTCGACAATACCCAGACAATTGTGGCGAGTACGCCTTCTGGCAACCCACTCAAGCCAAACACGAGGATCGTTTGCAATATCAGCCGCAGCCGGCCTGATATCGCCTTCCTTGTCTGACTCAACGCTTTCAATCGACCTGATCTGGAGTGCTGATGCCGTTCCTACCTTCAAGCGAACCGCAACCGGCCGCCCTCCAGAACCGCTGGCTTCAGCGCTTCTGGCCCTGGCTGATTCTCTTTTGCCTTCTCATAACGGCCGTGTGGGAATACCGGGTGTTTGATCGAGGGTTCGACTCCGAGTACCCAACCCTGGTCCGGAATACCTATAACCCGCTGCCGCCCGCCGTTTATCGCCTGGCCGAACCCGGAGATACCCTGGACCGAGCTGCACTTTATGCCGCCGCAGCCGGATTTGTAGCCTCGCTCAACGGCTGGTGGATGAGCTGGAAGAAGAACCGCTCCTCGGCCCTGTGGCCTGTGGCCGCTGCTCTGTTGCTGGCCGCTGGTTGGCACGCCGCCACCCCCTGGCCTACCTTTGATGGCTGGTACGGCTGGAACTGGTACTCACTCTCCGATCCCGCGCTTCCCACATCCACTCGCCTGACTCTGAGTGCTTTTCTGTTCGCCCTCATCGCCTGGTCTCTCGGCTGGATCTTTGCCGCGCGGAAGAATTTGAGGCGTTACCTCGCAACGGCCTGGCGCCATCGCTCCCTTGGCTTGATGGTTATTGGCGGTATCGGAATCTTCTGGCGTATGGCTCACCTGCCCGATGGTGAGCCTACCGGATACTGGTCTGGCTGGGGATTTGGAATGGGCCTGATTGCCATTGGCATTGGCCTGCTTCGCGTGGTTCCCGCCTGGCCAGAAACCAGCTGGGGACGGATTGCACTGACAGGCAGCTGGATTGCCGCTTCCCTGGCGCTCTGCGTGGCGGGTCGAGCCGTGATCTGGTACCACCGCCCACTCGAACGGCTGCGGCCCATCGTCCCAGGCAAGATCTACCTCAGCGCCATGCCAAGATATCGGGGTCTTGAAATCGCCCATGAGCGACATGGATTCCGCACAATCATTGATGTGTTCAATGAAAACACTGATCAGCGTTCCCCTTATCTGGAAGACGAGATCCGGTTTGCCAGAGAGCACCAGATCCGGTTTCTGGCTGCGCCTGGAGACACCGCTCAGTCCAATGCGTTTCTTGACGAGACCTTGCGGGTGGCCCAAGATCCGAACGCCTGGCCAATTTTGGTTCATTGCCATGGCAGCATGGACCGCTCTCCCGCCTGGATGGGGATCTATCGCTTCTTGGTCCAGAAGCGTCCGTTACGTGAGATCCTGATGGAGATCGAGAGACATCGAGGCTCAAGACCCAAGGCGCTCGTCACGCTGCTCTACAATCGCGTGCTTCCAGCGCGTGCTCCAGAGCAATTCCAGGCCGATCCCACGGCCCAGGAATTGCGGCGTAATGCCCAGGGAAGTGATGACCCGTTTGTCGCCGAGTACCTACCCGAGCCCCCCGGTGCCAGCCACCCGCCGAACAGTTTTACGCTAGAGACAACCGCCCCAGGCCAAGCCCGAGAGTCGGGGTCGACCTTGACAGAGACGGCCAGATAGATACATTCAGCGGCCTTATCGGCCTGCTTTGACAGATCGAGGTCCCATGGCCATTCCCGTTACGCTCAGTGCTGCCGGAAAGCGTGTTGGACATTCGCCCATCAGCGACCTGATGGCGCGTGCGCTTGCGAATCCATCGCTGATTTCGCTGGCAGCCGGATTTGTCGATCACGGTTCGCTGCCCGTGGAAGCCACCGCCTGTGTCACCTCTGACATGTTGAGCGAGCCCGCCGAGGGGCGAAGGGCGTTGCAGTACGGAACCACGCGCGGCGATAAATCGCTCAGACGTCAGTTGCTGGCATTCCTGGAACGGGAAGACGGGCTCCCGCGTGGTCAATTCGACTCGCTGTTTGATCAGATGATTGTGACCACCGGTTCTCAGCAACTTCTGTATCTGATTGCCGAAGCGTTGCTGGACCCAGGCGATATCGTTCTGGTTGAATCACCAACTTACTTCGTTTTTCTGGGTGTTCTTGAAACTTTTGGCGCCAGGGTTATCGGTATCGAGATCGACGAAGGCGGCCTTCGAGTCGATGCGCTGGAAGACACGCTTAGAGAACTGGATTCACGCGGCGAACTGGGACGGGTCAAGCTCATCTACACGGTGAGCGAGCACAGCAACCCCACCGGGCTCAGCCTGGCAGCAGACCGGCGCCAGAAACTTGTGGAAGTTGCCAGAGCGTGGTCTCGGTCTCATCAGATTTTTATTCTGGAAGACGCAGCCTATCGGGGCCTGACGTATGAGGGAACAGAATCGCCGAGCGTATGGTCTTACGACCAGGCGAAAGACACCGTGATTCTGGCCCGCACGTTCAGCAAAACCTTCAGTCCTGGCCTGAAGTGCGGCTTCGGACTCTTGCCGGCCTCGCTCTCGGAAACCATTCATTCACTGAAAGGGAACCACGATTTTGGTTCTTCTCATTTTACCCAGCAAATCCTTGGACGCGTGGTGAGCGAGGGGTACTACGAGACCCAGATCGAGCGGCTCCGCACCATTTACTCACGGAAACTCAAGGCCACCCTTGATGCGCTCGACGAGCACCTTGGCAAGTATGGTGCGGAAGTGCGATGGACCAAGCCGCGTGGTGGGCTTTACGTATGGCTGGGTCTGCCGGCCGGCATCGATACCAGCCGCAATGGTCCATTCTTCGCTCAGTGTCTTGAAGAAGGGGTGCTTTATGTTCCAGGAGATTATGCATACGCCAGTGAACCTGGGCCTGTATGCCGCTCGGATGCTCGGCTCTCATTTGGCGTAACGGGCGAGGACGGAATTCGCGAGGGGGTTCGCCGGTTGGCAACCGCCCTGAAAACCGTGTCTGCACGTTCCGGACTTGGATGATGACCAGGTCCAACGCTCGACAGGATGACACAAGTTCGCGGTTGGTTGGGTGAGGTCATGGCGGATATTGGGAGGCCGGGAGTGCCGGCAGCCCAGGGGTGACCTGCAAGGAAGCGGGAGGCACGCCGGTGCGGTTCGGGATCCTCGAACGCTACGTCATGGGCCAGCTTTTCCGCACGTTTATGCTTGCGCTGGTAACCGTTACGACCATTTTTTCGTTGTTCGTCATCATGGCCGAGGCCACTCGGCAGGGGCTGGCACCCCAAGAAGTGATGAGGGTTCTCCCGTACCTTGTGCCAGGGAGCTTGCCATACACCATTCCGGTAGCCATGCTCTTTGCCGTCTCCGTTGTTTACGGGCGCATTGGCGCAGATAACGAGGTGATGGCAATCAAGGCGGCCGGGCAGAGTGTGTGGACGGTTTTAAATCCGGCCTTGATCATGGGTGCTGTGCTCAGCCTGGTCTTGTTTGGCTTGAGCAGTCAGGTCATACCCCGGGCGAATAACATTTTCACGCAACTCATCTTTGGGTCGATTGAGGATGGGTTCTACCGGATCTTGAAAAAAGAGCGTGAAATCAGCGATCCAGGGCTAGATTTCTTCATTCAGGTTCGTGATGTGAAAGATCGAACGCTTGTCGATCCTGTGATCAAACACCGTGCCCCTTCTCCGCCCAACCCACCGAACACCTATGACCTTACGGTCAGAGCCAGTTCGGCGCGGATCCGGTTTGATATGACCAAGCTCATGGTCACCATTGAACTAGAGGACCCAGAGACCACGGGGCAATCTGATAAGCCGTTCCTGTTCTGGATCAATGGCCAGCAAGCACTCCAGTACCCATTGCCCAAGGCGCCTCGTGCCCCTGAACGCCGGGTGCAGCAACTGACGAATACCGAGATCAACGAAAACCAGGTCGAGTTCAAAAGAAAGATCGCGGTCGAGCGTAAAAAACAGGCCGCCAAGGCAGCCATGTCGATTGCCGCAGGCCAAATTCAAGCGGTGGAGTGGCCGGCCGTTCGAAACTCGAGCCTGGAATACCCCTACCTTCACCAGAAATACCGCGAACTTGAGACCGAGAAGTACTTGCGAATTGCACTCGCGGGTGGAGCATTCTTCTTCACACTGCTGGGAGCTCCCGTTGGCATCCTTCTGGCCAAGCGAGACTTTTTGAGCGCGTTTATCAGCTGCTTCATCCCGATCATCCTCGTCTATTACCCAGTGGTGCTGATGGGCATCAACCTGGGCAAAGAGGGGGTGGTTCCCCCGATGATCGTCTTCGGCGGCAACGCACTGCTCGGCCTGATCGCCGTCTTCTTCGTGCTCCCGCCTGTCAGAAAACACTAATGACCCATTTTCAGATTCCGGCCCTGCACCACGGAGGCGGCCCATGGTCATGACCATCCTCGATCGCCAGCGTTACTGGGCTTTCCTCAAGGCCTATGTCGTTTGCTTCGTCTCGCTTGTGGGACTGTACATCGTCATTGACGCGTTCACCCAGCTTGATGAGTTCTTGAAGATCAGCGACGGCACGGGCAGCCTGCTGAAATTGATGGGCCGCTACTATCTGGTGCGGATCAGCCGCTTCTATGACCAGCTCTGCGGTGTGATCACCCTGCTGGCCGCCATCTTCACCGTTACCTGGATGCAGCGCAACAACGAACATATTGCCATGATGGCTGCCGGAATCAGCACGCACCGAGCGATTGTTCCCGTCATTGTCTCTTCGTGCCTGATCAGCCTGGTGGCCATCGTGAACCAGGAATGCGTCATTCCCCAGGTGGCCGAAGAACTTCAGCGCACCCCCGATGACGACGGTAACCGCAAGGTCAAGACCTATAGCCGACGAGACGTCAACGACATTCTCATCCACAGTTCATTCGCATATCGCAGTGATCTCTCGATCGAGCCATTCAACGCCACCTTCCCGACCAATCGTTACGGGCTCATGCTCCACGTATCGGCCCGCACCGCCCAGTACATTCCCCATGACGCCACCGGTACCCCTTTTCGGGGTGGTTGGCTCATTCGTGCGGCGCAGCTTTCTCCCGCCGATGCGCCCGTGGATGGCACCGTCATTACCAGAATCGATCCCCAGCCCACCGCAAACCTGCTGAGCCTTGGCATGGGCAAAACTCTGGCCGATGCTCTGGTCGAAGCTTTTCCTGAGCCTCGAAATCATTCGGCTGGCCAGGATACGGGCACCTATTTCTTGCGCACCAATCTCACGTTCCTGACGTTGATTCAAAGCCTTCAGTGGTACCAGTATGCTGCCACTTCCGATCTGGTCAGGGCCACCCAAGATCCTACCTTCACGGCGGAACGGCAGGAAATCTCGGTGTTCTTGCACTTCAGGAACCTGCGTCCACTCCTTTCGCTGGTCATGCTCGGGCTGAGCCTACCCCTGGTTTTGGGCGGCTATGGTCGGAACATGTTCATCAATCTTGGTTTCTCGCTCGGTACATCCGCCATCTTCTACACGGCCATCTTCATCACCCAGTGGTTGGGGAACAACCGGATGCTCAGCCCAGAACTGGCAGCCTGGGCTCCGTTGATCGGCTTCGGTAGTCTGGCCGCCTCGCGCTGGGATCGTATTCGTACCTGAGCTGAGCCAGGGCAAATGAACGAGGCTGCTTCGATCAGGCGTGTACCTCAAGCGATTGGACTTTGAGCGGTGCACGATTGGGTGGCACACGTGGGACAGCCGCCCTCGGCTGTATGATAGGATTGTTTCTCGATGCAATCCCAATGAGAATTGAGCTAAACGCCCTGTCTGTGCTTGGGCTCAGGAACGGAAATTGGCTTCAAGCCTGGACCAGTTCAGGTGTTCGTGTGTGCGGTCCGTTCTCTGCGTGGACCTCAACATAAAAAACCTGGAGGGCAATCAATGCCCGCCAGGTTTACGTATTGATGAAGTTCACTGATTGATTCAACGAGGGGCCGTGGGAGATTCCACGGTCAGTCGGTTGAGTACGCGATGGCGAACAGCACGATAGGGGCGGCGGAGGTGACCGTGGATGTGAAGTAGCCACCCCTTCTTTTTGGCATTCGCAATCTCTTCAGGGGCGAAGTCCATTGGACGCCGGCGTCGGTGGATCTTGGTGATATGGTATCCGTCGATCCGCTGAAAATAGCGCATCAGGGTTCCGAGACCCGGAACCTTTCTGCCCGCAAAATCGAGTGCAATCTGGAAGTCGATCAGCACGGGCCGACCTGCCTCGGTGACCACGATGTTCTCTGGCTTGCTGAGATCATTGTGGCTGATCCCACGATCATGCACAGCCTGCAAGATAGACTTCAGCTCAGGAAAGAATTGGGCGTCGGGCGTATGCTCACGGCTGTACTCACGAAGGTTGCAGCCGGGCACGTACTCTCGAACAAACGACGTCGCATCCACTTGTTCTCTGAACTTGGGGATGCCCGGGACATCCGAGAGTCTCTTCAGGAAGTGCATCTCTCGTCTGCACAAGAACCGGCCAAGCCAGCCAAGCGGTATCAGGCCGAAGCGATCCGCATGGTAAATCTTGTAAAGAACCGGGGCCGTTGAATTTGCGGCGTCCGGGTTTGACGTGCTGGGTTGATAGATTCCCACCGCCGCATAGAAATCTCGCTTGAGCACTCGCTCGCGATGATAAACCTGACCGTTCCAAGAAAGAACTTGCGGCAAGTCCTTACCGCGAATCTGCTTGTAACGCACCCAGTCGGCATCGGCCATCGATCCATCCTCTAAGCCGCAGACTGCGGAAATCGATCCGTGCGAACCAAAAACAAGCTGACCACAGGCCGTTCTGGGGCAAGTGATCGGGCCTCCGGCTGAATTCGGGAAATTCCTTGCCCTGAATTCAGCCTGTTTGTAGAGATCGACCAAAGCAAGAATGCCAGGCATCAGATTTGGTCAGAAATGGAAATAACAGGAACCGGTCCTGACGGCTAGGCAAAATCGGGCGGTAACGGCTGAGAGTTGTCGTTTTCTTGCTGCCTGAGATATCGATCCCAGACCCAAAACTGCCGCGTGCCGACCCACCTGCGTGGGCAGGCCTTAACCTACACTGGCTAGTCTGATGGTTTTCAGTCGGATGCACGACTTGGGATTGCTAGCGACGTACGCACCCAGCGCACGGCTCACAAAGCCGTGGCATTAAACCAGGACCCTGAACGCTTGCTTGAACCGTTTTTCAATCGGCCCAGGTCGTACAGGTTGCCAGATTGGTCTCAATTGAGACGACAAATTCAGGATACGAAGAAACCACACGTTCAAAAGTGGCAAGCACTGGATAAATACACTGGCTCAGGAACAGATCGTCGGGGGCATCGTCAGGCTCAGGCCCCCCGTTTCATCGGTTGCCTGAGCTTCTGCATGACCAAAGAGGCATTCTGACCGCCAAATCCAAAACTATTGGAAATTGCAGTATCCATTCGCTTTTCACGGGCCGTGTTCGGCACGTAATCCAGGTCACAAACCGGATCTGGAACATCGTGATTGATGGTTGGCGGAATCACGCCCCGCTGTAGCGAGAGGGCCGTGGCCGCAGCCTCAAGAGCTCCCGAGGCTCCGATCAGGTGACCTACCATCGACTTCTGGGAACTCATCGGAATGGAACGGGCCCGATGACCAAATACATGTTTGACGGCCGTGGTTTCCATGATGTCGTTCAGGCGGGTACTGGTGCCGTGGGCGTTGATATAGTCGATATCGGCCGGGTCAATTTTTGCTTCCCTGAGCGCCAACCGCATCGAAAGGGCCGCCCCCTTCCCGTCGGGCTCAGGCCTCGTCAGGCCATAGGCATCGAACGAAGAACCGTACCCGGTGACCTCAGCATAAATCTGCGCCCGACGTCGCTTGGCGTGCTGAAGGCTTTCCATGATCAAGACCGCGGCCCCTTCTCCCAGCACAAAGCCGTCACGTCCGCCATCAAAAGGCCGAGAGACCTCCGCAGGTTGTCGGTTCGACCGACTCACCGCGTTCATGGACGTGTAGGCCACCAGCATCAGGGGGTCGAGCCGGCTATCGCAGCCCCCAGCCATCATCACATCGGCATCGCCCCGGCCAATCAGCCGAAACGCCTCGCCCACCGCCTGGGTACCAGCTGCGCAGGCTGTGACAATGGTGTTATTGGGCCCCATGGCCCGGTGCATGATCGAAAGATGGGCGGCCGCCATGTTCGGAAGATGCTTGAGTAGCCACAACGGGCACATCTGCTCAGCCTGGGCTTCACTAAAGCGTCCCAGGTCCAGCCGTCCGTCTGGTTCAAGCCCCCGGGCAATCGAACCCGCGAGTTCACTCATATCCATGGGGGTGATCCCGGTCCCCATGCAGATCCCGAACCGTTCAGGGTTCATGCTCTCGGTGTCTAACCCAGAGTCGGTCATTGCCAGCGAACCCGCCCCTACCGCAAAGCGAACAGCGCGGCTCATCGCTTTGGCGTTCTTCCGATGCTCACCCAGAAATGGAAGCACATCAAAATTTTTGACCTCGCCCGCAATCTTCACGGACTGGCCAGATGTATCAAAGCTCTCAATTCGACTCACGCCAGATCGGCCTTCGACAATCGCTGACCCAAATTCTTCACAGCCGATCCCGTTCGGAGAGACCACACCAATTCCTGTGATCACCACGCGACGCATCGGAATTCCCCTTAACGCCGCTTCCCTGGCGACTTCAACTCGGGGGTCCTCCTGATCCCGCGAGTAACACCAAAATCCGAAAAACTCAAATGGTCCACAGTTTGCGAACTATAGGCAATATAGAACGCTTTCGCAGGCTGGGCAAGGCAATCTAGATAATTTGGGAGGGATAACCCTACGCTTTTTATCTATTTTGTTCACCTATTGAGTCGTCTGAACCCGTCAGCCGATCCTCGGACTGACGAAGACTACCCTCAGACTGTACGATAGCACGTGTTTCGAAAAATGACGGATTTCGGGCAGATCATTGCTCCCCAGGTTTGAGGATCGATTTCATGGCGGGTTTTCGATTGGCTGGCCGTTCGAACCTGATTGCACCTTCGGCAACTCTGGCGATGGCGGCTGAGGCGCGTCGGTTGAAATCTCAAGGGATCGAAGTGTTTGATTTTTCGCTTGGCGAGCCCGATTTCGATACCCCGCAAAACGTTCAGGAAGCGGCGTTCAAGGCGATCAGGGGCGGCCAGACCCATTACACGCCGCCCGCCGGACTCCCTGAACTCCGGAAAGCGATTGCCCAGCACTACACCGATCGGGAAAAACTTCCCACCGTCCTGGAACAGGTGGTGGTCTCGAACGGTGCCAAGCACTCGATTCACAACGCCTTGATGGCGGTTTGTCAGGAAGGGGATGAGGTCATCATTCCCGCCCCCTACTGGGTGAGCTACTCAGACCTCGTCAAGCTGACGGGCGCAACGCCTGTGGTCATCCAGACCACCGAGGCCGAGGGATTCAAACTCAGCCCTGAGAAGTTCCGCCAGGCTCTTACGCCCCGTAGCCGGCTGTTGATGATGAACAGCCCCAGCAACCCCACCGGCGTTGTTTACACCCGTGAAGAGTTGCAGGCGCTGGCCGAGGCTGTGCTTGAATCCGGAATTGGCGTGCTTTCTGATGAAATTTACGAGCAGCTCTGTTACGGATCCGCCCGCCCAACCTGTTTTGCAACCCTCCATCCGGATCTACCGGAACGGACGATCACGATTTCGGGAGTGAGCAAGACCTACGCCATGACCGGCTGGCGAATTGGCTGGTCGGTGGCGCCTGCGTCGATCTCCAAGTTCATGACCGACTTGCAGAGCCAGGAAACCAGCAACCCCTGCTCCGTGAGCCAGTTGGCCGCCTTGGAAGCGATTACCGGTCCCCAGGAATCCGTGGAAGAGATGATTGCGGAATTCACCCGTCGCAGGGCGTACGTTCTTGAGCGGGTGAAAACCCTTCCAGGTGTGACCTGCGTCCCACCCGATGGGGCGTTCTACGCTTTTCTGAATGTTTCAAGCCATTTCGGCAGGACTCTGAAGGGGGTCCATATTGCCAATTCGACCGATTTTTGCCTGACCGCACTTTCCCAGGCCCACGTTGCCCTGGTCATGGGTGCCGCGTTTGGGGCTGAAGGTTACGCAAGAATGTCGTTCGCCACCTCAATGTCGATTATTGAGAAGGGATTTGATGCCCTGGAGCGGTTCCTTTCAAGTTGAGTTGGCCTTTTGTCGATGACAGAAGGTGAATTACCACGGATTCGACTTGCCGAGGGCTCTGGCCCGGGGTAAGGTTCCTCGCCCGAGCGCACCTTGCCCCGGATCGACTTCCGCTCTCGTTCGCGGCCGGACTGCTGCTTCCAACCGGCCGAGGAGACGTGCCGCGATGGCCACCCGATGGGGCTGGGCTTTGTCCTGCCTACTACTTCCGGCTCTAGGTTGCTCCACAGGCAGCCGTCTGGGTGTTCGACCAGACAACTTGCCCACGCGGAGCGCCAATTCCAGCACGCCGTTGGTGGCAACTTCGGTTGCCAAGATCAACCGGAATGCCGATGCGCTCGATGGTATGACCGCATCTACGACCGTCTCTGTCAATCAGGCCCGGTTTGGCGGTGGTGTCAGTGGCCAGATGGCCCTGGAGCGGCCACGAAACTTCAGCCTGAAGCTGGAACGTGGGTTTGGCACTCCTGTGGTGGATGTGGGGTCCAATCCCCAGGAGTTCTGGTTCTGGACCAAGGACGCCAAAGACAAGTCGGTGTACGTGGGTCAGTTTGATAACCAAGGTAAGTTACCGGCCGATGTGCTGGTTCAGCCGGAATGGATCGTGGAAGCGCTCGGCATGCGCCCGATTCCCGCGGATGAAATGGACAAAATTCGGGTCGAGCGGGGCAAAGACCCCAACCAGATCATCCTCACGCATGATCGCTCGGATGAGTCTGGTCGCAAGATGATCAAACGCACGATCCTGGATGCCACCACGAATCAGGTTCGCCAGCACCTGTTCTATGTGCCGGGCGATACCACCAACCCTGCGGCCGTGGTAACCCCATCAAGCTACAAGAGCTACGCGATTGAATCCGAAGCCGATTCTGAAGACGGAACTCCCCGGAGTGTTGAACTCCCTCAGCGGATGCAGCTTAAACTTAGCCCTTCCCGAGAGGCTAAGGATCAGCTTGTGATGGATTTTGCCTTGCGAGATATCCATCTCAACCCGCCCTTCACCGACACCAATCGCGAAGCCCTGTTCAAAGTGCCACAGATTCCGGGCTATCAGGTGGTTTCGATTACCCCGAATCGCTCGGAATTTGCTGCACAGCCCAGACGGGCAAGCCACGAAGGTGAACGTCCTTCAGCCTCGCTGGGGAGTGAACTGAAGCCTGGAGATCCACGCCCGATGGGTGTGGAAGGGGCCTCCCTGAACTGGAGCGACCCCATGCCGCTTTCGGCCGATCTGGCTGATGGACCACGGACCCCGCGTGGCGTGCAGAACATTGTCAGACGATCGGCTCCCAGTGCGCCCACCAGCCCGGTTAACCCCGCATCCCCTGCCCCAATCATCGAGTCTGGGGTTCAGCCTGCCAGTCTGGGGTCCGGCTTCACGCGTTGAGGGTAGCCCCCCCAATCAAGCCAAGGATGCCCTATTCCTGACTGCCCAAGGCATTTTTTGTGAATGTCTGTTTTCCTGGGGCAGTAGCGGGAAAGAGAAGCCGAATGAGATTCATTTGCTCGCGCTTTGGGCTCGTATTCGAAGAACAAGCCCACGCTCCCGCCCGGGTCTGATCTTTCGGGCGGCTTTCACAAAATTTTACGCTTCGGACTACGAAGTGTGTGGCGCCTGTGGCTGCTGGGACGGCGACTGGCCTTTCATTGGCTCAGAGGATCGGCTCTCGTTCGCTGGTGCTATCCTCATTAAGCCCGGCCCGGGTTGCGGTCACATGACCGAGTTCGGCCTGTCGGTGCCGCTTCACCACTTCCTTGACACAAATTCGCCGGGCGATGACCGTCAGATAGATCGGCAATGCGCTCGTGCCCCGAAATTGCCTGAGAAGTTTGTAATCATCGTTGATGAACGCTGCAAAGATTTCGGCGGAAATATCCTCGGCCTCTTCAGGCCGCAGCGTGATGCCTCTGGAATGGGCCACGTGGTGAATAACGTGGTAAATCAGGCCGAGATATCGGTCCACAAAATCGCGCCAGGCACCGGCCTTGTGTCTGAGACAGCGGTCCAGCAAGTGGCGGTCGAGTTCGCTCAAAGGCACGGGTCAAGCTCCTGCCTCGCGGGCGTGGCGATCAGGTTCAATACGAACATGATGCCTTACAATATCTTATCTGCTCTGGGCTCAGGTGCAAGTTCACGAAGGAGTTCTGACCTCTGCGATTCCCGGTTTTGGCAAGAGCCTGTAAGATCAGTTCGTACCTGCCCAAGAACTGGGTAGAAGACTGATTAGCCCCGAATCCCTCCCGGCAGGACTGTTCCATGGCCGAATCTGCTGGTTTGCCGAAGATCCTGATTGCCGACGACAACGTCCAGAACGTGGAACTGCTGGAAGCGTATCTTGCTGAGGTTGAATGCGAGATCCTGACGGCATTCAATGGCGAAGAAACGCTTGAAATGGTCGATGAGCATCATCCGGACCTGATCTTGCTGGACATCATGATGCCCAAGCTCTCGGGATTTGAGGTCTGCAAGAAGATTCGCAAGAACCCGGAAACCCGTGAAACCCAGATTCTGATGGTGACCGCGCTCAATGAACCTTCAGATTTCGAGCGTGGAGTTCAGGCCGGCACGGACGACTTTCTGACCAAGCCGGTGAACAAGGTCGAGCTGCTCTGCCGGGTTCGGAGTCTTTTACGGGTTCGCCATTTGAGGACCCAGCTTGAGCGGACGCTGGCCTATCTGGCGGAAGTGGAAACCGCCAGTCGTTCCTCCTCCTGAAAAAACTTCTCGCCTGGTACCAAGATGGCAACGCCTGTCATTGGAATTCTGCCGCGTCGTGCTCGCCCTTTCTTTGCGAGACATCCCTGGGTTTTTGCCGGTTCGGTGGCAAGGCTCGATGGGGAAGTGAAGGCCGGCGATGAAGTCCGGGTGGTGAGCGCCGAAGGGAAATTCATTGCCAGGGGCCTGATCAACCCGGGGATGAATCTGCTGATTCGCCTTTATCGCTGGGTGGATGAGCCACTCGACCGAGAGTTCTGGAAGGCCAGCCTGAAATCGGCGCTGGAGCTTAGACGCCAGTTTTGCCACCTGGATCAGCCGGGAACGGCCCAGCGGCTGGTTTCTAGTGAAGCCGATGGAATCTCAGGCCTGACCGTTGATCGCTACGGTGACTGGCTGGTGGTGTTGTTCACCAGCCATGCCCTCTGGCTCAACCGCAAAATATTGCTCGATCTGCTGATGGAGCTTTTCCCCGTCCGGGGAATGCTTGTGCGGTTCGATGCCTCCCAGGCAGGCCGGGAAGGCATAGCTACCCCGCCCGAGGAGTTCTGCGGCTTGGCCCCGGCCGGCCCCATTGAGATTCTGGAAAATGGCCTACGGTTCGAGGTTGATCTTCAGGCTGGTCAGAAGACCGGCTATTTCCTTGATCAACGCTCCAATCGGCTGTCGGCCGCGCGGTATGCGGCCAACCGATCCGCACTCGACCTGTTCTGCTACACCGGAGGCTTTTCCCTGAACCTGGCCACGCACGGGAAAGCCAGTCAGGTGCTTGGAGTAGACTCCTCCGCAGCTGCCATTGAACGTGCGACTCGCAACGCCCAGATGAACCAGCTCCAGAACGTGGAATTCCAGGCGGCCGATGTTTTTCGCACCCTGGAGTCGCTCAGGGGTACCGACCGCCGGTTCGGGATCATCATCTGTGATCCACCCAAGTTCGCTCGCAATCAGCGCGATATTGACTCGGCCCTGAACGGCTACGTGCGTCTGAACCGGGCTGCGATTGATCTGCTGGAACCGGGCGGAATTCTGGTGACCTGCTCATGCTCAGGAACCATTGATCGTGCTTCGTTCCAGGCGGTCCTGGGGGAAGTGGCAACACTCTCCGAGCGCTCGATCCAGATCCTGGAGAGTCTGGGGCACCCGCCAGACCACCCCGTGGCAGTCTCCTGCCCAGAAACCGAGTACCTCAAGTGCCTGATTGCTCGGGTTGGTTAAATTCCGACCGTGGCTTGCGGAAACCGGCTGGCCCGATTCAGAACTTGAAAAATAAATTGAACTCGGTTCGCGGACTTTGCCGATTACTCGGAATAGAACGAATCAGCGCCCATTCGCTGACGTTCGTTTGCAGATTTCAGTCTGGCCGGCATGAGACGGTGCACCCGAATCCAATGCCGCCGGCCTGACTGGTTCGAACATTGCGAGGAATCGCCATGGATAGCGGCAAGGCTCGATCACGCGTTTCAAAAGCACTCTCATTTGAGCCACTGGAAGGCCGGCGCTTGCTTACCACCATGCCTGGTCAGGCCCATGTCAAAGAAATTGCCGGGTCTGGCGGCGTACAACTGCGCATTCTGGCGACAGCCAACCGACCGATCACCGTGACCATCAATGATAATGGCACCGGGCAACCCGGAAACATTCAGGTCACCGTGAATGGCCAGACCTATACCTCACAGTCCGCCGATACTTCGATTTATGTCCAGGGAAGCAGCAAAGCCGACCAGGTCACCTACAACCTGACCGGCAATTTGATCTCCGCACGCCAGGTTGTGAACATTCTGAACGCAGGTAATGATCAGTTCACCGCAAATTTGCCGTACGACATCCAGACCACCAAGGTTCTGGACCTGGAAGCCTACGGCGATGCCGGCAGTGACAATCTCCAGATCCACCAGGCAGGCAAGGTCACGGCAGGCACGGTATTTCCGCTTCTCAACGGCGGAAACGGCAACGATACCTTGAGCTATGACTACACCGGTGATATCCAGGCTGGGGCCGTGGTTGGCCCTGTGCTCCAGGGTGCCGCCGGAAACGATACGATCAAACTGAATTACAGCGGTACCGTGCTGGGCCAGTTCCTTTACAACAACACTGTCGATGGTGGTTCAGGAAACGATTCGATCTCGGTTGATGCGCATCTGGGTTCAACCTCAACCGGCAAGGTCGGTACCAGCCAGACACTTCCAGCCCTGGTTCAGGGTGGCGATAACAACGATCAGATTCGCTACGTAATCACCGTCGATCCGACAACGACCACAACCACGACCACCACGGGTTCCACCTCGGCAACCACCACAACCACCAAGACGACAGCTCAGGTCTTTGGTTCCGCCGTGGGCGGCGCTGGTACCGATACCGTACTTCGAAGCGCGAACATCAATGGCGATTCGTCCAACGAAAATGATGCCGTGGTTGGTTAACCCAGACGGCCTTGAAATTCAGGGGTCAGATTCTCTTGACCCCTGTTTCACCAATACGCGTGCAAGGTCTCAGCGCAGGGAATCGGTAGCCTTCGCTCTGGCGCTTGCCGCGATTTTGGCTGCCTTCTTTTCTCAGTCACTCTTTCTCGGGAAGGTGCTGAGTCCGGCCGATGTGCTCTATGCGCAACGCTCATTCCCCGGCAAAGGGGAAAACTACGAGCCAGCGAACCGGTTATTGATCGACCCGGTTTTGCAATTTGAGCCCTGGCTTGAGTTCAGTCGAGCAGAGATCCGCTCGGGCCGGCTCCCGCTGTGGAACCCCTACGCGGGCTGTGGTGCTCCTCATCTGGCAAACGCGCAGAGCGGCATCTTCGATCCCGTTCACCTGATCGCCTATCTGGGCACGTTGCCAGATGCCTTCGCCTGGATGGCGGCGTTCCGCCTCTGGATCGCCGGCCTGGGAATGTACTGGCTGGCCAGGGAGTGGAATCTGGGGTTTGCCGGTCGCTGGTTTGCGGGCCTCACGTTCCCGTTCTGCGGCTTCCTGATTGTCTGGCTCCAATACCCGGTGACCCCGGCAGCAATTTGGCTCCCCTGGCTGCTCTGGGCCACTCAGCGGCTGCTAAACCGGCCTGGCATCAGGCGGGTCGCGTACGTGGCGGCCTTCACCGCGCTGCCCTTACTGGCGGGCCATGTTCAAACCGCAGCGCACCTCTTGCTGGCGGCCGGCTTGCTCACACTGTTCGAGCTGTTCAACCGAAACGGGCGAACATTGAAGGAGCGGCTGATCCCACTCACTCGGTGGGGAGCCGGGATCACGTTAGGGGTAGGCCTGGCCGCGGTCCAACTGCTGCCGCTGGCCTCATACCTGAGTAAAAGTCCGGTCTGGCAAGACCGCCTGGCTGAGCGAGATAGGGACGGTGGGGCCCAGCCCCCTCGGTTGCTCGATTCCTTCTGTACGGCCTTTCCCTACCTTTATGGTAGCCAGCGCCAAGGACAACCGAACGTCGCCAAATTCCTGGGTGTTCATAACCTGAACGAATCGGCCGGTGGATACGCCGGCATTCCTGCCTGGTTGGTTTTGGCTCCTCTGAGCATGGCCTGCCTCCGGGTCAACCGAAGGGTTCCGTTTCTGCTAACGCTGCTGGCGCTGGGCTTCTGCCTGGCGTTCGCCATTCCTCCTTTGCCAAGACTTCTTGGCCCCCTGCCCATCCTTAACGTGATAGATCATCGCCGCACCACGCTCTGGCTCGCTTTTGCCACCATCATGCTGGCAGCCATCGGGCTGGATCGACTCTCCACCATCAGGCCGGCCCGCCCAGCAATCGTCTGTAGCGGCTTACTCGCCCTATTGATGTTCGCCGCAGCGCTTGGGCTCACATTCGGAAGGGACAGGATCTGGCAGGGGCTTGAGCCCCGGCTTGCCGCCAGAATGGCGGCAGCTGTCCCTGCCGAGCAAGCACGCTATCAGCGGCACATTCAGAACGCCCTCGAATTCTATCCTCGCTATATCGCCGGAATCTCGGTGGAGCTATTCGCGCTTGCGAGCCTTTTATCTGCGTATCGAAGGGGGCGGATTGGTGGCACCTGGGCTGCTGCCATGCTGACGGGGCTCACGCTGTTCGACCTCTTGGCGTTTAGCTACGGCTTGAATCCCGAGATTTCCAGGTCAGATTCCCGACCTGAGAGTGCCGTGATTGAGAAACTGCGGACCGTTTGTCCTTTCCCCGCGCGTGTGTTAGCCATTGATACCGAGTTCCCCCCGAATACCTTGATGCGCTACGGGCTCTGCGATCTGCGTAACTATGATTCAATTGAACTGAGCACGATGGTGAACTACTGCGAGCCGCTCTTTGCCGGCGATACCGGCCAATCGCGGACCAGTCGCCGAGAAATTGGCTGGGCGGCAATTCTCGATCAGCAAGACCGATTGGTTGCCGCAGGCGTCCGGGCCATCGTATCCAGATCGTTGCCGCCAGAAGCCTTACGGCAGAACTCCGAGTCTGTCTCTGGCCTCTGGATTACCCGGCTTGATGGCCCTGAACCTGGCTACTCTCATCTGTCCGCCGGCGAAATCCGCATTGACGACACGGGCGATCCGAGACATCCTAAAACACTCGCTGTTTCCTTTGATCCTGGCTGGAAAGTCACGTCAAAGGATCCAGACATTCCTGTCGAAACCTCCAATACCACTTTTCTTGGTTTGCGTATCCCACCCGGGGTACAGACTGTCCATCTCCGCTATGAGCCCATTGAGGTTCAAATCGGGATCTGGATCAGTGGTGGATTGTTGCTTGCCTGGCTTAGCCTGTTCGTCTGTGTTCGAAATCAAGAGTGACCCCAGAATTGGCCTGAAGGGCTTGGATGCCCGACCCGGCAGAATCTCAGAATCGTGATGCCACTGGCATGGCGTTCTAGTCTGCCAGCACAACAGGGAAGGATATGACCCGGATGATTCACTTCACGTGCGATATGTGTGGCAAGGACCTCTCAAGCAAGGAATCTCAGCGGTTCATCGTCAAGATTACCGCCTACGCGGGTCATGACTGTGACCACATTGGAGAAGCCGACCTCGACGAAGACCACATGGAGACTGTGGCCGAACTCATCAGGCGAGGCGAAACCCAGGATCACACGGAAGATCCCGGGCGGTTCAAAGGCTTTCGCTACGACCTCTGCTGCTCCTGCCATCGCCGGTTTCTTGAAGATCCCTTGAACCGGGACCCGCTTCGGCTCTTGAATTTCAGCAAGAACTGAACAAGCCCGTATCGATCGAAATCACGCCACGTCGACCTCGTCTTGGCGTGATTTTCAAACATCGTGGTTCCTATTCGTGTTCCACGAAACTTAGCCCAGCGGTTGAGCGGAAATCCATCCAATAAGCCGCAAAAGATCCATACGCGTACGTCGGGCTCGTATTCGGAGAAGAATCCCTCTCGAGTTGGATTGAGCCTGGCGGCAAAGGCGTTCTTGAATAATACGAACTTCGCATCATACGGTGGAAAGCTGTCGATATCTTCGAACCGCAGCAGCTTTCCCCATCCACGAATTCCAACCCAACGAGAATGACGACATTCCAGTGGGGGTTTTCGGCCATCACGGTTCACCACACGGGCTGGTGAAGCGGTGCGTGGCCGGCCTGATTCAACGGGCCAGCAGCATGAGTAGATTGGTGAGTGCCGACACGCCTAGTAAAACTCCAAGCACGGTGATGATCGTCGTTTTGGAATTCACCAGGGCCGCCATCTCTTGCTTCTCTTCCTCCGTGACCGACGATGCCATTTCTACGGCCTCCGCATCGTCATCGCTTTCCGAGAGGCTGGATAGGGCATCAGCCTTCTGGGCGGCAATCATCGGCCGTTCGCCGGCAATCAGGCAGCGCAGGTCCAGAATCAGGTCATCAGGGCTGCCGTACCGGTTCTCCCGATTCTTGGCCATCATTGTCTCGACAACCTCGCCCAGGCCGCTAGATAGCCTGGTATTGAGGTGGTCAGGCGGGGTAAGCAAGCACTTCTCGTCGGCGTGTTTCTTCATCACGTCATTGGGCGTGGTCCCCGGATAAGGAACGCGCCCGGTGACCATGTGGTAAAGCGTGCCGCCCAGACAGTAAATGTCTGCGCGAACGTCTACGTCTACCTGGCCCCGGACCTGCTCGGGGCTAATGTAGTACGGGGTGCCAATGGCCAACCCTGCCTCCGCGGAAGCCCACTTTTCATCGCTGGTCGGACGCGCAAGCCCGAGGTCCGCCAGCTTGGCACCGCCATCCTTGGGCAACATGATGTTTTCGGGCTTGATATCACGATGGATCAGGCCGCGCTGGTGGGCGTGCTTGAGTGCATCGGCAATGCTCAAGATGATCTCAAGAGCTTCTCGTTCATCGAAGATCTTGCCGGCATCGATCACATCCTTGATCGTCTTACCTTCCACAAACTCCATCACAAAGAACTGCAGTTTGCCAACCGACCCGGCGTCGATTGCGTTCACAATGTTGTTGTGCTGCAGTTTTGCGGCAATCTTCGCTTCACGCTGAAAGCGGTCAATGAATTCACGGTCCTGGGACAGGGAATCCAGCAGCACCTTCACGGCCACAATTCGGTCAACGCTCGTCTGGCGGGCCTTGTAGACCATCCCCATCGAGCCTTTTCCGAGCCGTTCCAGAATCTGATATCCAGGAATTTCCAGTTTTCCCGGCGCTTCTCCCATTTCCCTGAGCAAACGCGTGGCTTGCCCCTTGGTCAAAACTCCCGCCCCCACCATCAGTTCCAGCAAATTCTTGTCGGGATTCTTGGACCGCAGTCCCTTACAGGCTTCGACCTCGGTCTGGGTTACCAGTCCATGGCGAACCGCCAGCCGTTCGATATTCCCCTCGTCGAGCGGGGCGCCGGGCTTTCCCGCCTGACTTCGAGCCGGTGACGACGTAGCACTGGCGGATACCGATTTCGAGGATCCAGGCAAGCTTGTGGACTTGGAAGCACCCAGCGCCGTTGCCGGCTGTGGGGCACCCTTCTCTTCCTTTGGATTTGATGCCGATCCAGATGGTTCGCTCATCGGTACCCCGCCGTTCGACGCCCCCGCTCGACGGATGATCCGTTAAGCTGGTCTTCGATCCGAAAAGAGATAAACTGCTTTCCGCGCGACTGCGCGGGACCTGACTCAGGAAATATCCTTTCGTCACAACTGTAGTATGGGTCCCCTGGTTGCGTTGTCAACGCCCCGCACTCGGTTGTGCGTGAGCACCTCAAGCCCGTCCAAGTCAGTAGGAGTGGGTGAACGCGCGGTTCGCCAGCGGCCAGAGCCTTTCAGAATGTCAAAGTTACGCGTTTGGACCACCCCGCTCCCTTGTTCCATCTGGTGTCGGGTGGCTACGATCTTCGGTTTACCCTGGCTCGGTGTGAGTTCAGGACCTTCATTAAGAAACTACGCGCGAAAGCGCAACGAGGTGGGTGCGTGCAGACGATCGGTGTGATCGAGGGGGACGGCGTTGGACCTGAGGTAATGTCAGAAGCGTTGCATGTTCTGGAACTGGTCTCACGCCAGGATCAACTTGCATTCCACATCGAACGCTTTGACCTTGGGGCCGAACGGTATTTGAGAACGGGCGAGGTTTTGCCAGAAGCTGAGCAGGAACGGCTTCGCCAGTGTGATGCCATTCTTCTGGGCGCGGTGGGAGACCCCAGGGTGCCCCCAGGCGTGCTGGAGAAGGGCCTGCTTTTGAAGATCCGGTTTGATTTTGCGCAGTACATTAACCTGCGGCCGGTGCGGCTTTATGAGGGGGTAGATACCCCGCTCAAGGCCAAGGGGCCCAATGACATCGACATGGTCGTTGTGCGAGAAAACAACGAAGATCTTTACGTGGGTGCCGGCGGCGTGCTCCGCAAAGGCACTCCGGAAGAAGTGGCGATCCAAACCTCGATGAACACGCGTGCAGGCGTTGACCGCTGCTTGCGATACGCGTTTGAGAAGGCTCGCGCTCGTGCCAAAGAGCGTGTATTCCGGGGCCTGAGTGAGGCGGATAAGGCGGCCGGTTTCCGTGGACAGTTGAGCATGGTTGCCAAGACCAATGTTCTCACCGAGGCACATGGCCTCTGGATGCGTGCATTCAATGAAATGGCACCGCTTTATCCAGAGATCAAGACGAACTATTACCACGTTGACGCATGCTGCATGCGGTTCGTGACCAATCCTGAATGGTTTGACGTGGTTGCAACCAACAACATGTTCGGTGATATCATCACCGACATTGGCGCGGTTTTGCAGGGTGGAATGGGGGTTGCGGCCTCCGGGAACATCAACCCAGAACGAACGGCCCCCAGCATGTTCGAGCCGGTGCACGGATCTGCCCCGGACATTGCGGGCAAGGGAATTGCAAACCCTGTGGCGGCCATTCTTTCCGTTGGCCTGATGCTGGATCACCTGGGGTATCATCCGGGTGCCGAGCGAATTCGTGCGGCCGTTGCCCGGGTTCTCAAGGCTGGCACCCCACGCACGCCCGATCTGGGCGGCACCGCCGGAACCAAAGACGTTGCCAAAGCAATCTTTGAAGCGCTGTCTGCCTGAGGCATGCCGCTTGATTGGGACTGTAGGTTAAAAAAAAGACCCCGGCATGAAGCCGGGGTCTTTTTCTATTTCAAGCGTTGAGGTCGGAATCGAATTACTTCGAAGCGGCCTTTTTGCAGGATGGGCCTTCGAGTGGGGCTTTCTTTTCGGTGATCACAGGCCACTTGGGTGCCTCGTCGGCATTGAGCGCAGTGAACTCTTTCCAATCGTCGGGCAGATTGTCCTCGTGGAAAATCGCCTCGACCGGACACTCGGGCACACAGGCCTCACAATCAATGCATTCTTCCGGGTGGATGAACAGCAGTTGAGGGCCTTCGTAAAAACAGTCAACCGGGCAAACCACAACGCAATCTGTGTATTTGCACTCAAAGCAGGGTTCAGCGACCACATGGGCCATCGCGCTCAGGCTCCTCGGGACGGGCTCTCGTGGATCATTGATGACACAGACCATCGATATGCGTGAAGCACAGAGACCTGTATCGGAATTGGCTCATCATAGGGGAGGACGATTCCGAGAATCAAGCGAACCTCGTCCCCTCCCCTCTCTGAGCGTCCAAAAAAATGGTTCAGGGCTTGGCTGGAACGAGTTTGGCGGACTTGATTGTGATGGGCTCAACCGGAACGTCATCGTGGCCCTTCTTTGAGGTGGTACGAACGCCGGCGATCTTGTCGACCACTTCCATTCCCTCGATGACCTTGCCGAAGACGGCATATCCATCGCCCTGATCCAGGAACGCGTTGTCCTTCAGGTTGACGAAGAACTGGGCGGTGGCAGAGTGTGGGTTGGCCGTGCGGGCCATGGCCAGGGTGCCACGCTTGTTGGTGAGGCCATTGCGTGACTCGTTCCGGATCGGCTTATCGGTTCCCTTTTCGCTCATGTCCGGATTCATGCCGCCGGTCTGGATCATGAAGCCAGGGATGACCCGGTGAAAGATCACGCCGTTGTAGTGCCCCTTCTCAACATACTTGAGGAAGTTCTCGGTGCTCTTGGGCGCCTTGGCACCGTCTAGTTCCACCGTGATATTTCCCATGGAGGTTTCGAGCACGACCACGGGATTACCATCCTCGGCCGCCTGGGCTTGAATTCCAGCAAAGGACAAAGACGCACACAGGGCCAACCGAGAGAACGAGCGACGATTCAACATTCCAAACTCCTGAAAAGAATTGAGACGGTTATCGGCCGGTTAAGTGACCCGCAACCGCATGGCATGCCATACCGCGGGAGCTCAGTCGATCGAACGGGATGAAAATCAGGGTGATCTTTGAATTCGTGAAGGGCCGGTTTTGTGTCCCGGCCCACAAGATCAGCGACCGAAGCGGGCGCTGAACTGCTCCAGTTCCAGGACCAAGGCGCTGGGCATATCGGCACGGCCGGCCTCGGCCTTATCCAGGCAGGCTCGTGCGCGAGCCTTATCTTCGGCACGGTCGGCCAGCAACTTGGCCATATGGTAGTTAAGAACAGGATGCTCTGGGGCCTTACGAAGGCCATCTTCAAATGTGGCTTCGGCTTCCCGCACCTTGCCCACCTCGGCCTGAATCGAGCCCAGGGTATCAAGGAAGTCTGGGGGCAGATTGGCCGCATCCATGCGTCGAGCAAACCCCTCGGCCACATCCAGTGCTTCCGCATGGCGAGCCAGGTAACGGTGCAGGATCCAGGCCTTGTTATTCACAGCCTCCAGCGTGTCAGGCTGCAAGACGAGCACACGGTCGTACTCCTTCACGGCCCTGGTCAGGAGGTCCCGATCGGGTTCTGCCGAAGATGAGGTCTCTGCCTGAGCCAGCAGAATGTCACCGAGCGTGAGATGGACGATCGGCCGATCAAGGAGTTCAGCGGCTTTTTCACCCCAGGGGGTGGCCAGATCCGACCGGCCGGCCCGGTGATAACCCACGGCAATCGCCAGGCTAAACGCCCCGGTTGTATCACGCTGGCCAAAGCTCCTGGCCAGTTGATCAGCACGTGCCAGCGAGGCGGGCTCGACAGCTTTGCCAGCACTGGCCGGCTCACTCAGGCGCTGAATCAAGAGAGCCAGTGCCGCATCATCGTCTGGCAGGATCTTGAGGCAGCTTTCCAGGGTGGCAACAGCCTTGCTGCGCGTTCCCTTGGCAACCTGCAGATCCGAAAGAAGGTGATAAGCATCGGCGTTGGAGGCATCGGTCTTGATCGCCTTGGCAAGCAGCTCAGCGGCCTCGTCACGCCGTTTCGCCGTTTCCGCCGCAGTGCCGGCCATGCGAACCAGCGCCTGGGCCTTGAGCACAAGGGCGGCGGGTAGTTCACTCTGAGACTCGATTACCGCCGATGCCTGCTTGAGAGCAGCGTCCGGGCGGCCAGCCCCAATTTCAGCTCGACCCAAAGCAAGCCGGAAGTCGGACCGGGACGGGCTTCGCTCCAGGGCTTCTTCGTAGGCGCGAGCCGCTTCGTCGGGCCGTCCCACGGCTGCCGCCACTCGGGCTTTAAGAATGGGACCGGCGGGTGACGCCTTTTGCTGATCGGTCATCAACTGGCCAATCTGGGCCGCGCGAGCCATGTCGCCTGTCTGGATGGCTAGCTCCCCTTCAAGTTCCAGGAACCTGGGATCTTGCGGGAACGACTTGCCGGCTTCCACGATCAGGGCCGACGCCCCCTCAGAGGCACGCGTCATGGCCGACGGGTCTTGCCGACTAGCGGCATCGCTCGCCTCTGCAGTTTTCAGTGTGATCTGCCTGGCCAGGATGGCTGCAGCCGCTGCCCCTTTCGGATCAGCCTTCAGTAGGTCCGCAGCAAGCAAGGTCTGCGCCTTATCAAACTGCCGGCTGTCTCGATAGGCGTCTACCAGCACGCTCCGTGCAGAGGACTGAGAATCCACCTGCACCAGGTCTTCCAGAGATGAGATGGCCTGGGGATCCTTTGCCAGGACCATGATCTGGTAGCGGGCGCGAATCAATTCCACGCTGTTCGGGTACTTGACCAGCCCTTCGTCCAGAACGGCTCTGGCCAGTTTCAGCCCCTCTTCCCCTTTGAGGTTCTCAAGGGCAGACATCAGCAGAAACAGGCCAGCCGGAGCATTACCCGCGTCAATGGATTTACGAACTAGCTCGGTGGCGGCAGGTAACTGATTCTTGGAGGTCAGCGTCAACGCTTTCAGTGAGATCGCCGGTGCGTGATTGGGGTTCTCGGCAAGCACGCGGTCGAGTTCACGAGCAGAGGCCACATCATCATTCTGACGGCGGTAGAAGTCGGCCGCCTGAACTCGCTCGTCGGCAGTGGTTTTGGGGTCGCGGAGCAACTCCACCACTTCCGCCTTGGCACGAGTTGGGTCGCCACCTGCCGCACGAGCCATGGCCAGGTTCCAGCGCGCCCCTCGGGTAAGCTGGTCCGCGGGGTGCTCTCGCACAAGTTCCTCAAACCGGGCCACCGCCGTGCCATAATCTTGTCGATCCATGGCCATCGATGCCAACGCCCACTGGGCAGCGGTCGCCAGAGGAACTCCACCTTCTAGCTCCTTGACTGGCTTTTCCACCAGAATCTGTTCCAGGATCTGGCGTGCCTCCACGCTTGATCCATTTTCTTCCTGAAGCCGCGCTTTCCAGAAGAGGGCAATCTTATTTTCTGGGTCTTTCTTGAGCGCTTCGTCCAGAAGAGCCGTGGTCTCAGCGCTACGCCCTTCAGAGAAGGCAAGCTGAGCTTCCAGCAGGTCCGGTGCGGCCGACTCTGACCAGCGATCCCGAATCTGGCGGATCGCCTTGAGGGCCGCCTCGTGATCCTTCTCGGCAATCTCAAGAGTGGCCAGCTGCACCAGTCCGCTTGAGGTTTCAGACTTTTCGGTTAACGACGTCAAGAGTGCGCGGGCCTCACCCGGATTCTTCAGCGGACCGGCCAGGATCTTGGCTCTCAGCAGCAGAAGTTCTTCCTGACCCGGATGATCTGCCATGAAGGAAGCCAGCAGGCGATCAGCCGCGGCCGCATCTCCAGATTCTTGAGTGAGGGCAGCATCGAGTGCCACCAACTCGGAGTTTTCAGGGAACCGCGTACGAGCCGCCTCAAGCCGCTTACGAGCAGATTTGGTGTCCCCCTTCTCTCGAAGGGTCAGAATGGCGAGCATCTCGGACGGGGCATCGGCACCAACTCCGGAAACCAGTGAGTCCGTTGAACCGCCCAGCAAGGCATCAAGCTGGGCCATTCGAAGTTCGATGCCCTTGGTTTTCGGGTAACCGGCCTGAAGTGCTGCCTGATATTCTCGTCTTGCCTGGAGTCGGCTCTCGGTGGAAGGGCGTGCCTGATAAATTTCCGCAAGCAGCATGTGCAGTGTGGGGATCAGATCGGCCCCAACCCGGCCTTGCTGGGCATCCGCCAGCAGACGGTTGGCAATGGGCTCGGCCGTCTCTGGATAGCCGGCTTGCAGAACCGACCATGCAGCCCAGATCTGGTAGCGGGGGTCAAGCTGACTACCACCCATGCGATAAGCATCTTGAAGATGCTGGCGGCCCAACCCCTTCTCGCCGGTCTGGATCAAGGCGACTCCGTAAAGTGCCTGCGCGGTGGGAACGTCTTTCAAGCCTTCAGCGGCCGCACGCAAGTGCGAGAGCGCAGAGGCAATACGGTTTGGATCACGAACTTCGGATTCTGTTCCTGGCTGGGCTTTATCGGCCCCGGCAATTTCCAGGTCGATCACACCCCTGAAAAGATGTCCCAACGCCTGGTAGCGAGGCGTGGTGCTTGCCAGCAGCGATTCGATCAGGGGTGCAGCCTTGTCAAATCGCTGGAGATCGGACGAGTCTGCCAGAGCAGCCTTGATCCCAATTTCTCGGAGTTCGGCCGCGGTGGGAATCCAGACCGCAAGTGAAGCTGTGGGAAGTGCCAGGCCCTGCCCCACAACCTCCAGGCATCGTTCGCGCTGGTTTCTGTAAAGCAAATATTCTGCAAAACCCTGGTAGGGGCGAAGATCCTGACCGGCGGACGCGGAGGTCACCTTGCGAAAATTCTGATCGGCCACTTCGGCCAGTGCGTCGGCCAGCTTACCAATCTGTTCATCTTTCCGAATTGGTTCGGCAGAGGTGTTGATATGTCGCTGAGCTTTCTCAATGAGCCGGATCACTGCACTCACACGGGCGGGCGGCGAAACTTCCGGCAGAGCGGCTGCCTCTGTTCGAAAAGCCTCTAGCCGCACAGCCAGCGTGGCAGGATCGCTCGCATGCACCACGTCAATCAGCCTGAGATGAATCCGCGCCAGCGGGTCATTGCCAGCCGCTCCAGGAGAGCTAGAGCGGAACCCTTCAAGCAGTGTCTCCAGTTCCTTGGATTCCTGCTTCAGTTCACTAACCCGAGCACGTACCCACAAGGTTCGCTCACGATTGGGTTCCTTGGCTTCCAGCAACGCCAGGTGTGTTCGTGCTTCGCTCTCATTGACAGGCTGCTGATCAAGTGCTTCGCAGGCCAGTACGTAATGAACGTCCGGATCGCTGGACTCCAGTGGTTGCAGCTCGTGAGCCCAGTGGATGCTGTCTGACCACTCCTCATGTTCCAAAGCATCGGTCAGCAAGGCTTGCCTTGGTTCGGCCATCTGCTTGCCGAATTTCGCGGCGTCCGAAAGTGCTTTTAACCGCTCGGCACGTAAACGCTGGCCGGCTTCCGGATCTTTCTCGGACCAAGTTGCCAGAAAGTCGGCGATTTCGAGGTGGATCTTCGGGTTTCGAGGGTCGCGCTGGAGCGCCTGAGCGTATCGAACCTTCGCCTGATCGAATCGGCCAGCCGTCACATCGGCGCGGGCGATTGGTAAAACATCTTCGGCACGCTTGGGCACAATTACCGCAAGCAGGGCAAGCAACCCCACAGCGCCCAGGACCACAAACAAGCCACTCAGAATGATCAACGGCTTCCAGCGCACGGACATCAGGCACTCCTCCTTGGCCAGGCCGGTTCACCGTTGTGGAGATCCCCCTCAACGTGCACCTTCTTGATGCGTTGAGGGCAAACAGCGGTGAACCTGGATCACATACCCAGCGAACCAAGCGCCAGGCGGATCAAATTGTCGGGTGAGCAACTCGGGTGGCGGACTCGGTCAACAAGCTCAAACAGAGCCTGGAAAACTTTAACTCGGCAGGGGCAATATCACAAAGAAGTCGAAAGACACGATAGCCGAGGTTCAACCCCGGCTCAAGAGCAACCACCCGGCACAACCGGTTTCACCGAACGAACCGGTTCGGATTGTCCAGAAACGCCTGCCGATGTGTGGAGTCTGGAAATTCATAACGCACGCCTTCGTGGACCTGGGAGCAGTTGGGAACCCCGCGAACCAGCCGACCGTCTGAAGCGCGACAGTGCGGGCAATATCCTTCGCCTCCAAGCTCACCACGGGCGTACCGGTCGGGATCGCTGGCAAAGGACTTACGGCTGGCCTCGTCTTTGCACAGGTACAATCGCTCTCGGTAGTAAACCGCAAACCGAGGGTCTCCGTTCTCGGCATCGTCTCGATCTTGCAGCGTAACCGGGCAGCGCCCTCGCTGGGCCGGCAAATATTTCACAGGGTCTGCCTGAAACCGGGCCTGGGCGGCGGCATCCTGAAACCGGTACTCCAGACCATCGTAGGATGTGCGAATTTGAGCCTGGCCGGAAACAATTTCACCATGCTCAATCAAGGTGACCGGACAACTGCCCCCCATCGCTATTTCTGTTGGTACGTCTTCCGGTTGGGGCGGAATCAGAGGCCTGAGCTGAGCTTCAGCCGCCTGAAGAAACCCCAGGAACTGCTCAGGCGAACGGTAGCCCTGAACGCGAGCAAATTCCCGACCGGTAGGATCGAGCACGATGGTGGTGGGCAGCTTGACCACACCGAAATGGGCCATCAGATCTTCGCGGTGCTCAGAATGAATGAGCACAGGCTGGAACCGAGTTTTTGCCAGACTTGCCACCGGGGCCCAGGGAAAGACCTCGGCATCCATGCGCCGACAGAAATGGCACCACGAACCGGTGAACTGTAGCCAGATTAGTTTTGGATTGGTGCGAGACTCGGCCAGGACCTGCTCAAGATCTGTCCGCCAGTAAAATGCTGGCTCTTGTGCCCCGGAATGGTAGCTGACAGCAAGTTGAGAAAAGCCCAAAATCAGTGCGCAAACGATCCTTCGATGGCGCATCGAAACCTCCGACGTTCGTCACCCCAGAAAGCACAAAATATCAGACGAGATCTGCCTTAAAATCCAAGGCAGCGTGACCCCGTCCCTGGGGTGTCGCCCTCAACCGGGCGTGCCGATCCACCGGCTCACAAACATCGCGAAACCTCTATTGTCACAATCTTAGAGATCGGTATGTGTCTGGTTCAAATCCATAAAAAGCATCTGAAACCTGGTCACGGTTTGAAGTCAACCGTGAGACACAAAACCGAAGCTCAGATCCCTTTGCCGTGGGTATTTCGGGACTTGTTCATACTCACAGGGGGACTCAGGATCACCTGAAGCAAAATGGCTTCGCGGATCCGCTCTGGATTGGAAAGAGCTTCACGCATGGAATCCAGCGTTACCGTGCGTCTGGTATTGGGATTACTGGAAGAATCTTCGCTGACCGACGTATTGAAGGATGACTGATTGATGCTGTTGGAATCGCTCCGACTCAAGTTTTCTTGCGCCGGTCTTTGGCCGGGGGCGGCACCCAAAGCTGCGGCTTTAGGTGGCTTACTGCCCCGCCGGCCGGTTGGAACCGGATCAAGAATGGATGCCGTTGGAATATTCCGGAAAGATTGATCAACAATCACAACTCCTTCAGCCCGCGAATTCGCCCTTTTCCCTTGTGGGGATGGAGTGCGCCTGGCGGCGGGAGAAGGAGTTGTGGGTCTGATGACCAACCCGGTCGATCGGGCGACAGGTTCCGCGCCTGGGCGTGGGCCAAGGCGGCTCCCCGTGGAGCGTGCCCTTTGCGCCGCAGACGCCTGGCGGTTGTAGATCTGACTCAGAGCCCAGAAAATCAGGAACGCAGCGGGTACCAGAAGCCTGAGCAGAGAGTCGCCGTTATTGTTCATGGCTACATCTTTTCCGTTTCGCTCGGAAGAGCGACCAGAAGGATTCGGGACGATCTCAACTCAGGAGCCGGGGGTTGTTTCACGGCGGAGTGAGGAATTTGCGGATGTACCGGCAATTGCCGACCGCATTTCCGTATCGGCCTGAACATTTTTTAGGCTGTAGTACTCGGCAATCCCCAGATTTCCTTTCCGGAACGCCTCGGCAATGGCCAGAGGAACCTCGGCTTCGGCGGCCACCACCTTGGCTCGGTTTTCTTGGACCAACGCCACGTTTTCTTGTTCTGTTGCCACGGCCGCGGCCCGGCGTTCTTCGGCTTTGGCACGGGCCACGCGCACATCGGCCTCGGCCTGAGCCGCTTGCAAATTGGCACCGATATTGTCACCCACATCGACGTCGGCGATGTCGATGGAAAGGATCTCGAACGCCGAGCCTGCGTCCAGTCCCTTTTCAAGTACCCGCTTGGAGATGGTGTCTGGGTTCTCCAGAACCGCGTTATGGGTCTCCGCAGATCCGATGGTGGTCACAATCCCTTCGCCCACTCGCGCGATAATCGTCTCTTCGGTGGCACCGCCAACCAGGCGGTCGATATTTGTGCGTACGGTCACTCGTGCCTTCACCTTGAGCTGAATGCCGTCCTTGGCCACCGCGTCAATGGTCTGGCGGCCCTTGGCGGGGTCTGGGCAATCAATCACCTTGGGATTCACGCTGGTCTGCACAGCATCCAGCACGTTTCGGCCCGCCAGGTCAATAGCCGAGGCTCGCTTCCACGACAGCGGAATATCCGCACGGTTGGCTGCAATCAACGCCCGAACCACGTTCGGCACATTTCCACCAGCCAGGTAATGCGCTTCCAGAGACTGACGAGTTACCCCGTCTTTGTCCGAAATTCCAGCCTGTACGGCCATGATCTTGGACCGAACGATGACGTTGGGATTCACCTTACGAAAGGTCATTCCAACCAGATCAAAGAGCCCGATTCCCGCGTTGGTGGTGACCGACTGAATCCACAAGTTGAAATACTTCGCGAAAAGCACAAACAGGGCGAACGCGAACAGAATGATCACGCCTGCCCCAACCATGAACGGTACGGTCATGTCGGAGGGCATCTGGGCAAAAGGCAACTGGGCCATGTTGTACCTCTGGGGTTGAATGAGTTTTGGAGAGTTGTCCCTGGTTGGGGATCATTGGAAGCACGAAAAACCGAAATTTATCGACCTAGCTGGAAAATTCTTCCAGAGCGGGAATCTCTGCGCGTCTCACCGAAAGCCGTTGACCACGAACCTGAACGACCTGAACCAGAGTTCCGGCCGGTAGCAACCCGTCCTCGGCTGAACCTTCGAATTTTCGACCATCCAGGTCGACCATTCCGGTTGGCTTCAGCGGGGTCAGGCAACGCCCGAACTGACCGACCAGGTGATGCAGTAAGGTCTGATCCAGGTCGGATGCGGAAGGATCAGGCTCCGGCGGCTTGAGTGTCAGTCTCTTTCCGAGCGGAGTCTTGGGCCACAGGCTGACCGCTAGCATGAGTGTAAGCGGCAGCAACAGGCCAGTCACCATCAGGAACAGCCATCCATAGGCCGTGGTGGTGAACGCAAGATAAAGGCTAATCCCCACAAATCCGAACGCCATCAGGCCAATCAGTCCACCCGATGGAATGAAAGCCTCTGAAACAAACAAAAATAGAGCGACCGCCAGCGTGAGAATCGGCCAGACAAGTTCGATTCTCATGAAGCCCTCTCAGAGGTCCAGACCATGCGCATGAATACTCTAGATTCAGTTTACTGAACGGATAGCCCCTCGCCAACAGGTAGAGTCCACCAACCCGGTCGAATTGATACGATCCGCCCAGATTGATTCGGCGGTACAACGCCACATGCACCCACGCACGCACTGCCGCCCGTAAGCTGAAGTACTAGACCGATGACGCGGCTTGCTTCCTTTCGTTATGCTTTCCCACTCTCTCACAGGTTCATAGATCACGATCACGGCAAGGTCCGAGGACGGCGACGGTGGGTCTGCTAGTTCAGAAGTTTGGTGGCACGAGCGTCGCGGATAGCAACAAAGTGCTGGCGGCCGCCCGGCGCGCCATTCGGGCACACCATGCTGGGGATAAGGTTGTGGTGGTCGTTTCCGCCCGCGGCCATACCACAGATGAATTGATCGATCTGGCCAAAGAGATCTCTGACCCCCCGCCCGCCCGTGAGCTGGACATGCTGATCTCCACGGGTGAGCAGGTCAGCGTGGCGCTCATGGCCATGGCGGTGCAGGCCCTTGGAGTACCCGCGATCAGCTTCACGGGGGCACAGATCGGACTGGTTACCGATAGCTTCCACACGCGGGCACGAATCCGAGAAATTGCCACCGATCGTATCCTCCAGGCGCTTGATTCCGGACAGATTGTGATTGTGGCCGGCTTCCAGGGAATTGACGCCAACGCGAATATCACCACCTTGGGTCGTGGTGGATCAGACACCACGGCCGTGGCATTGGCAGCCGTGCTAGATGCTGATGCCTGCGAGATTTACACCGACGTGGACGGGGTTTACACCACCGACCCCCGGGTTGTGCCTGAAGCCCGAAAGCTGGACAGGATCAGCTACGACGAAATGCTCGAACTGGCGAGCCTTGGCGCTGGCGTGATGCATTCGCGTTCGATCGAATTCGCCAAAAAATACGGCGTGCCAATCCACGTTCGATCCAGCTTTTCAGACGCGAATGGGACCTGGATTGTGGGCGAGGCCGACGCCAGCCATGCGGGCAGCGTGACAGGTTGTGCCCTGGTCAAGGACGAAGCACGAATCACGGTGTTAGGTGTACCGGACCGTCCAGGGGTGGTGCACGAGTTATTTCGCCGGATCGCACAGGCGAAAATCGTGGTCGATATGATCGTTCAGAATGTCGCCCTTCATGGAACGACCGAGGTCAGTTTCACCGTGGCGGCCGATGACTTGACCCAAGCCCTGGAGGTCGCCGATACCGCAGCGCGGGCCATTGGAGCGGCCGGGATTGATCATGACCCCCAGGTCTCCAAGGTTTCCATTGTGGGCCAAGGGATGCGGGTCCACACGGGCGTTGCGTTCTCACTCTTCAAAGCCCTGGGTGCAGCCGGCATTAACATCGACATGATCACGACCAGCGAGATCAAGATCAGTGTTCTGGTCGCGCGGATCTCGGGTGTTCAGGCGTTGCGAATTGCTCACAAGACGTTCAGTTTGGAACAGGCCAGTGGCGACTCGGCCCACGCGCAATTCAAGCCCCGCCACCTGGCTTCTCCTGCCCGTGGGCAGGTGACCACCGACGAGCACGCCGCAGCATCACCAGGCATGGAAGACCTGGTCATCACCGACGTCGAGCTGGACACAACGCAGGCCAGAATTACTGTGCTGAACTTGCCGAACACCCCTGGGCAGTCGGCCCATGTTTTTGAGCGAATTTCCAGCGCGGGCGTGTTTGTAGACATGATCGTTCAGAACACCGGACGTGGGGACAACACAAACCTTTCATTCACCGTTCCCCGCACGCAGACAACGCAGGCAGCCGAGGCCGTTCTTCAGGCGGTCCCGCACGGCCAGGTTGTGGTTGATGATGACCTTGCCAAGCTTTCCGTGACCGGGGTTGGAATGCGGACCCACACGGGGGTGGCCACTCGAATGTTCGGTGCGCTGGCTGACCGGAACATCAATATCGCCATGATCTCCACGAGTGAGGTTCGGCTCAACGTGATCACGAACCAGGATGCCGGCCATTCGGGGATCGCGTGCCTTAGACAGGCGTTCCACCTGCCCGAACCTGGGCAGGCTCAGAGTAAGTAACCCCTGCCACACGCACGGATTTCCCGTCCTCAATCTCGTACTTTCGGATGCCGTTGAATTATGAGCGAATCTCGTTCGTCGATCCTGGAAAGATTTCGGGCCAAGGTTCGAACTGGTCAGGCCATTGTGGGTGGAGGAGCCGGGACCGGCATTTCTGCCAAGTGCGAGGAAGCCGGCGGCATCGACCTGATCATCATTTACAACTCCGGCAAGTTCCGGATGGCCGGTCATGGGTCGCTGGCGGGGATGATGCCGTTTGGGAATGCCAACCAGATTGTGCTGGAAATGGCGGCCGAGGTTCTGACGGCCGTGAAATCGACACCGATCCTGGCCGGCGTTTGCGGTACCGATCCCATGCTTCTCAGGCGTCATCACCTCAAACGCCTGATTGACCTTGGGTTCGCTGGTATCCAGAATTTTCCAACCGTGGGGCTGATTGATGGCCAGTTCCGGGTGGGCCTTGAGGAAACCGGCATGGGGTATCAACGCGAGGTTGATATTGTGGCCGAAGCCCACGCCCTTGACCTGCTGACAACCCCCTATGTTTTTGATCCCGAGCAGGCGCGCCAGATGGCACACGCCGGCGCGGATATTTTGGTGGCCCACATGGGCCTGACCACACTGGGAACGATTGGGGCCAAGACGGCCAAGAGCCTCGAGCAGTCTGCCAAGGAAGTGGCTGCCATTGCTGCCGCGGGCAAAGCCGCACGACCCGACGTGCTGGTGCTTTGCCATGGTGGTCCAATTGCAATGCCCGACGACGCCGCTTACATTCTCCGGGAATGTCCGCAGGTCGACGGTTTCTATGGAGCGAGCTCCATGGAGCGTTTACCCACGGAGATCGCAATTACCGAGCAGGTTCGCCGATTCGGACATCTTCGGATTGGTGGCGCGGCTCACTGAGGCAGGAGCTGGGCTTCCATGGCTGTGGTACTCGTTGCAACTCTGGACACCAAAGGGGAAGAACTGGGCGAGGTTCGCTCGGTTCTAACCTCCGCGGGTCTAGCTTCGATTGTGATTGATGCAGGTTCCGCCGGCCAGCCACAAATTTCTGTCGATATCGCACGCGAACGGGTTTTTGAAGCGGCCGCCGTTCAGGGTTTTGAGTCGCTTTCCCGCGGTGAAGCGGTTGCGAAGGCGGCCACCGGCGTGACTTCGATTGTGAAGCAACTCTACGCGGAGGGGCGTGTCGACGGAATTCTTGCGCTCGGGGGATCGGCGGGAACCACCATTGGCACTTCCGCCATGCGTGCGCTACCGTTTGGCGTGCCAAAAGTGATGATCAGCACGCTGGCAAGCGGCCAGACTCGTCCGTTTGTGGGTGGCAGTGACCTGGTGCTTTTTCCCTCAGTCGCCGATGTTGCGGGCCTGAACCGGCTCACAAGGACGGTGCTCAGGAATGCAGCCTGGGCGATGGTCGGGATGGTTCGGGGCCGGGCCGAGCCCCAGTCAATTGCGCAGAGTGACCGCCCGGTCATTACGGCCACGATGTTTGGGGTAACCACCCCCTGCGTCAGCCACGCCCGGATGGAGCTGGAATCTTGGGGTTATGAGGTCTTGGTATTCCATGCCACGGGGGTTGGTGGCCAGGCCATGGAGGGGCTGGTTCGCGATGGCATGGTTTCAGGAATTCTGGACCTGACCACCACGGAAATTGCGGATGAGGTTGTAGGTGGAGTTTTGTCGGCCGGCCCGGATCGGTTGCGGGCCGGGGCACGGTCTGGCCTGCCCCAGGTGATCAGTGTGGGTGCGCTCGATATGGTGAATTTTGGGCCCATGGAAACGGTTCCCGAACAGTTCCGGGGTCGGCTATTCCACGTTCATAATGCCAATGTCACCTTGATGAGGACAACGCCCGAAGAGAACACGGCGATCGGGCAATTCCTCGCCAGAGCACTGGTCGAGTCGGTCGGGCCAACGGCAGTCCTGATCCCACGTGGAGGCATCTCCGCCCTGGATGCGCCGGGGGCCCCGTTCTATCATCCCGAAGCAAACACAGCCCTTTTCGATGCCATCCGGCAGGGGTTATCGAGTCGCCCGGATATTGCGTTGATTGAGCGGATCGAGCACATTAATGACCCAGCCTTTGCCAGTGCGGCCGCGGCCACGCTCCGTGGCTGGCTGAGTCCGACCATGAGAGGGGCTTGAGAGGCTCCACTCTGACACTGCGAGACCAGACTGGTAGGGGTCAATCCAAGCGAGCGATCCTTGGTTGATCTTCAGGTCTTGATCTGATCCGTGCGAAAGTCTTGCCGTCTGTCCCTGGGCGAACCTGGAACGCTCGACCGAGAAAACCTTATCAACACGATCGACGGCTCAGGATGTACCTGAGATCAAGAGGCCGACCTTGGCCAGGAAACGAGCCGGAACATGGGGCAGGAACACGTGAACTCTCCAGGCAAACAGGCATGGGCCGGGGTACCTCCACTGCAACCGATCCCAGATTCCATCCAGTCACTGGGGACGGCGTTCGCACGGACGATGGCAAAGCAACCCAACGCCCTGGCGTTTGCGGATAGTACAAAGACCAAGCTCAGTTATCGGCAAACCATGCAGCGTGCCACGGCGCTGGCTCGGGTTTTGGGTAGGACGGTTGGCCCTGGCCGTTATGTGGGAATTTTGTTACCGCCCACCGTTGCGGCGGCTGTGACAAACCTCGCAGTCACGTTGCTGGGCAAGATTCCGGTGAACCTCAACTATACGGTTTCGGAATCGGTGGTGAACTCCTGCATCGATCAATGTGAACTGAGTCACGTCATCTCGTCTCGCCGGGCTCTTGAGAAGTTTCCGATCAAGCCCAAGGTGCCGGTCATCCTGCTCGAAGACGTGCCGAAGTTGATCTCTCGCCTTGATAAACTGGTAGCGGCTGTGGCCTCGTATTCACCCAAGTTACTGGCTCCGGCCTTCTTGCCCGGACTACGCGGGAACCGGATGGAAGAGACCGCGACCGTCATTTTCACCTCGGGTTCCACGGGTGACCCCAAGGGGGTGATGCTCTCGCACCGAAACGTACTTTCGAACGTTTTCGGGATCGGGCAGCATGTGGATCTTTCGCCCAAAGATACCGTTCTGGGAATTCTCCCCTTCTTTCATTCCTTTGGCTTCACCGTCACACTTTGGACGGTGCTTGGCCAGGGATTGAAGGCGGTTTATCACTTCAGTCCCCTGGATGCCAAGATCATCGGCGGCCTTTCCGAGGAGTTTGGTGCCACGGTGATGGCGGCCACGCCCACCTTCATGCGAAGTTACATGCAGCGCTGCAAGCCCGAGCAGTTTGCAAAACTTCGGCTTCTGATCCTAGGGGCTGAAAAGCTGAAGCCGGAAACCGCCCAGGAGATCGAAGACCGCTTGAAGGTGATACCGTTGGAAGGGTATGGCTGTTCAGAGACCGGTCCGGTGGTCTCTGTGAATGTGCCGGTTTCCGTTCGTTCTCGTTCGGGAGAGTCGATCCCCGGAAATCGCCGGGGCACGGTGGGAAGGCCTCTGCCCGGCACCGAGGTGCGAACCGTAGACGTCCAGACCGGTGCGCTCTTGCCGGTGGGCCAGGAAGGGATTATTGAGGTCCGCGGCCCGCAGATCATGCAGGGTTATCTCAATCGCGCAGAAGCCACCAGCGCAGTCCTCAGGGACGGGTGGTATTCCACGGGAGACCTGGGCTTTGTGGATCAAGACGGCTTCTTATCGATCACCGATCGACTCAGCCGGTTTGCCAAGATTGGCGGAGAGATGGTCCCGCATCACGCTGTGGAGTCGGCAATTGCTCAGGTGGCTGGTGTCTCGGATGCTTCCCTGGTTGTGACCTCGGTTCCAGATCCGAAGCGTGGTGAGCGACTGGTGGTCCTTCATACCGGCCTGCCGCTCACTCCCGAAGCCACCTGCGCCCGTCTGACGGCAGGCAGCACGCCCAAACTCTGGCTCCCAGCGCCATCCGACTTCATCCAGGTCGAGTCGATCCCTGTCCTTGGAACCGGAAAACTCGACCTGCGTGAAATTCGCAGGGTTGCCATCGAACGCTCGGGAGGCACGGCCCCCGCCTGATCTTGGCTTGTGAAATCTGGGTTGTTTGCAAAACGCGTGGAATCGGTGGGTGCTCCCTTTTTTCGACTCCATGGTGAATAATCTAAAGATTAATCGCGGGCGGAACAGGTTGCCGGAATCTCTCTATGAATGTCGTATTGAAGGTTGTTGCTGGCCCACACTCGGGTAAGGATTACATCTTTACGCGGCATTCCACGTTTGTGGTCGGTCGGTCTCCTGAAGCCAATTTTCCCGTGCCCGATGATAAGTTTCTCTCCAGGGACCATTTCCTGATCGAGTTCAATCCTCCGATTTGCTACCTGAAGGATATGGGGAGCACCAACGGGACCCGCGTCAACGGTCAGATTGTGACCGAGGTCCGGCTTCGGAGCGGCGATACAATTTCGGCAGGCAAAAGCACCTTTGTCATACAGGTCGACTCAACCCGAGAGCAACTTGCTCCCATCCTCTGTACGGTTTGCGGTCAGCTGGCTCCCGACGACATTGCCGTGGCCGCGGAACCTGGTGAAGACAAGATCATCTGGATCTGTGACGCATGCGTTTCCCAAAGACGCAAGTTCCCGATTCCGATCGAGGGGTACTGGATTGAGTCCAGGCTGGGCGGGGGCGGGATGGGAGAGGTCTACAAGGCTCGCCACCTCGAAACCGGGCGTGTGGTCGCCATCAAGATGATGATTCCGTCAGCCGCGGCCAGTCCCCGGGCGCGAGACTATTTTCGGAGAGAGATCGAGGTTCTCAAGAAGCTTGAGCATCCCAACATCGTAAAATTCTACGGAATGGATGACGATCTGGGTCTGTTTCAACTGGTGATGGAATATGTTGATGGACCCAATGCCCGTGAATGGATGGCCGCCCAGTCTTGCCGGCCGTCCGTGGCATCCATCGCAAAAATTGGGATCCAACTTCTTTCCGCCCTGGATCACGCGCACACCGGGGGGTTCGTTCATCGAGACATCAAACCCTCGAATCTGCTCATTACCGGCAACAAGGAAGACCCAATCGTCAAGCTCTCGGATTTCGGGTTGGCCAAGAGCTTCCGCGACGATATCGGCTTCTTTGGCCTGACTCACCAGGGAGACGTGGGAGGCTCGGTGGGCTTCATTTCGCCCGATCACATTCGTGACTTCCGAGAAGTGAAGGAACCGGCCGATATTTATGGAGCTGGAGCGACCCTGTATTACCTGCTCACAGGCCAGTATCCCTACCTGGACTTCGATCCGATGGGAAACAATGCCTACACCATGATTCTTGAGCACCCGACCGTCCCGATTCGGGTGCATCGACCGGATGTACCGGAGGCATTTGACCGGATCATTCGCAAAAGCCTGGAAAAACACCCACGTGATCGCTGGAAGACGGCATCAGCCTTTGCCAAAGCGCTCGAACCGTTTGCAGAAGCGAAAAATGCAGAGCATGCAATCATCAATCCAGCGGAGAACCGAATAGCATCCGAGGCGGCCAGCATGCCACCGCCAACCGATCTTGCGGGGCCATGAACTCGCCTTTTATCGAACCAAAGATTACAGTTTTCGCTCCTGGATTTGTTTCCTCTTCATTTGGGTAGTTCCTTGTCCCATTTTGGAACGGTGACCATTGTTGGCGTGGGCCTGATCGGAGGCTCGATTGGGAAGGCCCTGCGCGCTCGGGGGATGGCCGATGAAGTGATCGGACTCGGTCGAGACCAAGCACGCTTGGCACTTGCCCAGTCGGTTGGTGCCATAGACTCGTTTACAACCCATTTTGAAGATTCGATACCAAGATCGCAGATTGTTGTCATTTGCACGCCGGTCGATCGAATCTCAGCAGATATCCTGCAATGTGCCCCGTTTGGGCATCCGGATCTGCTGATCACCGATGCGGGAAGCACCAAACGGACCATTGTGGAATCGGTGAGTCAGATTGCGGATCTGGCCGCCCATTACGTGGGAGCACATCCCATCGCCGGTTCCGAGCGTTCAGGCGTTGAGGCCTCCCGGGCCGACCTGTTTGAACGAAGCCTTTGCGTCCTGACTCCCATGGATTCGACGCCAGAGAAACTCTGCGATCGGGCAAGAAACTTTTGGGCTTCTCTGGGCTGTCATGTTGAAAGCATGACTCCGGCGGTGCATGATGAAGTTCTCGCACAAATGAGCCATGTGCCGCATGTGCTCGCCGCAGCGCTAGCTCGCTCGGTTCCAGCCTCCAGTCTTCCGTTTGGCGGCGGAGCGTTTCGGGATGTGACGCGTGTTGCAGCCGCCGACCCCTCGCTCTGGATTTCAATCCTCCTGGAAAATCGTGAAGCTGTATTACAAACCCTGGATCAGTACTTGAAGAGTTTGCATGAGTTCCGTTCGCTCTTGGCTCAGTCCGATTCCGATCGTCTTAAAATCTGGTGGCATGAAGCCAAAATTCAGCGCGGGCTTTTTGAACAGGCCCAGGCCCAGCTTGCCGATCGTTCAAGACGCAGCTCGTCCGAAATAATCGACTAAACCCACTCAATACCGTTTCACCTGTCACTGGTTCATTCATGCTCTGGCATATTCAGATTTCTCCTGGTCCTGGACAACCCGATCACGAAGGCCGCCGAATCGAACGAGAGGCCGCAGAGTTACATCTGCCAGGTCCTTGGCTGGTTTCTGCCGCACGCGGATTCTTGATCCAGGGGGATTTCACTCAGGCCCAAATTGAGCGGCTGGCCAGTGATCTCTTTGTCGACTCGGTGGTTGAGTCTGTTCGGGTTACCCCTTGCGTGCGAGCCCAGGACGGATCTCTTACTCACTCTGGCACCAACCAGATCCACGTGTTGCGGCAACCCGGTGTTACGGACCCGGAAGGTGAGAGTGGCCTGAATCTCTTGAGAGATCTAGGATACGCCGTTGACCACTGTCGAGCCATTCGAACCTACCAGGTCGATGGCCCCTCGAACGCCATGGACGCACTGGTTTCTCGAGTCCTGTGCAACGACGCGGTTGAGGTGGCTGTTCGCGGACCCATTCCTTTCGATCGGATTGGGCTTGGGGCAAACTACCTGTTCCAGCGGATCTCGGTTCCGCTGAGCACCATGAATGACGTAGAGCTGGTGAAGTTCAGCCGAGACGGCCAGCTTTCACTCAGTCTCAGTGAAATGAAAGCGATTCAGGCTCACTTCGCGGAAATGGGCCGTGAGCCAACCGATTGCGAACTGGAGACGATCGCACAGACATGGAGCGAACACTGCTCCCACAAAACACTCAGGGGTGTCGTGGAATTTGAAGGCAAGGTGATTGACAATCTCCTGAAGTCCACAATTTTCCAGGCGACCAAAACCCTGAACCTCGACTGGCTGGTCTCGGTGTTTGAGGACAACGCGGGGGTTGTCTCGTTTGACCATGACTACGACGTTTGCTTCAAGGTTGAAACGCATAACCACCCCTCGGCCATCGATCCCTACGGGGGAGCAAACACAGGGATTGGCGGCGTGATCCGCGACCCAATGGGAACCGGCCTGGGTGCGAAGCCAATTGCCAATACCGACGTCTTCTGCGTGGCACCGCCCGATACCCCACCGGAATTGGTTCCGCCTGGGGTGCTTCACCCGAAGCGTGTGCTCAGAGGGGTTGTGGCGGGAGTTCGCGACTACGGCAACCGAATGGGAATTCCCACGGTCAACGGCGCATTGGCGGTAGACCCGGCCTATCTGGCTAACCCGCTCGTGTTCTGTGGCACCATCGGACTTCTCCCTCGTGGAAAAGCTCACAAGGAAGTTGCGCACGGTGACCTGATTGTGGCCCTTGGTGGACGGACCGGCCGTGATGGAATTCATGGGGCAACGTTCAGCTCCGTGGATCTCACCAGCGAGAGCCAGGGAATTTCTGGCGGATCGGTCCAGATTGGGAACGCGATCACCGAAAAGATGGTGCTTGATGTCGTGCTACAGGCACGAGACCGAGAGTTGTTCCGTTCGATCACCGACTGCGGGGCGGGCGGATTCAGCTCTGCGGTGGGAGAGATGGGTGCAAATCTTGGCGCAGAGGTCGATCTTGAGAAAGCACCACTCAAGTACCAGGGTTTGAACTATACGGAAATCTGGATCTCGGAAGCTCAGGAGCGGATGGTTTTGGCGGTGCCTCCCGAGCACCTCGAAGCGTTCCAGGCTTTGGCCGATGCCGAACACGTGGAATCCACCGTGCTGGGCCGGTTTGTGGATACCGGCAGGCTCCAGCTTCGCTACGAGGGCGAAGTTGTTGGTGATCTCTCCATGCATTTTCTTCACGAGGAACGCCCCAGGGTTGTTCGGCAGGCTCGGTTCACGCCGGCCCCAGAAACAGCACTCGATCTTCCCGAGCGTCTGAACTACAACGACGACCTGCTGGCTGTGCTTGCGAATTGGGATGTGGCAAGCAAGGAGTGGATTGTTCGGCAGTATGACCATGAGGTTCAGGGCGGCACCATCATCAAGCCGATGGTTGGTAGCCACGAAGATGGTCCTGGAGACGCTTCGGTTATTCTGCCGGTTCGCGGTCGTTGGCGTGGGCTTGCCATCAGTTGCGCATTGAATCCTCGGCTCGGGTCTATCGACCCGTATGCGATGGCGGCAGGGTGTATTGATGAAGCCATTCGCAACTGTGTGGCTGTAGGCGCGGACCCAAGCCGAATTGCCCTGCTTGATAACTTCTGCTGGGGCAACCCGGAACGGCCGGAAACACTCGGCTCACTGGTTCTGGCTGCCAAGGCTTGCCATGATCTTGCGCTGGCTTATCAAACCCCGTTTATTTCTGGAAAGGACAGTCTTTATAACGAGTACTCCCACGGAGACGTTTCACTTGCAATTCCCCCGACCCTGCTGATCAGTGCGATGGGGCAGGTTCCCGACGTTCGGCGCTGTGTGACCATGGATCTGAAAGAGTCTGGAAACTCGCTGTATCTGATCGGCGAGACGACCGATTGCCTGGCGGGATCGATCTGGGTTCAGCACCTTGGACTGAAGGGTGGGCGGGTTCCACAGGTGGTACCCGAGGCAGGCCGAAAGATCTTTGCTGCCGTTCATGAAGCAATCTCGAATGGGGTCATTCGTGCGTGCCATGACGTGAGCGATGGCGGGCTTGCGGCTGCGATTGCTGAAATGTGTATGGCTGGACGGCTTGGTGCAAGCGTTCTGCTGGCATCGGTGCCTGGCGCAGACCGAGGTATCTCCGAAAGTGCGATACTTTTCTCAGAGAACCCCACTCGTTTTGTGGTCGAGATTCGGCCGGCAGACGAGCCTCGGTTCCGGGAAATCTTGAACTCTCAAGGAGTGCATCACTGGGGCCGAGTTGGGACGGTGGATGCTACCCCCAATGGTCATTTTATCGTTCAGGGGCATAGTGGTCAGAATCTCATTGATATCGGAATTCCGCAAATGCTCAGCGCGTGGCGTAGAACGCTCGACGCTTGACCCATCAATTTCTCTCACTTTTCTATTAAGCTTTAAAGGATCGCCACCATGTTGAAGTTTGTGACTTTTGTCGATGGAACCAATCTTGACGGTGTTTTGAAACATTTGAACCTTCGTGTCGATGACTATGGGTCTTTCTATCGCCACCTGTTTGATCGTAGCGTTCATGAATGGGGAAAGACGTTTGCCGAGGGGTCCCCTTGGCCACCTGCCCAGCATGCGAGAATTTACTGGTACGTCGTTGGAAAAATGGACGAGTGGGATCTGGGCGATAGCAAGGCGGAAGGCCGACTGCGGAGCCGATTTGATCTGAACGCACGGCTTCGTGATAGCTACGTTGAGGACGTGATCCGCCGGTTGCCTGACTGTCCGCCTGAGCGTCGGATGGAAGAGGCCTGGAACTTGTGCTTTGCGGAAACCCGAGACTGGTACGAAGGCAAGCGGCGGGCCCTTGAGCGGAAGAAGCGGTTCTACCACGGGGTGCAGGCGGCCACCGATTTCATCGAGATCCGCCAAGAGGGGCACTGGAAGATCGATCTGCTCCACCACACCATCACGGAAAAGGGGCTGGATACCAGCCTGGCCGTCGACATGACGGCCTTGCATGAAACCTACGACGTTGCCTTGTTGATTTCAGGCGATGCCGACGGGATTCCCGGTATCAACTATGTGAAAAACCGCTCCAAGCATGTGGGAGTGATCGAATTCCGCCGGGGGGCCCAATCGGAATTCCCCGGTAAAGGCGCATCGTCTCGACTGAAGATTGCCGCCGATTTTGTAGTCCAGGTTTTTGAAGCCGACCTGATTCGACGGAATCTGGCGTATCGAGCAGAACCGGAGTTTGGGGGCATGTCGGGGAGCGAGGCAAACTACTGATGGCCACGCCACGGGTTTTAATTTTACGAGCGCCTGGTACGAACTGTAACGAGGAAACGGCATACGCCTGGGAACAGGCAGGTGCATCCTGTGAAACCTGGCATCTTTCCAGGTTACTCGCCGATGCAAGCCAAATTTCCAAGTTTCAGGTTTTAACGATCCCCGGTGGTTTCTCTTACGGAGATGACCTTGGGGCCGGCCGAATCTTTGCGACTCGTCTGGGTACGGTCCTCGGTGAGGAAGTTCGGAAACTTCGTGACCGAGGCGGCCTCATTCTTGGCATCTGCAACGGGTTCCAGGTTCTGGTTCGTGCTGGCCTGTTGCCAGAGAACTCAGAAATTGGGCCGGTTACACTGACCCGGAATGACTCGGGCCACTTTGAGGACCGCTGGACGCGGCTGGCCCCAGTGCCCGGCCGCTCCCCGTTCCTGACGTCTGCGGAACCTCTGGAATTTCCCTCAGCGCATGGCGAGGGGAAATTCCTCACCAAATCGGCCGAAGATCTGGAGCGGCTCCAGCAAGCCGGTCAGATTGTGCTGCGTTATATTGATGCCGAGGGAAATCCAACCCAGTCGTTCCCGCAGAACCCGAATGGATCGGCCGGAGCCGTTGCCGGCATGTGTGATCCAACCGGACAGATTCTCGGTCTGATGCCTCACCCTGAACGGCACGTACTTCCCTACCATCACCCCAGGTGGACCCGTTCGGAACTTCGAGCCGAAGGGGATGGCATGAGGCTTTTTCGTTCGGCGGTTGCGTCACTCTCTGAGTGATTCTCTTCTGGTCGATTCTCGGTCTGCAATTCGATCAAAACAAAAGAAGCCGGTTCCCAGGTTGGCCTGGGAACCGGCTTCCGCATTTCAAAGTCGTTCATCAGGTGTAGCGACAGAGCTTAGAGCCCTGCGCCAAAGCCGTGGGTATCGCCGCGGTGTTCCGAGGAAACGCCATCAACGGGAACCTCTCGGCGGCTTGGCGAGTGCGGCCCACGGATCACGGAACTACGATTGTGCTGGGTGTGAGACCGCAGAGGGCCCCGACGCAGAGGTGGCTGATCTGCCGCCCCTTGCTGACCCATGCTGGGCATCGCAGTTTCGTAGGGGTTCTGATTATCGTAATCGCCTTCGTCGAATTCATCGTAGCGCGAAACATAGCCCGGCTGCTTGGCACGTTCTAGTTCTTCGGCGTAGGCGGTCAACACGGCTCCCTGGATTTTCTCCCGGCAAGCTGAGTTGATCGGGTGGGCAATGTCGGCGTGAAGCTTGGCACGTCCTTCAGCGTCACGGAGTGCCCGGTTCTCGTCGAGTCGGCTGCCACAATGGTTGCAGAACCGAGAGCGTAGATGGTTCTTGGTGCCACAGTGGTTGCAGCGGTCGGTCAGCTTCCGCGAAGGCATGGCGACGAAGAAGCCCTTGGCCCCCTCGATGATCTTCAGGTCGCGGATGACGAACGAGTCGTCGAACGTTATGCTGCAGAATGCCTGCAACCGCTCGTTGCTTCCCGAGTTGTCTTCCATGAGCTTGATGCGAACTTCGGTGATATCCACGGCCGGTACTCCTTTACTCGATGCGCGAGGTCTCAAGGTCCGCATGTCACGACTCGGATGCGTCCTACTCCGAGTGTTTCTAGCGCTTGTGCAACAGCCTCGGCTGAATCCCGATCGGGACACAGTCCGAAGTAGGCTGATCCACTTCCACTCATCATTGATCCGTCGCAAGACGGATCGAGGCACAACAGGGCGTCCCGGACCTTCGTCAGTTCCGGCACAAGGGACTCGCTCACAGGCTGAAGTCTGTTGAACAAACTCAATCCCAGGCGATCGAGATCTCCCGCTCTGAAAGCATCCTCGCAAGCCGCGATCGAACGCGGATCGTGGGGAACCCTGACAGATCGGTAGACGTCGGCCGTGGAAACCCCCACACCAGGGCTTACCAGGACAACATAGAAGGAAGCTCGGAACGGAATCGGGGTGACAAGCTCACCGCGACCCCTGCAAATTGCAGCCGGCCCATGAAAAAAGAACGGAACATCACTGCCCAGTTCGGCACCCATGGCCGCTAACTGTGTTTGGGACAGGCCCAAAGACCAGAGCTGGTTCAGGCCGATGAGCGTTGCCGCGGCATCACTTGAACCACCACCCAGTCCAGCTTGAACAGGGATCCGCTTTTTGAGTTCGATTGCCGCCCCGGAAGTCCCACCCACCTCACGCCGAAGCCGTTCAGCAGCTTTGATCACCAGGTTGTCTGGGCCGCAAGAGAGCGATGGGTCATCGCACACCAGCGAAACCGAACCGGTAGCCGAATGCTGAAAACTCAAGAGGTCAGTCAGGCCAATTTCCACTGCAAGGGTCTCGATCTCATGGTAGCCATCGCTTCGCTTCGAACGAACTTCCAGAAAGAGATTGAGCTTGGCTGGCGCCAACACGTTGATCCGGTCAGATTCCACGCGGACGATCATGGACGCACCGCCTCCACCACCGCCTTGGACGAGGATGCCGCTCAGTTCACAATCCCTACTGTTCAAATGGATCCAGGTCGCGTCCACAAACATGGCCGGTTCAGGATCCACCACAGAACGCGGCTGTTTCTATCCCCAAGGCTGAATCGTCGCAATAGGTAAATTTGACAAAACCAACCTCGATGGCCGATACCAACATAATCTTTCACGCGAAGCCCACGAATTGAGCGAAATCCAAGACCCCTGGCTGAGCCTGCAACAGGCTCCATATGCCCCAGTCTCTTCTTCACAATTCAGGGTCACCGGCCCCACTCAGACCTGAAACGACGGTCAGGAAGAACGCCCAGTGGCCGACCGGCCAGAAAGGCTCGCCTGGACCCGTTTTAATTCAGCAACCTCGCCAGCGTGACCCGCCGCAAGTGCGCATCGGATCAGCCCATCAATGGCCTGATAGAGGGGCTGGTTGCCATGGCAATCTGGGGAAAGAAGCCCTTTGAATCCTCTCGGAATCGCTCGCTCAATCAATTCATAGGCATAGCCAAAATGCCCCTTGGCAAGGCTGGGGTCTTTTTCGAGTTCCAGGGCAATCTGTCCAAGTGCGCAATGAACCCAAAGATGGTCACCACATCCCTCAAGCGCAAACCGCAACATATCCCGGGCCTCTTCAGGCTCACCCTGCCTCCAGGCATCAAGCGCTTCCTGGTAGTCATCCCAGAGCCTGGCCACGCAGGCAGGGTGAACCAATTCGAATCGCCCTGGGTCCAACTCTTTCAGCGAGATCCGGGAATGTGCTGGCTGGCCGGCATCGGGATGCTCTGGAGCCCTGCCCCGCCCTGCCGGTCCGGAAGGTGGACGCAACGAGGGACGAGAATTCGGGTCACCTGGTCTCAAAGGACGGTTTTTGGACATGATCGTCTCGCCTTTGCACTTCCGCAAAACCTACCGTGTTACGTGTGGGAACAAACCCGCTGCCCAAGTTCTGCGTAAAATGATTCTATCAATTCCCACCAGAACTTGGGGCGTACCACGCATCAACGGGTGACTTTGATCCCTGAAAGGCAGAGCATGCAGCGCGTGAGTTTTGTCGATCACACCGCCGACGTGAGAATGATCATAGAGGCCGCCAGCCTGGATGATCTCTTTCGGGCAGCCGCGGAAGCAATGCTTGGCTATATCATCACCAACCCTGAGCAAATCTTGCCGAGGGGGTCGGAAACGATCCAGATTCAGGCCGATTCACTCAGCGAGTTGCTGGTGAGATGGTTAAACGAACTGATTTTCCTGATCGAAACCAAGCATACCGTGTACCGAAGCTTTCAAGTTCAGATCAACGAGAAGACGCTTGAACTGTCTGCACAGGTTCAGGGAGAACCGCTGGACCCAGCGCGGCATCAGGTTGATCACGAGATCAAAGCCGTGACCCGACACGAAGCGGAAGTCTCATCAACGCCAACCGGCTGGTTCGCCCAGGTGATCCTGGACATTTAACCCATGCCTCAGAGCGAATTCACAGCCAGGGTGTGTTCCGCGATGAAGCGATCGGCCTCTGCCCCGGTGAAAACCCCGGTTGTGGTACCCACGGCCCGTACACAACTTGCCCCAATGGCGCTCGCCAAAGTCAGGCAGCCAAGCTCGTCGTGTCCCCTCAGCAAGCCTGCAATGTATCCAGCGTCAAACGCATCGCCGCCGCCAGACGCATCTACGAACGGGATTGGAAACACCCCAAGCCGAACCCGAAGCTGATCGGATATCGAAATAGCCCCCTCGTCACCCAGCGTGATCACCACACGTCGGGCACCCATCTTCCGAAACTGATCCGCTTGTTTGACCGGATCAGTCTCATCCAGCATGAATTCCGCTTCATCGGAATTCGGCAGGAAGAGATCGGTATGGGGCAGCACAGGCAAGAGGTAGTCCAGATAATCTCCACGCCCTGGCGTGGCAACGTCCAGAACGATGAATGTTCCCTGGGCCCGAAGTTCGGCAAACGTTCGTGCCAGAGACTCAGGATCAATGCCGGGTAAGATGAGATATCCGCCCAGATAGAGCACGCGTGGAGCAGGATGAACCTGAGCGTTCAGGTCTGAAACCAGAAGATTACGGTTGGCGCCAAACGTGTGAACGAATCGCCTGTCCTCGCCCCGAACGTTGATGATCAAGGTCTGACTGGTCGAGAGAACTGGGTCGACCAGCAGGCCCCGAACATCGACCCCCTGCTCAATCAAGGCCTCGGAAATGAATCGACCAAAATAGTCATTTCCAATTCGGCCACAAATCCTGGGCTGCATCCCCATCCTGGCCAGGCAGATCGCCGCGTTACTCGCGCAGCCACCCACGCTTAGTATCAGGTCATCCGCCGGAACCAGTTCGCCTGACCGCGGCAAATGAGAAATCGGCAGACTGATGTGGTCGGCAACAACCACACCCGCGCAGATCACGGAACGTGTATCAGGCATGGAAGACGGATTGTTCATGGCTGGGAGAGGGAATGAAAGAACCGGCGGCGGGGGGGGGTGGGAGCGTGTTTTCGATCCAGCAAGCGTCAAAGTTCCAGCATGGCCGGTTCGGTCGGCGGAGTCTTGGCGGTCCGGCCATCAAGCTGGTCCAGATTCAAGGTGGCTCGCTTGCCGATCATGGCCTCAATTTCCGTATCGCTAAGCACTTCTCGCTCCACCAGCGCATCGGCAATTTTCTCAAGCTCTTCACGACGCTCTGTGAGCAACCGGAGGGCTCGATCGTCGGCTTCACGAAGGATCCGGGAAACTTCTTCGTCAATCACCTGAGCCGTGTGTTCAGAGTGATCACGCGCCTCGGAGATCTCCCTGCCCAGGAATGGATGCTCATCGCTCATCTTGAAAGCGACGGGGCCCAACCGCTTGCTCATCCCCCACTGGGTGACCATACGCCGGGCCAGCCGAGTGGCCTGATCAAGGTCCTGAGCCGCACCAGTGGATAGGTCGTTGTAAATGAGCCGCTCTGCAGCTCGGCCACCCATCAGCACGCTGAGCCTGGCCACCAGCTGGCTTTCGGTCAGACCCACACGGTCCTCTTCGGGCAGGAACTGGGTTACACCGAGCGCCCGACCGCGTGGAATGATTGTCACTTTATGAACGGGGTCGGTACCGGGCGTCAGCCAACCGACCAGGGCATGACCTATTTCGTGATAGGCCGTGGCTCGCTTGTCGCGGTCGGAAATGAACTCTTCCCGCTTGGCGCCCATGATAATTTTATCACGTGCAGACTCAAAATCGGCGGAGGAAACGTGATCTTGGTCTTCACGGGTGGCCAGAAGCGCGGCTTCATTAACCAGGTTGGCAAGATCGGCACCACTCATACCCACCGTGCCCCGGGCGATCGCTTCGAGATCGATGTCGGGTCCCAGGGGAACTTTGCGTGAATGGACCTTGAGGATTTCAAGCCGCCCCTTCTTGGTCGGTAGATCGACCGTGACGTGGCGGTCAAACCGGCCAGGACGAAGCAGAGCTGGATCGAGCACGTCGGGACGGTTGGTCGCTGCCAGCACAATCACGGTTTCGCTCGGCGTGAAACCATCCATCTCGGTAAGGATCTGATTGAGGGTCTGTTCCCGCTCATCATGGCCTCCACCCAAGCCTGCGCCACGAACCCGGCCCACGGCATCAATTTCGTCAATGAAGAGAATACAAGGGCTATTCTCCTTGGCCGTTTTGAACATATCTCGTACGCGGCTGGCACCCACGCCGACGAACATCTGAATGAATTCGCTGCCGGAGATCGAGAAGAAGGGAACTCCCGCCTCACCGGCCACAGCACGAGCAAGCAGCGTTTTGCCGGTACCTGGAGGCCCGTTGAGCAGAACTCCCTTGGGAATGCGCCCACCCAGTTTCTGGAATTTCTCTGGACTCTTGAGAAACTCGACGATTTCCTGAAGCTCGGCCTTGGCATTCTCAAGCCCGGCAACCTCGTCAAACGTGGTTCGCTGCTTGGAACGATCATGCCTGCGGGCTGGGCTTTTGACAAAGCTACCCAGAATACCGCCATCGAACTGGTCTCTCGCCCGACGCATCAACAGGTACATCAAGCCGACGAACAGCAGGGTTGGCAGCAGAAACGTGAACCAAACCAGGCTGTTGGAGCCCTGAGAGGCTTCAACATCTACGCGAACCGGTTGCCGCTTGGAACCTGGCTCGGTGTAACTTCTGAGCTTGGCGAGCACTGTTTCAATCGAGGCTTCGGTCGGCAGATTCGTCCTGAAGGTTTTGAGCTTTTCAGGGCGAACTTCCGAAACGTCATACGTGGTCTCATCACGGAGTTCGCCACGAACCTCCGTACCCTGAATCAAAACGCTCTTGATGTTGTCGCGATCAACCTGGTCCAGGAACCAGGAATAGTTCACGGAACCGCTTCCCGGGCGGATCATCAAGAACATCAGGCCGATGATGGCAATTAACGCGATCCAGAGCCAAGGTGGAGCTGGAGTGTTGGTCGCTCCAGACGGTCTCCGTGGTTGCTCAGGACGACGCGATGGTTCTTGCGGAACGCGATTCCCCATGGATTACTCATCGAGAAAAAATATAGGTCAGTCGCTGGAATGAGAACGAGACCAGTTGAGAGGGTCTATTCTATGCAAAACGCGGCAAAATGTTCAGACCTTTGCCGAAGAGAAGCAAAGTGGGCAGATTGTATAGCTAGTTGGCAGAGAACCCCATCATGCGGATTCGTGGTCAAGATGCTGAGTTTCTAGCCATTTTTCGCAATCAATGGCAGCCGCACAACCACTTCCCGCCGCGGTAATCGCCTGTCGGTAATGGGTATCCACAACATCACCACACGCAAAAACTCCCTCAACCGTGGTGGCGGTCCCATAATTTGGCAGGGAATCGACATGCAGTCCCTCTGGCCCATCATGATTCGCCCAGGCCAGAGCATTCCGATTGATCAGGTACCCAGACTTGGTCAACGCAAGCTTGCCTTCAAACAGGCGTGTGTTGGGAACGTGGCCAATGGCCAGGAAAAGCCCATCAATCTCCAGAGGGGTTCTGGATTCGTCCACGGTCGACTTGAGGAAGACCCCCTTCAATTCCTTGTTGGGGTCTGAGGTTCCGTACACTTCATCAACCACCGAATTCCAAGCCATGGTGATCTTGGGATTTGCCAGCATTCGCTCTTGCATCACCTTGGATGCACGCAGGTGATCACGCCGATGAATGACGGTGACCTGCCGGGCAAATCTGGTGAGGAAGCTGGCTTCCTCTACGGCTGAGTCTCCTCCACCCACCACGGCAATGGCTTTCCCTCGGTACAGCGCACCGTCGCAGGTGGCACAAGTGCTCACGCCATGGCCTCTGTAGGGAGCCTCACTTGGAAGGTCGAGCCATCGAGCCGAGGCGCCTGTGGCAATAATCAAGGCGTCCGCCGTGTAAGTGGCCTGCTCGCCAGACGGATCTCCGCTGGGATCCAGACTCGTCACAATCCGGAACGGTCGTGAAGAGAGATCCACAGAAATTGCGGTTTCAAACCGCGTCTCTGCGCCGAACTTCTGGGCCTGTTGCCGCATCAATTCCATGAGTTCGGGGCCCATGATCCCCTCAGGAAACCCGGGGAAATTCTCGACCGTGGTCGTCCAGGTCAATTGCCCGCCAGGCTCTTTGCCTTCCAGAACCAGTGGGTTCAGGTTGGCTCTTGCGGCGTATAACGCGGCCGTGAGCCCTGCAGAGCCTGAACCAAGAACCACTACGGTGTGATGAGCCATCGTTTTGCTGCCTGAAAATCTACGGTTCCGGTTCACGGGCTGATTTCGTTGAAAATCATTATCAGCACGGCCAGGGGAAAAGCCAACACTTCAGGCATCATCTTTTCAGGACTGGCTCGGATCCGGGGTGAGCTCTTCACCCTTGGTGGATCTGTGAACTATAGAACTCAAGGAGAAAACCGCACACAGGCAAGTTCGCACTGAGGCACCTACGAATTTGCCGCGGTTCGGGTTGGGAACCGCCAAAACCACCAAAACCCCCGACAGGCCATATCCAAGCATGAACGCAATCGGTCACCCTTCTGAAGGATCTTCAGCCATGCTTGTTCTCACTCGCCGTGTCACGGAAAGCCTGATGATCGGCTCGGATATTCGGATCACCATTATCAGGGTGGGGGCTGGCCAAGTGCGGATCGGGATTGAAGCCCCCAGAGAGATTCCGGTTCATCGGGCCGAGGTTTTGACCCCAGTTCAGCCGGCCAGTACCGGGGCTCACGCAAAATCCGCGGATTCGCAAACGGAAATCACGATTCAGACGGACGGCCTTCCTGAAACCGATACCCGACCCCGCGAATTGTCTCGATGAAGTCGGCGGCGTCTCCCATTTTGCGTCTCAGGCTCTTTACATGGACATCGATGGTTCGCTCGAGAACGATGGCGTCTTCTCCAATGGCGGCATCCATCAGTTCATGACGGCTGAAGGCCCGGCCCGGCTGGCGAATCAGGGTTTCCAGCAACCGAAACTCGGTTGGGGTCAGCACTAATTCCTCGCCGGCCACAGTCGCCTGATGCCGAAGCCGATCAATGGCCACCCCGTGACATTCAACGATGTTTCGAGTCGAGTTGGCTTCCCGGGTTTGCCGTCTGCGCAGTTCGCGTTTAATTCGCTCGATCAGAACCTTGATGCTGTAGGGCTTGGTGACATAGTCATCTGCCCCCACCGCAAAACCGACCAACTGGTCAGCCTCTTCCGCCTTGGCCGTAACCATGATAATGGGGATCTGACGGGTCCGTGAATCCAGGCGAAGTTCACGGGCAACCTCAATCCCCCCCTTCACGGGCAGCATCAGGTCTAGCACCACGATGTCTGGAATCTTGAGCTGAGCTTGTCGCAACCCGTCTTGACCATCGTATGCCACCAGGACGTCAAAACCCTCGCGTTGCAGGCTGTAAACAAGCGGTTCGACCAGAGTTCGCTCGTCCTCGAGCACCAAAATTCTCGGGTTTGCCATGGTATTTTTGAGTCAAGGAACACTAGCCGATCCGGCCAGTGATGTAGGCTTCCGTTCGGGGATCAGACGGGGTTGTGAATAGCTTTTCGGTTGAACTGTATTCGGCAATCACGCCGGTTCGATGATTTTCCTGGGAAACAGAGTCATCCAGCAGCATGCAAACGGTCATATCGCTTGCCCGCCTTGCCTGTTGCATGTTATGCGTGACAATAATGATTGTATAATCACGCTTTAACTCATCCATCAGGTCTTCAACGCTACGGGTCGAAATGGGATCAAGCGCTGAACAGGGCTCGTCCATCAGAATGACTTCGGGCTGCACCGCCAGAGTTCGTGCAATGCAGAGCCTTTGCTGCTGACCACCCGAAAGGGACAATCCAGATTGATTCAATTTGGATTTCACTTCATCCCAGAGAGCTGCCCTGCGGAGGGAGCTCTCCACGAGTTCGTCCATGTCTCCCTGGTATCCATTGATGCGGGCCCCCCAGGCCACGTTCTCATAGATCGTTTTGGGAAACGGATTCGGGCGCTGAAAAACCATGCCCACCCTGCGGCGAAGCGAAACCGCGTCTGTCTCTGGCCCATTGATATTTTCGCCATCGAACAAAATGACGCCCGTCATCCGAGTGGTGGCCACCAGATCATTCATCCGGTTAAAGCACCGCAGCAGCGTGCTTTTTCCGCAGCCCGAGGGGCCGATCACCGCGGTGATCTTGTTGCGTGGTACGGAAAGGTTGATTTGCTTGAGCGCAGGACTACTGCCGTACCACACGTTGAGATCACGTGTTTCGATGACCGGATCCGAGAGAGAGACCGTCTCTCGGGAACTTGGACCCCTTGAAGGAGTTTCCCTCCCAGGAGGAGGTACGGTACTCATGACAACAGGCCCTGGTGTTCAGTTTCGGTTGAGGCGACCGCTACGGTTCCGGATCACAATCGCCACGGCGTTCATGGAAATCAGAAGTACGAGCAGCAAAAGAATTCCGCCTGCCGCCAGGGTTTGGTCGGCTGGGTCGGGATACTTTGCGTAATTGTAAATTTCGAGTGGCAACGGCACGTACTGGTCGCCAGGGCCACGCGGCGGGTTAAGCAGCGAGCTTGCCTGGGTCACCATCAGCACGGGTGCGGTTTCACCAATCGCCCGAGAGAGAGACAAAATCAGGCCCGTCATGATACCAGGCAAGGCTGCGGGAAGAACATGATCGCGAACAGTTTGCCAGCGGGTGGCCCCCAAGGCGAGCGCAGCCTGCCTGTAGGTCGTTGGAACCGCTCGGATTGCTTCCTGAGCGGCAATGATGATCACCGGCAGCACCAACAGGCTCAGGGTCAAAGCCCCAGACCAAATCGAATATCCGAGGGCAAAAGGCTTGAATCCGAAACCGCGAACAAACAGGGTGAGTCCCAGGATGCCGTAGACAATCGAAGGAACGCCGGCGAGGTTGGCGATATTGGTCTGAACCACGGCCTTGAACCGACCGGGCCGCACGTACTCCTCCAGGTAAACCGCGGCCCCAAGGCCTACCGGTACAGCAAAGAGGGTAACCAGGCCTAGCAGCCACAAACTGCTCACAACTCCGACCCGAAACCCAGTCGTTTGCGCAGATTCACCGGGTGTCTTGGTTGCCAGCGAAAGTAAAAGCTGACCCAGATCCCAGGCATTCTGGGGCAAGTGATACCAAGGCCGACCGGCTTGATGCCCCAGCCCAGTTGAGAGTACGGAACCCAGCAAAATCGAGAGCACCACCACGCCGCTGAAAGTCGCAAGCACACAGGCAATGGCGAACAACGGACCCAGAATCCGTCTGATCCGCGAATGGGGCGTATAAGTATGGAGTTCTTGCATGCTTACACATAGGCCTCGCGGTATCGGGCAAGCACTATCCGAGAGACGATGTTCATGCTCAGCGTCACGATGAACAGCACCATCGCGACCGCAAAAAGAGAAAGCGAGGTTGGCGAACCAGGCGCTTCCTCACCGCCAACCACGGCAACAATGTACGCGGTCATGGTCTCGATCGAAACGAGCGGATTGAGCGTGATCGACGGAACACGACCTGCCGCCAATACCACGGCCATAGTCTCGCCCACGGCGCGGCTCAGGGCAAGAATGAACGAGGCGAACACACCAGAAAGGGCGGCCGGCAAGACAATGCGTGTCGATACCTCGAACTTGGTTGCACCAAGCCCATAGCCGGCTTCCCTCAGGCCCTGCGGAACCGCGGAAAGGACATCCTCGCTCAGGGAGGACACCATCGGGATAACCATCACACCCACCACTATGCATGCACTCAATGCATTAAATTGCTCAACATCCAGGCCGAAGGGATTCAGGAGCAAGCGGAGGCCGGGTGTGACAAGCTGGAGAGCAAGAAACCCGTACACAATCGTTGGAATACCCGCGAGCAATTCCAGGGAAGGCTTGAGCACCGCCCTGACTTTTCTGGGGGCGTATTCGCTCAGATAGATTGCGCTCAGCAAACCGACAGGCAAGGCAATCACGGACGAGCCCAGGGCAATCATGAATGTGCCCCAGATCAGAGGCAAGATTCCGAAATGTGGGGCCTCAACATCGGTTCCGGTCAGGAACCGAATGGGTGAGATCCCAGAGACCCGAAAAAACTGTGCCGACTGAACACTCAGAATCACCACGATGCTGATGGTGGTCAGAACGGTTGTGAGGGTGCAGAGCAGCAAGAACAGATGCGCAAGAGGACCCTCCAGACGCCGCCAGAGGCCCGGTGGCGCCCAGAGTTCAGGAGTTGAAATCTGTCCAGACTTGTTCATAGTGCGGCTCATCGCGGTTGACGGCTCAAGAAGCCGGGGTTCCGGCCGCCTCAATTGCCTTGTTCAAAGCTTCTTGGTTGGCCTTGATATCGGCTTCATTGGGAGCATCAAAATTAGCCGCTGTGGCCAATCTGTCAATGTTCCCAAGATAGTGCTTCACAAACTGGGCCACGGCCGGCCGCTTGAGCGCCGCATTCTTGACGAAGATGTAAAGAGGGCGGGAAAGCGGAGCATATTCCTTGGACATGATGGTTTCGGGCGAGGGCATGACCGCTGGGGCATCGGCACCGTTCTGGAGCGGAATGGCTCGCAAACGTTCTTTGTTCACCACAAAATAACCGTAACCGAAGTAGCCAATGGCACCTTCATCGCCGGCAACTCCCGCCACAAGCTGGTTATCATCGGGGCTAACCTGAACCCCCTTGCGCTGGGTTTTGACCCCTTTGCCCACAATCGCTTCCATGAAGAATTCAAAAGTGCCAGACGCGGAGTCTGGTGAGTAAACGATGATCTTCTTATCGGGCCAGCTAGGATCGAGGTCTTTCCAGGTTGTGATTTCACTCTCTGGGCCATAAAGCTGCTTGAGCTGCTCAACCGTTAGTGATTTCACAAAATCATTCTTGGGGTGTACCACCACGGTAATTCCGTCATAACCAACCAGGAAGCGGGTCCATTCCAGACCAGACTCTTTGGATTTTTCGGTCTCTTCCGGCTTGGCGTCTCGTGAGGCGTCAATCACATCCACTTCGTTACGCAGGTAGCGATCAAAGCCGCCACCGGTTCCGTGGTTTCCCACCGTGACCTGAATCTCTGGGGCCACCTTGTTGAAATCAATCTGAGCCTTCTGACTGATCCTGAAAACGGTGCTCGAACCATCAACCGCGATTGTCTCAAGCGGACGCGAGTCACCACAGCCCGCGAGGATACCAGGGATTAGTAAGCCGAGGAATTTCAGGAATGCAGGAACCCCATGGGTTGGCTGACGCAGTTTCAACAAGAGACTCTCCAGGCTGGAAATTGAGGAATTCATCGTGTTCAGTTTTTCAGGTCTTGACCGGCTGAACCAGATGTCTGACCTTCAATGCAAGTAATCTACTGGATGAATGTGAAGATTCTATGAAGAAGAAACCGGAAATTCCTGACTCTCTAGAACAGCCAAACCTTGCCTTCCGGAAGATGGCTGGAAAAACCGTGGAAGAGATACTCGGAAGGTGCTGCCGGCATTGAGCCGACTTTCCACACTTACCTTACCACCCAAACTCTGGACCAGGTGTTTGACGATTGAAAGACCAAGGCCCGTGCTTCCCACCTCTCGGCTTCGCGCCTTATCAACCCGAAAGAAGCGTTCAAAAACCCGGGGAAGGTCTTCTCTTGGAATCCCGATCCCATTATCACGCACGTCGATGGCCACCGCATCGTCTGAAACCCGGCAGGCGACATGAATGCGCCCGCCAGTGGGGGTATAATTAATCGCATTGTCGACAAGGTTGTCCAAAATCTGCCGGATGGCCTCCTCGTCAGCGCGAACCAGAACCGCCTCACACTCGCTATCGAGCTCGATGGTCAAGTTCTGATTTTTTGACTGCGCACGCGGCCGATGTGCCTCCACAATTCGACGAATACCTGGCAACAAGCTCATTGGCTCGTGGGAAAACGCGTTATCGCCGGTTTCGAGCCTGGCCAAACTCAGCATATCGAGAATCAATTGATGAAGCCGGTCGGCTTGCTCATCAATGCGATGGAGAAATTCATACTTCACCTTGGGATCGTCGATCGCACCGTCGATCAGGGTTTCCGTATACGCTCGAATCGAAGCGAGTGGTGTTTTGAGTTCATGAGACGCGTTTGCCACAAAATCCTGACGCATCCGCTCAAGACGTCTCAATTCCGTCACATCATGAAAGACCAGCACAGCGCCCGGTACAGGCGAGCCCGGCAGCCGAGTTCCATGAACCGCCAAGCTCAAGCCGGTTGCCCGAGGCCGCTCAGGCGTGCGAACCGACACGGCAATCTCTTCTTGGTGAGGCCCGTCCCCCGTCAAGGTTGCCTCAATCGCTTCCTGGACCCTCGGAATTCGCACCGCTTCGGCAACCAGCCGACCGCTCTCACCAAACGGCAATCCAAAGAACTGAATGGCGGCTCGATTCACAAACAGCAGCCGCCGGCGTGCATCAACCGCCATCACCCCTTCGGCCATCCCTTCAAGAACCTTCTCAAGCAACTGCCGATCACGCTCAAGACGGGTCAATCGTTCCTCAAGCTCGGGCGCAATGCTGTTAAAAACCGTGACCAGCGATCCAAGAGAGCCCAGCCAACGCCCCTCGATCGGCCGGACGGTTCTACCCCTCGCCAGCGCGTCTAGTCCTCGTGTCAGTTGCTGGACGACCTTTCGACGCCGGTAGGCGAACAAAGCCTGCATCGGGATCAGCAGTGCCAGTAGAACAAGCAGGAAAATCAGCGCGGGATGCATCAGAACCCCTGGACAGACCGATGTGCCCTCGGTTCAAGAACGTTCTACTATCATGGCATGGCCACCCAGCAACGCCAAGCCTCAGACCCCCCCAAGGGTTTGAGATCCCCTTCAGACACCAAGTCATTCCAAACGTCTCAGTTTTTAGACGAAAGCTAGAGTCGCCATAGGCGGATCACGGCCAGCAATTCACTGAGAAGTTTTCGTGAAATTCAGCCCCGGTTCTGCCAACCGGCTCAGTGCTCGCCATTATCAGCCCCCTGCCTGCCGGCGTACCAATGACGCAGCAAAAAGTCCAGCCGTGATGACCAGGCCGAGACCAGAGAGGGCTGCACCCCACAAAAAGCTGACCGGACGATATCGGAAGATAAGTCGATGATGCCCTGCCGAGACGATCACGCCCCGCATCCCCAGGTTCGTCCGCCAGATTCGCTCTGGCTGGCCATCAAGCTCGGCAATCCAGCCCGGCGCGGCTGAGTCGGAAAGCACGACCAGGCCACGACTTCCCAGATCGATGTTCAGCTCAACCCGATCCGGGGTATATCGCTCAAATGAGACCAATTCCCTGGCGTTGGGCTCCAGAGGATCAAGTTGCGGCCGGTCCCTAGCAGGCTCGGCAGACTCAACCCAGGCCACTTGCTCAAGGTCCAGAACCGGACGTTCGGGATCTGACCACAGGCTATCGTTTTGGAAGAAAAACGCTCGAATTCTTGCTTGTCGCTGCTTTTCGTCGAGCCGGTCCAGTTCGGGAACAACCTGAACCTGATGAACCACCCAGGCCCTGGGCGAGGCTGAAAGATTCTGGAGAAGTTGCCAGTCATTCTTCCGGCGCCACGCTTGACTCTGCTCTGGATCGGCCATCGTTTCCGGCCCAGGCACGATCGGTTGGGTCTTTTCCAGAAAAGAGGCATAACTCCGGCTCTCATCTCGCCAGCCCGCAGCATCCACGGGTAGCAGAAAATATTCGGTTCCCCAGAGATCAAAAGCCCGTCTGGGGTAATGCAACACCTGGCTGTTCGGAGCCAGGCCGATCATGGGGCCCAGTACCGGACCAGCAGGAACGAGCCAAGGGCGAAAAAGCGCCAGGTAACGGGGAGACTCCATGATCCCCAGAGTCAGCGTATATGACAGATTTTCGGGCAATCCATGTAAGGGCTGAAGGGTCTGTTTCTCCCAGCCTGTCAGTTGTTCGATCCGATCATCGGCCCCTTCAAGGTACCAGCCAAACGGATACCAGACCGGGGGCCGGTGAATTCTTGGCGGCGGCGACTTTGAATCTCGCGCATTCTCAAGCTTGGTAACGGCCTCGGAAGCCTGGTCAAAAACCGACTGAGGAACCGACCACACCAGACCATGGTTCGCAACCGCCAGGTCGGCACAGGTCAGAAGTATGGCCAGAAGGCCGGCAAACTGGGGTCGAACCGCTTGAATTCTCAGGATGACGGCCGCCGCGGCGAATACCAAAGAGGCCTGCAACAGCCCGTTTCTGAGCGCGAGCCAGGCAAGCGCCGCATCAAAGGGGCCGCTTTGCTGAGACGCTCGACCGGCTCGGGTTCCCCAAGCCACCAGAAACCCTTGAGTCAGGAAAACGGAAACCAGTAACCCGATCATGAGCGACATCAGGGCCAGTGCCAGGCGTTGAATGGCCTTTGATTGCCCCTCGGAAAGTCGGTCCCAGCCCAGCGATGCCAGCACGCAAATGCCAAGTGAAAACCAGGTGTAAAGCTTGGTGGGGTACCGAAAAAGCTCCAGCCCAGGAATCAACAGGGTCAAGAAGTAGTAGGGGCTACCATCACCGGCAAGATAATCGGCTTCCGAAAGTGAGTGAGACGTGATCTGGGGGACAGGAAGGAACCCTTTCAGCGGGGGTAGCCAGCGTCCAACTCCCGCGGGAGACGCATAAAGCCCAAAACTGGCCAGCAAGGCAAGCAAAGCCAGAAGCGCAATTCCCCGAACACCGGCCGACCGTGGTCGCCACATGGCGAACAGGGCCAGAATCAGAATTAAACCGCCCTGATAGAGCGACGCCACCCAGAACGTGGTGTCGTTTTCGGGCGGCAAAGCATAACGCCACGCGTGGTTACGGCCATACGGTTGGCCCAAAACCCCAGGCGCAAGCATTTCAAACATGCGGTACGGGATCAGGCTGAACGCGTAACGATCGAACCGCTCACCCCCGCGGGTGCTATCCATCAAATTCTCAGCCACCGGAAGGATGCCCACCGCCGCCAGTAAACCAGCAAGCCCGCCAACCCCCAGAACCGGAACGATCCGGGCCGGCCAACTCGAACCTCGTCGCCAGGCCGCCAGCGTTACGGCGAACCCTGCCACTAGCAGACCCAGTTGCATCAACCGACTCAATGGAATCGATCGGGTTCCTACATCCAACGATGCACGCAGCCAGGGCGCAAGCCAAGCCCCAATCCAGCATGTGAAAACGAAGCCCAGCAAGAGCGCCAAGCCCTGGAATGCGCCAGGCCAGCGTGAGGTAGGAACGTCGGCTCGCTCTCGATCTATCTGACCTTTTCCGCCCGTGGCGGCAAATCCAATACTCAGAATCCACGTCAGATAGGCCGATTGCGGCTCACCTCCCAGAAGTTGCAGACTCAGGAACAGGGCGGACCATGCCAGGCTGGAATACCGCCCGGACCGCCTCCACCCTTCAAGGGCCCAGAAACTCCAGGGGATCCAGGCCGCACCCACCAGATAGATTACATTGTTGTAAAGCAACAGAACCGGGCCACCAAACGCATACCCAATTGCACCTAGGGCGCACGCCGTTCCGCTTCGTTCCAGCCGTTTCAGAAATGCGAACATCCCACCGAACGCCAACAACACATGCCCGATCACATAAAACCGCATCGCGCACGGGTAATCCAGCAGTCCAAACAGCACCTTGGGGGGATAGAAAACGGCGGCCGTTGGATTGCCAAGCAGCGGCATTCCACCATTTTCCCAGGGGTCCCAAAGTGGGATCCGCCCTGCGGACCACTCTTGCTGAACCCTTTGATAGAGGGGGTAGTAATGGTGAGACGCATCACGAAACGCAAACTGACGATCGAAGAACAAAACCGGCGCGAAGCAGGCCAGAAACAGGCCCAAAAAACCCATCGCCATCACCAGCCGTCTTGATCCCGATACCCAGTTGCCAATTGGTTGCCCCATCTTTTTCCCCGTACGCTCCATCTGGATCACCAAGCCGACTTGATGTGGAAAACTTCTGGCACCCGGCTATAACTCATGGTGTCCTGGGAAGATCCAGAAACCGCTCATCCCAACCAAACAAGGGCCGCACGACCATGCCGATTGCAGGACAGCCAGCACCAGAGTTTGAACTGCCAGACCAGCAGGGCAAGTTCCACAAGCTCTCAGACTACCAGGGCAAGCCACTGGTCATTTACTTCTACCCAAAAGATGACACGCCCGGGTGCACCAAGGAAGCCTGTGCCTTCCGAGACGCAACCAAAGAGTATGAAAGATTGGGGGCTCAGGTCCTGGGTGTCAGCCCAGACTCATCGGCATCCCACCAGAAATTCGTGGATAAGTATGAGTTGCCGTTCCCACTGCTGGCCGATACCGAACGGGCCATGTGCGAAGCCTACGGCGTCTGGCAAGAAAAGAACATGTACGGCAAAAAATCGATGGGCGTGGTCAGATCCACGTTCGTGATTGCCCCCGACGGCAAGATTCGCAAAATCTTTGCACGGGTCAAGGTTGAGGGGCATTCAGACCAGGTCCTCCTGGCCCTTGAAGGCCTGGAAAAATCCTGAGCCCGTCCCAGGGAAACGCTTGGATCCCGGCTGAAAAACCAGCCGGGACCCGAGCGTTTAGAATCTGCAAACTTGGGAACGTCAGACCGTATCGGTCTCTTCCACGTCGGCTTTCGTACGACGCCCCTTCGCCCCTGAGGTATCACCAGACAGGAACTTTTCCAAACGTCGGAGCGCTTTGTATTTTTCGTCGGAAACCCGGGCAGGACTCATGCTCAACTGGTCCGCAATTTCGGGAACCGTCCAACCCCTGGTCCAGAGCTCAACAATCCGATCTTGACGATCGGAAAGTGTTTCCTTTCGCGCATTCTCCAGCATCTCTGCAATCTCGAATGGATGCCCGACAGGCGGCTGTCCCGAATGCGCGGTGGTCGTTTGCTCATCGAGAGGCATCAGCCGGCGAGTTCGCTGAACTCGCTTGCGTACCATGTCGATCGCCCGAACCAGTTCGCGACGCTCTGGAGTGTCTTCGGCAAGAACCTGCGTTAAATCAAGACGCCCAGACCGGGCCTCACCCAGTAATCGGCAGCACACTTCCTGGGTGCAATCATCCCAAACGCCTGGGTCTAACCGGGCGTTCCTCCAGCAGACCGTGCAGTACCGCTGGATGTCACGGACCAAGGTTCCCTCAACCGCCTCTACCGTCAGGGCGGCCAATCCCACCACCAACGCGGCCGCTGCCGTTCCCGAGCGAACATAACGCCGGGCGGGATTCGTCAGGTTTGTTTCGATTGGTTTTTTCATGAGGTCGTTACTTTCGGTCAGCCACACCACGGCGAAGATCCATGGTACCCCTTCCAGATTGTTTTGGGGTTCAGCGGCTCGAAATCCATTCCGCAAGTGGGTGCTCAGGTCCCGCGATTGGGTTTTGATCTCAGGGATCGGCTTGCTTTTTTCGGTCGCACGATCAGCCAACCTTCACGACGGGCCAACCTCAACAGGCGACCACGCGGATTGACAACAACCGCCCGACCTGTACGAAGCAGCAGTGAGCGATCACTCCAATTATCTGCGTAGGCAACGCAATCGTCCATCGCAAGTCCCTCAGAAACGGCCCAGCGCTCGGCATAAGCCCGCTTTCCGGGTCCATAACAGGCTGGACCAGCCAAGGGACCCTCAATTTTACCATCCTCAATCCGCATCGGCGTGCTGATGATTGCCGATGCACCCAGAAAGTCCCCCAGCGGTCTCAGAATAAACTCAGGCGACGATGAGAGCAGAACCAGCTTGACCCCAGACTCTCGTAGGCCCTGGCAATGTTCAATCACCCCCTGGAAGAGCCGAGGGCGGACCTGGTTCTCAAAATTCTCCACCGCCAGTTTCTCAAGCTCGATCATCGGAATCGAGCGAATGTGCGACAGGCCAAATGCAAGCAATCGGCCATAATCTAACCGACCAAACCGGTGCTGAAGGCCATGATAAGCCATTCTGAACAGGTATGATGGCTCAACGAGCCCTTTGGCTCGCAACAGTTCCGCAAAAAAGAACGTGGTCGTGCCAGAGATGAGCGTTCCGTCAACATCAAAGATTGATGCGCGGGGCAACGGATCGAAATGAGGCCAATTGACGATGTCTGTCATACATTCAGGCCTGAACCAGGTCCCTGTAAAAATCGAGGGTGAACCGAGCAATGCTCGGCCATCCGAATTCATGTTCTACTCGCTCGCGAGACCGGATCCCCATCTCTTTGAGCTTACAAGGATCCGAAATCAACTGGTCAATGGCCGCCGCCAGGTTCCTGGCAAACAGGCCGGGATCTCTGGGCTCAAAATCCCCATGGGGACCAGCCTCGAACTCAACCAGAGTTCCAGTCTGGCCAGGAACCACAACTTCTTTGATTCCCCCAACAGAAGATGCTACCACAGGAGTCCCGCATGCCATCGCTTCAAGATTGATGATTCCGAACGGCTCATACACGGATGGGCAGACGAAAAGCGACGCCCCCGAGTAAATCGGAATCAAATCGTCTTTGGGAACAACCTGGGGAATCCAGATGATCTGGTTTTTTGACTCGCTCCGGACCTTGTTAACCTTTTCCGCCATCTCTCGGCCGATCTCTGGCGTGTCTGGAGCGCCTGCACAAAGAACGACCTGAAGTTCGGACTTGAGGTGCCGAACCGCCTCTACTAGATGAATGATCCCCTTCTGACGCGTGATCCGGCCCACAAACAGAATGTAGGGACGATTGGGATCAATTCCATACTGGCTCAAAACTTCCGGCTTGTGGGTTGGGCAGTACTGCTCCAGGTCGATCCCGTTGTGAATCACCCTGATCTTCTCTGGCTGCACGCCATACAGCGAGTGAACATCGGCTCTCATGGAGTTTGAGACGGCGATAACGCCGTCGGCGTTCTCGTAGGCGGTTCGTTCAACCCATGCGCTGGCCTGGTAGGCGGTGCCAAGCTGTTCCACTTTCCAGGGCCGATGCGGCTCCAGGGAATGGGTGGTCAGAACGAGTTTGGCGCCCGTCAACTGCTTCAGCAAGCAGCCGGCAAAGTGGGTGTACCAGGTATGGCAATGCACGATGTCGATGTTTTCAAGCTGGCCGGCCATGACCAGGTTTCTGGCCAGCGTATCGAAAAACTTCAGGTGGCGAGGGTCTTTGCCTTGGGATTGGAAGGGGGGCTCAATCCCCTCCACCTGCAGGTTTCCTTGCTCGCAATGCTGGTCACCAAAGCAGAGAACCTGGACCTCCTGGCCTCGTTCGATCCGGGTCAGCTCCCTGGTCAGGTATTCCACATGAACGCCAGCACCACCGTAGATGTAAGGTGGATACTCATTCGTCAGTAACGCAATCCGCATGGATCGAACCTTCTTGTGCGCAACGTTTCTCCGGATTTGTTCACGAGGAAACGGGTTAATTTCTCGTAAGCATCTGTCCTACGCGTTGTGCCAGTTCTTGGGCAATGGCTGCATCCGTCGCTTCAGAGATTACCCGGATGATCGGTTCGGTGTTACTGCCACGCACGTGAACCCATCGCTGATCCCAGTCGAGCCTGAGACCATCCCGCAAATCTGCCTTGGCATCTGGGAACTGCTCTCGGACGTGATCAAGAGCCTCCGCCGTGATGGGACGATCGGTTGCGAATTTGGTTTTGACCATCTTATAAGAAGGGAGCCGGTCCACAATTTTGGAAAGGGGCACCTTCTGGGTTGCAAGCAAGTCCAGAGTAACGGCCATGGCCACAAAACTGTCTCGAACGAAACCGACTCGGGGGTCAATCACTCCGCCGTTCCCCTCGCCACCAAGAACAGCTTGGTTATCCAGCATGGCTCGAACCACGTGGTACTCACCAACGGGAGACCGAATGACCGAACTTCCAAGCGAATGGGCAACGTCGTCGATCATGCGTGAGGTGGACAGGTTAGCCACCACCACGCCCGGCCGATCTTTGAGCAGCCTGAGTGCCGAGAGAACTAGTGTACATTCTTCACCAATATAACGACCAGAATCATCAAGAATGGCCAGACGATCCGCGTCTGGATCTTGTACAAACCCGACATCCGCTCCCACGGCCTTCACAATTGCGGGGATCTGTTTCAAATTTTCGACCGTTGGCTCGGGTGGCCGCTCATAAAGCCCGTCGGCCGCGGCTCCCAGCGTGACCAATTCACAGCCTAAGTCTCTTAACAAATTCGCGCCAAAGCGGGCCCCGCCGCCATGGCAACCGTCGAGCACCACGCGAAACCGTCGAGCGCGAATGGCATCGACATCGACAATCCCCAGTACCCTGGCCCGATGTTCAAACTCTGGATCTCGAAGGTTGGCGATCCGGCCAAGATTCTGAACCGAGGCCCACGCATAGTTCCGTTCTTCGATGCGACGTAGCACATCCCGGCCCTGTTCAGGACTCAGAACCATGCCTTCTCTCTGAAAGAATTTGAGCCCGTTGTACTCGGGAGGGTTATGAGACGCGGAGATCTGAATTGCTCCACTGGCAGCCCGTTCACGAACCAGCAAGCCCAGCGTGGGGGTTGCCAGAGTGCCGGCGAGCAGGACATCGTGACCGGTGGCTGCCACGCCAGAGATAACGGCGTGCTCAAAAACCGTGGCCGAACTCCGGCCATCATTGCCCACCAAAATTGGCCCGGGCTGACAGGTCGACGCATAGGCGGCAGCGAACTCCGCGACCACCATTGGGTCAAGCCCGTCCCCAACCAGCCCACGCAACCCAGATACACTGGCAATTCGCACACCCATGTGCCCCCCCGATCTTGATCCAAGACCTCCCGGTTCATCGACCGTCATTCAAACGCTGCCATAACAGCACATTTGGAACAACAGGTCCGTTGGGAGCGATACTGGACAGGTGGCTCGAAAACCGCTTGGAAGCGTCAGCGCCATGCTGGAGTAATTTCGGCCGATTGAGGCTTTTATCACAACGGTCTCGGTCTTGAAATGCAATCCGTGTCCCTTCGAGACGACATCCAGGACACTCAAGCCCCACCATACCCGCCAAAACCGTCCTGATTTTCTTACGCCAGGACAAAAACTAAGCTCGCGGAGACGGGCAGCTCTTGACGTGAGGGGACTGCGGGCCGATTTGGCGTACCAAGCCGATAGTACCAGCCATTCACCCATGCACGCTCGTGTGCAGCCATGGACTGAGATCTGATTGGCATTGCCTGATCAGGCGGTCCGGGTAGAATTCCGCAGCCAATCCCGACCGATTGATCGGATTGGATCATGGCCGATTCAAGGAGGAACGGCTTGATCGCCCGGCGTTTTTTATTTGGCATCGTTGTGCTTGCGGCCGGATTACAGGCCCAGGGGATCGCACGTACCTGGTTGCCGGCCCAGGACGGACTCAAATACATTCAGGCGGCTCGTGCATTTCACGACCAATCCTGGCTCGACGCCATTCGTGGAACGGATCAGCATCCGCTCTACGCCATGATGATTGCCCTGGCGCAACCAGCGGTTGCCGCGTTGGGGATTGAAGGCCCAGACTCCTGGCGTGTTGCCGCCCAGGTTGTCTCGACCGCCGCCTATTTGCTGGTGCTGGTTCCGCTCTTTGCTTTGACCAGGCACCTGTTTGGCGTGAGGGCCGGCTGTCTGGCTGCCCTGCTTTGGGTGGCCCTGCCCTTACCTGCGGAGATTGGCCACGACACGTTGAGCGACTCGCTAGGACTACTCTGGTTCACTTTGGCCTTCTGGCAGGGTGAACGGTGGCTTTCTACGGGCAGGCCCTTACATGCCACCTGCGCGGGTGTTGCGGCCGGGTTGGGGTTCTGGACCAGGCCGGAACTCGCCGTCGTCGGACTGGTGCTCATTGCTCTCAGTATTGCCCGCTTGATTGCCAATCAGGTCCACACACAACGCTTCTCCCAGAGTGAAATGGTTTCCGCCACGCTTGCCGCCTGGCGAGGTCCAGTGGCCGCAGCCGGAGTCTCGCTGAGCTTTCTGGGGATGGTCGGCCTGTACACGGTTGCCAAAGGCGAGGTCTCAGAGAAGTTGACCGTGCGGCTGGGGCTGGGGCTACCCCCGTCAGCGGCCCCACGGCCGATCACCTCACGACCCGACTTTGAACTTGCGGGGCTACCGCCCAAGGAAGAGAGCCGTTCCGCTCAGACCCGCCCGACCCTGGGTTGGGCAATCCAGGAAACGGCCAGTCTTTGGCTCCGGACGCTTGGGTTTGTGCTGGCCCCACTGGCCTTGGTGGGGGCGGTTCGCGCTCCCGCGAGTTCGGCTCGACTGCTGGCAAAAACCTATCTACTGGTTTTTGTGGGGGTTTTGCTCAGGCATGCCACATCCCGTGGTTATCTCTCTCATCGCCATGTCCTGACACTGACGATCGTCTGCTTGCCCTGGGCTAGCTGGCGTTACCTTTGCCTGATCAACAGGCTTGGAGACTGGATCCAAGTCCCTCAGCGCTACCGTCGCGGGTTGACGGCACTGTGCGTGGCCACCCTGCTCTTTCCAGGCGTGGTGGCCCAGTGCAAACCGATCCACCCTTCACGCATGGGCCACTGGGCGGCTGGTCAGTGGCTCGCCCACACGGCCGAAGAACCTGGGGCCGTGCTAGACACCCGCGGCTGGGCTGGATTCCTGTCTGGCCGAACCGCTTACGACCCCTGGCATCTTCGCCAGGCATTCTCGGATCAGAACCTGCGGTTTGTTGTGATCGAGCAAAGGGAACTGGAAGCCGATACTGTACGTGGACACAGGCTGGCATCATGGATCGAGACGCATGGCCAGCTTGTGACCAGGTTCCCGTCACAGCCTGATGGAATCGCAGACACGGTTCTTGTCTATCGGTACCAGACGCCGGCCAGCAAGGAGGCCCCCCAGTGAGCGCAACCGCGAACCATCGCCCCACGCTCTGGGCCCGACTGGTCAGGGGCTCTCGCTGGTCCTGGATTTCTCAGGCCCACGCGAACCAGTTGCCGCCCGACCTCGATCGCTCAGTCATGGACCTTGAATCGGCCGACCGGCTGCATGCCAAGCAAGGACGATCAACCGCCCGCATTCGGCTCGATGGACCCAGTGGTTCCGTAACCGGCTACCTCAAACGGCATCGCCGCTTACCCTGGTCTCAACGCGTGGCGGCCCTGGTATTCCCTGGTGGACGATTCTCGCCAGGTGCGGCCGAATGGTCGAACCTGAAGCGCGCCGAGGCAATTGGCGTGCCGGTGCCGGCGGCCCTGGCGGCCGGTGAGATGATTGGACCCGGCTTTCATCTGGAAAGCTACCTGCTGGTGGGCGAGCTGACCGACTGCCTGGAACTGCACGTGGCCCTGCCTCGCTGGCAGAGCGAGCTTGCCCCCCAGGAGTTTGATCGACTCAAAAGGTGGCTGGTGGGCCGGATGGCGGAGATTGCGGCGAAACTTCATCGAGCGCGGCTGTTCCACAAAGATCTTTATCTTTGTCACTTCTTCGCGCCGGCGGAGCCCGTTCTTGATGGCCCACCTGCCCTCACGCTCATCGATCTTCATCGCCTGCAGCACCATCGCTGGCTGGCCGCTCGTTGGCGGCTCAAAGATCTTGGCCAGTTGCTCTACTCAACCCAAGGGGTGAGCGGAGTTAACAATCGAGATAAGCTCCGGTTCTGGATGCACTACCGACGGGCGCTTGGCCTGGAGCATGAAAAAGGTTGGCGTAAAGCCATTGAAGCCAAGGCGGCACGCTATGGGCGTCATAACCAAACCTGATCAGGAGGATCGTCCGATGCGACTTGCCGTCTGTTATCAGGATGTTGATCCCCGGCGCGGTGGTGCCGAGACCTACGTCTATGACCTCTGCCGCGGTCTACTTTCCGCCGGTCACACCGTAGACCTCATTGCATCGACCTGGGATGCCAGCACCTGCCCCACCGGCCTCAATGTTCAGCGCCTTGAGGTGAAGGCACGCACCAAGCTCGGCCGGATCTGGCGTTTTGCCCAGGAATGCGAACAGTTCCTCAAGCTGCAAAGCGCCAACTACGATTGCAGCATTGGTTTTTTAAATACCTGGGGCCAAGACATTCTCATACCTCAGGGTGGCGTGCGTGCCGCAAGCCTGGCCGCCAACGCACGTCGGTTCCCCGCGGCTCCCGTTGCCCTGGGGTACGCACTTTTGAAAAAGGCCAACCCCCGCTGGTGGGTGTACCAGGCCATCGAACGTCAGCAATATGACCCACGGCGAGGGTCTTACTATGTGGCCGTGAGCCGCATGGTTCAAAACCATATCCAGCAATACCATCAGATTGACGCCAGTCGCATTGAAGTGATCCCGAACGCCATCGATGCGCATCGACTGGACGTGAGCAAACCAGCCGAGGTCCGAAACGCGTTTCGGGCCAAGCTCGGTATTCCCGAACAGGCGGTGGTCGGGCTGTTCGTCGCGCATAACTTCAAGCTCAAAGGACTGGACCCACTCCTCCAAGCCCTGAGGCTGCGGGCCAGACGCGCTGGAGATCAGGTACCGGTTCATCTGGTGGTTTGCGGAGGTGGCTCAATTGGCCGCTACCGGGCCAAAGTGCGGGCGGCCGGGCTTGAGCAAACCGTTCACCTGGTCGGTTTTCTTGACGATGTGCGAGCCGGCTTTCACGGCAGCGATTTTTTCGTGCTGCCTTCGTACTACGACCCCTGCTCTCTGGTGGTGTTTGAGGCGCTCGCATGCGGACTCCCCGTCATCACCACGCGTTGCAACGGCGCAGGTGAAGTGATTGAACCGGGGGTCCACGGCGATGTGATTGACAAGCCCGATGACATCAAAGCACTGGCGGCCGCCATCGATCGGCTCTGTAATCAGCCCGCCAGGCAAAAAATGAGTGCACAGAGCCAAGCGCTTGGGCAGGTACAATCGTTTGATCGGCATCTCGGGTCGCTCACCAAGCTGATCGAACGGGTGGCTGCGGGCAAACGGATAGCAAACCAGGATTACAGGCCCGACCTCGGGCAACACGTAACCTCTCCACACGGGCGACGTTCCATTGCAAAAACCATGACCCATTGAACACGCGGATTGAAGATCTTTTCAACAAAGGCAGGAGGCCCTGGATGCAAGCAGTAGTACTGGCCGGCGGTAAGGGAACCCGGCTCCGTCCGTTCACTCACGTTTTCCCCAAACCGTTGATGCCGCTGGGCGCGGAGAATCCGATGCCCATTCTGGAGGTGGTACTTCGCCAGCTGGCGCGGTACGACTTTCGTGAGGTGAACATCATCACGGGGTACCTGACCGAATACATCGAGACCTTCTGTCGAGATGGGAAACGGTTTGGAACCAGCATCCAATATCTTCGAGAGGTCACGCCCCTGGGAACAGCCGGCGGCCTGACGATGATTGAGCGGCCCAAGGAACCGGTGCTGGTGATCAATGGCGATATCTTGACCACCTTGAACTTTGGTGAGATGTACCGGTTCCATTGTTCGCGCGGTTCTGCGGCCACCATTGCCTCGTTCCCTCGCGAAGTGCGCATTGATTTCGGTGTTCTGGAATTTGGTGAGGACCCGCACCTGCTGACCGGCTATCAAGAGAAGCCAACGTTCTCATTCCAGGTGAGCATGGGCATTTACATTCTTGACCCGAGCGCATGGGACCATCTGGTGCCCGGCCAGCCACTGACCATGCCCGAACTGCTGGAAAACATGAGGCACTCCGGACAACCGGTTAACGTGTACCGAGAGGATTGCGAATGGCTGGACATCGGCCGACACGACGACTACGACGCTGCCAATGAATTGTTTCAGGCCAGGCGTGAGGCGTTTCTGGGTTCAACCGAAATTCCCAAGCTGAAGGTTGGATGAGCGTCTCCATGCCAACTCCCTGGTCACTGGCCGGCCTTCTGGTGTCTTACCTGGTGGGTTCGATTCCAACTGCCTACCTGCTGGTCCGCGCCAAGACTGGTGTGGATATCCGCACGGTTGGGTCTGGAAACGTTGGCGCCACAAATGCGGGACGGGTGCTCGGCAAGCGTTATTTCTTTGTGGTGTTCCTGATCGACCTGCTCAAGGGTTTTCTCCCCACCTGGGGGATACCCATCCTGCTGGCACGATCTGGCGAGAGCGTTTCTCCAGACATCCATGCTCTTGTGGCAGTGGCCGCAATTCTTGGCCACAACTTTCCGGTGTATCTTGGGTTCCGCGGCGGTAAAGGGGTGTCTACCAGCCTGGGCGCGGTGCTGGCGCTTGACCCCATCTCTGCGCTCATTGCCGGCCTTGCCTTCCTTGGTTCCGCCGTGCTCACCCGCTACGTTTCTCTATCGTCGATTGTAGGCGCCGTTGCGTTTGTAACGGCTCGGCTGCTGCTGACCAGCACGCCCTGGTCACGCGCTCATATCGCCGTGACCGTGGGCTCAATCTTGCTCGCCGGCCTGATGATCTACCGACATCGCGGAAACCTTGCACGAATTCTCGCAGGCACCGAACCACGCATTGGAAGCAAACGCAAAGCGGAGCCCTCAAACAATGCTTGATCACGCTTCCCCCTGGTTCACCGGTCGCAGACGCATTCTGAGCATGGTCGCCCTGGGCGGGGCTGTCGTTGCGGTCTGCATCGCAATAACCACCCGCCTCCGTTCAGTTGAGCACCTGCAGGCGACCATTGCCGGCGAGTGCTTTCAAGTTCTGGAGCGAGTTCAGACCGGCCACCAGCGCGCGGAACGGGTGGCATTTCTGAGGTCGGGCCGATACCTGGCGGTTACCTGCCCACGCTACGATCGGTTGCTCATCTTTGAGGTTGAGGCAACCACGCGCAAGCTCAAGCCGGTGATTGACCGGAAGTTGAAAGGTAAGCCGGTTGCAATTGCCGAAACTGCCAGCGGATTGCTGGTGCTTCAGCGGCCGGCTGGCGACAATCGACACATCGAACCTGGGTTCTGTGAACCGTTCAGCCTGTCTGGTGAGCCAACCGGCCCTCGATGGCCGGTTGGGTACGACCCCGACGACCTGGCGCTTAATGAAGACGGTTCCGTTGCGTTCGTCTTGCTGAGTGGGAATTCCGAGGGCGAGTCCAATCGCCCAGACCCGGAACTGGTTGCGTTTGACCTGGGCCAAGGTGAACAGCCCCAGCCAATTTCCAGGGTCCGGCTGGGTGATTCTGGAACCGACCCGCTACGGATCTACCTTTCCGCCAAGCGCACACATGCCGCCATCCTGATTCGCCACGGCTCGATGCAGGGAATTGACCTGAGCCAGCCCGCCAATCTGCAACGGACCGGTACCGTCTCACTGTCTGGACGCGAACGTCCGGCGCTGTCGGCCTCTGACGATGATGTGATTGTGGTCCCGGCCGAATGCATGGCCGACGTGGCACCCCTGGCTGCCGGCGGCTCAGACACCGAAGGGGCCTGGCAAACCTTGGTGACACTGGAGGCAGACGAAGGCCGGCTCGTGTTCTACAGCACCCGCGCAACCGAACCGCTTGGCAGGCTGACCCTGAGGGGGCCGGCCGGCATCGGCCAGATTCGCCTTTCCGGCTTGGCCCATTGCCCGGAACGAAATCTGATTGCCGTGGCCGATCGTTCGGGCGGGCTCCACCTGATCGAACGCCGGTCTGCTTCTGCTCAGACTGCTTCGAAAACCGACCAGATTTCTCACACGGACCTCGAACCCGTTCAGAAGCGTAGTGGCAACAGGGTACAGCAAGATTTCGACGCAGGTCGACGGCTTGCCCAATCGAACTTAAAATAAGATTCTACCCGGGTTCTGAAACACCTTGAGAGAAACACCCACTCGTGAACCAGCATTCTCAGCAGCGGCAAGGGAATGCTGCAATTCCGGCCCGTTTCTGCCCGCGTTGCACCAAGGTTCGCTCGCCAGAGGGGCTTCTATGCCCGGAATGTGGCGACGCCCTGCTAGAGCAAGGGTATTGCCACGTCTGTGAATCTACCTGGCGGGCTCAGGTGGGTGAACACTGTCCCAAGCACGAGATCGCGTTGGAATCGCTGGAACGCTCTTGTGAACAGGGGCCCGAAGATCGGTACGAGTCTGGGTCGTGGGTAACGGTGCTCCGGGTGCACCACCCCACGGGAGCCATAGCTCCCCGATTAAGACTGGAGGCCGAGGGGATTGCCACGTTCCTGGAAGGGGAGCGAATGGGTCCAGAGACCGGAGTTGCCGCCGGCGGGTTGCGACTTCAGGTGCCAGACGCGCTAGCGGAACAGGCGATTAAGATCTTGCGTGAAGTGGCCGACTCTCGAACGGTCCGTATGAACTCTGAACTGCTGGAAGCGACCAGCGAGCAGCGGCCCCGGCCGAGCCGATCGCTGGGCATCCGCCATGTGCTGGGAGCCATCCTGGTTTTGTGGACGCTCACTCAACTGGTCTTACTTTTTGTCGGTAAGCACGAGTAAGCCACAGGCAAGGATGACCCTCTCCCCCCTCCGATCTTGTCCTATATTTGCGTCTGAACTGAAGAGTTCAAATCCTGTCGCCCCGAGAATGCCGCCGGAAGGATCACACGGCCTTTGAGGCACAACGGCCAGCCCTACAACGGCGTCAACGTTTTGATGCTCTGGGCATCGGCGGAAATGGCCGGATTTTCTTGCCCGTTCTGGCTGACCTTTCCCCAGGCGAAAGAACTGGGCGGACACGTCAAGAAAGGCCAGCACGGTTCACCCGTCGTCTATGCCAGCACCTTCAAGAAGAAGGAACAGGCCGAAGACGGCAACGAGGTCGAAGCCGATATTCCCTTCCTGAAGGAATACACCGTCTTCAATGCCGAACAATGCGAGGGACTGCCCCAGCATTACTACACGCTGGCAAACCCACCAGCAGAGAAAATAGAACGCATCGAGCAGGCCGAAGCCTTCTTTGCCAACACCAAGGCCGACATCCGCACCGGAGGCAACCAAGCCTTTTACGCCGCCTCTGGCGACTTCATCCAGATGCCGCCGCTGGAGGCCTTCCGCGATGCCGAATCCCACGCGGCCACCGTCGCCCATGAGTTGACCCACTGGACGAAGCACACGTCACGCCTTAACCGCGAGTTTGGCCGCAAACGTTGGGGGGATGAAGGCTACGCGATGGAGGAGCTTGTAGCGGAACTGGGAGCCGCTTTCCTTTGTGCGGATTTGAACATTACCCCCGACATCCGCGACGACCACGCCGCCTACATTGGCCATTGGCTGAAGGTCTTGAAGGAAGACAAGCGAGCCATCTTTTCCGCCGCATCCCACGCCAGCAAAGCCGCCGAATACCTGCACGGCTTGCAGCCCCAGCCAGCCGAATAGCCAAACCCCAAAAAAACGCCGACCGCCGGATGTCTCCGGCGGTCGGATAAACGCATCGAAAAATCGCCTTCGGCTCCCCTGCAAATGCCCCCGAAAACCATGCGGATTCGCTTCGCGGACGCCGCTCGGCTCACAGGTTCCAGCACGGTCTAAAACCGTTGCTGGCTGCGGTTTCCAGCCTTCCAGACCCTTCAGGTTTTTTCTCTTCGTTTATCGAATGAAGATGACAGGCGTCTTCCCTATGCTCTGCATAGGCCGGGTTTCCCCGGGAAATCTGGCCGCCAGCTTTCAGACGCCTGCGGGCATCCATGCCAGTTGCGCCCGTCGTAGCCTCGTGCTACGACTTGTGGCCGCCGCACCGATTCCGGATGCGGCTTGGTTGACAAGTCTATCACTGACGGATAGACCAGTAGGGACTCGAAATCAGAGAAAAACCATGCGGTATCAGCTTGCGCTGGAAATCCACGAACGGATAGGGGAAGTGCTCCGTCTCATCAAGACTGGGGAATACTCCACCCCTGCGCTCGCCGAAGCCATTGGCGTTTCAATTCCCACGATTTCTCGCATCGTTGCCGCCCTCCGGGAACAGGGGCATGAAATCCAAGCTCAAAAAAAAGGAACCTGTTGGCACTACGTTCTAATTCCTCAACCCATTCAAGACAATGTCCTTTCAAAAGGACAGCAGAAGCCAACTTCTAACCGAAGAATGGGTGGCTAGAAATGACCGATTTTCACGCCAAATACATTGCACATGACCTGACTCGCCGCTGCGCATCCGACAGCGTCGAGAAGCTGACAGCGGTACTTTCCGATGCCCAGGTGGACTTGAACCCTCACCAGATCGAGGCGGCACTTTTTGCATTCCGAAACCCTCTCTCTAAAGGGGCTATCCTTGCCGATGAGGTGGGTCTTGGGAAAACCATTGAGGCGGGCTTACTCATCGCCCAAAAATGGGCCGAACAGAAACACAGGATTCTAGTCATTGCTCCAGCCAATTTGCGGAAGCAATGGAGCCAAGAATTGGCTGACAAGTTCTTTCTGCCGTCCGCCATTCTTGAAAACCGGACCTTCAATGAAGCCGTCAAAGCTGGGAACCTAAACCCCTTCCAGCAAGAAGCAGTAGTCATCTGCTCCTACCAGTTCGCTCGACGAATGGAGCCTTACATTAGGCAAACCCCTTGGGACCTGGTAGTGATTGACGAAGCCCACCGGCTACGGAACGTCTATAAACCAACCAACAAGATTGCCAACGCTATTAAGCAATCCATCGCCCCCTACCGTAAAGTCCTGTTGACGGCGACACCGTTACAAAATTCCCTCCTAGAGCTATACGGCCTCGTCAGCATCATTGATGACTTCGCTTTTGGTGACCTGAAAACATACCGTGCCCGATTTACGCGGCTGGCGAACGACGATGATTTCAACGACCTAAAGGAACGACTACGGCCAATCTGTAAACGCACACTCCGCAAGCAGGTGCTGGAATACGTCAACTACACAGATCGTCACGCGCTGGTGCAAGAATTTGCTCCCTCAGAAGAGGAGCAGCGGCTTTACGACCTTGTATCGGAGTATTTGCAGCAGCCCACGCTTTACGCACTGCCAGCCAGCCAACGCTCCTTAATGACGCTGATCCTGCGGAAGCTGTTGGCATCATCGACCTACGCGATTTCCGGCACCCTGGAGGGCTTGGCTTTCAAGCTCGAAACAGCCGCCAAACAGGCCGAGGCGGTCGATTCGCCGCCCGAAGAATTAGCCGAGAACCTTGAGGATTTTGACGAACTCGCCGACGAGTGGGAACCGGATGACGGGGAAGAGTCAGCGGATGACACGCCGCATTTCACGCCGCAGCAGATTGCCGAAATGCGAGGAGAAATGGTCAAGCTCCGCGAGTTCCACGCCCTTGCAAAATCAATCGCTCGGAACTCCAAAGGCGAGGTTCTGCTGACGGCGCTCCGTCGTGGATTCGCGGCAGCAGCCGAAGCACAGCAGGGCAAGCATGGGGCAACGCTTCAGCAAAAAGCCCTGATCTTCACGGAGTCCCGCCGGACTCAGGAATACCTTTTCCGCATCTTGGACCAGACCGAGTTCGCTGGCAAGGTCATGCTTTTCAATGGCACCAACAACGACGCAGGCTCAAAGGAAATCTACCGTCGCTGGCTGGAAAAGAATCAAGACACTGACCGCATATCCGGCTCACCGGGTGCAGATATGCGGGCCGCTCTCGTGGAGAACTTCCGGGATGATGCGGCCATCATGATCGCCACGGAAGCGGCAGCCGAGGGAATCAACCTTCAATTTTGCAATCTTGTGGTCAATTATGACTTGCCCTGGAATCCGCAACGCATCGAGCAGCGAATCGGGCGATGCCACCGCTACGGGCAGAAGTTCGATGTGGTGGTGGTCAACTTCTTGAATAAGAGCAACGCCGCCGATCAACGCGTTTATGAATTGCTGGCTGACAAGTTCCGACTGTTCAACGGTGTCTTTGGAGCCAGTGATGAGGTTCTCGGTGCAATCGAGTCCGGCGTGGATTTTGAAAAACGCATCGCGGGCATCTACCAAAAATGTCGTTCCCCGCAGCAGATTCAGTTTGAGTTTGACCAGCTTCAGCAGGAACTTGATTCCCAAATAACCGAAGGGCAACGCGATGCCCGCGAGAAACTGCTCGACAACTTCGATCAAGAGGTCGTTGAAAAGGTCCGTATTCAAAGCAGCGGACTGCTCGACCGCTTCAATGAACGGCTCTGGATTCTGACCCGGTATTTGCTCGACTCCTTCGCGGAGTTCGACGGTGACAAGCACAGTTTCCACCTGACCAGAAATCCGTTCCCCGGCGAAACAATCAATCCGGGACCGTATCGGCTTGGCAAGCATGTTGAAGACGCCAACACCTACCGCGTCGGCCATCCGCTCGCGCAGCGAATCATCGCCCAAGGCAAGTCGCTCAAGCCATCCCCTGCCGAGGTGACATTCGACTATTCCGGTTCTGCCAAGAAAATCGCCGTCCTGGCACCGTTGGTTGGAAAATCCGGCTGGCTCACCTGTACGAGTCTCAGTGTGAACGCCCTTGAAACCGAGGAACACCTGATCCTCGCGGGCGTGGCCGACAACGGCGACGCACTGGACGAAGGCCAATGCCGGAGACTGTTCGACGTTTCTGGTGCGACCGGGGATACGCTTGCCATTCCGACCACGACCTTGCCACTTCTGAAGGATGCTACGACTCGTCGGCAGAGTGAACTGCTAACGGCAATGTCCGCCAAAAACGGCGAGTGGTTCGACATCGAAATGGACAAGCTCGACCGCTGGGCAGAGGACCGTCGAACTTCCCTCAAGGCGGACCTGGAGGAACTCGACCAGAGCATCAAGGACGCGAAGAAGTCCGCCCGGCTGGCTCCCAACCTGCCTGAGAAGCTTGAAATCCAGCGGACGCTCCGGGGGTTGGAAACCAAGCGGGATGAAGCGTGGCGTGCCTATGATTCAGCCAGCCGGGACGTGGACCGGCAGAAGGACGCATTGCTCGACGAAATCAGCCGCCGTCTTGAACAGCAGACAACTTGTGAGACGCTGTTCTCACTGCGCTGGAGGGTCAAATGAGCAAAACGAACCTCCCGATACCTGCCGACTTTCCGATCCTCCTGAAAGAGATCAAGAACCGCATCCAGCAGGCTCAAACGCGGGCCATGTTGGCGGTCAACGCTGAACTCGTGCAGCTTTACTGGGATATCGGCAGCATCATCGCGGCCCGTCAGCAACAGGAAGGCTGGGGAGCCGCAGTAATCCCCCGACTGTCCCGTGAATTGGTCAACGAACTGCCGGAAGTGAAAGGCTTCTCCGAGCGGAATATCAAGCGAATGTTGGCCTTCTATCGCGAGTACGCGAACCCAACCGACTTCTTGCCGCAACACGCGGCAAAATTGTCTGGTCCCCAAAAAGTGCCGCAACCTGCGGCACAATTGGAGAAGGCCGGAAAAGTGCCGCAGCTTGCGGCACAATTGCCCGACTCGATTCTCTGGTCCATCCCTTGGTTCCATCAGATCGTCTTGATGGAGAAAGTCAAAGACCGGGCGACCCGCCTCTGGTACATGCAGCAGACGCTGACCAACGGCTGGAGCCGCAATGTTCTGCTGCTCATGATTAAGTCGGAGGCACACGCCCGTCAGGGACAGGCCATTACCAACTTCGAGCGGTTGCTTCCGCCACCGCAGTCGGACCTTGTTCAGCAGACGCTCAAAGACCCTTACATCTTCGATTTTCTGACGCTCCAGGAACCATTCCACGAGCGGGAACTGGAAACCAATCTCTTGCACCAGCTCGAACGATTCCTGCTGGAGCTTGGGCAAGGCTTCGCTTTTGTCGGTCGCCAGTATTACCTGAAAGTAGGCGACCGCGAATTCTACATCGACCTGCTGTTCTACCATCTGAAGCTGCGCTGCTTCGTCGTGATCGACCTCAAAAAAGGGGAGTTCAAGCCCGAGTACGCCGGAAAGATGAACTTCTATCTGAGCGTCGTTGATGACCAGCTTCGGCACGCCGCTGACGCCCCATCCATCGGCTTGATCCTCTGTCAGGATCGTAACCACATCGTCGCTGAATATACCCTGCGTGGTGTAGACAAGCCTATCGGCATCTCCGAGTACGAACTGACCCGCGCTTTGCCGCCGAATCTGAAATCCGCTCTGCCGACCGTGGAAGAGATCGAAGCCGAACTGGCTGATTCCGCATCGGCTCATCCATCCGAACCGCCTGCGCTCCCTGCACCGAAGGGGCGCAAGGCAGCCAAGCCATCGAAGCCAGCCAAGAAGAAACAGACGAAAAAGGACCGCCCCCAATGAAGCAAACACCAATGACCGAACCTGAAAAGCTTGATCTGCAGTCGCATGACGCGGCGGGGGACAAGATGGCCGAACTGCTGCGCCTCTTTCCGGAAGTCCGCACCGAAGGGGGCAAAATCGACTTGGACCGGCTGAAACTCGCTCTTGGCGAAGCCGTCGATGTGGGCAAGGAACGCTACGGCATGAACTGGCCGGGAAAGGTGAATGCTTCAAGACGATTCAGTCTCCGAGCCTTGGTACACTTCGTCCATGTCCGGAGGAGAGCATCAATTTCGATGCGACCGAAAACCTCATCATCGAGGGCGACAATCTGGAAGTCCTGAAGCTCTTGCAGAAATCGTATCTTGGCAAAGTAAAGATGATTTATATCGACCCGCCCTACAACACCGGCAACGATTTCATCTATCCGGACAACTTCTCTGAGAGCCTGCAAACGTATTTGGAATATACCGGCCAAGTTGACGAAGCGGGCACAAAGTTCGGAACAAATCCAGAGTCTGACGGACGCTTCCACTCCAAGTGGATAAACATGATGTATCCACGGCTCTACCTTGCGAGAAATCTGCTGAGAGATGATGGCGTTATCTTTATGACTATCGACGACCACGAAGTCGATAATCTCCGAAAGATCAGTAGTGAAGTCTTCGGCGAGGAAAACCTTCTCGCAAGCGTGTGTTGGCAAAAGAAATATGCCCCTGCGAACGATAAGGCGGATTTTTCAACTTCACATGATTATGTCCTAGTGTATGCCAAGGTCAGACCCATCTCGAAAGAAGGTAGAGTCCAGAGTGTGCTGTCGAAAGAGGAACGCACCGAGGATATGGATCGAGCCTACGCGAATCCGGACAACGATTCACGAGGTTCGTGGAAACCCGGTGACTACACCTGCAACAAATCGGCGGAAGAACGCCCAAATCTCTATTATGCGATAACTCAGCCCAACACTGGCGAAGAGATTTTTCCGAAGAAGACCCGCGTCTGGGCATACGGCAAAGAATACCACGAGCAGAACGTCAAAGACCATCGTGTGTGGTGGGGGCAAGACGGAAAAAACCGAGTCCCTTCCTATAAGCGGTTTCTTACCGAGGTTGGCGGTGTCGTTGCCCAAACCGTATGGCTATGGGATGAAGTTGGACACACCGACGAATCAAAGAAGGAGTTGAAGTCTCTGTTCCCCGAGGCCGCCGAACTTTTCGACACGCCAAAGCCAACCAAGCTGATCCAGAAGATGCTCTCCTTGGGTGTTGCACCACAGTCTGACGACATCGTTCTCGATTTCTTTGCAGGCTCGGGGACAACCGCTCACGCTGTGATTGAAAGAAACAATGACAGTAGCGGACACTGTCGCTTCATTCTCGTGCAACTTCCAGAGCCAACCAAGCGTGTTGATTTTCCAACCATCGCGGACATCACGAAGGAGCGAGTCCGGCGCGTCATCAAAAAACTGAATGATGAAGATACGGGTAAGCTCAACTTGGGCGTAGTCAACAAGCCGGACCGTGGCTTCCGCGTTTTCAAACTTGCTGAATCGAATTTCACGACTTGGGATGCCCAAGTCGCCCACGAGCCGAAGGCACTCCAAAACCAATTGGACTTCCACGTCGATCACATCCGGGACGAACGGACGGCGGATGACATTCTCTACGAACTGCTACTAAAGAGTGGCTTTCCGCTGGCAACACCGGTCGAGAAACAGACACTGGCTGGAAAGACGGTTCACAGTGTAGCCGGTGGGGCGCTCATGATTTGCCTGGAGCGCGAGTTGACCTTGGAGCTTATCCGGGCCATCGCAGAGCGGAAGCCGGAACGAGTCGTCTGTCTGGATGAAGGGTTTGCCGGTAACGACCAACTGAAGGCCAATGCCGTGCAGACGTTCAAGACCAAGGGCATCGTCAAGTTTCAGACGGTATAAAGGAGTTCTGTCATGAAACTACAATTCGACGCCAATCAGACCTTCCAGCTTGACGCTGTGGCAGCCGTTACCGACCTATTCGAAGGCCAGCCCCAGGGTGCGCCCGATTATTCGGTGATTGACCTTGGCAAATGGGATGATGACGGACTTTTTACCGGTCAATCGCGTTCGGAACTGGGTGTCGGCAACAATCTGCTCTTAGCCACCGACAAACTGAAGGAGAACGCTCGGCTAATCCAGCATCGCAACGACATCGAAATTTCAGATCCCAAAGCACCGCTGGAGGCATGGGACTTGTTCGATACAGCAGCGAACGTTGCCCGTGCTTGTCCGCATTTCTCAGTCGAGATGGAGACCGGAACGGGCAAAACCTACGTTTACTTGCGGACGATCTTCGAGCTTTCCCGCCAGTACGGCTTGCAAAAGTTTATCATCGTCGTGCCTAGCGTGGCGATCCGCGAGGGTGTACTCAAGAACATCGAAATCACTGCCGAGCATTTCCGGGCGATTTACAACAATCCTCCCTTCGAGCATTTCGTTTACGACGCCAAGAAGGTCAGCCGCCTTCGGCAGTTCGCCGTCAGCAACATGCTGCAAATTTTGGTCATCAACATCGACGCGTTCCGCAAAAACTTCACTGGCACTGAAGCCGAGCAAAAGAGCAACGTCATTTACAAGGAAATGAACCAGCTTTCAGGACGAGCGCCTATCGAGTTCGTGCAGGCGACCCGCCCCATCGTCATCATCGACGAACCGCAAAGCGTGGATTCCACTGACCGGGCACAGGAAGCCATACGGGCGCTGAATCCACTGTGTACGCTTCGCTACTCCGCGACCCATAAGAACCCGTACAACATTGTCTATCGCCTCGACCCGGTAAAGGCGTTCGAGCTTCGACTGGTCAAGCAAATCGTCGTCGCCAGTGCAACCGCCGAAGGTGGAGCAAACGAGGCTTTCGTTCGCGTCGATCAGATCGACTACAAGAAGGGCATCAAGGCCAAGCTGCGAATCCACGTACAGACGGCAGAGGGACCAAAGGAAAAGTCAGTCACGGTGAAAAACGGGGCCGACTTGTTCAGCGTTTCAAATGAGCGAGCCAACTACCGCAACGGCTATGAAGTTGCAGAGATCAATGCTGAGCCAGGCAACGAATTCATCCGATTCACGAGCGGTCGAGTCATGCGGCAAGGCGATGAAACTGGTGGAATGCGGGACGATGTTTGGCAGGTGCAGGTTAAGCACACTGTCAAGAAGCACCTGGAGAAAGAGCTTCAACTTCGTGGCCGTGGCATCAAGGTGTTGAGCCTATTCTTCATCGACCGTGTGGCCAATTACCGCGACTACGACGGATCGGGCCAGCCGATCAAAGGCAAGTTTGCCGCGACATTCGAGGCCGCACTTGCTGAGTTTGCCAAGGATGCTCGCTACAAAGACCTCCCTTGGATCAAGCTCCCCTTCGAGCAAATTCACAACGGCTACTTCGCCGCCGACAAGCCCAAAAAAGGCCAGCAGCAACCCGTCTGGAGAGACACCCGAGGCGACACTCAGGCCGATGACGAAGTTTACAACCTCATCATGAAGGATAAAGAACGACTACTCTCCGAGGAGGAACCGCTTCGGTTCATCTTCAGCCATTCCGCCCTGCGCGAAGGGTGGGACAATCCGAATGTCTTCCAGATTTGCACGCTAAACGAAACCCGCAGTGCCATGAAGAAGCGTCAGGAAATTGGCCGAGGCTTACGTCTGCCGGTCAATCAACACGGACAGCGAGTTTTCGACGAATCGGTGAACAAGCTTTACGTCATGGCGAACGAGAGCTACGAAGACTTCGCTCGCGCCCTGCAAACCGAATATGAAGAGGATTGCGGTGTCACGTTCGGCAAAGTGCCAATCACGGCGATTGCCAAGCTCACCCGCGTTGTCGAGGGCGAGCCGCAGCCCATCGGGCGGCAGGATGCCGAGGCGATCAAGAAGTCGCTGGTCGAGCAAAAGATGCTCGACACCGAGGGGCGATTACTGCCTGCCTTCGACCCGAAGAAGCCGGATTTCAAGATCGAGCTTCCCCAGCAATTCCAGGAACTCGTTCCCGCTGTTGTGGACCTGCTGGCGTCTTATCAGATTGAACGCCACATCCGCCAGGACAAGGATGAGGGAGTCAATCGACTCAAGAAGGAAGTGCTGCTCAATCCCGAATTCCAAACGCTCTGGGACCGCATCAAGCCGAAGACAACCTACCGCGTCGAATTTGAGACCGACGAACTGGTTCGCCGGGCCGTGGCCGCGATCAAGAAGATGGAGAAGATCGAGGCCGCAAAGATTCGCGTCACCGCTGGACAAGTTGGCGTAGTGCGCGGCGGCGTCACGACTATGGCCATCAGTGCCGCCGAAGAACAGGTCACACATCGTAATCGCCCCGTACCCGACGTGCTGGCGTACCTGCAAAACGAAACCGAACTGACTCGTTCGACGCTGGTGCGGATTTTGAAGGAATCCGACCGTTTGGCGGAGTTCTTTGCCGACCCTCAACGCTTCATGGACGCCATTGCCAACATCCTGAAGCACGAGCTTCATCGGCTTTTGGTGGACGGCATCAAGTACGAGAAAATTGACGGGGCTGGACCGGAAACCGAATGGGAAATGCTGCTCTTCAAGAACGAAGAACTCGTCAACTATCTGAACGCTTTGGCCGTGAACCATTCGCTCTACGAATATGTCGTATATGAATCGGAGGTCGAGAAGGAGTTTGCCAAGAAGCTCGACCAGCGCGAGGACATCCGACTTTTCGTGAAACTCCCCGGCTGGTTCGAGATCGACACGCCGGTCGGCAAGTACAACCCTGACTGGGCCATCATCAAGCACGATGACCAGACCCTGTATCTTGTCCGCGAGACCAAAAGCACCAAGGACTTCTTGAAGCTGCGAACCAGCGAAGCGGACAAGGTGCGCTGCGGCCAAAAACACTTCGAGACTCTCGGCGTATCGTTTTCAGTAGTCGTGTCTGCGGACGAGGTATAGCGATGGACCATGCCAAAGGCATCTTAGTACCGGCACATTACCAACATTCGTCGGGTGCGCGCCAAGACCACGCGATGGGTAATATCGCCTACTTTTACAATTCGAAGGGCTGCCGATGATTACTCTGATCCAGCTACTCAGAAATGTTGGACAATTCGACTCGGTGAGTCAGGGAAGTCCGCTGCCCCTAAAAAAGCTAACGCTGATTTATGCAGAAAACGGACGAGGCAAAACCACTCTAGCTGCGATTCTTAGATCCCTTGGGACTGGCGATCCACTTCCTATAGGAGAACGAAAGCGTCTTGCAGCTATACACACGCCACATGTAATACTGGAATGCGCTGGCGGTCCACCGGCAGCAATGTTTCAAAACAATGCTTGGAACCGGTCGCTTACACAGATCTCCGTATTTGATGATGAATTTGTCGATGACAACGTATGTTCGGGCCTAGAAGTTGCCCCAGACCATCGGCAGAAACTCCACGAGCTTATCCTTGGTTCTCAAGGCGTATCGCTGAACCGTGCTGTTCAAACTCATATAGCGAGTATTGAACAGCACAACCGCGATTTGAGAACTAAAGCAGATGCAATTCCAACAGCCCTCCGTGGGACACTTAGCGTGGATGCCTTCTGCGCACTTCAGCCAATCACAAATGTCGAAACAGTAACACTTTAGCCGTCTGTAGTGGCTTTGGCCGGTAATGGAGGTAGTTTTCCGGTTGCGAGGTAGGTGGCAACTGCATCCACCACCGTTTTAAGCGGTGCATGTCCTCTTTGCTGAAGAGTCCGGTATACACTCATCAGC
>CAIYJE010000161.1 GCA_903926465.1 uncultured Planctomycetales bacterium
CGGTGAGGGGACCACGCACACCATTGTGATTGATGTGGAGGGCTGTACCGATCGCGATGAGGCCCGCAAGATTGCGGAAGCGGTGGCGCATAGCCCGCTGGTCAAAACAGCGATTGCGGGTGCGGACCCGAACTGGGGCCGGATTGTGTCGGCCGCCGGTTACGCGGGAATTCCGTTCGCGGAAGAGGAACTTTCACTTTGGGTGAACGAATTCCCGCTGTATCAGAGTGGAATGCCGGTTCCGTTTGACGAGGCTGTGGTTTCGGCCTCAATTCGGGATCAGCGGGAAACTCATTCCCGGCTGTTGTTTACCCGTGGAGAGGGCTCGATCCGGTTCTGGACGACCGACCTTACCGCGGAGTACGTGCGGCTGAACGCCGATTACACGACCTGAGCGCCTGGATATCCAGGTTGTCAATATAGAGTCTGGAACCGTTCTGGTCCAAGAACGGTTCCAGACAAATAGGATCGTTTTTGATCTACCGTTAATCCTGAAGGCGGTCTTGGTTGAGACGAACGGGGCCTGCCTTACTCACCCGGTTTCGGCTCGGGTCTCTTGTTGGCTGCCGCAAGTGGCCGCAGGATCGAGAGAATTGTGTTCAGGTGGGCAAGTTTGGGTCCAAACCGATCCACAAAATCACTGAGCGTGTAATCGCCATCGAGCAGATTCTCGTGGTGTTCTTCCACGTATTCCGCGAGTTCACGCATGAGGGTGGCGTGGACCGGTTCCAGCAGACCAAGCGCTTGTTTGCAAGAATCAATCACCGGCTCGTGGCCGTTCTGCCAGCGCTCCAGATCGGCAATCTGGCGGGCCCGCTGATCGCGAATGTACTGGATATTTTCGCGCATCAGTTCCAGGTGCTGACGCTGAAAGTCCAGCATCTGACGCTGAGTCTCGGCCAGTTGGCGGGTCACCTCAAGCTGCTGGCTCTGGACGGTGGCAAGGAACTGGAGCAAATTTGCGGCTTCCGCGGGATTGGGCGGTGTAGCCGGCTGGGCTTGCCCGGTCGGCGAAACTTCCATGCGGTAAGTCCACGGCGGCAATGATGGATTTTCAGCGGACACCGGTGGACTCCTTCGTTCAAGACCGTCGAAGCAAAGTTCAAACCCGATGAGTTCTGTCACCAGACATGGAGACCAGGCTTTAGCAAGAATCTTGTGCCAGGGTGGTTCGGATCAGGTATGGTCCCAGGGCGAAATGGCTGGCTGGATCTGAAGTTATGACCTCGGATCCCACTGGTATTTCGCTACAACCCGAATGAACCTTGCCGGGGCACCCTGACGACTCAGATTCCATGTCAGTCGAGCTTCTATACTATCTTAGCCAAGAGGAGGAGCTTCCGCACAGCCAATACCAGATTCTTGCGACTCCCAATTGGGTAACAACCGGAATCGACTGCTGACTGGACTCATTCTTGGGTCTCAGGCTGGGAATCGCAGGCTGCTCAGGCAATCGAGCAGATAGGTTTTGTTATGCCCAGAACGAAGGATTACAATTTCTGGATTGATGGTAGATCCTCCCAAGCCTTTTGGTTTCTGACGTCTGATGCATGAGCTATCGATCTCGCCCCATGGGCACCTTCTGATCCGGGAGGTGGCAGATGAGCCTCAGACCTCGAATGTGGCGATCGCAAGTCGGGCCATTCCCGATGGTCTGCTCTCCGCCTATCAGCAAAGCCCTGCGCACGGGATGCTGGTATCGGCCACTGAACAGCTAGACGCCACGCTGCCGGCCCCTTTCGAATTCGTACGTGGTCTGGCTCGGCGCTATTTTGCCCACGTGTGTCGGGTGGTACCGGCGGAGCCTGGAACTCCCCTGCCCCCGGTGCCTGCTCCGGACTCGGCCGAACTGGAAAAGCTGCTGCTTCAGGCTCCGCCCATGACCGGCCTGGAGTATCTGACGCCCGATGTGCTGGCAGACTGGTGGCATGCGTTAGACAAGCTCACGCGTGCGGAAATCGCGCGGCACAAAGCGGGTGCTCAGGCCTATTTGAGAGAGCGGAACCCGGAATGGCGGTTTGTGGGCCGGGTCACGTTTCACCTGGCAGAGAACAAGCGCGACCCGGAACGCCCGTTCGCCTTTCTGGCAACGTATGCCGGTGGGCTGACCACTCAGGGAAAGGTGCGGCATGAGCCGCTCGCCCGGGCGCTTCAGGAATACGCAGGTGCCCAGAATCGTGCGGCGATGCTGAACCTGTTGCTGCCGGTTTCCAGAGCCGCCGAACGCTCGGAGTTGATCCGGAATCTGGTGGATACGGGAGAGATCTACCAACCGCTGGCCTGGACGGCGCGTGACGCCTATCAGTTCTTGCAGGCGGTGCCTGCGTTGGAAGAGAGCGGTCTGATTGTGCGGGTGCCGGACTGGTGGAACGCCCGCACGCCTAGCCGAGCCCGGGTGAGCGTCAAGATTGACACCAAGGATGCGAGCCATGTTGGGGTAGACGCTCTGATGCAGTTTTCGGTGGGGGTTAGCCTGGACGGAGAGACGCTGAGCCGCGAGGAGATGAACCAGTTACTGGCGGCCAGTGGCGGCTTGGTCCCCCTGCGCGGCAAGTGGGTTGAGATTGATGCCAACAAGTTGAAGCAGGCCCTGGCGCACTGGAAACAGGTGGAACAAGGGGTGCAAAATGACGGGCTCTCCTTTTTTGAAGGGATGCGGTTGCTCTCTGGTGCGCATCTGGGTCGTGGCCAAAGTGAGAACCATGAGGCAGAGATCCGGGAATGGACCGGCTTGGCTCCAGGTCCCGAGCTGGAGCGGGTTCTACAGGGTTTGCGTGCGCCAACGGCCGGCCAAGAGAAGGTCCCGGCGGGTCTGAAGGCACAGCTTCGCCCGTATCAGCAAACCGGCTACGTCTGGCTGCGGTTTGTGGCCAGGCTGGGTCTGGGGGCTTGCCTGGCGGATGACATGGGCCTTGGTAAAACCGTGCAGGTGATCTCGCTTTTGCTGGACATGAAGCAGGACAAGAAACCAGGCGACCCGGCCAGCCTGCTGGTGGTGCCAGCCTCGCTCATAGCAAACTGGAAGGCTGAGCTGGAAAGGTTTGCGCCTGGGCTCACCTATGCGGTTGTGCATCCCTCAGAGCTGGGTGCAAGCGTGGGCGACGCGAAGGTGGGCCGGGCGGAGGCCCGTACCCATGACCTGGTTCTGACAACCTACGGCATGGTGGTGCGGAACGACTGGATGCGCAAGCACCGCTGGCGTCTGGTCGTTCTGGATGAGGCCCAGGCAATCAAGAACTCTGGCACCAGGCAGACCAAGGCCGTGAAGGAACTGACGGCCGGCAGCCGCATTGCCATGACCGGCACCCCGGTTGAGAACCGGCTCTCGGATTTATGGTCTCTGTTTGATTTCTTGAACCCTGGTTTGCTGGGCACGGCCAAGCAGTTCAGTACATTTGTAAAGCGGTTGCAAGCCAGCCAGGAGTCGTCTTTCGAGCCGTTGCGGACTCTGGTTCGGCCGTACATTCTGCGCCGCCTGAAAACCGACAAACGGGTGATCTCCGACCTGCCGGATAAGACCGAATTGAAAGCGTATTGTAACCTGAGCAAGCTTCAGGCATCGCTTTATCAGAAGGCTGTTGAGGACCTTGAAGAGCAATTGGAATCGAGCGATGGCATGAAGCGTAGGGGAATTGTACTGGCGCAGCTCATGCGGTTGAAGCAGATCTGTAATCATCCCTCGCAGGTGGTTGGCACCGGTGACTACGCGGCTGATAAAAGTGGCAAGTTCGCCCGGCTTGCCGAACTGGCTGAAGAGATTGCAGCCCGGCAGGAGAAGGTGCTAGTTTTCTCCCAGTTTCGAGAGATCACTGAGCCGCTGGCAGAGTACCTTGCCACGCTGTTCGGCCGCCCTGGGCTGGTTCTACACGGTGGCACCAGCGTCAAGAAGCGGCAAGAGCTGGTCAATCAATTTCAGCAAGAGGATGGACCGCCCTTCTTTGTGCTCTCGCTCAAGGCCGGCGGCACCGGGTTGAACCTGACCGCTGCATCTCACGTCATTCACTTTGACCGCTGGTGGAACCCGGCCATTGAGAACCAGGCGACCGACCGGGCGTTCCGGATCGGTCAAAAAAAGAATGTGCTTGTGCATAAGTTCATTTGCCGGGGTACGGTTGAGGAGAAGATTGACGAAATGATTACCATCAAGAGCCAGGTTGCCAGCGATGTGATGGGCGAGGAAGGGGCTGGCGAGATGTTGCTTACGGAAATGGACAATGCTACGTTGATGCGATTTGTGAAACTGGATTTGCAGCAGGCAACCGACGGTTGAGCATGGATTTTCAGACGCCTTTGCGAGGAGAGAATCATGGGATGGTATGATTTTAATGGATATGGATACAGGCCGTACGTTCCGGTGGCGCAGCGGCGTGCCAATGCGCTCAGGGAAATTGCCAAGCGGTTCAAGAACGGTAAGAAGGCCTCTCCGGTGTCGATCGAGGGGCGGAAGATCACGAAGACCTTCTGGGGCAATGCTTGGTGCAAGAATCTGGAGAATTACAGCGATTATGCGAACCGGTTGCCACGCGGACAAACCTACGTGCGGAACGGCTCGGTGGTGCATCTGGAGATCAGCAAGGGGCAGATCAAGGCCCTGGTGAGCGGCTCTGAGTTGTACGAAGTTGAGATTGAGATCAGCACGCTTCCCAGAGATCCCTGGCAGGCACTCAAAGCGCAATCGGCCGGCAAAATTGGAACGCTGGTGGAGCTGCTCCAAGGCAAGCTATCCGGGTCGATTATGGAGCTGGTGACGGGTGAGCGATATGGGCTATTTCCCAAGCCCAAAGAGCTTCGCATGGATTGCAGTTGCCCCGATGGCGCGGGGATGTGTAAACACATTGCGGCGGTGATGTATGGTGTGGGGAGCCGGCTCGATACCAAGCCCGAACTGCTGTTTGAGCTTCGGGGAGTCGACCACCTGGAACTAATTGGACAGGCGATTCCCGTGTCGCCGGTGGGGGTGAGTGCAGGAGCCACAGACCGCAAGCATGCGCTAGCGGCCAGTGATCTGGGAGATATCTTCGGCATTGAACTGGGCGATGGATCGCCTGACCCTGAAGAATTGAAACCTGCCCGGGTTTCAAAGCGATCGCAGAAGCCGGCGGCCCGCAAGAAAGCCGCGGTGACCAAGAAATCCAGCGCCAAGCCAACTGCATCCAAAACGGCCACTAAGCAGAAGCCAGACAAGGCTTTGACTTCCGCCGCCGCCAAAACCGTCAGGCAGAAAACCACCCGCGCAACCGTGAAGCCGGAGCCTGCGGTAACAACTATTCCAGCAACCAAGGCTGCCAAGAAGCCGACCCGCGGAAAAACACAGCCGGTGGCGGAAGCTGCGGTTATGGCAACGGTGAAGCGGCCTGCATCAAAAACCGCCAAGCATCAGCCTACGGAATCAAAGCCGGGAGCTTCCGCCAAGAAGGGGGCGAAAAAGGGGTAGTGTGCTCCTCAGCCATTCATCGGTTCTTTGGAGCGGCCCGCGACCAAGAGATTGTGATAGATGCTGGCCCTGGAATCCCAGCTATGATTCTGAATCATGTAGGCGATCGCGCGTTGCCGGCCCCACGGTCGTTCGGTGGCCTCTTGAATCAGATCGGCCACTTTTTCGTCGTTGCCGTACGGTGAAATCAGGCCCAGTTGCGCCTGTTCTATCAGGTAGTTGTTCGGCACGGAATCTTCGCTAACAACCGGCACTCCGGCCCGAAGGTAATAGTAGATCTTGCTGCTCTCGTTATGCTGAACTGCGCCTTGGGCCAGCACCAACCCGACATCCGCGAAGTGGTGATAATCCCAGACCTTGTCATTTTCGACCCCGCCCAGACAGGTGACAACGTCTGGGTCAATCTTGTCAAAGAGCCCCAGGCTCAATAAACATAAACGGATGCCCCGTTGTTTTAGCAACGCTCCTAGCGTGTTCAGACGCCGTTGCCAGATCAAATTGGTGTCACGCTGGGAATTCAGATAGAGGCTGCCAATGTAGACAGCAATTTTTTCAGGGTAGCATCGGAACGGGTTCTCGTTTGGTGCCGGAATCTTCCGGTCGACTCCGGTTGGAACCAGCAGGATCTCAGGCTTGTTGCCGTGTTCTTTGAGCCAGAGTTCCCGACTTGGCTCGGTCAAAATTGAGACAAACCGGCTCTTCCGCGCAATCTCTTGTTGAATCTCGAACAGGTGCTGCCGTTCTTGCTTGAAGAAGTGAACACCTGGCGTATCATCGGTCGAGCCAACCACCGACCCGAGCTTGCTGATGATGAACGGGTGGTTGGCTCCGCCTTCTTCGGCCAGAGTTTCGAAGCCACGATGGAAGAGGGTTTTGACGACGTCGTAGTCGCCCCAGTTGACTTCGGAAAAAGGGACCTGGCGAACCCCCCCCGCTGGTCACGGGTTCCCTTTGTCTAGTGTTCACCACCATGTCGACCTGGAATCCAAGCCTGGCCAGGGCTTCCGAGATGCGTATCCATCTCGTGAAGTTCATATGGATCGGTTTGAATTCGTCGAACACTTCCCGGGTATGGACTGTGGCAATCCGCATGTTCACAATCCTGGAAAGTGCCATGAGAATCTGGAGCCGATCGGGACGTTCGTATTCGCCGGTTCGGGGCAACGATGGACGGTCTGCGGAGGAATTTATGCCGGGTAACAGCAAAAAAAAAGAGGGACAAGGCGGGGTAAACATCCCCGCGCCTGTCCCGCAGCATTGCCAGTCTGCTCAGTCTTCGGTTCCCAGGTGGTAGAAGACGTCGCCAAGGCCATCCACGATATCGCCGGCAATCATACCAATCACGCCCGACTGGTCGCGGGCCATATCGCCGGCCAGGCCATGTGCATAGGTTCCCAGTACACAGGCATCGAATGGGGAAAGCTTCTGACCCAGAATGGCGGCAATCACGCCGGTCAGGCAATCGCCAGACCCGCCGGTGGCCATTCCCGGATTCCCAGAGCCGTTGACGTAGGCCTGGTGGCCATCGGTCACAATGGTGCCATGCCCCTTGAGCACAACGACCAGAGGCGTTTCGGTGTGGTTGGCCAGGCTGGCTGCAAGACTAGCCCGATTCGCCTGGACCTCTGCCACGGTTTTCTGGATCAGCCTTGAGAACTCCCCTGAGTGAGGAGTCAGAACGGTGGGCGCCTTACGCTTATTCAGAATGGAAATCTGAGATCCAAGGGCATTCAACGCGTCGGCATCCAGAACCAGGGGCACGGCCACGTGTTCCACCAGCCAGCCAACCAGGCGATCCAGGCTGGCCGAGCGGCCGAGCCCTGGTCCAACCGCAACCACGTCGCTCTGGGCCACCAAGCGCTCAAGGTCGGCCTTGGCTCGCTCGAAATCGATCTGGCCATGATCGTCCTGGCTGAGCGGCCAGGTCATGTAAGACGGTTCAAAGGTTGCCACGGTGGGCTGAATTTCGGCCGGCGATGCCACGCGCACCAGCCCTGCGCCACTTCTAAGGGCCGCTGCTCCGGCCAGACCGGCCGCTCCGGCCATGCCTCGGCTTCCAGCAATGATCAGTACCCGACCGTAATCCCCCTTGTGGGAATCTGCGGGGCGGGCTTTGAGCTTGGGGATGGTGGTGACAACGCGAAGTTCAGGAGCTGCGGCCATCGAAACCTTCTTCTCTGGAAATCATACGTGCGCCGGCGCGGGCCTGGCCGGCACGTCTTGCAATCAGGCCGGCCACGTGGCCGCCGTTGAATCCCGCATCAATATTGCAAACCACAACATTGGACGAACAGCTATTAAGCATGCCCAGCAGCGCGGCCAGTCCCTGGAAATGGGCGCCATAGCCTATGCTGGTGGGGACGGCGATGACCGGGCAATCAACGAGGCCGCCAATCACGCTTGGCAAAGCCCCTTCCATGCCGGCCACCACCACCAGAACGTCGGCCCCGGTCAAGCGGTCGAGCTTGCCAAAAAGGCGATGAATCCCAGCCACGCCTACGTCGCAGACCAGCGTAACTTCGCAATTCCAGGCTTCGGCCGTGACCCGAGCCTCTTCGGCTACCGGCAGGTCGCTGGTTCCCGCGGTCACCACCACCACGCGGCCCAGTTTTGGACCAGGGTCGGCTTCCGGCACAATTCTGAAGGTTCGGCCCAGCGGGTGGTAATGCCCTTCCGGGAATTCCTGGAGCAGGTCCACGGCCACCTCGGCGGGAACCCGGGTTGCCAGCACTCCGAGCTTATGGCGCTTGAGCGTACGAACGATGGCGGCAATTTGCTCGCCCGTTTTCCCCTGGCCAAAGATGACCTCAGGGAATCCGCAGCGGATCTGGCGGTGCAGATCCACGGTGGCAAAATCGCCTGTTTCTTCGTAGGTTGCGGTCGATCGCAGCTTGTGCAGGACTTCCTCTGTGCTCACCGAACCACTTCGATGGGCCTCCAGAAGTTCGGTCAGTGCGTGCGATTCCATGGGGTGACCTCGGGGCAAACCACTCAGGCTGGTAGCAACGGACGGCGGATGATTTTCTGTGCCCCTTTTGTATCGTCTCCTGCGCAGAACGGCAACCAAGCGGAGCCTCAGAGAATTGATCCGCGTATGGGAAGTTCAGGATCGTTCTCTCGCCTCCAGGCCCCTGCTCCGGTATTCTTGAAGTAATCTTTTTCTGATCCGGCGTCTCGAAGCGCCCGGAGGCACCTGAACAATGGCCAGGATCGATGAGCAAGAGCGAGATCTCGCGAACCTGCCGCCCTTGGTCCAGGAGGAAGGTGCCGCGGAGTCTCTGCCTCCGGTCGTGGTTACCGACCCGCCGGCTGCCCCTCCACCAACGCCTGGCATTGTTCAACCGGTAATCACGGCCAAGCGGCCCGCCCCCGCGAAATTTCGAATTCGAATATCTCCCGAGCTTGAAGCGGCTGAAGAGCGACTCACGCCGGCAAAGATCAAAAGCTGGTCGACCTCGCTGGTTCTCCACGCCGTGTTGCTCTGCTTGCTGGCGTTGGTATTTTTCAGGCCGGCCACCCGTTCAACCCCGGTGATAGAGACTGCCCTTACCGCGGGCGACCTGTTTGGCTCTGACTTTGGCCAGCAACTGACGGGTGGCGAGGGGCTGGACGAGCCGCTTTCCATGCCTTACGAGCAAGATAAATCTCCTGTCGATCCGCCCGAGTTAACCGATTCCACGACGCTGGAGCCAAGCCTGCTCATTCCCGAGCGGACCCGGGTTCCAGATCCAGAAAGCTCGGCCAGCGGTGGCGGGGTAGACCTCACCGGTTCGGGCCAGGCCGGCAAGGGAGATGGATTTGGTGTGGCCAAGTTCGGCCTGGGCGGCAAGGAAAGCATTAATAACGTCGAGGTCAAAACTGGGAATCCCCAGTTCACGCTGATCTGGAACTCCACGGCTGACCTGGACCTGCACGTACTGGAGCCGGGTGGCTCACACCTTTACTGGGAGAACCGCCACGGAACTCAAGGTGGGGAGCTGGATGTTGATGACATCGACGGTATGGGCCCCGAGAACATCTACTGGGGAGGCGGGCTGAACCAGGGGAATGGGCCCCCGGGCGAATATCGCTGGTATGTCCACTATTTTGGTGGTATCGATGGGAACCAGCCGACCAAGTGGAGGGTTCGCCTGAAATACAACGGCACCTACAAAGTTTTTGAAGGCAAGCTCAACGCCATTGGTCAGCGTACCAAGACCTGGTCCTTCAAGATCGACAAGAGTGATTCGGATCCCGAACCTGCCATCAAAGTGAGTGATGACGGGGCCAAGTCACCAATGCCCCCTGGCGGTCGGCAATTACGCCCCCTGGCGGGCGAACCGGTTCCGTTTGAAAATCCAACCTCCATGCTTTCCGGAGGACTCGGTCGAGCTCGCGCGGGCGTGGATCAGGTGGTGGACGATGGTGGAGAAACTTCGGCAGCCGCCGGGCCCAATCGTACTCGGCCAGGCAGTGCGCCCAAGCATGCTGGTACAACTCCAAAACCGGCTAAAGAGCCGGCTGCCGGACCCGAGGTGGCGGCCACGCCCGGTGAATCCTCCAAAAAGGAGACCCAGCCAGCCTCTCGGCGTCGTACGGCATTTGAGAAAGACCCTTCAGGCTGGGTGCGTGTGCGGCCCGTGGATGTTGGATTCTCGTTCCTGATGCCTGAGGAACCGGCCGAAGAATTGCAGGTGCTTGAGCACCGTCCCGGCGAGCCTGAGATCCGCTTGTGGAAATTGAATCGTGGTGAGGGGGAATTCTCCTGCGCCATGACTCCGCTGCCGCTGGCACCCACACAAGCGGCTGCTGGGCCCCTGCTCGATCGCGAGGCCAGGGCCCAGGTCGCGGAATCCGGTGGAAGCGAAGTGGTAACTGCCGAGGGTCGGAACGGGAAAATCGCCGAGCGAAATACCCGTTTCAAGGTCCCAGACAAGGTTGTGGCCGGCGGCGGTTTGAGCCGGATCCGGCTCTTGGTTCATGGCAGCCAGCTCATTCGTTTCTCTGTCACCGGCACCGAGGAATTTGTGGAACGCCCAGAGTCTGAGCGATTTCTCGAATCGTTTGCAACGGAGCCTGGCAGTGCTGACACCCAGGCCAAGGATCCCCCCTGATTGGACGATCTCCTGGAATCTGAGCTCACCCGTCTGAGTGCGACTCGTTTTTGCGTGTTCAAATTCGAATCGTGTAAAGCTGAATGGGACGCCGGATCAACACCCTAGCTTCGCTGGCTTGCCGTCGGCCTTCCCGGGCAGACACAATAGGTATAGGTTACGTACTCCAGGCAGAACTGACCCATTGGCTTGAAGCCGTCTCTTGGCTCAGTTCTTACAGACTTCCCTTCCGCGCTGCGGAGCTTATTCATGTCCACAGTTGAGGGGAACGATCGTCCGGAAGCTGGAACAGGCTCGGTGAGGTCGCTGAAGGAAGAGCTTGCTTCGCTCAAAATTGACCGGGACCGTCCGTCTCGCTCCTCACGACCGGTGGCTTCTGCGTCTGCTCTAGCAGGGCCTTCCCTGTCTGTGCCGTTGCCTGAAGAGCGTCGTCTGGTTGCGTCCAGAACTCGGCCGGCACCGGTGCGGCGTAGTGGGAGTTTGGGGCTTAGCTTGCTTTCGGTGGCATTGTGGTTCATTCCCCTCGGGCTAGTGGGTGGAGGTGTGTACTTCACCTATTTGCAGTACGCCAGGGCCAAGCCGAAGCTCGTGGTGAAGGTGGCGCCGGTACGTGCCCTGACCCAGGGAGAGGCGAACACGGTCTTGAGTGCCAAGGGGTACGTCCGGTCGTTTCAGCAGGCCAAGCTGGGGTCCAAGGTTCCGGGCCGGATCGCCCAGGTTCTTGTGAAGGAGAACCAGTTTGTCAAACAAGGGGATGTTCTGGCCGAACTTGAACATACGGACATGGACAAGCAGAAGCAGACCCGTCAGCGCATGCTGGAGCGGTCTCAGGCTGAGTACCAGGAAGCTGAGGTTGATAGCCGCTTCAAGGAGCTGAAGGCCCGACGATCTCAGCGGCTCAGGACCCAGGGCCAGCTTTCTGAGGAAGAGGCCGAGCAGACCCAGTCTGCCTATGAGGTTTCCAGGCGAAAGCTAGACACCCTCAAGGCCTCGATCGACTATCAGCAGGCGATGATTGATGAACTGGCAGTCTCAATCGAGGAGATGAAGATCAAGGCACCTTTTGACGGCACGGTTCTGGAAAAGGCTGCCGAGAAAGGTGAAACGATCGTGCTGGGCGGGCTTGGTGCGGCCAGTGGCCGTGGTTCCGTGGTAACCCTGGCCGATATGAATGACCTGGAGGTTGAGACGGACATTGCAGAGAACATGCTCGGTCGACTCAAAGATCCCAAAACCTCACCCAGGCAACAGCGGGCCGAGATTCTGGTGTCTGCATTCCCCGGGCGACGGTTTCACGGCTACCTGGATCGGATTGTGCCGCTGGGAGACCGGGCACGCGGGACGGTGAAGGTGTATGTGAAGATCGAAGAGAAAGATACCTCGCTGTTCCCTGAACTGGTGGCAACCGTGGCGTTTTTGCCGGGCAGCCAGAGTGAGGACCCTGGTGCCGCTCAGACTTCGCTCTACATTCCCAAGTCCGCGCTGGTGGAAACCGATGGGAAAACGTTCGTCTGGGTGGTTGATCGAGACTATGCCGTTTCGAAACGGTCGGTGGTTATTACCTTGGAGTCAGACCGGGCTCGGGTTGATGATGGGCTTAACGTGGGTGAGAACGTGGTTCTGGGTCCGGTTGCCGAGCTTGCCGAGGGCCAGGTGGTGGCCCTGGCCGATTAACGCTGAGTTATCACCGTGATGCGCCGGTAGGGCACGCAGAGCTGTGCCCGCCGGTGGCAGTTTTTCTTCAAGGATTTGCCAGCCGTTTGGGGAGTTGTTTCATGGATCGGGAAGCTGCCATTGTTTTGCGCCACGTGACCAAATCTTATCGACGCGATCAGATTCAAATCCCTGTGCTGAGCGACCTCAGCCTGAGCGTGGAGGAGGGTGAGTTTCTTGCACTCATGGGCCCCTCGGGTTCGGGCAAGACAACCTTGCTCAACCTGATTGCCGGACTGGATCGCCCCACGGGGGGAGAGATTCTGGTGCAAGACAATGACCTGGCCCGGATGTCTGACGGCCAGATCACCAAATGGCGATCGAACCATGTGGGGTTCATCTTTCAGACCTATAACCTGATTCCTGTACTGCGGGCGCAAGAGAATGTGGAGTTGCCGCTGCTGCTCACCAGCCTTTCCCGCAAGGAACGGCGAGAGCGTGCACGCACGGCACTGCGTGTGGTTGGTTTGGAAGGGCGAGAAGATCACTTTCCGCGCCAGCTTTCCGGTGGTCAGGAACAGCGAGTGGCGATTGCAAGAGCCATTGTGACCGATCCCTATTTGCTGGTGGCTGACGAACCGACCGGTGACCTTGATCGTGTGAGTGCCGAGGAAATCTTGCTGCTGCTTGAGCAGCTCAACCATGAATTTGAGAAGACAATTGTCATGGTGACGCACGATCCCCAGGCGGCCAAGCGGGCCACGCGGTTGCTGCATCTGGACAAGGGGAAACTTGTCGCCGATGTGGCGCAAGGTCGAGATGTTAGGACGGCCGTTCAGCCGGAGAATGCATCATGAAATTCCTGGGATACATTCTTCGCAATGCGCGCCGGAATCCTGTTCGTTCTTTGCTGACGATTGGCTCCATTGCCGTGTGCGGGTTCTTGGCGATGGTCTTGCTGTCTTTGTTCTCAACCAATACCGAGGTCAGATCCACCCTGGTTCCGTTTAACCGGGTGATCACGATGAGTGCCCAGGGGTTTACGCAACCGGTTCCGATTGCCCTGGTGCGTGAAATACCGGCCATTGATGATCGATCGGGAATTCATGCCATTGTTCATCGCGAGAGTGATGACAAGCCGTTGGTTTCTCCTTTCTCGTGGTACGGCGGCAAGTTCAGGGGCGAGTCTGCCACCTTCTTTGCCCAGTTCGGTGTCGATCCAGACACGCTGTTCGACATTTATCCGGAATTGACGATTGCCCCCGATCAACTCCAGGCGTTCAAGGAACGACCGGACGGAACGGTGATTGGTCGAAAACTGGCGGAAGACAAGAAGCTCAGTGTGGGAGACTCGTTCGAACTCAAGGGGGAGATTTATCCCTTTGATATGAACCTGACGGTGGTTGGGATTTTTGACGGTCCTGAAAAGCGTGACTTGCGCACCTGCTACTTCAACTGGAATTTCCTGAACGAGGGACTGAAACGCGATTTTCAGGGCCAAGGGGCGAACAATTCCGGCACGGTGCTCATGCGTTGCAAGAGCGACGAACTGGTGACCAAACTGTGCGCGGCCGTTGATGAAGATACCAAGAGTAGTGACCGGGCCACGAAGACCCAAACCGAAGATGCGTTTGTGTCTCAGTTCTCAGAGATGATCAAGGACCTTCAGACCTACATCAACATGGTGGGTCTGGCGGTGGCCTTTTCCTTGCTGGTGATCTGCGGTGTGGCCATGGCGATGTCGATGCGAGAACGGACGAGCGAGGTGGCCGTTCTTCGGGCCATTGGCTTCCAGAAAGGTCAGATTCTGTTCATGGTGCTGACGGAGGCTGTTTTGATTGCCGGAATCGGCGGGTTCATCGGCACGTTCGGCACCATGCTGCTCTTCAAGTTCTGGGATATCAGCCCATATACCATGGGCTTCTTCCCGTTCTTCTACATTCCCACAACCGTGGCTGTGACTGGTTTTCTGGTGTCGTTGCTTGTTGGGCTGCTCAGTGGCCTGATTCCAGCCTTCAGAGCGTCTAGTTTGCCGGTCATCGACGGCCTGCGGAAGGTGGTTTGACCCATGGCGTTTGTTCCTCTCAAGTACAACTTCCGAAACCTGAGCGTTCGCTGGCCGACCACGCTTCTGACCGTAATGGTCTCTGCCATTGTCGTGGCTTGCTCATGCGTGTTGTTTGGTCTGGTGGACGGCTTGATGTATAGCCAGGCTGTTTCGGGCGATCCGCTGACGCTGCTTGTGATGCGTAAAGGGGCCGACAACGAGACCAGTTCCAATTTCTCAATCCAGACCGCGCAAGACCTGGCGACTTTGAAGGGGATTGCGCAGGGCCGGGCGCGAACGGCCGAGGAGGCCCAGAAAGGGTTTCCGGACCTTCAAGACAAGCCGTTGATTTCTGGTGAGCTTCTGAATATTCCGGTGATGAGCCGTTCAGACGGCAGTCGCGTGAACCTGACGATCAGGGGGGCGACGTCGGCCTCCCCTTATCTCCGTCCCAAGTTCGAGATTGTTGAAGGCCGTTACTTCAACCCAGGGACCAGGGAATGCATCGTGTCTCGCAGTTTGGTCAGCCGGTTTCCGGGCACACGGTTGGGCCAGCAGTTCCGGGTGAGTGATAAAGAAGTTTATAACGTGGTTGGCATTTTTACGGCCGGCTCAAGCGCAGCGGAGAGCGAGGTCTGGACCGGGCGTGAAGATCTGGCCGCGAATACGAACAATGATCGGTCGGTCTCAAGCACCCGGATTCGTGCAGAGGACAACCGTTCTCTGGAAGCGCTCATTGACTCGATTACCAATGAATCGCGGTTTGGCTTGCTGCCGAAACGTGAGAGCGTTTACTACCAGAGCCAGAACACAACCGCGCTGTTCCTGACGGTGATCGGAACGGTGATTGCCGTGCTGCTGACGATTGGGGCCCTGTTTGCGGCGGCTAACACCATGTTCGCGGCCGTGAAGTCACGAACGCGTGAGATTGGGACCATGCGGGCCTTGGGGTTCTCTCGGACTGCGATCCTGATGTCGTTCTTGCTGGAGTCGGTGGTGATCACGGCGGTGGGCGGTGCGCTTGGGGCCCTGGTCAGTTTGCTGTTCTCGAACTGGTCGTTTGGGATCAGTGATTTCAGTAGTTTCTCAGAGCGGGTGATCCAGCTTCGGTTCGGTGTGTTGCCGTTTGCGGTCGCCCTGGGAATGACCCTGGCGATGGGGGTTTTTGGCGGGCTCTTTCCTGCCATCCGGGCCGTACGGCTAGACGTGGTGAAGGCGCTCCGGGAACTGTGACACGAAGCCGGTTTGTACCAGCTAGATTGAGCCCTGGAGGGGGAACTTCTCCTCCAGGCTTTGTCTCTTCCAACTTCCCTTGTGGCATGGATGACCTCCTTTGGAGTTCTCCAGGCTGCCAGGCACTTCACGTTCTGTCAGATCCGGTGAAGCGCGTCTCGCCCATCCTCAACGGCATGGTTCCAGGCAGATGATGGTGGGTGAGCTTGGCAACTGCTCGCGGCTCAGTTCGATTGTCGACTCACTTCGGCGGTCCACTGCCCAGCCCAAGGGTTGCACGGCGTCCAGAAAGGTTTCCAGGGGCAGAATGGCCAGGTTAATTCTGGGCGTTTTGTAATGCATTGGAATCACGATCTTGGGTCCGATCGCCTGAAGCACCTGAGCGCACTCAGAGATCGCCAGCGTGGGGGTGCCGCCGGCCGGGCAGAGCACGATATCGGCCCCCTGAATTGGGGCCAGTTCTTCGGGGGTCAGGATATGCCCGAGGTCGCCGAGGTGGACCAGGTGAAGTCTCTCGCTGCGGAGGTGAAGCATGGTCACTTCATCGCCCGCAAGTCGTTCGGGAGTCTCGAAAACGGGCACGGCCTCGAACCGCAGGCCATGCGACACAACGCCAACAGCCGGAAACTCCAGGCCGTTCAGGGTTTCGAATGGCGGGACGATCTGACCGGTGTGGCTATGGTATCGGTCATTGATATGGCTGACGGCCACCACATTTGCCGGTAGGTCGATGGGGGCATAGCCACCAGAGTCGGGCGATTTGTAGGGGTCGAAGATGACCCGCGTGCCTTCGGTTTCCAGCAAAAACGCCGCATGCCCCAAGAACGTCAGCTTCATGGAATTGCTCGCCAGGCCCGGTCTTTCCAACTGGAAGAGGTACTCCAAGTATAACCGGGCCGAGCGCTGATTCTGAGATGAAAGTGATTCTGCGTCGGTGAGCAATCCGAGTGCCTGAGCGACCCGGATTGCCGACCTTTGCAATTTACTGGGTCACCTTCAGGCAGTTCAGCTTCTTCAAGGTTCGCTGGGCATCTTCCAGGCTGTTGAACATCTCCACGGTTTCCAGGCCCTCCGTTTTGCTGGACGACTTGTTGAGTTCCCAGTTGGAGGAGCCTTCTTCTTGCTGGAGAAAGAAGGTTTCCCCTGAGCCGCTGTGAATGTACCGGAAAAGCTGTGCACTCATGGCGAGGTTCCTTGATGCTCGAATTGTGAACTTGCAAAATCGTCAGGCCGCTCGTCGAGATCCTATGCCGCCTGGCAAGTCCCCAAGGCCGGAAATCATCGGGTTCGGGCCGAAAATCTTACAGAGCCGGCCTCAAGCACTCTGAAGCGCACCTGGACTGGCAGTTACGTGGAATTTGACGGAAGGCCGCTCGCTTTCATCGGCTTTTCATTCTGCCTGCGCGAGTTGTGGCGCCGACTCCGTGTTTTAGGGCAAAGGTCTTGGCGTGATTTCCATGGCCGAGCGAACCGCCCTGATCTTGCCGCCAGTGTGCAGATTCACGGGGTTTTCCCGCATTCCGGAGCCGATTGACGTAGCCGCCCCGTACCTGACGGACCGGTTCCAGCGTAGAATAGGAGTTGAGTGTTTCTAGCTGGAGTTAAGGAGTGGGCATGGGCGTGATCCGGGAGTTGCCGGCTTCGGTTGTGAACCAGATTGCGGCTGGCGAGGTGATTGAGCGCCCGGCCAGCGTGGTCAAGGAGTTGCTGGAGAATGCCATTGACTCTGGAGCGACCCGCATTGAGCTAAGTATTGAGCGTGGCGGTCGAGACCTGATCCGGGTGGCCGACGATGGGTCTGGAATTGTTCCTGAGGATCTTGTGCTGGCGTTCAGGCCGCATGCCACCAGCAAGCTAAAGTGTGCAGAGGACCTGACCCAAATCCGGACGCTGGGGTTCAGGGGCGAGGCCTTGGCGGCCATCGCCGAGGTTTCACGCGTCCGCTGTCAGAGTCGGCCCGCGGAGCTGGATAGTGGGTCTGAGATCGAGATCAATGGTGGCGAGCAAGGTCCGGTGCGAACCTGTGCCGCCTCCCCTGGCACGGTGATGGAGGTTCGCAACCTCTTCTTCAATGTGCCGGTGCGGCGCAGCTTTCTGAAGTCGGATAGCACCGAGGCCTCCCACGTGGTGGAGATGTTCACCCGGGTCGCCCTCGCCCATTCCAATGTGCATTTCACGCTCAAGAGCGGCGGTCGTGTGGTGCATGATCTGCCGGCCAGCCCCGGCATGAAAGATCGAATTGCGGTCTTCTTGGGCCAAGAGCTGGCCGATTCACTGCTCTGGGTCGAGAGCCGGATCGAGAATATCCACCTGCGGGGTTACGTAGGTCATCCCTCGCAGAGCCGGTCGACCAGCAAGGGGCAGTACCTGTTCATTGGCGGGCGTTACGTGCGGGATCGCTCGCTGAGTGCCGCGCTGGCGGAATCTTATCGAGGCCTGCTGATGGTCGGCCGGCAGCCGGTTGCCTTCCTGCATCTGGACCTGCCGTTCGAAGATGTGGACGTCAACGTTCACCCGACCAAGATCGAGGTCCGGTTCCGGGACAGCCATCGCATTTACAGCCAGGTGCTTGCAACCTTGCGGCAGACCTTCCTGGCCAGCGACCTTCACGCCAGGCTTCAGGCTCCGCCATCGGCCGAAATGGTTCCTGCCCCAGAAGGTCCGGCTCTGGCCACGCCTTCGGGCCTGACGCAGCCCCCTGATCCGACGTCTGGGCAAGAACAGCCGGGCCTCCAGCTCTGGCCGGGCCGGGTTGAGCGCCAGCAGGTTGCGTCGTGGTTTGGTCCTGATGCGTCTGCCCCGCCACCTGCCAAGTCGACCGGTCCGGATGGGCCTCGGGTCTCTGCCGGAATTCCCAGATATCCAGAAGGGCTTGGCCAGCTACCCACACCTGCCTGGGCCGACCGGCTGCCTTCCAATTCGGCTCGCGCCGGCTTCGATGAATTTTCAACGGCTTCGGCGGGCGCTGGGCAGTTATCGCCCGATCAGGGGAATCGCTTTGAGCCCGCCGAGCGAGCGGGTGCAACGGACGCACAATCAGGCCCTGACCTGGCCGCCCACGGCCACCAGCCTGCGAGTGGGCTAAGCCGGCAGCCGGCTGCCCCTGCGAACCTGGACCTGGTGACGCGGGCCATTCAGGTGCATGACAGCTACCTGATTGCCGAGACCGATGAGGGGATGATCGTGATCGATCAGCACGCGCTTCATGAGCGAATTCTTTATGAGGAGTTCAAGGGGCGGGTGGAACGGGGCGGGGTAGAATCTCAGCGGTTGCTAGTGCCTGAGCCGGTGGATCTGACGGCCGCCGACGCAGAGGCGCTTCTGGAACAGCGTGAGGTGCTGGCGAGGCTCGGCCTTGAGGTCGAGCCGTTTGGCGGCTCAACCGTGTGCGTGACCGCCACGCCCGTGCTGCTGGCGTCGATCCCGCCAGCCCGGCTGGTTCAGGACATGGCCGACCACTTCCGCCATAATCCGTTGCCCCCTACCGCCGATGCGCTTCTGGACCACGTGCTTGCCACGTTCGCGTGCAAGGCGGCGATCAAGGCGGGAGATCGACTGTCGGCGTCCGAGATCGGTGCGTTGCTGGATCGCAGACATTTGGCGTCCAACACGCACCACTGTCCGCACGGGCGTCCTGCCTCGCTCGTCTTTACCAAGGCGGAGCTGGAACGACAGTTTGGTCGGATCTGACAGGCCGGTCACTGGCACGCCTGGGCGTTGACAACCTGCCTGTGAGAGTGGACAAAAGACCTGAATTGAACCCGAGAGCTTTAGTCGAGATCGTGACATGATTTGTGTGATTATCGGCCGGGGACGCCACTCATCGCTTCTGGAGGAATGGGAGCAGGCGGCTCAGGCTGGAGCTGAGCTTGTCGAGTTGCGGATCGACTGTCTCCGGCGCGCTCCTGATATTGAGCGGATTCTGGCTAAACGGCACACGCCCGTGGTGTTCACCGTACGCCGGGGGGCCGATGGTGGCCTGTGGCGTGGTGAGGAAGATGCTCGCCTGACCCTGATCCGGAAAGCGATTGTGGCCGGGGTAGACTACGTGGATCTAGAAATGGATACCGCGGCGGCCATCAAGCGGCCCAAGTTCGGCAAAACCAAGCGCATTGTGAGCTACCACAATTTTCAACAGATGCCGGAAGATCTTGAAGATCTTGCCGAGAAAATGCGTGCGCTTGACCCAGACATTGTGAAAATTGCCGCGCCGGCTCGCAGTGTCCAAGAGGCGTCCCGCTTGCTTGAGTTTGTGCGAGACACCAACAAGATCTGCCCAACCATCGGAATTGGGATGGGTGATCTGGGCTCGTTCACCCGGATTCTGGGCACGAAGTATGGCGCGCCTTATACGTACGCCGGCTTCAACCCCGATCGAATGTTTGCCCCGGGGTTGCTGTTGTTTCAGCAGCTCAAGCGAGATCTTTTTCATGACCAGATTGACGCCAAGACCGAGATTTACGGCGTAATTGGTGACCCGATCGGGCATAGCCTGAGCCCGGCCGTGCATAACACGGCGTTTCGTCGTGAGGGGTTGAACAAGGTCCTGGTGCCGTTCCGGATTCCGGCCGATAGCCTCAAAGAATCACTGGATTCCTTGCGGTGGCTGGGGATGAAGGGGTTCAGTATCACCATTCCTCATAAAGAGACCGTCATCCCGCTCATGAATCGGGTGGATGAGTCTGTTCAAACTCTGAAGGCTTGCAACACGGCCGTGCACGAGAAGGACGGTTGGGTTGGTCACAATACCGACTACTCGGCGGCCATGGAGTGCCTGGAAGCGGTACTGAAGCGGTCGCAGCCTGACTCTGAAAATCCATTGAGGGACAAGCAGGTTCTTATTCTGGGTGCAGGCGGTGTGGCTCGCACGATAGCTGCCGGCCTGCTTCAGCGAGGCGCAGGGGTGACTTTGTGTGCCCGCAAAGATGAAAAGGCGACCAAGCTTGCCGAGGAGCTGAACTGCAAGTCTATTCCCTGGACGGCCCGAGCCTCCACCATCAACGATATTCTGATCAACGGAACCCCGGTTGGTATGCACCCGAATGTGGATGAGAGCCCCGTGCCCGTGGCTGCGTTCCGATCGGGAATGCTGGTGTTTGATACGATTTACAGGCCCGAAAATACCCTGTTCGTCAAACAAGCCAGAGAGCGTGAGTGTGTGGCAATTACGGGGGTTCATATGTTTGTGAGGCAGGCGGCCCTGCAATACAAGTATTATACGGGCCAACCCGCGCCTGAGGAACTGATGTACGAAGTTGTCAAACGGAAGCTCGGCGCTGCGCAAGACTGAATCCTATGCATCTGGAGCAACGCCCGATGGCCGTTCTGTCTGAAGGGGAGCCTGAGCGAGTTCAGGCGTCTGGTCTGGCTTTCATTGGTTATCGGGGTGCTGGGAAATCGGCGGTGGGCCGTCGTTTGAGCTCGATCGCGGGCCGCCGATTTTTTGACATCGATGTCGAGATTGAGCGACGCCTGGGCCGGAAGATCCCAAGCATTTTTGCCAGCGAAGGGGAAGCGGCCTTCCGGGACCATGAAGAGTCTACGCTGCGTGATGTGCTGGAGGCGGTGCCAGACGCCGTGGTGGCGACTGGGGGTGGAGCCGTTCTACGTGCGACGAACCGGTTGATGTTGCGTCGGTTCGGCCTGGTGGTCTGGTTAGACGCTCCCGTGGAGTTGCTCGGGCAACGGCTGGCCGCCGACCCGTCGGGCCGGCCGGCCCTGACCTCGCAGGGGTTGGTGCAAGAGGTGGCCACCGTGCTGGAATTTCGACGCCCGCTCTATCAAGAGACCGCCGACCTGGTGATCCAGGTGGCTGGTAAGCGTGTGGAAGAGGTTGCCCGAGAAGTGCTTCAGGCCTGGACAGACTGGGCTAGACGACCTGAGTCTGCCCAGAGATTGGAACCTCCCCATGAACGCTGATCCCATCTTGCTCTTTCACGTGCTGGGGGCGGTCTGGTTTTTCATGCTGGGGGCGGCGGTGGGCAGCTTTGCCAATGTATGCGTTTATCGCATCCCCTGGCAGAAGAGCATCCTCTGGCCTTCGTCCCACTGCCCTGGCTGTTTGGAAGCCATACGTCCGCGAGACAATATTCCAATTCTGGGTTGGGTGTTCCTGGGCGGGCGGTGCCGGAACTGTCATTTACCAATTGCGATCCGGTATCCGCTGGTTGAGTTTTTGATGGGTGCGTTGTACGTGGCCGTTTATGTGGCCGACGTGGTGCTTGCGCCTGGCGTGCTGGATTCGATGGCGTTTGGTCGGATGTTTTATCACGACCTGCTCGTGAGTTTTCTCGTGATTGCCACCTTCATTGACTATGACTACTACCTGATTCCCGACGCGGTCACTGTGCCTGGCATGATTTTAGGCCTGCTGTTTGGTGCCTTGGTGCCCGAGCTGAGGCCCGACCCGTTGCTGGCCCATACGTTCTGGGGTGGGCTAGGAATTGGCTTGCTGGGCTGGGTGGTGGGCGGCGGACTGGTTTGGTTCGTTCGGATTGTGGCCGGGTTGGCGATGGGCCGTGAGGCGATGGGGTTTGGTGATGTAACGTTGATGGCCATGATTGGATCATTTCTGGGATGGCAGGCGGCCGTCTTGACCTTTTTCATTGCCCCCTTCTTCGGGCTGCTTCACGCGTTGTTGAAAGTGGTTCGGATGCTATTCAAGCGGCTGGCAAGAATACCGATTGTGGGGGCTGATCGGGAGATACCGTTTGGACCGTACCTGAGTTTGGCGGCCGTGCTGCTTCTGCTGGCTTGGCCGCAAATTTGGTCGGGATGGGCCAGACCTCGGTTCGACATGATGGCCGATGTCATCGGATGGATAGTGTCTGGACAGTAACGATCTCAGCGTTCCTCGGAACCTGGTGATCGGGAGTTCACGAACGCTATTTGCGGATGTGAACGCCTGCCGTTGCCTCCGCAGATCTCGTGATGTGAGGTCAAGCACCCCTTGGTGGGGGTGTGAACTCCTTCTTTCTCGATCGATCCGCCGGAATGCCTCCGGCCTGGGAGAGTGGAATGGGTTTGAAATCGAGACGATCATCGAACCCGTTGCGCACGCTCTGGATGGCCAGGAAACTTGTGGCGGCCGCGATTGTTCTGGGGATCTTGCTCTGGTTCATCCTGATGAATCATCAGGAAGTTACGCTTTACTTCCCATTTGGGCTGGGTAATGCCAGGTCGTCGCTGGGTGTGGTGGTGCTTTTGAGTGCCCTTGCCGGCGGGTTGATTACCGCGTTGCTAAGCGCGTTTTTTTGGGCAAGGAAATGGTATCGGCCTGGGGGGCGTTCCCATGACGATGCTCATCAGGAGGACCTTGATGAGCAGCCCGCCTCTGAGCACAACCAGAGTGCCAAGGTGATTGCAGGCGGTTCCCGCAAACGCGGCAGGATTCTTCTATGAGACCTTTTCACACCCCAAAGAATCCGTACGGATCAAGGCCGACCCAGTTGCGGTTGCGGCGATTGGGCTGGGTTCCGGCGCTCTTGGCCCTGAGCAGCCTGCCAGGCTGCGCTCAGTCTGGCCTGAAGTCTTCCAAGCAAACGCAGGTGGGATCGCTCCGTGAGACGGTGAGCCAGCTTGAAACGGAAAAAAGCAAGCTGGAACGGCAGGTTGCCGGACTCAACACCGAGAATCAGCGATTGGAAGATCGGCTAGTGCAAGAACAGGCCCATAGTGACCAGCTCTCTGCGCGGCTGGATGATACCCGCAAGCTGACCCGCGGGGTTGACCTGGATGCTCTGGATGCACGCACCACCGCTTCTACTCGGGGGAGTAGCCCGGTGGATAGCTCCGATCGGCGCACCACGCCCGCGAATCAGCGTGGAAGAAAAACTCCGTTTGCGCAGATCCCCGGCGAGATCCAGCCGCTGAACGACAGCCAGGGAGATTCCAGGTCTTCGAGTCGGCCCCGGACAACTCCTTATGAGGACGAACCGGCTAGCAAGGGTAGTTCGTCAAGCGACCTGTTCTCTCACCAGGATAGTGCGGCGACCGAGGCCAGTATCCGGGCGGCCCGCCAGCGCTGGCTTTCCCTGGCCCAGGATTCCAGCGCCGGTTCACGAACCGAGTGACCTTGGCGTTGGTCTGATGTTGCGGGCTTTTGTGGACATGGCTCCACGGCTGCCGGTAGATTGTTCTTGCCTGGATCCTCAGGCGAACGGACTGCGTTTCTGCCACCTTTTCGAGTTGCCGGCCTTCATGATTGCCATCATTGACTATGGTATGGGGAATCTTCGGAGCGTGCAAAAAGCCCTTGAGGCTGTGGGCGCGGAGGCCGAGATCACCGGCGACCCCAACCGCGTTCGTGCTGCGGACCGGGTGATCTTGCCAGGCGTGGGAGCGTTTGCAGACGCCATCGCCGAACTGCGGCGAACCGGCCTGGGAGAGGCGTTCAGTGAGGCTGTGCGACGTGGGCAGCCGTGTCTCGGCGTTTGCCTGGGGCTTCAGTTGCTGTTCGATGAGAGCGAAGAGGATGGGCTTCACCAAGGGTTGGGCTTACTCCCCGGCCGCATTGTCCGGTTCGAGGCACCTCCGGGCACCAAGCTGATCATTCCCCACATGGGCTGGAATACGCTGACCATCTGCCGCCCTGCCCCGATTTTGGCCGGCCTTCCAGATCAGGCCTCGGTCTATTTTGTGCACTCGTACCATGCCGTGGCCGCTAACCCCAACGACGTGGCGGCAACTGCCGATTACCCTGGCCCGTTCCCGGCCGTGGTCTGGAGAGACAACCTGTCTGCCTGTCAGTTTCATCCAGAGAAGAGCCAGCAACTTGGCCTGAGCATCTACGCCAACTTTGCGAGAAGTTGAACCCGGTCAGGGCGCTTTCTGCGCGTTTTTGGCCGCTTCAGGTTCGCTTGATAACCGCGTCCGATTCCAGGATTATCTGAGCCCCTAGTTTGAACGGGAAGTCAGAAGTCTACTGGGCCGGGGTCCCTCAGCGAAAGCGGCCTCGGACGCAAATCTGACCGCCGTTTCCTTGACTTGTTGGCCAAGAAATGGTGATATCAGTGCACACGTGCCCGTAGCTCAACTGGATAGAGCGTCGGCCTCCGAAGCCGAAGGTTACAGGTTCAACTCCTGTCGGGCACACTTTGAGAACCACTGACATTGCCTGTCAGTGGTTTTTTTTGTGAGCCCTTGCCGCGTCTGGCAGGGCTTGGGCTTGCCTTGCTTGCGTATGGATCAATAATTAGGCGAGAACCGTGTGGACTCCATCCGGTTTCATGAAACTTTCATGAATCTTGGACGAATTGGGCCTTTGGCGGGCCTTCTGTCGCTAAGATCTGCTGACACCATTTCTTGATTTTGTGAAAGCCGCTTCTCTCTGCCGGCAAACTTCTGGAACCGATTGAGCCACTTTGGAGTGGATGAGAATTCATGATCTTCGCCTATTTCGGTCCTGAAACGACTCTCCCCCTGGTTTCCATTCTGGCTGGCGTCGTTGGTTTTTTTCTCACGGTGGGGCGGTTCATCACCTACAAAATTGTCCCCAAATCGATCCGGGCCAAGTTTGCACCCAAGAAGAAATTTCCATCCAAGCAGAAGACCGAAACCCTGAGCTAATACGCCAGGCTGCTCATCCATCCAGTGACTCTTTTCTGGGTCTAGGATTCCTTGATGGAAACGAAGCTGGATTATCAGGACGCTGGTCCGGTGAATCTGGAACCGGAGGCCGAGTTCTCAGGACCAGCCGCATGGAGTGGAATTGAACCTGGACTTGCAAGTGCCACTCGATTTGTGGGTGTTTGTTGCTGGGCCGGCCTGCTGACGGGCCTGGTGGAACTTGGTCCGATCTTTGCCAAGATTCACTTTGCCCAGAACGGTATCTATCGAAGAAGCCCCCATGTCATCTGGATGGCCCCTGTTGCCAACCTGCTAATCTTTGGTCTGGTGGGTTGTTTTCTGGTCCTTTTCGTGCGCCCGATTCCACGGGTTGGCTCCAGGCTCTGTGCCGGTTTGCTGGGAATGATTTCCGTGTTCTCGCTGTTGCTGGCTGTGCCTGGTCTGAAGGCCCTTGCTGGGCTGGCGCTGGCTTTGGGAGTGGCAAGCTGGGGCGTGCCGGCGATTCTGAATCGCCTTACCGGGTTCAAGCGCCTGGTACGCATCACAACACCGTGGTTGGTGGCAGCGCTGCTGGGCCTGACGGGGCTGGCATTTGGCAAGGAGTGGCTAGGGGCAAGAAGAGCTGGCCCCAGCCCGGTTGCGACGGAGGGGAGCCCGAACATTGTCTTGCTGGTGATGGACACCGTTCGGGCTGACGCAACCAGCTTGTACGGATCCGCGAGAGACACCACCCCGAACCTGGCCAAGTTCGCAGCGCAGGGTGCAATTTTCGATCGCGCGATCTCGACCGCCCCCTGGACGCTTCCGTCGCACGCCAGCATGTTCACCGGTCGCTGGTCATGGGAACTGGCGGTCGGCCCAAGCCGGCCGCTGCAGGCCCGTTTTCCGACCCTGGCGGGCTACCTGGGAGATCATGGCTACTCCACGGCGGGATTTGTGGCGAACACGTTTCTTTGTACCAGGGAGTACGGCCTTGGGCGCGGGTTTGACCACTACGAAGATTATGTGCTGACTCCGCTGGAACTCCTCAGAAGTTCATCGCTGGGCTGGCTTGGCTGTCGGTTAGCCGGTACGGCCATGGATCGCCTGGACTCGGTGCTGGGGCGTGAACCCAAGCATGCGCTGGAGCTGAAATACGAACGGAAGTCTGCGGCCCAGATCAACGGTTCGGCTCTGGACTGGGTTTCCGCCCGGGGAAACCGTCCGTTCTTTCTGTTTTTGAACTACTTTGACGTCCATGATCCCTACCTGCTCCCGGCCCCGGCCAAGCCCAGGTTCAGTCCCGATCGGCCGGTCACCCTGGCCGAGCGTCAGACCCTGAGGGATTGGATCACCGAGGAGCCAAGGGCTCGTACGGCCCAGGAGATGACCCTGGCCCGCAACGCCTATGATGACTGTTTGGCCTACCTGGACGACCAGATTGGAAACTTTCTGGCAGGCCTGGAACGGCTTGGTCAGTTGAAGAACACGATTGTGGTGATCACTTCGGACCACGGTGAGCATTTTGGAGAGCACCAGCGGGACGGGTTACCTTTGATTGGGCACCGTCTCAGCGTGTATCAGCCAGAGATTCATGTGCCCCTGCTGGTCGTGGCTCCTGGGCGGGTTCCTGCTTCAGCACGCGTGAGTGGGGCCGTGAGCTTACGTCAGGTGCCGGCAACGCTGGTGAACCTGGCCGGCCTTGGAGCGGGCTCGCCGTTCCCCGGTGGTTCCTGGTTTGGAGATCAGACCCAATCCCAGAATGGCCAGGGCGCAATGACTCAGCCTGGGCAGGCGGCGCTCTCGGAATTCACACCCAAAACGGATCTCATCTCACCCACGCCCGGCCAGCCACATGACTCGGACCTGATGCGGGCCGTGGTTCAAGACGAGAAGTCGTATCATCGCCACGGCGACGGCAGCGAAGCGTTTTTTGACCTGAAGAGCGACCCTGGTGAGACTCAGAACTTGTTCAGGAAAGAACCTGAATCGCCAGAAATTCAGAGGTTTCAAGCTATTTTGCCCGAGTTGGTGCCGGCCGAGATTCTGGATCAGGGACGTTAAAGCCAGCTCGGGTTACCATGGAATGAGCCGCCTTCATCCTTTGCCTGGTTGCAGTGGCTGATTCTTGGCTTTGCCCTGTTGCGTCCTGGCGAAGTTCAAGCTGGATGTTTCACGGTCCGCTGTAGCGGCTGCGTGGTCTCAAGATCCTTGGTCAATACGACCCAAGCCGCGTGAATTTGCGGTAGGCCCTGTTTGGGACTGTGGTGTGGTAGGCCACCCAAAGTCAGGCGCAGTGGCGATCGAGATGTTCACCAACCAGGGCGAGCAGCCGGCCGACTTCTTCAACGGCCAGGTTCTGGTTGTGCTGCACCCGGAATGCCCGTTCGCCAGACTCCCAGGAACCACGGAATTCATCGCGTGCGTGAATAATAATTCCGAGAAACGTGGCCCGACGCATGAGTTCGTCGATCAGTTCCTGCGTTTCATAAAGTTCAATATCGGTCGAGCGTGCCATGCTTTACATACCTGTAGGGGGTAGGTGGCGGTGAGGAAGGCCCAACTCTGCGGTCACCGGGCGGGCTCGTCCGTGCGGGGCATTAGCGACCCACGACGAATTGCATGAGCCAGATGCTACATCACATCCAAGCCTGAGAGAACCCCAGGCTGGCCGGATCCGGCCAGGTTCGATCGTGGATAAAAAGATGAGAAGGTTCAGAAGGCAAGTTAAACTCCTAGAGCCTAGCCGAAACCGTTAAAACCCCTTGCTGGAGATCGGTTCGGTGCCCAGCAAAAGTCCTTTTCAGAACCCGCAGCTGAGGCCGGCTGAACCCGTTCATTTCAAGAGCATCAAACTCGCTGGCGGTGGAATAGCATTTCAGGTCTTTGAAGGCCAGAGCATTCCCTGAGCGGTCGACCCCCGACCTGGGCCTTCAAGCATATTTCAACTCCTGAAATTTCCGAGTACGCTGAAGCTGCACACAAACCTGTTTTTGAAGCAGGGTGGATTAGCCTTGGCCTGAGCTCAGAATCATTGACCTCCAAGATGCGCAGCGATCGATTCGTCTCATGAGGGAATCCCGTGCTTTCCTAATGGCTTCTTTTTCACATTCTGAGCGGACAGGCCTTTTTCTCCGGGATGGGTTGCTTGCTTGCCGCAATCGTGCGTTCACCGTGTGCAAAGAAGGGTTGGCTGCGCATTTTCAGGAACCTGCTCGTGTTCCTGGGAGGTACCCTGATTGCCGTTTCCGCAACCCCCCTCCTTCCCTCCCTTTACCTGCTACTGTTCTTTGCTATATCGCTCTGGGCCTGCACCGAATGGAGGTGGCAGCGCCTCTCGGGCCGCCTCGTTTGGTGCAGCCGGATTCTGGCAATCTTGACCATCCTGGTTGTGGTATCGTTCGAGTTGCCCTACCACGCATTGCCCAAGATTGGACCGCTCGAATACCCTGTTCTTGGGATCATTGGAGATTCGATCACGGCTGGGGCTGGTGACACCTCTGGGCCGACCTGGCCGGTACGGTTTGCCGAGCCTCACGCAGTGACGGTTCGGGATCAAGCGCGGCCTGGGGCCACCGTTGCAACGGCCTTGAGGCAGGCCAAAGCGATGGCGCCGGACGAGAATCTCATCCTGCTGGAGATTGGTGGGAATGACATCCTGGGTGGGACGACACCAGAGGCGTTTGAGGCTGGGCTTGAGGGCTTGTTGGCGTTGGTTTGCCAGCCGGGCCGAACGGTGGTGATGTTCGAGTTGCCCCTGCCCCCCAGTTACAATCGTTATGGGCTGATCCAGCGGCGATTGGCCGGCCAATACGGTGTCCAGCTCGTCCCCAAACGGGTCCTGCTGGGGGTTCTTCTGGATGGGGGCGCAACCCTGGATACAATCCACCTGTCCCAGGAAGGACATCAGCGGATGACTGCCACCCTGTGGTCGATCCTTGGAGGTGCGTTTGAAGCGGCAAGCGTACAAGACCAGCCGCATCGGCTCCGTTGATCGGGTGTCAGACGTCGCAGAGTCATTCCTCATTCCGCGTGTGCCGGAATGGCAAAGCCCCGTAGCTAGCCGGCCCGTACTATCCTGCTGCACGCCTTAGATCAGCTCGTGGATCGGCTTTCGGTTATCCACGAGATTGTGCGGCCGATTGCTTCGGTCTTGAAGCATGGTCGTGGCTGCGTCGATCCCCAGATTATGGTAGAGCGTTGAAAACACGTCACGGTAATGAATGGGGCGTTCAATCGCATATTCGCCCATCGGGTTGGTGGCACCCAAAACTTGCCCCGCGCGAATTCCGCCGCCGGCAAGCAGTGCCCCACCCACTCTTGGCCAGTGGTCTCGACCGGCAGAGCCGTTAATCTTCGGGGAACGGCCAAATTCACCCCACACCACAATTGAGACGTCGTCCAGCCGCCCGCTGGATGCAAGGTCGTCAACCAAGGCGGTGATCCCAAGATCAAGCATCGGCAAGGTCTTGCGGGCTTTTGAGAAGTTATCGGTGTGCCAGTCCCAGTTATGCCCACCACGGCTTTCTCGTTCCAGTGGCCACTGGCTGAATGCCAGGGTCACACAACGAACGCCCACGTCGACCAGCCGCCGAGCAATCAAAAAGGATTCAAGATGCTTGGCACCGCCATTGACCGGCTCGGCTTCGTTGGGAATTCCATACTTCTCACGCACTCGCGGATCTTCCAGCGAACAGTCCAGAGCCTGGGAAACCCGGCTTGAGGTCAGCATGTCAAAGGCCTGAGCGGTGTAGCCGTCCAGCGCGATTTCGTCTCGCGAGAGGTCAATCCGCTGGCGGAACACGTCAAGGCTTCGATGCAGTGCGCTTCGGTTGGACATGCGATCGAGCGTAATACCCTGAAGAACCGTATCAGGTTGAGCCATTTTCAAGGGTTCATATCCTGAAAACGCCGCGCCAAGATATCCAGCCTGGTTCAGTGATGCTCGCGTGGTGGACTCTGCCTGCGAAGGCGCCAGGCTGAGAAACGGGGGAACCGCCGGATGGCTCGGGCCCATGATTTTTGAGACAACCGCTCCCATCGAGGGCCATCCACTATCAGGATAGCCAGGGATATCACGAGAATCTCCTTGCAGCGGATGGCTCTCCCATCCGGTCAGGCATTGATGCAGATTGTGGTCATCAACACCGCCAACGAGTGAACGGATCGGTACAAACTTATCCATGTTGGCGGCCAACCTGGGCATCAGTTCGCAAATCTCGATGCCGGGCACACGCGTGGCGATCGGTTTGAATTCGCCCCGAATCTCGGCCGGGGCCTTCGGCTTCATGTCATACATGTCCAGGTGCGGCGGCCCTCCAGGCAGCAGCACCATGATGACCGCTTTCTTGGACGATCGAAGGTCGTTCGCCCCCTCGGCTCTGAGGATCTCGGGCAACGAGAGACCACCCAAACCTAAACCGCCAATCTTCAAGAAGCTACGACGAGACAATCCATCGCAGTATCGTCCACCTGGGCCTGAAATCGTGAACATGGCGTACCTTGGCCTCAATGGATCGAATCATCGCAAACCCACCAAAACTCGTCCAATTCCACCACAAAAAGCATCGGAACCTAGAGCCGCGAACGCTGTTGAACCCGTTGGTGCAATAATCGTACCGTAAACCGCCCGAGTGTTCGACTCTCGCGTCAGCGCTTTTGATTCTGCGTATTTCACCAACCGGTTGCCGATCCCCAGGCATTCGCCTGGAACCCCGAAGCTAGAAGACGTTGCATCAGGGATCTCAGATCGCCCGAACTTTGAGCAACCACGAATCTTCAGCCTAAGAGCATGCATGAGGGCTTGCCTTGTGAGTCTTGGCCCAAGATTCCCGTGAGGGTTCCATGCATTCATGCCTACGAAGGGATGTTTTCACGGTGTTCGCGTCTCCTGGCTGACCCTCCTAAAACTGAGCTTCAAGAGCGTTGCATGCCACGGTGACCGCATCTTCTTGCCGTACGTTTATTGCCATTTTTTCGGCGCTTTGCGCATAAGCAGGGTTCTCCAGTAACCGCCCGAGTTCGGCGGTAACACGGTCGGGTTTGTAGCAGTTCCTGGGGATCACGCGAGCGATACCAAGCCGTGCCGCTCGCTCGGCATTGTCCGGTTGGTCCCAGGCGCAGGGCATCACCAGCGAAGGACGACCAGACAGCATGGCCTGTCCCGTGGTCCCGATCCCCCCGTGATGCACGATGGCCGCCGCCCGAGGGAATAGTTTTGAGAAGGGCGCGTAGTCCAGCGCCAAAATTCCCTGCGGTAGATCCGGTAACCGGAGCCTTGGATTCTTGACGAGCAGGACGGCTCGCCGACCCAGCCGTTGCGCCGCCGTGATGCTGTGATGGTAAAAGAGTCCGGCATCCGCCACCACCGCCGTACCCAGCGTGAAAATGAGCGGTGGCTCGCCATCATCCAGGAATCGAGTCAACTCGTGTGGAAGGTTGGCATCGCCGTTGGCGTCGAACCAAGGGAAGCCGGTGACGATGGTTTGTGCCGGCCAGTCGGCCTGTTTATCGGCGAGCCATCGGGAAAAAAGGGCCAGATGCAATCTGGGCGAATAACTTTCGGTCAGCGGGTTGAAACCGCGCGCGGGTGGTAGGCCAACCTCCTTCCGTACGCGATGCCAGGGCTGCGCCAGCCCTGACATCAGCCGGTTGACCGAGCGACCGAACAGGCCCCAGAATCGCGGACCGAGGCCGCGGAGCCCCAGGGAGAAGCCGGCAAAGCCTGGAATCAGGGGTGGATCAAACGCGGAAAAGAAGCCGGTGGGAATATGCATGGCCGAGACCCAGGGAATTCCTGTCTTCTCGGCCACCATACCCGTTGCGTAGGCAGCCATATTGCTGACCAGCAGATCGGTACCTTGGGCCGCGGCAAGGGTCGCTTCGTAAGACTCTCGCAAGCACACCAGCGGCACCTGCACCGCGTGGATGATCCCCCAGCGTGGATGCGTGAGCCGTTGCATCACCACCGGATCTTCTAACCACGTGCAATCAGGCGGAACGGCCCGGAAACCAATACCCAGGGCCTCAACTTTTCGTCGGTAGCATTCGGCGGTTGCCAGGATCGGCTCATGCCCCCTGGACCTCAACTCCAGCGCAAGCGCCAGGTACGGATGCAAGTCGCCGAACGAGCCCCACGTTGAGATCAAAATGCGCCGACCGCTGTCGCATGGACTCGTCACTCTCATGAGAGCTGTCGATTCCAATCAAGAATCCTGTGGATCGGCTTCTTGTCTTTCGGCGTCTCGCTTGAATCGTAACTAGATGTCACGCAAGCGGGAACCGCGATCAGGAAGGATATCGAGTTTCCAAGGCTTCCCCTCGCGTGAGGCAAGATGCTGAGAACATCGGTGCACGATCTGGGTGTGGGCCGCTCCAAGAGCCGGTTGCAAAGGCAACCACCTGTCCTGTGTGCGGATGGGTCGCTACGCCTGGCAGGCTGGATATCAGGCGGTTTCGGCGGTCTGGTAGATCGGGGTGCGTGAAGCCGCAAAGTGATGCGCGGGTGCCTGGGCCACTTCGGTCGTCCTGAGTGCCAGATTCTCAAGCAACCACTGCTTCATGGTGGACCAGCTTGGAATTCTGGGGCAGAAGCGACCCACCCGTTTGGCGTATTCGCGGTAAGAGTCTGCAAACGGTGTGTGCTGGAAACTGGCCTCTTCCAGGCATGCCGCGCGGTAGTAAAGCCAGTGGCAAAACGCGACCGAAGAGAACAGCCAGAGTTGATCGGTGATCACGGCCCCGGCAATCCATGCAATGGTATACGAAACGTAAAACGGGTGTCTCACCAGCCGGTAGGGACCATGAGAGATCACCGTGCTGGGGGGCACATGAGAGAAGAAAAGCTGGAGGCGGGTTTTTCGGGCTGCGGCTGCCGCCGACCAGAAGAGCAGGAAGCTCAACGTGTAAAGCGCGGCACCGGTCACGTAGTGGTAGATCGTTCCCTGGTTGCGGTACAGAATCGCGCAAGCTTGGAGGGTGGCCGTTCCGTACATGCTGGCCAGGATCCATTGCTGGCTCCGGCTAACCCCGCCGGCCCGCCCAAAGAAACTACGGGCCGCCCAGGCAAAGCTTGCATAACAAGCCAGCGCAAAGCCAAGCCCCGCGAATTTCAGGCCAAATCGCATGCCGAGCGAGACGGACGATCCAACAATCACGGAGTAAAGCAGCGTCAAAGGGACCATGTCTCGAAAGGCTCCTCGTGAGCAGCATGATGCAATCATGGGCGGCCTTCCCTGGCCTTGGTCCGTTTTCATATCGAGAGTCAAAAAAAGCAGCAAGACGAGTCTGAGCAGAATCCGAACAAGAAAACCGATTCCCGAAGTCCAAGAGAACCCAGGGTCAATCCATCAGGATGTTTCTAACTGGCAGAATGTTCACGTGTCGAGTCTTGGATTGGGACAAAATCCATTCGGGGCAAACACCGACCCAGGGTCATCCTGACGACGCATGAATCGAGGGGCGTTCGGCCTGGGCGCTTCGGGGCGGTGGCATCGTGGTGTGGCCGTGACCGTGCAGATCCGAGCGTCTGTTTAGCAACCGGTCCCATGGTTCTAGGAATTGGCGGCAGGTTGATCAGGCTCGGCTTTGGGAGTCAGTGCTTTCTGGACCGTTTTCCAGCCCAGAAGTGCGCATTTGAGGCGTGCGGGCGTGAATGGAATCTTGAGCATTTTGAGCATTTCCTCCGCCGAGACGGCGCGGGCCTCGTCGGTGGTGCGGCCCTCAAGGTATTCGGTCAGCATGGAGGCTGCCGCCTGGCTGATCGCGCAGCCAGCTCCGTCAAACCGGGCGGCGGAGATGGTCCCCTGCTCGTCCACGGCCAGGTCGATGTGAATGGCATCACCGCAGAGGGGGTTGGTGCCATCGGCGGAAAGGCTGGGATGGTCCAGTCGCCCGCGCTGGGAGGACCCAAAGTAGTGATCGAGGATTTCTTCACGATAAAAATCGTCCATCTGCCGCTCCACGCCGGGTTCCTGCTGGTTGGTTACGATCGATTGTTCACGCGTTGATCTGCTTAACGACGGTGAAAGACCTTCTGGGCGTTCTGCAGCATCTCTGCCAGAACATCCACATCTTCATGCTTGTTGTAGAGGTAGAAGCTTGCCCGTGCAGTGGCGGCCAGTCCAAGCGTTTGATGAAGTGGCATCGCGCAATGCTGGCCGGCCCGAATGGCCACCCCCGATCGGTCGAGGATCTGGGCCAGGTCGTGGGGATGAACTCGATCGACCGTAAAGCTGATCACGCCGCCGTTGACCTGGTTTGGGGGGGTGAGCAGATGAATCCCCCCGATTGCGGACAGTAAAGCCTCTGCACGCCTCACCAGGCTGTGGTGCAGGGCCACTACCTGATCCCAGGGGAACTGGCTGAGGTAGTCGACGGCGGCCCCAAGCCCGATCGCCTGGGCGATGGGCGGAGTACCGGCCTCAAACTTCCAGGGGAGCTCGTTCCACTCTGCCCCGGCCCGGTCCACGTGCGTGACCATGTCTCCGCCACCGATCACCGGTGGCATCTGGTCCAGCAGTGCCTGGCGGCCATAGAGCACGCCGATCCCGGTCGGGCCGCACATCTTGTGGCCAGAGAAGGCCAGGAAGTCCACATCCAGGGCACGAACATCGATTCGCTGGTGTGGAACGGCCTGGGCCGCATCTACCAAGAGTACGGCCCCTGCGCTGCGGGCGCGACGCGTGATTTCCTGGATCGGGACAATGGTTCCAAGCACGTTGGACATGGCGGTAATCGCCACCAGTTTCGTGCGTTCATTGATCTGGCGATCGAACGAATCCAGGTCGAGTGTGCGGTCAGGCGCCAGTTCCGCGTACCGGATGACCACCCCTTTTTCCTGGGCCAGCATTTGCCAGGGGACCAGGTTGGCGTGATGTTCCATGGCGGAGAGCAGAATCTCATCCCCCTGGCGGAGGGTGGCACGGCCCCACGAGAGTGCAACGAGATTGATGGAGTCGGTGGTGCCCCGGGTGAAGATGATCTCGGAGTCACTGGACGCGTTCAGGAACCGAGCGATCTTGCCTCGTGCCCCTTCATAAGCGGCCGTGGCTTCCTCGCTCAGCGTATGCAGACCGCGATGCACATTGGCTGGAAAATCGACGTCGTAGGCCTGGACCGCCCGAATCACGGGCCAGGGCTTCAGCGAGGTTGCGGCGTTATCAAGATAGATCAACGGAACGCCGGGACGGACCTCACGCGCCAGGGCTGGAAAATCTGCGCGGATGGAATGGGGATCGAACATCGGTTCCGGTTGAATCTCGCCAGCCCTGCCCATGAAGCTTTCTTTCAGATGGTGATCGGTGTCAGCGTCGGTCATCCACGGGCTTGCTTCGCCACTGCTCATGAGCCGAGGTCTCGACATGAAAGGGGAACGCGCCCGACGGTTTGGTGCGGTGCGCTTTCCCGATTATCGCAGAAAACGGGTGCTCAATCCGAGACCAAACAAGAAAGGGATATTCCGCCGATGGTCAGAAATGTGAGATTCTGTACCCGATTGTCGTTTGGTACAACCGGATCGGCTTGGCTGGTGGACCGGATCTTCTGTCTTGAATTTTACGGGAATGAGTGGAGAGAAGGAAATGGAAGTGATCCCGGCGATTGACCTGCGGGGTGGCTGTTGTGTCCGGTTACAGCAGGGAGACTATGGCCGGGAGACCGTATTCGGAGAAAATCCGGGCGCCATGGCTGCCCACTGGGAGTCTGAAGGCGCGACTCGCATTCACCTGGTGGACCTGGACGGAGCCAAGGATGGTCGCCCGGTGAACATCGAAGCGGTGCGGGCCATTCTTCAGGCGGTCAGCGTGCCTTGCCAGCTTGGCGGTGGGATTCGCGATACGGAAACCGTGGATCGTTGGCTTGCCGCCGGTATCGACCGGGTGATTGTGGGAACTCAGGCGTTGAAAGATCCTGCCTGGTTCCGCCGCCTGAGCCTGGAGCGTCCTGGAAAGATCGCGCTCGGGCTGGATGCGCGTGATGGTCGGGTGGCGACATCGGGCTGGCTGGATGTGTCGGATGTCTCGGCCACGGAACTGGCCAGCCAGTTTGCGGATCTGCCTCTGGCTGCGGTGGTTTACACCGATATCGCCCGTGATGGCATGTTGCAGGGCCCGAATCTGGAAGCCACCGCGGCCCTGGCCGAAAGGCTTTTGATTCCCGTCATTGCATCGGGCGGGGTGGGCACCCTCGACGATATTGCCAGGGTGGCAACTCTGCCTGTCGCAGGCTGCATTGTGGGTCGAGCGCTTTACGATGGCCGGTTCCGGCTGAAAGACGCCAGTTTGCTGGCGAATCCGGCATCTTGAACTTATGTGTTGAAAGAGGTACGCCTTGGCCGGTGAACTGTGAGCGACTCCTGCCCCCCTTACGTTGCGTAGGGGGAAGGAATTGCGAACTGTTCCATTCCAAGCGGAGTCCAACTTTCCCATCGGATCAGGTCGAAATTGCTAGCTTATGCGTGCAAGCCACTTGTCCGAAAGTCTGAACCCACCTAACATTTTCATCTAACAGGCTCTTTGCTTGGTAGTCGCGCACGAAGTTGGAAGTGCGAGCTCTGGGGTAGGATCCGGGCTGGAAAGAAACTTCCCAGTTCGGGCCACGGGGCATACCATAAGAGCATCTGACTGAGAGAAAAGCCGAACCGCACCTAAGGGGGAATTGTGATATGCGCTGGGAAGGGCGTCGAGAAAGTGAGAATGTCGAGGACCGCCGTGGGGTCTCTGCTCCACAGATGGCAATGGCGGGCGGCCTTGGCGGCTTGGTGGTGATTTTGCTGGGGTTGTTGCTGGGTGCTGACCCTGCGCGGCTGCTGCAAGCAAACAATCCTGGACCTGCCGGCGGCGGTGGTGCTGCCGGAAACGCGCAGGTCGATCCCAATGATCCCAAGGCTCGGTTCGTGAAAACCGTGCTGGCCGACACCGAAGATGTCTGGGAGAAGGTGTTCCCTCAGGCGTTTGGCAAGCCTTACGAAGATCCCATCCTTGTCATGTTCACGGACAAGGTTCAGTCGGGTTGCGGACCGGCTTCTGCCGGTATGGGGCCGTTCTATTGCCCTGAAGACCAGAAGGTCTACATCGACCTGAATTTTTACGACGAGTTGCGTGACAAGTTCAAGGCTGATGGTGAGTTTGCCCAGGCCTATGTCGTGGCCCATGAAGTTGGGCATCACGTGCAGAACATGCTGGGCATCACTGATCAGGTTCACAAGCTCCGTGGTCAGGTGAGTGATTCTCAGTACAACCAGTTGTCCGTTCGCCTGGAACTTCAGGCAGACTACCTGGCCGGTTGCTGGGCCCATTACGGCCAGAAAACCAAGAAGTTTCTTGAGCCTGGCGACGTTGAAGACGCCTTGAACTGCGCCAAGGCCATTGGTGACGACGCCATCCAGAAGAAAATGCAGGGGCACGTCGTACCCGACTCCTTCACTCACGGCACTTCGGAGCAGCGGATTCGCTGGTTCCGCCGCGGTCTGGAGACAGGCGATCTTTCCAAGGATGCCGTTCAGTTGTTCTTCCAGTCCAAGGAACTCTGAGACCGGGTTCAGATTGTTCGTGCAACACATCAAACAGCGAAGGGGCAGGTCTTGGACCTGCCCCTTCGCTGTTTCGCTTATCTGTGTGGACAAGAACCGAGTTCTTGGAGCCGGTTGGGGTGACATTGCTCACGGGGCCTTGAAATCTGGCCCGGTTATGGTCCCCAACGGGGCTTGGAAGAACCGTTGGGAACGTGCATCGAACCGCTTAACCAATCTCGTAAGAGAGCTGGGGCGAGAGCCATCGTTCGGCTTCTTGGAGCGTCATCTGCTTGCGATGGGCATAATTCTCAACCTGGTCGCGTGTGATCAGGTCCACGGCGAAGTAGCGTGCTTCTGGGTGAGAGAAGTACCAACCGCTTACCGACGAGGCTGGGTACATCGCAAAGCTTTCGGTCAGGTGAATATCGGCGGAACTATCCACCTCTAGCAGCTTCCAGAGGGTCGCCTTCTCGGTATGGTCGGGGCAGGCGGGATATCCAGGCGCAGGGCGAATGCCGTGATACTTTTCTTCGATCAGGTCTTCGGTCGTCAGATTCTCTGAGACGCCGTAGCCCCAGTCTTTTCGCGCGTGCTGGTGAAGCTGTTCGGCAAACGCCTCGGCCAGGCGATCGGCGATGGCCTCCAGCATGATGGCGTTGTAGTCATCGTGGTCGGCCTTGAACTTGCGAACATGCTCTTCGATGCCGAGACCGGTTGTGACGGCAAAGGCACCGATGTAGTCATGACGTCCAGATTCGACCGGAGCGATGTAGTCTGCCAGGCTTCGGAACGTGGTCTGGCCCTGGCGTTCCCACTGCTGACGGAGCATGTGCAGCCGGGTTCGCTCATGCTTTCGGCTTTCATCGGTGTAAATGATGATGTCATCGCCACTGCTGGCAGCCGGGAAGAAGCCGTAAACACCGCGAGCCTGAAGCCAGCGCTCCTGGGCCACCTTGGTCAGCAACTGCTGGGCATCTTCGAAAAGCTTCTCAGCCTGTTCACCCACCACTGGGTCCTGGAAGATCTTGGGGTATTTCCCCTTGAGTTCCCAGGTCATGAAGAAGGGCGACCAGTCGATGAACGGGATCAGGTCCGTGATTGGCAGGTCTCTGAGCTCGTGAATTCCCTGGAAGGCTGGCCGGGGCGGCGTGTAGCTGTTCCAGTCAATTGAGAATCGTTGCTCAAGGGCCTTGGCGTAGGGAACCAGGGTGCGCTGGGTTTTGCGGGAATAGGCGACCCGTTCTTGTTCCTGAACCGTGCGGTTTTCTTGGTCGAGCAAGATCCGCTGGTCGGGTCGGCAGAGTCGGTCGACCACCGGCACGCTCCGGGAGGCGTCTTTAACGTGGACCACGGGCCCAGAGTAGAGCGGGGCAATTTTCACAGCGGTGTGTTTGACGCTGGTGGTTGCCCCACCAATGAGCAAGGGCACCGTGAAGCCCTGCCGTTGCATCTCACGTGCAACGTGTGACATTTCATCGAGTGAAGGGGTGATCAGGCCCGAGAGTCCGATGATGTCGGCCCCTTCGGCCTTGGACCGTTGGAGAATGGTCTCGCATGAGCACATCACGCCCAGATCGACCACCTCGTAGTCATTGCAGCCTAGCACCACGCCCACGATATTCTTGCCGATGTCGTGAACGTCACCTTTGACGGTTGCAAGAACCACCTTGCCGCGGGATTTATGCGCCGAGGTATCTCCCTTGGCGGCCTTTTCTTCTTCCATGAACGGCTGAAGGTAAGCGACGGCTTTTTTCATGACCCGGGCGCTTTTGACCACCTGGGGCAAGAACATTTTGCCTTCGCCGAACAGATCGCCCACGATGTTCATTCCGTCCATCAGCGGCCCTTCGATGACCGAAAGCGGGCGCCCGTACTGGACTCGGGCCTCTTCGGCATCGACCTCAACGAACTCGGTGATCCCCTGGATCAGAGAGTGAGTCATACGCTGTTCGACGGGCGCTTCTCGCCAGGACAGGTCTTTGCCAGCGGCTTTCCTGGCCCCTTGGTGTTTGATCGACTCTGAGAACTCGGTGAGCCGGTCGGTGGCGTCTGGCCGGCGGTTCAGCAGTACGTCTTCAACCCGTTCCAGCAGTTCTTTGGGAATATCGTCATAAACGGAGAGCTGGGTCGGGTTCACAATTCCCATATCCAGCCCGGCGTGGATGGCGTGGTACAGGAACGCGGCGTTCATGGCTTCACGTACAGGATCATTCCCACGGAACGAGAATGAGACGTTGCTCACTCCGCCCGATGTGCGGCATTCCGGGAGCACTCGTTTTAGCTCACGGACGGCTTCAATGAACTCGACGGCGTAGTTGTCGTGCTCTTCGATACCGGTTCCCACGGTCAGGATATTGGTATCGAAGATGATGTCGGCAGGGGCAAAACCGACTTTGGAGGTGAGAAGGTCGTACGCTCGTTTGCAGATGGCAACCTTGTGATCGCGGGTGACCGCTTGGCCTTCCTCGTCGAACGCCATCACCACCACCGCTGCGCCATAGCGATGTGCCAGGGTGGCGTGCTCCAGGAACTTGGCCTCCCCTTCCTTCAGGCTGATCGAGTTCACAATCGACTTGCCCTGCACGCATTGCAGGCCGGCTTCAATCACACGCCAGTCGGAACTGTCGATCATCACGGGAATGCGAGCAATGTCTGGCTCGGCCGATAGCAAATTGAGAAACCTGGACATGGCGGCGGGGCCGTCAATCAGCCCCTCGTCCATGTTGATGTCCAGGATATTTGCTCCCCCTTCGGCCTGGTCTCGGGCGACCTGAAGGGCTTCTTCGTACTTCTCTTCACGAATCAAACGGGCAAATTTCCGGGAGCCCGTGATATTGGTCCGTTCACCCACCATCAGGAAGTTCGTCTCAGGTCGGATGACCAGCGGTTCCAGCCCACTATAGGCAGATGGGCGTGGCCGCTGAGCCGGTTGACGCGGCTTGATGTTGGCAACGGCCTTGGCGATTTGGCGGATGTATTCCGGCGAGGTGCCGCAGCAGCCCCCCACAATGTTTAGCCAGCCTTCGCGTGCGAATTCGGCAATCGTCTCCGCCATGTTTTCTGGTGGATCATCGAAGTTGCCAAAGCCGTCGGGCATGCCGGCGTTGGGATGGCAGTTGATGAAGCAATCGGCCGAGTTGGCGAGTGCCTCCAGGTGGGGACGCATGTCTTCGGCCCCAAGTGCGCAATTCACCCCCACGGACAGCATGGGGAAGTGGGAAATGGAATGCCAGAATGCTTCGATGGTCTGGCCGGAGAGGGTCCGACCGCTCTTGTCCGTGATTGTCCCGGAGATCATCACCGGCAGGCGGATTCCGTTACGCTCAAAATACTGATCAATGGCGAACAGGCACGCCTTCATGTTCAGCGTGTCAAAGCTGGTTTCGGGGAAGAGGAGGTCTACGCCCCCTTCCACCAGTCCGTGAATCTGTTCGGTGTAGGCGTCGACCAGTTCATGGAAGCTGACCGAACGGTATCCAGGGTCACTCACGCGTGGTGAGATGGAGGCCGTTTTGTCGGTGGGGCCAATCGAGCCGGCCACAAACCGTGGGCGGTCGGGGGTGAGGGCCGTGACCTCGTCGGCCACCCGACGAGCTAGCAGGGCGGCTTCGCGGTTCATCTCTACGCAAATGTCTTCCAGGCCGTAGTTAGCCATGGTCAGACGATTGGCAACGAACGTGTTGGTTTCAATGATGTCCGCGCCGGCGTCGAGATACTCGCGGTGAATGCCGGCAATCACGTCGGGCCTGGTCAAAACCAGCAGATCGTTACAGCCCTTGAGTGACTTGGGATGATTTTTGAAGCGTTCGCCCCGAAAATCCTCCTCTTCCAGACTGTAGGTCTGGATCATTGTTCCCATGGCGCCATCGAGAATCAGAATGCGGCTGCGAAGGAGTTCGGGGAAGAATGAGCTAGGACGTGAACGGACGGCGGTCTGCATTGCGTAAACTCAACAAAGAATCGGGAATGGACCCGAGTGATACAGGGCGGAGTTTTTTTGAGTCAATCGCTGAATTCAAGTAGGCTGACAAAACGTGCTGATTGATTATCAATCATCCATCTTCGATGGGTCAAGCAATCTGCCCAAGGCTGATGTTTGCTTGACCCGATGGATACCGATTGTAGCGATCAGGCCGTTGAGCGGGGTTCCACTTACAGTCCGTAGTCTTTGATTTTTCGGTAGAGGGTTCGCTCGCCGATGCCAAGCATCTTGGCCGCCTCCTCTCGGTTGCTGGCCGAGAGTTTCAGAGCCTCGCTGATGTAATGGCGTTCAACCTCTTCCAGCGAATGCCCAATCAGATCGTCGGTAGCCGAGGTCGTCACGGTAGAGTCTGAACCGGTCCCCTGGATATCTTCAGGCAAATCATCAACGTCCAGCACGCCATCCAGGTCCAGCACAATCATGCTTTCAATCACGTTCCTGAGTTCGCGCACGTTGCCCGGCCAGCCGTAGGTCATGAGCGTTTTCCGGGCCGCGGACGTGAGGCTGGAAATCGTCTTACCGTGATCGCTGGATAGCCCCTTCAAAAAATGCTCGATCAGCAGTGGAATGTCTTCCCTGCGCTGACGTAAGGGGGGCAGCTTGATGCTCACCACCTTGATACGGTGATACAGGTCCTGCCGGAACTTCCCTGCGGCGATGGCCTCGGAAAGCTCGCGGTTGGTCGCTGAAAGCAGCCGGACGTTCACTTTCAAGGTTTCGTTGGAGCCCACGCGTGTCAGTTCGCCAGATTCCAGCACCCTCAACAGCTTGACCTGGGTGGAAAGCGGAATATCTCCCACTTCATCCAGGAACAACGTGCCGCCGTTGGCCTGTTCAATGTATCCCTTGCGTTCCCGCTCTGCGCCCGTGAACGCTCCCTTGACGTGTCCGAATAGTTCGCTTTCCAGAATCGCTTCGCTGAGCGATGCACAGTTGAGCGGCACAAACGGCTTGTGCCGCCGCGGGCTGTTCACGTGCAGAGCCTTGGCGGCCAGTTCCTTGCCCGTACCACTCTCACCTGTAATCAGAACCGTGGCGCTGGTGGGGGCCACCTGCCTGAGCTTTTCAATGACCTTCAACATCAGCGTGGAGTTTCCAACAACTCCTTCGAAGCCGAATCGTTCGTTGAGCTGACGCCAGAGCTGTTCGTTGGTCCGAGCCAGCCGCTGAGACTGTGACCGTTTATCCACAACGATCCGAAGCTCGTTGACATCCAGCGGTTTGGTCAGATAGGTGGCGGCTCCAGCCTGCATGGCCTGGACGGCCATCCTGATGGAATTGTGCCCGGTCAAAATCACCACCTCGGCGGCAGGCAACTCCCGCTTGGCCTTGGCCAGGACCTCAAGTCCTCCCACCTCATCCATGAGCAAGTCTGTCAGTACGATCTCGTACTCCTGCTCCTCCATCATCGTCAAGGCACGCCGACCGCTGGTTGCGATCTCGCACTCGTACCCCACCCGTTCCAGGGTTTCCGCAACGGCTTCGGCATGCGGCGCATCGTCATCGACCACCAGTACCCGTATCGGCTGATCCATCGACGTGTGACAACCTCTGGTTTTTGACTACTCGGTTGGGATTGGAAGGCGAATCCGAAACTTTGAACCTTTACCCAGTTCACTTTCCACGCCGATCGTTCCGCCGTGGGCCTCTACGATCTTACGCGTTGTTGGGAGCCCCAACCCGGAACCGCCTGGCCGTGTTGAGAAGAATGCGTCGAAAACGTGGGGCTGATTCTCCAGGCTGATCCCAACACCTGTGTCCACAACGTCGAGCGCAACCCAGGGACCATCCCGTTGAGTGGTCAGAATCAGCTCGCCGCCGTCTGGCATGGCGTGCTGGGCGTTCAAAATCAGGTTCAACAAGGCTTGCTTGAACAGGTCCACATCCAGGGCCACCCGGGGTAGGTCCGAATCAAGCTGCGATCGACTGATCACCCCTTGAGAAACCCCCTGCCCCTCACAGAAGTCCAAAACTTCTTCCAAAACCCCGTTCAGGTCTGAAGGGACGGTGCGTAGCTCTTGCACGCGTGCAAATCGAAGGAAGTCTTCCAGAATTGCCTGCAGGCGGTGGCTCTCTTTACGAACACGCTCAATCTTCTGAACCACCCGTTTTTCTTTGGGGGTTTCCGGATTCTCAAAATCTTCGGCCAGAAGATCCAAGTTCATCCGCATGGTTGAAAGCGGATTGCGAATCTCGTGGGCTAGTCCACCCGCAAGCTGAGCAATTTCCGAGTAAGCTCGACGGAGCTGACGATTCGCCTCGGTCACATCCTGAATATCAGGTGTGGGGGCAATACGATTCTCGGACGATGTGAGGATCACAGGCATCGGTCGAAACTCCGCTCGAACAAAGCCGACCTCCACGGACGACCTGTTCTGAGTGTCTCGTGTCCTTCCTTGAATCCTTCCAGCTCCATATCAGAAATGGCTTCAAAACCAGTACTGGGCCCAAGCCTTTGGTTGTGCCTATCCCAGGTTTTCCCCATGCAGGTTTTGAAAAGGATCATTCAGAATTCCCTGGCTGGTAGGCCAGAACAGAATCCTTGGAAAATAAAGGAACGCCCGCACGGATTCGTGGGGCGTTCCTGTTCGAATCAGTCGTTCGAACGATTAGCGTGGGGGGCGACCGCCACCGTAACCACCACCACCGCCGCCACCGTAGCCGCCACCACCGCCGCCTCCGCCACCGTAGCCACCGCCGCCTCGGCGGTCTCCACCACGGTCACGGTCTCCGCCGCTACGAGGCTCGCGGTCACCGCGGGGTTGTTCCCGCGGGTCGCGGGCCGGACGGTCGCCGGCTGGATGAGCTGCTGCGTATGGATCTTCAATTCCCCGCTCGGCCATCGCCGCCTTGCGAGAAAGCTTGACGCGGTCCTGATCGTCGATGTTGATCACCTTGACCAGCATGGCATCGCCAACCCGGCAGACATCGTTCACGTTTCCAACGTATCCATCGGAAAGTTCGCTGATGTGAACCAAGCCGTCACGCCCTGGAAGCACTTCGACGAAGGCACCAAAGTCTTTGATGGCGATAACCTTGCCCTCGAAGACCTGTCCGATCTTGACCCCTTCGGTCATGACCTGGATCCGATCGCGGGCCCCTTCTGCACCCTCAGCGGAGGGGCTGGCGATGGTGACCACGCCGCTATCTTCGATGTCGATCTTGGTTCCAGTTTCTTCCTGGATCTTACGGATGTTCTTGCCGCCAGGACCAATGATCAAACCAATCTTCTCGGGATTGATCTGGATCTGGATCAGGCGAGGTGCGTTGGCTGCGATCTCTTCGCGAGGACGCTTGATCGCACGCAGCATGCTGCGGAGAATTTCAAGCCGAGCCTCACGAGACTGAGCCAGGGTATCGCGAACAATGGCTTCGTTAATCCCACGGTTCTTGAGGTCGAGCTGAATCCCTGTGATTCCGCGCTGGGTGCCAGCCACCTTGAAGTCCATGTCGCCGTAATGGTCTTCATCACCGATGATGTCGGTCAGCAAGACGTAACGGCCGGTGGACTCATCAACCACGAGACCGGTTGAGATACCGCCGACTGGGTCGGAGATTGGTACGCCGGCATCCATCAGGCTGAGGGTTGCACCGCAAACCGATGCCATGGAGCTAGAACCATTGGATTCGAGAATGTCGCTGATGACCCGGACCGTGTAAGGGAATTCCGAGGGGGCCGGCAGCACGGGTGCCACGGACCGCTCAGCCAGCATGCCGTGACCGATTTCGCGTCGGCCAGGGCCACGGATGGGCCGAACTTCGCCTACCGAGTAGGAAGGCATGTTGTAGTCGAGCATGAACTTCTTGGAATACTCGTCCATGATGCCGTCAACTTTTTGCTCGTCGCCGGCCGTACCCAGCACGGTGGTGACCAGCGCCTGCGTTTCACCACGCTGGAACACGGCAGAACCGTGGGCGCAGGGCAGAAGGCTGACTTCGCAACTGATTGGGCGAATATCCTTGGGACCACGACCATCAGGCCGATGCCCATCCAGAATCAGTTCACGCACAACCCGCTCCTGAAGAGCGTGGAAGGCAGACTTAACCTGAGCTGGGGTAGGAGTACCTTCTGGCGGGTTGGCCGGGCTAATCTCGGCAATGATCCGGTCTTTGAGAGCATCCACGGTCTGGTTACGCTCGGCTTTTCCGTGAATTCGCTTGGCGTCTCTAAGATCATGAGCGAACCGCTGGTGCAGCATCTGAACCAGGGCATCGGGCTGTTCAGCGGGATGCTGGTGTGGCGGCAGACCGCCAGCTTCACGAAGCTGATGCTGAAGGGCGATCAACTGCTGATTGAGGCGATGTGCCTCCATGATCGCTTCGAACATTTCGGGCTCGGGCAGTTCCTGACCGAAGCCTTCGATCATCACCATCGCCTGAGACGTGCTGGCAACCACCAGGTCCAGGTCGCTCTTGAGCATTTCCTGAGCGGTCGGGAATGCGATCAGCTTTCCTTCAATCCGGCCCAGGCGAATCGCTCCAATGGGACCCAGAAAAGGTAGGCCTTCCGAGAGAACCAGTGTGGCGGATGCGCCAATGATCGAAAGAACGTCTGGATCATTGCAGCGGTCGGATGAAATGGGACCAGCCTGAATCTGCACTTCATTCCGGTAATGGGCAGGAAACAGCGGACGAATAGGACGATCAATGAGGCGGGAGGTCAAGATCTCGCGTGTCGATGGACGACCTTCGCGCTTGATGAAACCGCCAGGAAACTTGCCTGCCGAATAGACCTTCTCACGGTAATCGACCGTCAGCGGGAAGAAATCGAGACCTTCGCGTCCCGGTGCCGCTACGGTGGCAACCAAGGTAATGGTGTCACCAAGGCGAACGGTCACAGAACCTGTAGCCTGTTTGGCAAGCTTGCCAGATTCGAGCGTAATTTGTTTGTCACCAATTGTTCCGGTGACAGACGTGGGCTTCTTGATGCTAATTGCCATGAACACCTACCTCGAACTCAATGCGAGGCAGAGCGTGAGATGCACGAAACCGAAACACCTGATCCAGAGCAGAAAGGCTCTGTTACCAGGGCAGAAGACAGACTATAGACAAAAAACGCCGGGGCCAAGAAAACCTGGCCCCGGACGAATCTTTGGCTCACTTACGGAGACTGAGTCGGCTGATCACGTCAAGATAGGATTTGCGGTTGTGCTGCCGGAGATATTTGAGCAAACCGGCCCGCCTGGAAACCATCATCAGCAGGCCGCGACGGCTTGCATGGTCCTTCTTGTGCGATTTAAAATGCGCCGTGAGGTCGTTAATCCGAGCTGTCAGAAGTGCAATTTGCACCTCCGGCGAACCCGTGTCGGCCTCAGCGCGACCGAACGACCCAATCAGCTCCTGTTTCTGCACTTTGGTAATCGACATCGACACGCCCCGCAGACATCGGCCCGATCGGAAACGGGGCCGAACTTCTAGTCATTCCACTTGTGGAAGCAAGAATATTAAACGAAACATCTCCAGGTTGCAAGACTCCGGCCCGGGAATTTGACCGATTGATCCGAAAAATCAGGATTGCCCAGCCGCAAGCCGCAATATGACTTGAGTCGGGCGTTCCATGGGATCAACGGTCCTCTCGCGGTTCCTGACTGGGTAGCACGCAATCAACCCCAAGGCACCGCCGAGGGCGGCTGTCCCAGCTGTGCAACCCCATGGTAAACCGCCGCTTGGGTCGAAGGCCACTCTGGCCCCCCCTTCCCTGAATTGCAGAGCTTTGGGGAGCTTTGGTGGCCGGATTGCCAGTGATCACTGGCAAGCGGATCGGTTCCTTCCGGGCAGATTCTGCGGTTCAGCGGCCGGGTGACGGACGCGCGGGCTGGCCCATGGCTTCAATTCCTGAACCCCACGTGAAGCGATGAATGGATCGCTCCCAGCGCCTCTGGATGCAAAAGCCCTCTCTGCTCCCCCAGCTCGGAACCGAGATCCCTACGATCAAAATCGCCAGTAATCCTGCCCATAACGGCCATCGACTCGACCAAGGAACCACTCCCGTCAGCGGGTGGAGTTTCTTTCCGCTTCTTGGAAGAACCAGGCCGATCAGCAACACCAGCGCTGTGGTGCCAGAGATGAGGAGCCCGGCCCGAAACCCCTTGGGCTCATAGCGAAATCGCACCGTGTGGTGCCCGGCCGGCACATGGACCGCTCGAAATGCAAGATACGCTGGTCGGATCTTGGCGGGCTGGCCATCAACCCAGGCACTCCAGCCTGGGTCAAAGGTATCGGCAAGCAACAGGAATGACGGCGTTGCGCACTTAACATCCGCCTCGATCCGCTCGGGAAGATCGACCAGGAAATGCGTGGACCCCTCCACGCGATCAGGAACTGGCTCAACCGGCTCCAGGCTTTCCAGCACCATTTGTTGGGGCAAATCGGGTCCATGCTCAGAGAGGAGACGGCGTGCCTCTTCCTCATTCGCGGCCACCAGGGGGCGGCCCATCAGCCGAAGCCTGGGAAGGGCCGAGGGATTGTGGTGAATACTGACCGGTCCCACCCTGACGCCAGGCCCTAGCCGCTGATCCGAGTCTGGGAGCGAAGTGACGACATGGCTGAGCCCCTCCACGGCAAATCGCCAGGGGGCGGCCACCGCTTCCGTGAACGCCAAACGCCGCCGGGAGATGATTGGTGTCTCGCCTGCCGTCGAATTCAGGTTCCAGACTGGGGCCAGGCTCCAGGCCAGCGATTCGCGAATCGGCATGAAGTTGATCGTTTCCGATGCGTAGCCTGGCTCGCCCGAGCTTCTGGCTGGCTCGCCGTAGATTCTTACGACATCGGGCTGTTCGTTGAGCCAGCGGGCACTCTTTGGCGGCTGAGTCCAGTAATTGGGATCGACCGTGACAACCTCATGACGATGGCTCAGCAAGAGGTCGGCCAGCAACAGAGGGGCCAAACCGGCCAGGGCAAATCTCCGTTTGGATGCCGCTTGATTCGGTTTGGAAGCATGGATTGCCAGCAGGGCCAGCGAGAAGAGGATCGCTGACCGGCCGGCCGCCTCGGCCCATTCCCAGCCCAGCCACTGATACCGAAGCGTGTGAAACCGGGTCGCCCAGCGTGCCCGTTCGGTCCAGGCTGGCAGGTAGGCGTAAGCCAGGATTGGCAAGCAGATCAGGCCCAGCATTGCCAAAGTCAGAAGCGCTGGCCTGAGCCGCACTCTGGGCAGGTCCAGGCCGGCCCGGGCCACGCGATCAGCCCCCGTGGCTGCCAGGGCGGCGGCGGCCATGGCCAGCCAGAGGTGATAACGCACCGGAATCCGACCACTGCCAACCATGGGAATCTTCGGGAACAGGTCCATCAGGAACGTGAACCGGCCCAGCATCAGCAGTCCGCCAACCAAAGCAACCATGATCCAGCAGGCCACCCAGCGCTGGCGGTAGGCCGAGGCTCCCAGCAGGGCCAGCAGCAAGCCTACAAGGCCGACATAGATGTTCATTTCGTGATAGGGGTAGAATCCATCCATCCAGTCGGTATCTCTGGCACGCGTGCCGTAGGCTTCGCGAACCAGGAGCGTGGGAAGCAGTTCTGGATGCCAAGAGCCATACGTCATCTCGTCCCAGGTCAGGCCGTCAGACCGTGGCGATCGATCAATGAGGTCCTTGGAGGGAATCCACTGCACGGCCGCAAGCAGCACGCCCAGAACACCCATGCCGATAACCGGTTTCAAGATTGTCAGCCGGGTTTTCCAGCCTGGTTCGGTCAGGGCGTAGGCCACCGAGTAAGCGAACAGCATGCCGCCGGTCAGGATGGCGTCTTGCAGGTGCCCCGCAAAAACCTGGCACGCCAGCGCCACGCTTCCCACCAGGTATCCTCTTCGTCTGCCGGTGATCCAGAGATCTTCCAGGCTCCAGATCATCCAGGGCACGCTCGCCAGCGCATTGATCATGCTGGTGTGAACGAAGTGAGACCAGGTGAACCCGCTCAAGGCCACAATGGAAGCCCCGGCTAGCGCAGCCCAGGCACAGACATGCCGCCTGAGCCAGACGTATCCACCCAGGCCGGTGAGCCAGATTGAGCACACCACGTCCAGGCTGAACGCCTTCCAGGTCTCCATCCAGGGGTAAAACAAATACTTCAGCGGGTGCAGGTACCCTGCCTGGCTCTCGCTATACAACGGATGACCACAGTACAGCCCTGGAATCCATCGCGAAAATCGACCAGCCTTCAATTCTCGCGCCAAAAAGTCGCGATAAGGCATGTTGATTTCCGTGATATCGAAATAGAAGAGAGCCCGGCGAAAGCTGAGCAAGTCTCCAAAAAAAATCACGATGGCCAGCGTCCAGATTCCCAGGGCCAGTACGTCTGTCCAGCCGAGCCGAGGCGGGCTTGGAAACCATGATGGCGGAGAGTTCAGGTCACTGGAATCGGTATCTTTCATGGCGTATCGGAACCTGTTCGGGAGCCTTCGGCCGTTACAGGGCTGGGGGCCTGAATTTGCGCGGGGGTCGGCTTCGGTTCGTAAGGCCAGTCCACAATCCAGAGGCCCGGCCGCTCGAACAGAATGGTGCCCCCCTCGCGCAGAGCCAGAGCTTTATAGAAGGGGCCACGGGCATCGTTGCGTGCAATCAAAATTCTGGGCCGCTCAGCCGCCAGGGTTCGCGACCAGTCCGGGAAGCGATCTGGATAATCAGGGTAGGGAACGCCACGTACCCGGCCGCCAGAGAAGAACGAAAGCCGATAGACATCCCAGTAGCCGCCAAAGATCGCCTGGACCTCTGGATGAGCCTGGAGCCAGGTTTCGGCCGGGTCATCGGAATCTTGAAGCGGTTGCTGAATACCTGAGCCCATGAGCCCGAGCCGGCGGTACCAGCCCACGGTATCCAGCGAAAAGCCTACCGCCGTTCCGATTGCCAGCAGGTAGACCAGCTTACGAGCCATGCCACCCAGCCTGAACAAACGGTCCAGGAACAGGCCCACGCCGATCGCATAAGGAACCAGTAGCAGTACCAGATATCGATAGCTACTGGAGGTGAAATGATTGGCCCTCAGCAAGAACTCTCCCACCGAAACCACCGTGGTGAGGATCAGCGCATAGCGAACGGCTTGGGGAACGTGCCTGGAATTTGTGGCGAGTGTCGATGCGCGAAACAGTTCCTGAGTGGCGGCAAGCAAAAGGATGCCGCCCAGTCCAAAGCAGGTCACTGCAAGCCACCCCAATGAGGGAGAAATCGTCTGCCGGGGAGTTGGTCCGAATGACTCGGGAGTAGGATCGGCCTGAAGGCCTGCTCGTTCGCCTGGCAGCTTGCCTTGAACGTAACGGTAACCGCTGATCAGTCTTGGCAGGCATTCCTGGAGCATCGCCACGTTGCAAGATGCCTGTTGCTTGACGTGCGGCCAATCCTGGGTGCCGTATTTCGGCTGATCCAGGATGGTTGCGTGAGACTGAGCATAGGCGTCGTAAGGATCGGCCTGAAGCCCCGCAAGATAGGGCAAAAATCCGAGCGAGAATCCCACTCCGAACACGGCCAAGCGAAGGATCCGAGCGTACCAGCGGCCGGCGCCAAATCCGAATGCGACCAGCGTTGCGAACAGGCCGATCAGGCCTGGTAGGAACATGCGATCAAGGTCGTACCCCAGTCCGCACCAAATTCCCAGCAGGCCAGCCTTCCAGGCGATTGGCGCACGCATCAGATCGCCCAGGATCAGCAGGCTCAGAGCCCACCAGCCCATCGTCAGAAAGTGGCCACCCGAGATCCGACCCGAGAGCCAGAGCACTCCCGTGGATGAAAAAACCAGCGGCACCAGTGACCAGAACGCGACCCCCTGCCCCCAGATGCTCCACACCAGCAAAAAGATGGCCGCCATGGCCAGGCCATAGGCGATCACGCCCCCCAAGGCCAGTGCTGAGGGGGTAACGCCAAAAACCAGTACGACTGGGAGGGTCAGGAGCGCAGGGAGAATTCCCTGGTAGGGGGTACCAGGGAAATGGGAGTGCCAGTGTCCCTGCGTAAGTGAGAGAACGGTCAGGCCATCCACGGCCTGGTCACTATCCAAGGCGAGGCGTGCCGAGGCGATGAGCGGGATCCGCGCCAGCCCAACCCAAAGCAAGCCCAGAAGCAAAAGCCACCAACCACGGACCATGGGGCGGTTCAGTCGGGCGTTGATCATGGGATTGATGGGTGGCACGGGATGCGCTCACCTTGCAAGGGTCGGTTCGGGCGATGAAGCGAGTACGGCACAGTGTCCGTGGCCGCTCAGGTGGCTCTCAGGACCTGAATGGACCTTCCTGCGAGATCTCGGCGATTGGCTTTCGTCCGTTGGGTACTTCTCGCTGACGGACCCCGTCTGGCAGGTCGGCCGCATTTCCAGGATGCCCGATGGCAATCATAACCTCGACCTGGTGATCACCTGGAATTCGCAGATCGACCCGGGCACGGCTTTGATTGAAACCTGCCATCGGGTGAGCCGCCAGCCCCATGGAAGCGGCCTGAAGCAGCAAGTTTTGCGTGGCCAGGCCGGCATCAAAGCTGTGCGTGGGAATGGGGGTGCCGTTCTCGGCCGCTACCTTCTGAGAGGTCACCAGCACCAGCGCACCGGCCCGCTGGCACCACACCTGATTGGCTTCCATGAGCAGGTCAAAGAATGTGGACCAGTGCTCGGTATCACGATGCGCGTAGAGAAACCGCCATTCCTGGAAGTTCCGGAAAGACGGGGCCCATCGGGCCGCCTCAAACAGCCTGAACAGATCACTCTGAGAGACAGGCGTTCCGCTCATGGCGCGGGGCGACCATCGCCTTGGGAAGTGCAGGTCGATCTCGTGGTCGGGCTGACGATGTTTCAGAGGATCGGTTGACACCGACATGCTGTTGCGCTCCGTGCTGGGGTATGAAAACAACCGGCCACTCGTTCCGCCTGGGCAGGAACGAGTGGCCGGGTTAAGCCTGACCAATCAAACGGCCTCGGCCATGGCCGTGAGCTGGAGTACGGAACGATCTTGCTCTTTCACCAGGTAGGGACGCCCGTACTTGATCTGGATATGGTCCCAGGGGAGCATCTCCTCGGTGGGCCGGGCGCGATGGGTGTAGAAGTTTACATCAATCCCGAGATCCTCGAAGGTCTCCCACCAAAGTTTGGGGTTGAAGTGTTCGCGCCAGGAGTCTAGCCGGGCGCCTCGCTTCCAAACCTCTTCAATAGCCACGGCCACCCGGCGGTCGCCACGTGTCAAAATTCCTTCCAGCAGGCTGGTCTCAACGTCGTGGCACTTCAGGGTGACCGAGCGAACCTTGATCTTGGCCCGCATGTAGCGGTGGGCCCACTGGAAGTATTCCCGCTGCTGCATGCCGTTCCACTGGTAAGGGGTGTGGGGCTTGGGCACGAAGTTGGAAACGCTCGCCGTGACATCGGCGAACCGGCCGGTTTCTTCCTTGCCAATGCGGGCAATGGTCTCGGCCATTTCCACAATGCCATCAAGGTCGGCAGGTCGCTCGCCTGGCAAACCGCACAGGAAGTAAAGCTTCACTCGGCGCCAGCCGCGTTTAAAGGCTTCGCGGCAGCCGTCGTAAAGGTCTTGGTTGTTGATCGGCTTACGGATTTGCTGACGCATGTCATCGCGAGCCACTTCGGGGGCCAAGGTCAGGCCGCCCCGCTTCCCCTCTTCCAGAAGAGCGGGAATCTTTTTGAGCATCTCGGTAATGCGCAGGCTGGGCAGCGAGATCTTGACCCCCAGTGGGGAGAAGACCTCACTCATCCGCTTGACGAGTTCTTCAAAGTGGGGGTAATCGCTGGATGAGAGGGAGAGCAGGCTGATCTCGTCGTGGCCGGTGTTCCGGTACGCCTCAAGTGCCCCCTCCACAATGCACTCTACCGGCCGGTAGCGGAGCGGTCGTTTGATGACCGTGCTCTGGCAGAACCGGCACTGCCAGGGGCAGCCACGCATAATCTCAATGGCAATCCGGTCGTGTGCCGTTTCCACGAAGGAGACAATTGGCCGGGTCGGTAGCGGACTATCGACGGTGAAGTCGGTCACCACGCAGGGGCGGATTGCCTCTGGGATGTCATCGCGGGTTCGGTTCAGGCCAACCTGAATCCCGTCTTCGTTATATTCAGGCTCATAGAACCTGGGCACGTAGGCCCAGTCCACCTTGGACGCAATTTGCGCCAGCTTGTCTTCCCGGCTCAGGCCCGAATCTTTCAACGCCCGCCACATGTCGCACACCATCGGTAGGCTCGGCTCACCGTCGCCTATCACGAATAGGTCCACGAACGGGGCGAGCAATTCCGGATTCTGAGAGCCGGGGCCGCCCGCGATGATCAGCGGGTCTGAAGGCGTTCGCTCGTCGGCATGCAGCGGAATCCCACCCAGGTCCAGCATCGTCAGCACATTGGTGTAGCTGATCTCATATTGCAGAGAGAAGCCAACAACGTCGAACTGGCTGAGCGGGGTGAACGATTCCAGGCTATACAATGGAACGTTATGAGCCCGCAGGGCGGCTTCCATGTCGGGCAATGGCGTGAAAGCCCGCTCACAAGCCCAGCCGCGTTGATGCATGATATTGTAAAGGATCTGCATCCCGTGGTGGCTCATCCCCAGCGCATAGGTGTCTGGAAATGCCAGGCAGACGGTCCCCTTACTCTCGGCATGATTTTTCGAGATCGAGTTGAACTCGCCCCCGATATACTGCGCAGGAGTGGTGATCGTTGGGAGGATGCGGCGGGTCACGTACTCTTTAAGAGACGCATTCAACATCAGACTACCTCGTCGGAGTGTCGAGAAATTGCGGCAAATGGGCGGTGCCGTGTTCCCGATCCAGCTCCGGGTGGGTCATGGATCTGGTTAGACAGCCTATAATAGCCGCTCAGGGTCACTTCAGATAGCGATTCTGGTTGCGGTACAGGGTTAAAACGGTAAACAACCCCCTGCAGTGCTGGAAACCTGGCCAGGGGTCAGGCGATTTCTGGCACGCGGGTGGGCTACGAGGACACAGGGACCATTGCGAGCCATGGACACGAATCTGCCTCGACCGGTTCCCAGTATGCTCCCGATCGTGGCCTTGACGCTGGGCGATGTGGCCGGAGTTGGCCCGGAGCTGGCCGTTCAACTGTTGACCTCTGAGCCTGACCTTTACCAGAGCGTTCGCCCGATTGTGGTGGGATCGGCGGCTATCCTCAGGCGAGCGGTCGATTTGCTGGGGGCAACGGTTACAGTCTTGCCGATCCAACTACCTTCAGAGGCCATCGCCAGTCCCAAGCAAATCCTTTGCATCGAGGCCGCGACTCAGGATCTTTCAGGCCTTGTGCCTGGCCAGATTGATGCCCGGGCAGGCCAAGCCGCCTATGAATTTCTGGACCGAGCCATCGACCTGGCGTTTGCCGGGCAGGTTGATGCCATCACCACGCTCCCCTTGCAGAAGGAATCTCTGCACCTGGCGGGGGTGCCTCACCCTGGCCATACCGAGATCCTGGCCGAGAAATGTGGGGGTCTGGAGCATGCCATGATGCTTTTTGTCGGACCGCCGATCAGCCGGACCGAGTCTGGGCTGGCCGTACTCCATGCCACGTTGCATGTACCGCTTCGGAAAGTGTTTGAATTACTGACCGTCGAACGGGTCATGACCGCCATTATGCTGGCAGACCAGGCTTTGCGGCCCTTGACAGCCGGCAATCCCCCGCGCATTGGTGTGGCCGGCCTGAACCCGCATGCGGGTGAGCATGGCCTTTTTGGTACCGAAGAATCCACCATCATCGAGCCCGCGATTCAGAGTTGCCGTGAGTCTGGAATTCTGGTCTCTGGCCCCTACCCGGCCGATACCCTGTTCCGCCGCGGGCTCAACGGCGAATTTGACGCTGTGATTGCGATGTATCATGACCAGGGGCATGCCGCCGTCAAATCGGTTGCCTTTCACGAAGCGGTCAACGTGACCCTGGGTTTGCCCATCGTCCGTACCAGCGTGGCACACGGGACCGCGTTTGACATTGCCTGGAAGGGGATTGCCGATCCCTCAAGCCTCCGCACGGCGGTACTTCTGGCAACCCGGATTGTGGCTGGCAAACGCAAGCTGGGGCAATGAGCGCAGGCGAGTTCTTACCGCCTGACAATACGGACCTCGTGCCAGGCGCCCACGATTTGGCCGGGCCAAACGGCCCTGATTTCTGCGTGCGCCCAGCCCACATGGGGATCGGGCGTGAGCACCAACCGCACCTGATAGGTTCCTGGTTGCTCAAGAACGGGTTCCTTGGCCGCTTCGATCCTGAGTGGAACGGCCTGGTCGAACGGTATGCCGGGCTGGTGGGTTGCCGCCCTGACTGAAACCCCTGCGTTGAGTTTTCCGGCCGGTTCCCGGAACTCCAGTTCGGTCCGGTGTGCCAGGTCGGCATTGAGCTTGCCCAGAAGCAAGGCGGGTTGCCCGGCGATGGCAAAAACCGGATCAATGGCGCAGTAGCCGATGGCACCGGTAGCATCTTCGCCGCTGAATTTTAGGTGAACGGCGGCGTTCATGGTCTCCGCGGTTTCGGCGTCGGGACCGGTCAGAATTGAGTTCGCCTCAAGCGTTGGGTCCATCTCGAACCGGAACGGGACCTGGGGCAAGTCCAGTTCCCACTGAGAGGTCAGGCCGGCTGTTCGGACGCGGGCCTGAAATGCGATGGCTTGTTCCTGGGTGCCGGTCAGGTCGGACGGGTCAAGCTCGAACCGGATCGGTCCCGTATTCACGGCCCAGGGGCTAAACTGTTCAAGGGCTGCGCGTGGGGCCCCTCGGATCCGCCACTGCCACTCCAGTTGAGACGGTTTGAGACCGGTTCCTTGCGGTTCCAGCCCGGCCAGACCGAAATCGACCTGGAACTGGATTGGGGCCTTGAGTCCGCGCGGGTAACGCCTTCGGGCTTTCCATTGAACGTCATACAGCCGGGTGGAAACCGCTTTCTCTTCCTCGGCAATCAGTTCATCCTTGGCCCAGAGTTTCAGGAGCGCGCGGCCGGCCGCCTTGCGAGAGGCTTCCGGCTGGGCTGGATCCAGGAGTCCAAACAGATCGGGGAGCGCCAACCGGCCGTGTTCGGCCAGGGCCTCGATCTCTGCAGGGGTTGGGTTCCCGGCTTCAAGCCTGCGGAACGCACGTCTGGCCCTGAGGCTCTGAAGCAACTTTCGTCCGCCGCCCGCAAACAGGGCCAGGGCGAGCACCAGCCACACATATCCCCTTGGCTGTGTGTACCAGGGAACAGGCTCGGTTGCCCGCTTGGTTCGTGGGTCCCCGGGTTGGTCCGCTTGTCTGTTGGCATCGGCTCGGTTGGCGGAATTCTGGTCCCTGGGCGGCGATGTTGTTCCGTCCCGATCCTGGGCCCAACGTGGATCACGCACTCTTGCGCCTCTTTCTAGCCGGGGATTCTTCGGGGTTCGCTTCGCCGGCCTCTGGGTTCTCGCTTGGCTGTGCATCGCCTGGAAGCAATTCTTCGGGCGTCGCTGGCGTTTTCATACCGGGGTCCTCTCCCACCCCTGCGGTTGCCTCTCTCAGTAGTTGCACCTCGGTGCGAAGGTCATGAATTTCCAGATGGAGGGTGGAAAGCTCATTCAGGATCAGGCGGAATGGGTCGGCGGCGCTACGGTCGTCGGTCAGGATCAGCAGGTTATCTTCCGGTACCACCTGGTACGTCATGGCCACCTGGTCCAGCAAAAGCTGCAGGCTGGTCTTGAGGCGGGCCCCGTTGAGTTCGAGCTGAACGGTGTCAGCCGGCTCCAGTTCCAGGCGAATCAAGGCCGCTCGATCCAGCACCACGGGAATCCCGAGCTTTTCTGCGAGCACAATCGCGACTTGTTCCAGCGAGGTTCGTTGCGCGAATGGCATATTAAAAGAGCGTAGGAGCAGGTCTTGCACGCCCGGCGTTAGCTGGGCGGTTGGAGCCGCCACCGGAGGATTGGCTGGCACGCTGGACTGCCCACGGAAATTTCTTGGGCTGGCCCCGATCAGCAACACGAGTAGCCCCGCCAGCGAGACACTTGACCACGACCATCGTTTCATCGAAGTCCATCCTGGGTTTGCCGGGAAATGGGTCTCAGGCATGCTTGGTGCCCGGCGAACTGCATGGTGCCACCTGGCGATGGGGTGAGACAACCCCTTGCTTCAATGCTGCTTCGATGGCGTCTTGGGTTGGGAAGCCGAAACGCTCTTGATCCAGCACCAGTGCGGCCGCTGCGCTGGCCCGCTGGCCGGTTTCACGCCACCAGTCGGGGCTGGCCTGGAAAGGGAGAGGATCGGCTCCAAAATCGGAACCCGCACCTGTATCCAGGATCGCCCTGAGAATGGTCGAGGTGAAGGTTTCCCCTGCACGGTTGGTGTCTCTGGGCGGCTCGATCCGTGGGAAAGCGGGGATCAGGATCGGTGCCGAGAGCTGGCTGTGCTGCCGGACCCTGATCTGCGCTCCTCGCTCGGCGTCGGTCAGAATCTGGAGCCACGCCGATTCTTCAAGAGCCGATCGATCGGCGTCGGTCATCGCGCCCCACTCTCCGGCGTTACAGCTCAAAACATCAAGGTCTGAAGCCAGCCTTTCGATTGGATATTCCCTGTCGATGGCGTTCCGCATGGCTGGGGCAAAGACCCGGAGCGGGCGGCCGGGTTGCTGGGAATTGCGGCTGGCTTTGGTGGCCTGGGAAAGGATTTCAGCCGAGATCCGGTTCGGCAGTCCGGTCACGATGATCGCGTCTGGAGCGGCAACCAGACCGGTGAGAGGTAAATCCTGGAGCTGAAGCGAGGCGTGGCAGCCCCGGAATCCGATCGCCAGTTTGTCTCCGTGGACGCCGCTGGAAATCAGAAGTGTCCAGTCGCTGGTGGGCCAGGAACCGTGCACGGCCGTTTGAATAATCGCCTGGGCGTTCAGTCTGGCGGAAACTTCCTGCCCCATGGAATCGTTTCCGGCAGCCCAGATCAGTTGGCCACCCAATGCGCATGCGTATCCGGCTCCCATACCGCCCAGGTCATCGTTCCAGCCTGAGCCGTGGACGTGACTGGACCAGGGCGTTGTGCGGTTTTCCGAGGCTAGCACACCGTTCAGTTCGATCCGTCCGGTTGGCCCTGGCCAGTATTCTGAAAGCGTAATTCTGATCTCGTTTCCAGCGACATCGGCCAGCGTCAGTTGGCCTGCGTCTCCCGGTTGAAGCCTCAGGGCCTCAACACTGCGGTCGAGGGGCCGGCCCGCATCGGGTAAGATAGACCGATCAACTCTGAGCACTCGGTCAAGGTAGGCCGGGCCGTAAACAACGGTGGACCAAGGCTGGGGCATCAGATTTCTCGCAAGCCGTCCTGCCCAAGGTGGGAACCGCGTTCCGGGCAGGATTGTCGATCAGTAAGATACTGGATCTTCGGGGCCGAGCGGGAGTCTGCCGGCCCGAACCGCAAGAGCCGGTCATGAACAATACAGCAGGAGGCCAGGCCGTTGTCGCTTGATACGTCCGTCGAATCCCTCGACCATCCGGTGGATAATGCGCCCGTGCGTTCCATGAGCCACAAAGGGCTGACTCTGGAGGGGTATTCGCGGGCCGCGGTTCAGACTTACTGGCGGGTTCCTGAGTTGAAGTTGGGGTTCGATCTGGGGCTCCAGCCCTGGTCTTTCATGACCACCCCCAACTGGTTTGTTTCGCACACCCACCTCGACCACATTGCCGCGCTTCCGGTTTACGTAGCCCGCAGGCGTTTGATGAAGATGGAGCCGCCCACCATCTACCTTCCGGCCTCCGCCGTAGAGCCGGTTGAGCGGTTGCTGCGGGCCGTGGAGCGCCTGGATCGGGGTCGACTGCCCGTGAAGCTGGTGGGGGTAGAACCCGGCCAGGAAGTTGAACTCTCACGTGAACTGGTTGTGAGTGTTCATGCAACCAAGCATACAATTCCCTCGCTCGGTTTTATTGTTTGGGAGCGTCGAAAGAAGCTCAAACCGGAGTTTCAGAATCTTTCCGGAGAGGAAATCCGTGATTTGCGGCTCTCGGGCATTGAGGTCTCTGCGGAAATCCGGCTTCCCAAGGTGGCATTTTTGGGCGACACCGCGCCGGCTGGCTTGGACGCCTGTCCCGATGCTTACAAGGCCGAGATCTTGATCTTGGAAATGACCTTTGTGGCCCGAGGCGAGCGTCCCGAGGTCATTCACAAGTACGGTCACATGCACCTGGATGACATTTTGGCCCGCGCCGACCGCTTTGAGAATGACTGGATTGTGGCTTCTCACTTCAGTACCAGGCTTCATCCAGACGTGATCCACAAAGTGGTTGAAAAGCAATTGCCAGAGCATTTGAAGTCCAGGGTCAAGATCTGGCTTTGAACGCGTGTCTGAACCCGCCAGGTTCCCCATCAGGCCTGGATCGCATCAGGATCGCTTCTGGGGATCCGGGTGGATCTGGTATGATGGATGCTCACACAAATCTTCCCAGGGACGAGCGTTTCGACAATGGCCGTGCTGCTGCAAATCCGCAATGCGTACAAGAGTTATGGTGGACAGGCGTTGCTGGATGGGGCGGAAGCCTCAATCACCGATGACGTGAAGGTTGGCTTTGTCGGACGCAATGGCGCGGGGAAAAGTACGCTCCTGAAGATTTTGCTGGGTGAAGAGGAGCTGGATCGTGGTGAGGTGATCCGGCACCCCAAGCTCCGGCTTGGCTATTTACGCCAGCATGATGCCTTCTTGCCGAACGAGACGGTGCTGGACTTCCTCATGCGAGACAGCGAGCAGCCAGACTGGCGCTGCGGAGAGGTGGCTGCACAATTTGAGCTGAAAGGGGCTTATCTGGAAGGGCCCGTTGGCAAGCTCTCTGGTGGCTGGCAGACCCGTGTGAAGCTGGCGGCCCTGTTGCTGCATTCACCTAACCTGCTGCTGCTCGACGAACCGACGAACTTCCTGGACTTGCGCACTCAAATCTTGCTGGAGCACTTCCTCAAGAACTATGACCAGGCCTGCCTGATTGTCTCACACGATCGGTCGTTTCTGGCGGCCACCTGCGATCACACGCTGGACCTTTCGCGCGGCAAGCTGACGATGTACCCCGGCAAGGTTGATGCCTACCAGGAGTACCAGAAGGAACGACGCATTCAGGATGAGCGGGTGAATGCCGGCGTGATGGCCAAGAAGAAGCACCTTGAGGAATTCATTGCCAAGAACAAGGCTCGCGCCAGTACCGCCACCCGGGCGAAGTCCAAGGAAAAGCAGCTTGAGAAGCTTGAGACCATTGAAATTCCACCCGAAGAGCCAAGGGTGAGCATTCGCCCACCCCAGGTGGATCCACGCCGAGGTTCAGCGCTCCGGTGCATCGAAGTGGCCATTGGTTATCCAGAGCGGCAAATTGCCACCGGGATCGGCGTGGAAGTGGTGCACGGTGATCGTGCGGCGATTGTGGGTGACAACGGACAAGGGAAAACCACGTTCCTGCGAACCATTGTCGATTCGCTGCCGGCGATGGCGGGCGAGGTTCGCTGGGGCCACGGTTGCTCGGTGGGGATTTACGCCCAGCATGTGTACACCAGCCTGCCGCAAACGCAGACCGTCTATGATTTTCTGGAGAATACCGCCCCTGGCGGTACCAAGACCCAGGAAATTTTGAACGGCGCTGCCTCGATGCTGTTCCGGGGCGCAGACCTCAAGAAGAAGATCTCGTTCCTCTCTGGTGGAGAGCGAGCCAGGCTCTGCCTGGCCGGGTTGATGCTCAGCCAGCACAACATCCTGATTTTGGACGAACCTGGTAACCACCTGGATGTTGAAACCGTGGACTCGCTCTGCGACGCACTTCTGGGCTACAAAGGGACGGTGATCTTTACCAGCCACGATCGTTACTTCGTTCAGCGGGTTGCGACGTCGATCATTGAAGTGCGAGACGGCCGCGTGGTGAACTACAACGGCGGCTATGAGAGCTACCTGTACTCCGTGAACCGCGAGATTGAGGAAGGCGAACGCGAAAATGCCACGCGGATGGCAAAGGCGCCCGCCGAGGTGCTCAAGTCCAAGTCCGTTTCCAAGTCGGCAAAACGGAGTGAGAAAGACGTTCGCAAGGAGATGAACAACGTTGAGAAGGCCATTGCCCGACTCGACGAACAGCGCAAACTCGCCAATGAGCAGTTCATGAAGGTGACCGATTCCAAGGAATCGCTCCGCCTCCATGGCGAAGTGGAAGAATTGACCAAGCAACTGACCGAGGCCGAGGAGCGCTGGTGCGTGCTGCAAGAGGAGCTCGGCGATAATTACTGAGCCGCGAGTCTGCACACGGCTGATCCGGAACTGAGTCCATGACCCCCCATGAGAACCCGATGGCCACTCCACTCTCCTGGAGCCAGTCCCGCCTGATCGCCTACCGTATTCTGGGTATCGCCTTACTCGCGGTCGGCGGGTACGTCCAGGGCGTGACATTAGACAATGCTGGGTATCCATGGCTGGTGGCATTCGGGGTACTGGCGTTTCTGATGGCTGGACTCATTGTTGTTGATGTGGTTTACGCGGCCTGGCGTGGCGATGGCCAGGCCTGTCGGCACTGCGGGCATGTTCGCAAACTGAAATCCTTTCGGTTCTCCAGCCCGTGTCCTCAGTGTGGCCAGGGCTGAGAGGGTTCCGGTCATCGGCGTCTTCGGAGTTTGCATTCTGTCACTGCGGGGCTCTGATTCTGGTCTGTGAGTGTTCGAGGTTTGTCATGAGCCATTCACCGCAGCCCCGATATCTGACGCTTACCGAGGTCGTTGTTAATTATTCGCTGTTCTGTGGTGTGGGAGCCTGGCTTGCGGGCCTGAAGGGTGGGTTTGGCGGCGCGGTCCTGATCTCGCTTGCGTATGCCCGCTTGATCTGGATTTCGATCAAGCAATAAATCTGTCCCGGAGGACCAGGGGTGGAACTCGCCTACGGTATGAATGAAGCCGTGATCCCCAACCGTCTTTTGTTTGAGGACCCAGACCAATGACGCCAACTTTCGCAAGCATTCTGATCCGGGATGAACGCCCCGAGGATGCGATTGCCATCAGGAAAGTGACTCGGGCTGCGTTCGCGGAGCATCCGCACAGCCTCCAGACCGAGCATCTGATCATTGATGCGTTACGGACCGCGGGGGCGCTCACGTTATCGCTTGTGGCCGAGTCTGAGGGGCGTATTGTTGGCCAGATTGCCTTTTCTCCCGTGCAGGTTGGCGTGGGGTCAATCGGTTGGTACGGGCTTGGGCCGGTGTCGGTTGAGCCGGCAAGCCAGAAACGCGGGATCGGTACAAGCTTGATGATGGAGGGGATTGATCGGCTGCGTGAAATGGGTGCGCAAGGGTGTGTCGTACTGGGTGATCCTGTTTATTACAGCCGATTCGGATTTGAGCGTGATGACAGTCGCTGGCTGTTGGGATTACCGCCCGGGTATTTCCACTCACTGCAATTTGGCGATCTGGGTGCCCATGGTGAGGTGACATACCACGAGGCATTCCGGACCCAAGCGTGAGCCGCCTGGCCGGCACGTCCTCTCGACTCCGGTATCGGATAAGTTTCATCACGAGTTCAGCCCTGCACAAGACCTTGTGAGCCGGCGTGTGGTACGGCAGCGCCAACGGCCCGCGCTGAACCAGAGATCCCTGGAGGTCGTTCTGATGTTAAGAGTTTCGCAAGCAGCGATGGTGGCCTGTGTGCTGCTCTTGGTGTTGCCGCTTCTTCTGCTCACAACGCCTGGCAGTCGCGTTATCTGGTTTGCAGTGGCCGCCGTACTGGCCATGTTTCCGGCGATTCTTGGGCCGCGAAGGTACCGATATGCCGGGTTCGGGCTCTTGCTGGTGGCGGCTCTACTCTTCCTGGTCGATTACCAGCGAGCATTGGTCTTTCAGCAAAGACAGGCCGCAGAGATCGCAGTGCTTCATGACGAGCTTGCAAAAAAGGCCGCGCAGCAGAAAGCCCAGGGGGTGGACGCGGCTAGAAATCCGTGAGCATTTGAGCCAGCGATACCGTTGCTCGGGGGCAAGGGCGGCGCTGATTTCAAGCTGTTCCTCACACCTCCACCCAGACCTCATTCCCCCGAATCTCGCACCGGAACGCACTGACCCATTCGCCTCGAACGGTGGTGCAGCGGCCATCGTTTAGCCGGAACCGCCAGCGGTGCAGCGGGCAGACCAGTTCTCCTTCCTCAATCCAGCCCTTACCCAGCGGTCCGCCCGCATGCGAACAGCGTGCGGAGACGGCATGGACGGCCTCTCCCATTCGCACCAGCGCAATTCGACAACCGTCCAGCTCGACGGTGATCGGCTTGGCCTCTTCGAGCGTATCAAGCGTACATGCTCGCATATACTCCATAAGCTTCCGTGGCCCCCGCGTCGGTTCTCGCCTGCAAGCGTGGCGGCTTGCGGCTGGTGCTTCATCAAGTTACAGTTGTCATACCCGAATCTCGGGGCATGGCTCAACACCTCTGAATCGAGCACCCATGGTTACCAAGCTCAGCCGCAGGTTGGCGCTGAAGCGAGCAATTGCGCTGGGTTCGTTGGCGGCCTGCTCTTTGGTGGGGTGCGGGGTAGAGAATGAGGCCAGCGCCGCGGTTCCAGGGCTGGAAAAGGTCTGGGGTGTGCATGGGGTGCTTGAAGGCCGGCTGCACAAGCCCAGGGCCGTGGCGATAGATACCGACGGCTGTCTGTACCTGGCCGACCTCACCGATCGGATTCAGGTTTTTGACCGCGATGGAAATTATCTGCGAGGCTGGCGAACGCCCGGCCTGAATGTGGACGGGCCGAGTGGCGTGACGGTGGATGCGGCCGGTCGCTTGATTGTTGCCGACACCCATTTCTACCGCGTGCTAATTTATGACCGGCAGGGAAACCTGATCCAGCAACTTGGCGACGGTGTGCAGGGCACAGCGCCTGGTCGGTTTGGATATGCGACCGACGTGGTGGTTGATCGCCAGGGGAATTATTACGTGAGCGAGTACGGAGACCTGGACCGGATCCAGGTTTTCAACCCGGAGGGCCAGTTTGTCAGGCAGTGGGGTGGCCACGGGTCTGAACCTGGCTGGTTTTTACGCCCGCGTGCGCTGGCGATTGACACCAGTGACCTGCTTTACGTGGCGGATAGCTGCAACCACCGGATTCAGGTTTTTGATCCGGGCGGTTCGCTGATCAGGACCTGGGGTGAGCGGGGCAATGCTCCTGGCCAGATGTCATTTCCCTATGACGTCTCACTTGCTCCAGACGGCATGCTCTTGGTTTGTGAGTACGGCAACTGCCGGGTCCAGCGGTTCACGCCGCTGGGTGAATCATTGGGAACGTGGGGCAAGCCAGGCTGTGAGCCTGGTCAACTCGACAATCCGTTTGCCGTCTGTGTGGAAAGTTCAGGCGCTGTTTATGTGGTGGATTCTGGCAACCACCGGGTTCAGCGGTTCCGTTTTTAGGCCTGACTGTCGGCTGTGGGTTCAGCGAACATTGGTTTCTGTGTACCGCGTGGTTTGAGTGCCGTTGATGCAAGATTTGCTCAGAAACTTACCGATCAGCTTTGGACGCCCCGCGTGGCTGGTTGCGCTGGCTGTGCTGGTGCCGCTGTTGATCTGGCTCAGCCGTCGCAGCCTGAGTGGCATGGGCAAGTTCCGACGAACTTTGGCCATTGCGCTACGCTGCCTGGTGGTAAGCCTGATCGTGATGGCGCTGGCCGATGCCCGCTCGGTCAGACGCTCGGACACTCTGACCACTTTGTTCCTGCTGGACGCCTCGGAAAGCATTCCTGGCGAATGGCATGAGCGGATGTTCGACTTTGTGAATAGGGCCGGTCAGGGCAAGTCCAAGCGGCCTGGAGACAAGGTCGGGGTGATCGCGTTCGGAAGCGAGGCCCGTGTGGAGGTACCGCCCGTACCCGAACCGCCGTCGCTGGCCCGGTTTGAGAATCGGATTGAGACCGATCACACGGACCTGGCCGATGCCTTGAAGCTAGCCCTCGCCACGTTCCCAGAAGATTCCGCACGCCGGCTGGTGGTGATGTCTGACGGCAATGAAAACCGGGGCCAGGCGCTCGAACAGGCGCTTGCGGCCGCGGGCTTGAAGATTCAAATCGACGTCGTGCCGATCGAATACCGCTACGACGAAGAGGTGCTGGTTGAAAAGGTGACTGCGCCTCCCGATGTGAAACAGGGAGATACGGTTGAACTGAATGTGGTTCTGCGTGCTGCGTCTCCCACACGCGGCAAATTGCAGATGTTTCAGCGGTCCGGTAACTATCAGACCTCGGTAACCGGTAAGCCGATTGAGCTGGAACTGGAACGCGGAATCACGGTCAAAACGCTGAAGCAAACGATCACCGAGCCCAACTTTTACACGTTCACGGCCGAGTTCGTGCCCGACGAGGGATCTGGCGACCGAAGACGCATCAACAACTCGGCGGAGGGGTTTGTCTCGGCGAGAGGGACCGCCCACGTTTTGCTGATTGAGGGGACACGTGGTGAGCATGACGAACTTGCCGAAGCGTTGCGGTCCAAGAAAATTCAGGTGACCAGCCTGGTGGCCCCCGGATTTGGATCGAACGGTGTGGAAACGGGCGATCAGTTGCCCACCGATCTGGCAGAGTTGCAGCTCTATGATGCTGTGATTTTGGCCAATGTGCCCAAAGATTCGTTCACCGAGCCGCAGATGCAGTTGCTCGAAATGAACTGTCATGACCTGGGCGCAGGCCTGATCATGCTGGGTGGGCCCAACAGCTTTGGAGCTGGTCGGTGGAACAAGACGCCGATCGAGCGGGCCCTACCGGTAGACATGGACATCAAAGATCAGCGTGTGCTCGGCAAGAGTGCGATGGTGATGGTGATGCACGCGAGTGAAATTCCCGAGGGGAACTACTGGCAGAAGGTGGTTGCGAAGTCGGCCATTGACACCCTGTCGCCCTACGATGAAGCTGGCCTGATTCACTGGCAGGGCCAGGAGGCGTGGCTATTCACGTTGTCTCCGATTGGCGATCGCAAATCGCTGATGCTGCGGCAGATTGATCAGATGACGCCCGGTGATATGCCGGACGTCGATCCCTCGCTGCTGATGGGTGCCAACGCCCTGCGCCGCAGTGATGCCATGACCAAGCACTTCATTGTGATTAGCGACGGCGACCCCACCCCGCCCACAGGTCCGGCTCTCAATTTGCTGAAGAGCAACAAGATCACCGTGACCACGGTGCTGGTGGCCGCGCACGGTGGAGACACGGTGGGTCAGAGCTGGATGCAGCCGCTGGCCCAGCAAACAGGTGGGCGGTTCTACAAGGTCGACACGCCGCAAGCGTTGCCCCGCATCTACCAGAAGGAAGCTCGGCTGATTTCTCGCCCGCTGATTTTTGAACAGCCGAAGCCCTGGAAAGTTCAGATCAACTCACCGAACGCCAGTAGTGAAATGATTGCCGGCCTGAGCGAGGACGCGATTCCGGCGATCGCTGGCCTGGTTCTGACCAGCCGCAAAGAGAGCCCGCTGGTCGAGGTGCCGCTGATCTCTCCCATGCCCAAGGGGCAGTTCAATCCCCTGCTGGCGAACTGGACTTATGGACTGGGCCGAGCGGTGGCGTTTACGTCGGATGCTGGCCGCAAGTGGGCAACCGCCTGGCCGAGCTGGGAGGGATACTCAACTTTTTGGTGGCAGGTGGTGCGCTGGGCGCTCAGGCCGGTGGATGATCGAGACTTGAACCTCTCGCTGAAGCGGGATGGAGATCGGGTCAAGGTGGTGGTGGATGCCATTGATAAAGAGGAACGCTCGGTGAATTTTCTCCAGTTTCAGGGGATGGCTGTGAGCCCCGAGCTGGATGAAAACGGCGGCCGCCGCAAGGTCCCGATTACCATGGTTCAAACGGCTCCTGGACGATACGAAGGGACCCTGGAGCATGCTGCCACCAAGGGGAGCTACTTTGTGTCTCTGGGTTATGTGGGGCCTGACGGTAAGACAGGTCTGGTGAGTGGCGGCGTATCGGTCCCTTACTCTGAAGAATACCGCGAACTTCGGTCCAATGCCGCGGCACTCGAAGCGCTCGCAAATGCGACCGGTGGCAAGGTTTATCCCTGGTCATTTCAGAACGATAGGGGCAATAGCAGCTCCAACTCCGGATCGACCACAGACACACGACGCATCGACATGAATCGAACGATGGCCGGTGTCGATGTCTTCCGGCGCGACCCTTCGCTTCCCACTCCGATGAGTACACGCCCGCTCTGGCCCACGCTCCTGTTCTGGAGCTGCGTTCTGTTTCTGGGCGATGTTGCCGCACGCCGGCTGGCTCCAGACGTCCAGCGCTGGGCTCGGGTGATTTCTGACGGCTGGAAATCGATGCGAGGCGAGCCGGCCCCTCCGCGTGAAGAGTACATGGAGAAGCTGCAAAACAAGAAGGCCGCGGTGGATCAGGAACTGGCAAAGGCCAGAGCCGGTGCCCGGTTTGAGGCCCCTGCCGTTCCGGGTGCAGCCAGCCTGCCGCCCGGTTCCGATCTGCCGCCCGGCAAACGGGGCCGCAAGGGGGCTGAACCAACTCTGGTGCCACCTCAGTCCACTCCGTCCGCACCACCGAAAGGCCGACCGGCCACGCCCACCGCTAATTCCAAGGGCACGCCAGCACCGCCCGCGGGTGACTACACAGACCGGCTTCTGAAGGCCAAGCAAAAGGTCTGGGAAAACCGCCGTAAATCTGACGACCAACCGAACACTTGATTCCTGATTCTATCCGCCAGGCGAGGAAAGCTGTCCCATGAGTTCCGACCCCCGATCGATCGAAGCCCGCGCCGATGAGTTCCGCACCGCGTTTCAGCGGGTCCGCGCAGAGATTGGAAAGGTGATCGTGGGGCATGATGAGATAGTTCAGGGGGTTTTGACATGTCTGTTTGTGGGTGGCCACGCCTTGCTGGAAGGGGTTCCAGGGCTGGGCAAAACCCTGCTAATCCGCACGCTGTCTGACGCCCTTTCGCTGGACTTCAACCGGATTCAGTTCACGCCCGACCTGATGCCGGCCGACATCATTGGCACCAATGTGGTGATGGAAACGCCCGAGGGGCGTCGAGTGTTTGAGTTCCAGCGTGGCCCGGTGTTCGCCCAGATCATCCTGGCCGACGAGATCAACCGAGCCACGCCCAAAACCCAGTCGGCCATGCTAGAGGCCATGCAAGAGCACTCGGTCACGGTGGGTGGCACGGTTCACCGCCTGAGCGAGCCGTTCTTTGTGATGGCAACGCAAAACCCCATTGAACAAGAGGGAACGTACCCGCTGCCAGAGGCGCAGCTTGATCGCTTCTTTTTCAAGCTGGTGGTGGGGTATTCCACCAGAGAGGAGCTGGCCACCATCCTGGATCGGACCACCAGGGGCGAAAAGGCCAAGGCCGAACGGGTGCTCGATGGAGAAACTTTGGTCAGAATGCAGGCTCTGGTGCGTGAAGTGGTGGTGGCACCGCACGTCCAGGACTATGCTATCCGTCTGGCTCTGGCGACTCATCCCGAAGGGCCGTTTGCTGTTCCGGTGACCAACCAGTACATTCGATGGGGGACCAGTCCGCGTGGAGTGCAGACCTTGGTTTTGGCTGCCAAGGTGCGGGCGCTCCTTGATGGTCGTTATAATGTGAGTTACGAGGATATCCGCCGGGTCTACCTTCCTGCCCTTCGGCATCGCACGCTCCTCAACTTTGAGGCGCAGGCGGAAGGGGTGGAAGCCGACGATGTCCTGCTCAAGATTGTCGATGCCGTCCCGGAGAAGGCCGACGAAAAAGCCGTAGCCAGGGCCGGATGAAGCCTCGGTCCGTTGGAGTTGTGAACAACCAGCCAGGAGCGTTTGGGGCGAATGGATTCGCGGTCTCTTTGAACTTGCACCCTGTGAACTGTCGGCAACCTCATGAGTAGCATCAGCAATAGCGATATCTATAATCCGCGTCCTGCGCCGGTTTCGGTTGGCCCACCTGCCGCCGACCCTGTGCACTGGAATGTTGGAGACCTGGGTGCCCTCATCGTGCTGGGTCTGCCGCTCTACCTGGCGGTGGGCTGGGCCTGGTCGGTAGACCATACGCTGGGACTTTGGGTCAGTTGTGCCGGTGTCTTCATGATTCTTGAGTCCTGGTTCTCTGCCCTCACCTTTTTGCAGCGGCACCGGGAAAATAGCCTCACACTGGGCCGGCGCTGGCTGGTCTTTTTCTCGGCTCTGGCTCCCTGGTTGTTAACCTTGGGGCTGGGCGTGGTGCTGATGCTGGGCCTGTTTTCACTTTCAGACTGGCTGCTTCGCTAGTTGTCCCGCGTTGAGCAATTTTTCCCCTGGCTTCCGAGACCCTGCCCACTCATGCCAAGCGCACCCTCGAAGAGCCAGCTCCTGGATCCCGAGTTCCTGGCCAAGCTTGAACAGCTTGAACTCATGAGTCGGCGAATCTTCGTGGGTCGGATGAAAGGGGAGCGGAAGAGTAAACGGAAAGGGACCTCGGTTGAGTTTGCGGACCACCGAAATTACACGGCGGGCGACGACCTTCGGCACCTGGACTGGAACGTGTTCGGCCGGCTGGACAAGCTTTTTCTAAAGCTATTCCTCGAAGAGGAAGATCTTCACGTCTCGATTTTGCTGGATACAAGCCTGTCGATGGACTTTGGTGATCCGACCAAGCTTCAGTACGGTAAACAGGTTGCGGCGGCCCTGGCCTACGTTGGCTTGGTCAACCATGATCGGGTTCGGATTGATGCCCTGGGGTCTGGGCTTTCCGAAGGGCTTTCTGGGCTACGGGGTCGTAGTCAGATGTGGCGCGTGGTTCAGTACCTGGACGGGTTGCAAGCCACGGGCGGAAGCGACCTGGCCGCAGCCGCCAAATCCTTTGCCATCAGGCATACCGGCAAAGGGGTGGTGATCCTCATCTCGGATTTTCTGGACAAGAACGGGTACGAAAGTGCCCTGCGATACCTGCTGGCCCGGCAGCTTGATATCTACGTCATTCATGTGCTCAGTCAGGAAGAAACGAATCCTGAGCTCCAAGGTGACCTCCGACTGGTAGACGTTGAGGATGGTCAGGTCACCGAGATTTCCATCAGCCCTGCGCTGCTGAAGCGGTACAAAGAACACCTCGACCAGTTCGTGGGGGGCCTGCGTGACTGGTGTACCCGTCGTGGGATCGTGTCGATTTTCACAACCAACCGCAACCCATTCGATAAACTGATTCTGGATTACTTGCGGCAACGCGGCCTGGTGCGTTAAGGCTGCCCTTTTGAACGAGCGACACCGATGAACTGGCTGATTATCAGGAACCGAAATGTCTTTCTTGCCATTTCGGCGGCTTTGATTTCCTACATTCTTTACACAATGATCCGAAGACGCAGAGGTTTACGCCCTGGCAAGGAAAACAGTGAGCCGGAAATCTGAGATGCACTGGAGCGTGAGACCAGGCTTGCTTTAGACCTGGTCCGTTTTCCCTCTTCGTCATGATGCTGGTGGATGGAGTTTGTGGATGCTGATGCCGAGCATGATCTGGGCCCAGAGCCTCCAGTTCGAGAGCCCGATCCGCCCGGAGGCGTGGGCCGTGCTGGCGCTGGTCCCGCTCGGGATCTTGCTGCTGTACTTCCTCAAACTGCGGCGGCGCGCCGTTCAGGTGCCCAGCACGCTTCTCTGGCGCAAGAGCCTGGAGGATTTGCAGGTCAACAGCCCATTCCAGCGGCTGCGGCGGAACCTGCTCTTGCTGTTGCAACTGCTGGCGGTGGGGTTGGTGATGCTGGCGTTGCTGGGGCCTAAAACGCAGGGGCTGGGCCGACAGGGAAAGCGGCTGGTACTGGCGATCGATGAATCAGCCAGCATGGCGGCCACCGACGTTGAGCCGAGCCGGATCGAGCAAGCATTGCGCAAGGCCCGCACGGTGATTGAAGAGATGAAGGCCGAAGATCTGGCCATGATCATTGCCTTCAGCAACTCGGCGCGGGTTGTTACCAACTACACGCAAGATCGAGATCTGCTGCTGGACCGGCTCCGGTCGATCAAGCCGACCGATCATTCCACATCGTTGCGAGAGGCGCTTCAGCTTGTGGCGGGACTGGCGAATCCGCAGAAATATCTTGAACCTGGCGAAGGGGCCGTGGCTGCGGCGTTTGTGCCGCCCAAGCTCTTCATCTTCACCGATGGTGGGTTTGCGGATGTTGAAGGATTCAGCCTGGGTACCATCGAGCCTGAGGTGATTCCGATCGGCCCGCCTATCGAATGGTCGCCCCAGCAAGGGCTGCCGGTTGCGGCTGCCAACTTGGGCGCAGAGTCGACCCAAGAGCCGGCTTCTGGGCCAGCATCCACCGTTTTTTCAGGTCCCGCGTCCGATAATCTGGCCCTGCTCTCATTAAGTACCGCGCGTGAAGAAAACCGGCCCGATCAACTGCAGGTGTTTGGCCGGGTGCGGAACCATCGTGGCGAGCCGGTTTCTAGCCGGGTGATTCTCTATCGCCATGATCCGGCTATGCCTGGCGAGCCAGGCAATCTGATTGACGCCGTTGCTTTAGAGATCCCCGCGCGGTCTGATCAGGCATTTCAGTTCGAACTCAAGGCCGACGCCCCATCCGGCGAGTTTTTTGTGCGTCTGGAGGAACCAGACGCGATGCCGCTTGATAACCAGGCGTTTGTGGTGGCAACGGTACCCCGCCGAACTCGTGTGCTTGTTGTCAGTTCGGGGAACCGGTTCCTTACCGACACCTTGACCACACCCTCCTCGGTCCAGATTGCCGAGCTGACATCGATCCGACCCGAGCAACTTGATTTGCCAGAGCAGCAGCGAGCGTTGCAAGATGGTTCGTACGATCTGGTGATCTTTGAAGGGGTGAGCCCCAAAGTTCAGCCGGAATCCAGTTGCCTTTACCTTGGGGCCCTGCCACCTGACTTACCTGCCGATCAGGGACGTGAAGTTGCGAGCCCGGTGATTATTGACTGGGACCTGTCGCACCCGATTCTCCAGTATGTGCGTGACCTGGGCACGGTGGCGGTCCAGAAGGGGTTCATACTTGAGCCCCCTGCGGGAGCCAGGCAATTGATCGAAAGTGATCAGGGGGTTCTGGGGTACGCTCGGTCACGCGGGTCATACCTTGACGTGGTGCTTGGTTTTACACTTCTGGATGGCCAGAAATTCAACACCAACTGGCCGCTGAAATCGGGGTTTCCGCTGTTCGTGTACAACTGCCTGAAGGTGCTTGGCAACGCGCTCGATGCGGGCAGTTCTGATCGCGACCTGTTTTCAACCGATCAACCGGTGACGCTTCGCATAGAGACCCCGGCGGATCAGATTGAGGTTCTGGGCCCCGATGGCCGGCTGGTGGAAACGTGTCGGCGAACGAGCCAGGGAACGTTCATTGTTTCACAGGCCCGCAAGACTGGAATTTACCGGGCCCGCTGGGGGACCGGAACGGACGAGTCTACCGGCTTTGCGGTGAACCTGTTCAACGAACGGGAATCGAACCTGGCGCCACGCGGTCAGGTGCCACCGGGTCTGACAGACAGCCAGGCTGATGCGTTTCGCATCAAGATTGGGTCAACACCGGTGCAAAGCATGCGGGTAGATGCTCCCGTGACTCGCGAATGGTGGTGGTACCTAGCATTGGCCGCGCTGGGAATTGTCTTGTTTGAGTGGTGGGTCTATAACCGTCGGTTGTCTGCTTAGTGCAGGTGAGTTAGAGGCTGAAAAGAGTTGCCGTTGGCCTTTGGGCTCTCTCTGGACTGGCTGTCTGGGCTTAGCGTTGCGCTGCGGGAGAGCCAGCTATGATCGCGGCTTGCGTTTGTGTTGCAGTCTGCTGTCCGATACGAGCGCGAAGTGCCAGATTTGAAGTTGTACTTTTGGGAAGAGCCCGCAAAAAAAAGCAGTGGACGCTCCTGGACACGGTTTCGCGTTGCGTTGCGTATGGCCTGGCCAAGCGATTGAGTGGAAATCCAAGCCCGAATCACCAGTTCTGAAGTTATCTTTCCGCCACGCTGCTGGGCCAGGTTGGGTGTAACGTCAATGTAAACCGTGAGATTCGCATATCAGATTCGCATTAATAATAAGGGCCGCCACCCTTTCGGATAGCGGCCCTTGGTCGCATCGTTTGGACTAGGCCGACATCAAGACCGTCTGCTCAGGGCTTTTGCTGCTCGCGCTTGGTGAGCAGGTAAGCGATCAGATCAAAGAATTCCGATTCTGGCACCTGGTCGGAAAAATTGGACGGCATGGGAGAGAGCTGAACGATGGTCCGCTCTTCGATGGCGTTCTTGGGGACCGTGATTTCTTTCCCCTCGATGTTCGCCAGCACAACCACTTCGCCTTCTTCGCGGAGCAGCAGGCCAGACAGAACCTGGCCGTCTTTGAGGGCGAATGTCGAGGTGCGGAACGCCTGGTCCACGTTGCGATTTGGGTCGAGGATATCTTCCATCAACCGCTCGTGACCACGCACGCCAATCCCGTCAAGCTGGGGACCAACGCGAGCCCCCTGCCCACCCAGTTGATGGCAAGCCGCGCACTTTTTGCCGAAGATTTCCGCGCCCCTCGCCAGGTCGCGGCCTGAATTTTCGCCGCGGAACTTGGTCTGGCGGTTCTGGACCAGGTCCAGCAATCCCTTATCCTCAGGGGGTAAGGAAGCACGCAAGGCATCAATCCGCTTCGCGATATCAGGAACGCCGGCCGCCCGCAGCTTTACGTCCACTGGTGTTGCCAGCAAAATCCGGGGCGCGACCTTGCCAGCCTCCATCGCGCTCAAGAGCGATTCGGCCCCCTTGCGTTCACTGGCCACCCAAACCGCCATGGCGGTTTGCAGCCGGGTCGGAACCGTGGGAATGGCTTCCAGCAGCGCTGTTCTTGCTTCCTCACGGCCAGTCTGGCCGAGCAGGTTTACGGCATGTTCACGCAGCCCGATCGGCTCGGTGGTTTCGCCCAGCACCAGTCTGAGCGGTGCAACGGCCTGAGCTGGGTCAATCGCAACGAGTGCTGCCAGAGCGCCAGCCCGTACCGGTTCGGGCTGCTTGCCGTGGATATCGGCGTATTCGGCCAAGAGCTTACGACTCTCGGGCAACTTGAGCACGGTGGCCAGTTCCATGGCCTGCTGACGCTGGCCAGCATCGTTGGAATGAGCCAGTTTCTCAAGCACGTCAACGGCCCAGGCTTTGCCAGACTCGGGCAGTGGCGATCCACGTTCCAGCAAGCCCTGGTGAATGGCACGCAGTTGCTGAGCCTGGAAGCCTGCATCGGCCGTTTGTTCGGCGCGGGCATAAGAGATCAAGCCGGCGTCGGTCTCCGCGTTCCCAAACCGCGCAACGTGCTGTTCGTATCGCAGTCGGTTGTCGTTGGGCTCGGCCATGGTTTTGAGATGGTCAAGCAGATAGGTGGCCGCGGGCAGGCTCGGCACACCCGTGGAAACGTCGGCCAGTGCGCGTCGATCGGCCTCCGTGTACTTCTTTTCGGTGGTGCCATCGGGGAACGTGGTCCCACCCTTGAGCTGGTCTCTGAGCACCATGCGAACCACGTGGGTCAGGTGCGTATCCTGTGGGTCCGTGGCCAGGCGTGAGTCCAGCAGTGGGCGAACAAATTCAGGGGCCGCGTGTTTGCCAAGCGCTTCGGCCGCACATCGGCGCACCAGCGCATCGGCATCTTTCAGGCCTGCCAAGGCCAGGGCCGTGCCGCCGGTGCCAAGCTTGTCTTGCTCAGTCAGAATTCGCATGGCATGCACGCGAGCGCTGGAGTCGGTATGGTTGGCCAGTTTCTGCAACGTCGGTTCCGGCAGCGTGCCGAGCTGTTGAAGAATCCAGGCGTTATGAATCCAGCTCAGGGAGTCGGCGGTTGGCGTCAGGGTTTGCTCAATGCTTTGGGCAACCCGACCATCTTTCAATCCCTGCTCCACGAGCAGTTTGGTGGCTCGCAGTCTGACCATCAGGTTCGGATGGGTCAGGGCCTTGATGAGATCGGCGGTGGAGAGCTTGGTGAAATCACCGTGGCCAGGTGCGGCCGTGGCAACATTATCGGCCCCCTTATACACAATGCGCCAGATTCGGCCGCGCTGGCGATCTCTGCCGGGGTGGGTCAGAGGCACCTCGTAGTGGCCGATGATCTTGTTGTAGAAGTCGGCCACGTACAGGGCGCCGTCGGGGCCCAGTTCGATATCAACCGGCCGGAACCAAGGGTCATCGCTGCTCAGGAAGTCTGGTTCCGCCACGGCCACCGGGGTTGAGCCGCGCCAGTCGAGGTGGTCGCGATTGATCCGGCTGGTCACCACATTGCCAATGAAGATGTTATCGCGGTAGGAGGTTGGAAAGGCATCGGCCGCGTAATAGACAATTCCAGAGATACCCGTGGAGGCGTGGTCGTGCGTCATCATTTCAGGCGCATAGCCCAGGCCATCGTGCGGCTTGCCAAAGCTGGGATAGTAACCCCCGTTCAGAAGCTGGTAAATCGGCCGGCTATGGCAGTCGCAGGAATACAGATTTCCGCGTGGGTCAAAGCTGAGGCCGAACGGGTTAACCTGGCCCCAGGTGCGCTGTTCCAGGTGAGAACCGTCGCGGCGTAGTCGATAGGTGTTACCAGACTGCATGGTAACGGCTTGGCCGTCTTTTCCCTGCACCTTGGAGGTGTTGGAGAAACCGTGGCAGGCGTAAATCCAGCCGTCAAATCCCCAGCTAAATGCGCTCGCCATGCCGTGCGTGTCTTGAAATCCGAACTTCTCGAACGCAACCTCGCGGCGATCGACCTTGCCGTCGCCATCATCGTCGATCATGTGATAGATGTTCGGGATGCTATGCACCAGGGCATCGCTGGTCGAAAGCGGCAGAACCCCAATCGGGATGTTCAGGCCATCGGCAAAGGTCGTGATCTTGCGAGCCCGACCATCTGGTCCGAAATCTTCCAGGATCGAAACCTTGTCACGCGCAACTTGGTCGGGGTTGGCTGGAAACGGGTATTCGAGCGACGAGGTGACCCAAAGCCGCCCCTGGTCATCAAAGGCCAGATTCATCGGCTTGGCGATATCTGGTTCCGAAGCCACGAGCTGTGCTTCAAAACCAGGCGGAAGGTGAAATCCCGCCCGCTCTTGCTCGGGGGTCTGGGCTTCGCTGGTCGCGACAAGTTCCGGGTTTTGCTGTTGTTGGGCCAGGGTCTGGTTCGGCGTGCGAACGGCAATGGCAGCCTGAAGGATTGCCAGTAGGGCAAGTCCCTGGGCCGCTTTACGGGCGGGCATGAAAGATCTCCGTCTGTCGGGGATGTAGAGGCCGGGAAACCCCGGCACCAGTCGGGCGGGTAGGAATGCAATCCGTGAAGGATGGTCGATAGGGTGAAAGGCAAACCAGCAATGGATTCCCAAACGGGACCGAGTGATGGCTTGCTGGCGAGTTTGCGAGTGCTCGCTCTGAAAAGGTCCGGTTAGCCAAGTTCGCCGTCGGTTCCCAGGATTTTCTCACCCAGGATCTTTTCAATGGAACGCATGAGCTTTTCAACGGCAAACGGTTTGCGAAGGTAGTCTCGGACCCCGAGGAATTCCGCATAGGCCCGGTGCCTGGATCCCTCATTCGCTGTGATCATGATGGTTGGGATCATACCCCCGGGGCGTGAACGAAGCTTCTCAAGAACCAGGAAGCCACTCTTCTTGGGCATCATCATGTCCAGGATGATGAGGTCCGGATTCTCACGTTCGGCAACTGCCAGTCCCGCATTACCATCTCGAGCGACAAGAACTCGGAAGTTCTTGATCTCCAGGACGGTACGCAATGACTCGATGACCTCATGATCGTCGTCAACGAGGAGTATTGTTCGGGAGGGTGGCATCGGTGGGCTCCGAGTCAGAGTGATGGCGGGTATCCACCATCGTACGGGTGAACAAAAAAGCGAGCAAGAACCGGGTTTGACCGCCCAGGGCTTTTGACTATTTCAAAATACCCAGCTTGGGCAATAGATCTTCAACGTGGTAAGCGTTGTTTCTCAGTTCAGCGCTGATGTTCTTGACGCCATTCACTCTGAAGAACGAAATCGCAGCATTTCGAAGCGCCGCC
>CAIYJE010000162.1 GCA_903926465.1 uncultured Planctomycetales bacterium
ACCATCGGCTGGCTTCTGGCCAGCGTTTTCTTGGTTGCCACCCTCAGGGTTCTGCTGCGCATCCTGGCCGGTCTGGTCTCCCGGCTTGGGCTTCATCCCTTGCTGCTGGCCCTTCTGGCCATCCGCAGGTTTTTGACCATCGGCTGGCTTCTGGCGAGCGTTCTCGGGATTGCCACCCTCGGGGTTCTGCTGCGCGTCCTGGCCAGCCTGGTCTCCCGGCTTGGGCTTCATCCCTTGCTGTTGGCCCTTCTGGCCATCCGCAGGTTTTTGACCATCGGTTGGCTTCTGACCAGCATTTTCCTGGTTGCCACCTTCAGGGTTCTGCTGCGCATCCTGGCCAGCCTGGTCTCCGGGCTTAGGCTTCATCCCTTGCTGCTGGCCCTTCTGGCCGTCGGCTGGTTTTTGACCATCGGCTGGCTTCTGGCCAGCATTTTCCTGGTTGCCACCTTCAGGGCTCTGCTGCGCATCCTGGCCGGCCTGGTCGCCGGGCTTGGGCTTCATCCCTTGCTGCTGGCCCTTCTGACCATCGGCAGGTTTTTGACCATCGGCTGGCTTCTGGTTGCCAGCCTGGGGGTTCTGTTGCGTATTTCGCTCGGCCTTGGTGTCGCTTGGCGAAACTTGTTCCTGGCCGGGTGCATTGGGATTCTGCTGGTTGTCAGAATTCTGGCTGGGCGAAGGGGGATTCTTCTCGGACTTTGGCTGATCGCCGGCATTCGCGCCGGGCATTGGCTTTTCAGTACCAGAACCTTTCTGGTTCGGGTTTGATGCCCCTTGCTGCTGATTGCTGCCCTGGTTTTTGGGTGAGCCCTCACCATTACTCGTATCCTGGGGTTTTTCCTGTCCTCTAAGCGCTTTCTCAAGCTGCTTCAGAGTCTCGCGGTCCTTGGCCGTCATGGGGTCCTGCTGGGCATTTCCATCAGTACCAGAGTTGGACTGACCGCCGTCCTGAGACTGGCCGCCATTCTGCTGGTCGGAACCTTGCGAATTGTCGGGCTGCTGGCCCGCCGAATTCTGATCTTGCCCATCCTCCGACCGATTTTGCTCGCCATTCTCCTGCGCGTTGTTAGACCCGTCCGACGGCTGATTTTCGTCTCTGGGCTGGTTCTCTGCGTCTTCCGGATTGGTCGGCTGAGAATCTTCCTGGAGCTTCGATTTTTGCTCTTCTACCTGCTGGTGCTGGTCTTTGGGGGCCAGCGGGTCAATAACCTCAACAACCTGCTTCACGGTTTCGAACTTGTTCGACTGGGGCTGACGCGTATCCCGAACCGTCAGCCAGTATTCAAACTTGGTCCCCGGACGCACATGCAGCGACCCAATGTCTAGCATGTCGACCTGAACCAGACTCGTGACCGGTTCTTTCTGATCCAGATAATTCTTGGCCGCCTGCAGAATTTCTTTGTCTTGCTGAACATGGAGCGTGGCATCCTTCAGGCCATGGTCGTCATTGGCCTGAATCCGGACGGCCAGGCTCCCGTTGCTCGGCACCTTGACGACCGGTTCGGGACGAAGAAACTGCGCCGTGGGCGGTCGGTCGGGAAGCGATTTGACCTGGTAGACAACGGGCCTGGGATTTTTCTTCCCTTCCTCGGTGTCAAATTTCACAACGTAAGAACCGTCCCGCTCAACCACAAACTGACCAGCAAGCTGGTAGGGGTCGGAACCAACAACGTCCATCCGGAACGATTGCTTCACGCCGCGTGCGCCTGGCGTATCAAACTCCAGAATGCCGCCCCTGGCTGGCTCGTTGGTCTTGGCGTGAATTGTGACCTTGGTGCCCTCAATCGCCTCAATGTCTCCGCCTTCAACGCCCTCAAGCGTTGCCGCCAGGCCGGCCCTGATTCGCTCTTTTTGAATGTAATCTGGGTATTTGAGGTCGTGCTGAACCGACAGCACCATGGGCGTGGCCCGCACATCCAGCTTGAACTGCCGAGACTCGGTGTCTCCCCCCTTGAGGAAATACTGGACCGCGTCTGCCCCTGAGCGAGTTTGGATCTCGCGCACGGTAGTGGTCCAGGGATCAAACGTGTTCTTCCCCTTCTCAAGGTCCTGGGTGGCGAAGTATTTCCCGCCATCCAGGCTGTAATGCAGAACCACCTTTTCAGGCCGTGCGCCATGCACTTCGGCCGAGAAAACAACAGTATCTCCCCCGATAATGCTGGATAGCTTGGGATCGTCCCCAGGCTTGATGTTCACGAGCCGCGTGTTCGTAGGCCGGGAAACGTCTGAGAGAAAGGCCCTTCGCGCGGAATCCAAAATGCTCTTGGGGGTCAGCAACGAGTAAAGGCACGTCAGAACCACAACCCCTGCAAGCGCATAAACCCAGTGAATCAACCGCTTCTGGTCAACCACCGACTCCGCATCTACCCGGGTCAGATCCTGAACCGCTTTCCCCTCAATGGCAGCCAAGACCGACTTGGGCACGCCATCGCGATGATGCCGCAGGTCCAGATAACTCAGCAGGCTATTCTTGAACTTGGGATCGGTAGATTCAATCGTCCTCGCCACGTAGTAAAGATTCACCTTACGCAGCAAAGGCCGAACAATGCCGTAAACCGCAAACCCACCCGCAACCAATAACCCTAACCCCAGAATGGTGGCTCTGAGCCAGGTCGGAAGCCCCACCATGTGATCCAGAAGTATCTCCAGAAAGAGTACCCCCAGGGCAACGGCAATCAGGGTCACCGCAGCGGTCAATACGTCGGTCATCCGGATCTTCGCCTGCGTCTGGCTGATCTGGTAATCGATGTACTGCTCGTACTCGAACATCTTGCCGGGTGTCTGAGTCCCCAGAGCCATGGGGCTTCCTCCTCAGCGTGGGTCGCCTTCTAATCTAATCATTAGATTATACCCGTGAATGGAAGCCAAGGGAAAAGGAATCTGACATTTGTCAGAATCAACTTTTCCTGATTTGCCTGGAATTCATACACCTGAGCCACTCACGAGAATGAGGAAAGGGGAGGTTCCAAAGGGGTTCACTGTTCCTGCAACTCGTTGCTGGGAATCAATTGGCGGTAGAATATTAAAGATTCGACCTGAGAACAAAAAACTATCTCGACCGGGGCAACGCCGTGGTCTCACTACCGATCTATCTTGATAACCATGCGACCACCCGGACCGACCCCCGGGTGCTTGCCAAGATGATTCCCTATTTCTCAGAGATATACGGAAATTCGTCGAGTGTTTCGCATCGTTTCGGCTGGGATGCCGAGGCCGCCGTGAACGCCGCCCGCGAGCAAGCGGCCGCGCTCATTGGGGCCGAACCGCGTGAGATCGTCTTCACCTCTGGGGCAACCGAAGCCAACAACCTGGCCATCAAGGGGGTTTTGCCGTTTCTGAAGAAGAAAGGCAACCATATCGTCTCGGCAAGTATTGAGCACCGAGCCGTCCTTGATCCCCTCAAACGGCTGGCCAGAGATGAAGGATATGAGGTCACATTCCTCACTCCGGATTCCACGGGAAAAATCTCAAGCGAGTCAGTCGCTCAGGTCCTGACCGATCAAACGGTCCTGGTTTCGGTCATGGCGGCCAATAACGAAGTGGGCACCATCAACCCCATTCATGACATTGGCCGCCTTTGTTTGGATCGTGGAATTGTTTTCCACTCAGACGCTACCCAGGCCGTGGGTAAATTGCCCCTGAACGTGGTCGAGTCTGGCATTGGGCTCCTGAGTCTGACTGCGCACAAATTCTATGGTCCAAAGGGGATTGGAGCCCTTTACGTACGTCGCCACATGCAACCCGTCAGGCTTCAACCGCTGTTCGACGGGGGAGGGCATGAGCGTGGATTTCGAAGCGGAACGCTGGCCGTTCCACTGATTGTGGGGCTGGGTCAGGCCTGTCAGATTGCCGGGGCGGAAATGGCCCAGGAATCGGCTCGGATCCTCGGCCTGCGAGAGCGTCTGCACCTGGGTTTGATGGAACGTGTGCCAGAAATCTTCCTGAACGGGCATCCCACAGAGCGATTACCTGGCAACCTGAACCTGAGTTTTGCCTACGTCGAGGGAGAGGCCCTGATGATGGCCATGCGTGAGGTGGCGGTTAGCTCCGGCTCTGCCTGCACCTCCGCCAATCCAGAACCGAGCCACGTCTTGCGCGGAATGGGAGTGGAAGAAGATATGGCCAGGGCCAGTTTGCGGTTCGGAATCGGCCGGTTTAATACCGAGGAAGAAATTGACCACGCCGTGAATGCGGTAGCCAATGCCGTGGCCCGGCTGCGGGTATATAGCACAGCCTGGATGGATCGAGCCTGAAGCAGATCCTGCCTACACAGAGCAAATTCCGACTGTCCTGTGACCCGTCAGGATTCTTTGAAATTGGAATCATCGTTGAAATATCAGGGGTACCTACAGACGTCGGAGCAGGGCCAGGATGGGCCTTTTTGCGTCAAACAGAAGGAGCCTGATCTTGAAGCTACGGGCTGCGCGGTATAAATTTGTAGTGTAACGGTCAAGACGGTCTGTTCTTTGCCAGGAGGTTTCCTCATGCCCGTGACTTTAAGTGAGACGGCCGCCCGCCAAGTGAAGCGGATCCTGACCGAGCAGAACCTTCCAGAAGGAACGGTACTGCGGGTTGGAGTCCAAGGTGGCGGTTGCAGCGGCTTTTCTTACAGCCTGAACTTTGATACCGAAACATCCGAGCGTGACCGCGTGGCAGACTACCACGGCGTTCGCCTTGCGATTGAAAAGAAATTTGACCCTTATCTCGACGGCACGATTGTGGATTACCACGACGGCCTCGATAAAAGCGGTTTTGTTTTCAATAACCCCAATGTGGTCAAGTCTTGCGGGTGCGGCAGCTCTTTCCAGGTCTGACAAACACGCAATTCGATCCGTTGAAATTCAAAGAAACGCACGGGCCTATCTGGCCTGTGCGTTTCTTTTTGCATTGATATGGCAACCACTTGGTGCTTCGGACTGACGGCCTCTGGGAATTGCTGGGGGCTTCCTGAGGTTCGGGGTGGCGAGATCTAGCCACCTGGGACATTCAAAGTTTGAGGGTTTTCCCAGTGGTTCACGATTGGGCTGCACATGGGGGTCAGCCGCCCTCGGCTGTCTCTTGGGGTTGTTTTTGCGTCCATCCCAATTGTGAATCGCTCGTTGAATTCGGCGGGTTGTTTACGAAGATCTCACCATTTCCAGCCCGGTCGAACATCCTGGTTGATCACGCAGTCTTCCGGCCAGTCACCAGCCTTCAGCTGGATAATGCAATCGACCGCCTTTTCGGCCATGTCGGCCATGGCCTTGGTGTCAATCCCCGAGATGTGCGGACTGATTACCACGTTATCCAGTTGAATTAAAGGATTGTCAGCGCTGGGGGGCTCTGGCTCCAGAACATCCAGACCTGCGCCGGCAAGGTGGCCACGCTGCAATGCCTGGTGGAGGTCGGCTTCGTTCACCACGCCACCACGTGCCGTGTTGATGAACAAAGCACCCGGCTTCATGCGATCAAAGACCGCCGTGCTAAAAAGGCCGCGAGTTTCGGGCGTTAACGGACAGTGCAAACTGAGAACATCGCAGCGGGCGATCAGGGTTTCAAAATCAACAAGCTGCACTCCCAGTTTCTGGGCGTCTGCGGAGCTCGTGAATGGGTCAACGGCAATCACGTCCATACCAAAAGCCCGGGCCCGGGGCACCATGGCCTTGCCAATTCGACCCAGGCCAAAAAGGCCAAGAGTTTTGCCACGTAAGGGAATGACCAGAGTTCGGTCCCAGCCGCCGATACGGATGATTCGATCATTCAGGGCGACCCGACGGCTCACCCCAAGCATCAGCGCGAACGCCTGTTCCGCCACCGATTCTTGGTTGGTACCAGGCGTGATGGTGGCAACAATGCCGTGACGAGTTGCGGCCTGCACATCAACGGCGTCATAACCAACCCCCGTTCGGGCAATCACCCGGAGCTGTGGGCAGCGCAGGAACAGATCGTTGGTGTAAGGCTCCATTCCCGCCACCACCGCGGAAACCCCTGGCAGCAAGGAATCAAGATCTTGCGAGGTCAACTGGTAGTCACCAGGCGGGTCTATGGTTTCCAGCCCAGCCTGGTGCAGCAGATCTCGAAACCGACCAGGGTTATTCCGGAGCGGACCAGCCGAAATCAGAACTTTGGACATGACCTGGAGTTCTCTCTGTTAAATGACCGAAATCGACTTAAATATAGCAAAGAACCTACTTCTGTCGAGCCAATCAACCCGGTTGCCTACCATCTAAAAACCGAGCAATCTACCCGAACTAGAGAGAACGTTCCCTGTTTTGAGTGGCTAGCAAGCGACAAATGGAGGAAGACCGAATATGATAGCTTTCCATTGCTTTTTGTTGAACAATCGTTTGGCAGCGGGATCTCCCGGTCATGACGGCACCAATTTTCATCACCCGGCTAATTCCAGAGCCTGGCCTCAAAAAAATCCGGGAATCCAGAATCCCGTTTGAAATGCACCCTGAGGACCGATCGTTACCGGCCAGTGAGCTCAGGCACGCGGTGGCCGGCCGCCAAGCGGTGCTCTGCCAGCTGACCGATGCCATGGACGAGTCTGTACTTGAGGCGGCTCGCGGATGCAAGATCGTGGCCAACATGGCCGTGGGCTTCAACAATATTGATGTCGCCGCGGCCTCGGCCCGTAAGATTCCTGTCTCGAACACCCCCGGGGTGCTCACCGAATGCACGGCCGACCTGACCCTGGCACTCATCCTCGCCGTGGCCCGACGCGTGGCGGAAGGGGACCAGGAAATGCGTGCGGGGCGGTTCCAGGGCTGGGGCCCCCTTTACATGCTTGGTTCCGATGTGTCGGGCGCAACTCTCGGCCTGATTGGCCCTGGACGCATTGCCACCGCCGTGGCGCGTAGAGCCGCGGCATTTGGAATGCCCATCCTTTACCACGGAAATCGGAGCGTTCCAGAACTGGATCAGCTTGGTGGGCGGTTCTGCGAGCTAGAGGAATTGCTAAGGCTGAGTGATTTTGTCAGCCTTCATGTGCCTCTGACGGCCAAAACCCGCCATATGATTGACAGCCACGCCCTGGCCCAAATGAAACCGACCGCCTTCCTGATCAATACGGCACGTGGGCCGGTTGTCAACGAAGCCGCGCTGGTGCATGCCCTGAAGACCCACCAGATTGCTGGCGCGGGCCTGGACGTTTACGAAGACGAACCCAGAATTGCCCCAGGGCTGGCCGATTGCCCAAACACGGTTCTGCTCCCACACCTCGGAAGCGCCACTTTGGCCACACGTGGAGCCATGTCTCGAATGGCTGCGGAAAATATCCTTGCGGCCCTGGCTGGTCACACGCCATCGAACCTGGTCAACCCAGAGGTCTGGAACGCAAGCTGAACCGATGGCGACTCTGGATAGGTCAGGAATCTCCTTTCGAGCCGGAGCAGGGGTTTTGAAGCCACTGATTAGCTATGGGCCTTCTGAAATTTCGGCTGCCGGCAGACCCAGGTCCTGAGACCGAACTCAAACGTGCGTACGTGGTGGGGCTCGATCGTTCACCCACACGGGGCACGGTCGAGATTCGCCAGGGAATTCTGAGCGTCAATCGCCAGGAGCCTGAGAGCGGTCGGCTGGTCATTCCGTTCACAACCAGGCGTCTGGGGCGGCTGGTGCTTTCAACGGCAACCCTGGCGGAGCGAGCCCAGCCTTACGACCTGGCTCTTGAACTTGCCCGTGGCACCGTGAACGACCTGCTCAATCAAAATGCCGAGTGGGAAGCGCTTGGGTTGCAACGCACCGGTCCTTTGAATGAGCACCTCAAGGCTTCTCGCCATTTCTTGTCAAAAGCGGTGACTGCAAACCTGGCCGCGGACGTGGAAACATTTGCCAATCTGGCAATTGAAAACGCCATTGAAGGGGGCCGGATTCTGGCCGGCCTCTATGCGCAAGAGGTGACGCAGCGGCGACGAGAACTCAAGTCACTCTCTGGAACCAGCCTGGCACTGGAAGTTCCCGAGACCATTCTCTCCAGCCCGCTACCGAGCACCATTACCAAAGGCTTCACAGGGGGGCGGGTGCACTGTCAGTGGGGGACAGTGGTTCCAGATTCCGGACGGTTTAACTGGAACGTGCTGGATGCGCAAATGGACTGGTGCGCAGAGAGAAACCTGACCCCCAGCATCGGTCCGCTGATCGACCTCAGACCGCATGCTCTGCCCGACTGGCTTTGGCTCTGGCAAGGAGACTTTGATGCCATTGTGGATCAGGCGACGGAACTGACCCAGGCCACCCTGGAGCGGTACCGAGGGAAGATCTCGACCTGGCAACTGGTCCACAGAGTTTGCTCCAGCAAGATCCTGGGTCTGTCTGAAGAAGAACAGATCAGGTTGACCGCCAGGCTGGTTCAGGTGGCCCGCCAGATTGAGCCCAGAGCCCACCTGATCGTTGGATTTGATCGTCCCTGGGGAGACCGGTTGGCCACTGGCAACACGACATTGGGCCCTCTGCACCTTGCAGACGCCCTGGCTCATGCAGACTTGGGGCTCTCAGGGATCGCCCTTGAATTCGCGCCTGGGTACCAGGCACCAGGCAGCCCCTTGCGAGAATTGCTGGAGTTTTCCAGGCTGCTCGATCTTTATTCCCTGATTGGTTTACCGCTGCATATTTCGCTCGCAATTCCATCGTCCACCGAACCGGACACCACAGTTGCCGGCCTTGCCTCAGCCGATCCCACGGCCTGGCCAGAGCCGGTTGACGAATCGCTTCAGTGGTCCTGGGCAAAAAACTGGCTAGAACTGGCCGTGGCCAAGCCCTTTGTGAAGTCGGTCACCTGGCTTGAGGCCAGCGATGCCAACCCCCGGCTTTATACGCATTCCGGCCTGGTTCGCCCGGATGGATCGCCCAAGCCACTCTCCACCTGGGTTGAAGGGTTCGGTCTGCGCCTGAGAGCAGGGCCGTGAGCTAGCCGACCGGCCTGATGCAAACACCAAGCCCAAACCCTTTCCGATAGCCTGCTGGCCCGCTACGATCTAAACATGATTCATGGAGTGGGCACTTGATGTCCCGAACCCGGCGGGACCAGAAATGAATCGTCAGCAGCCAGCACAGCCATACGCCATCACGGAACGTCCGAACCACCGGCATTGCCCTGCCTTGCTGGTTCTGTACACGCTCTTGCTGTGCCTTTGTAGCTTGACTTACGGGCAAACCCCGGAAGCCCCCAGCGCAGACCCTCGACGCCTGAGGGTTGCAGATGAATCGGGCGTTGTGACCGTGGGCCGCCAGTACGGCCCGGTAGACTCACGCCTGGTGCTTTTGCCTGATGGGCGGATTGCAAGCTTTGCACGCCCCGTCTACACCGAGGACCCGTTCCAGCCGGTTCCTATCGACAGCCTTCGAGATCGCCTGTCCAAGGGTGAATACAAAGACTTCAAGGTCGAACAAACCGATCATTACCTGATCTTCTATCAATGTTCCGAGGAGTTCGCCCAGAACAGCGCCCGCTTGCTCGAAAGCCTTTACAAGAAACTCATCGAGAAGTTTCAAGAGCGCGGGTTTGCCGTGGCAGACTCCGAATTCCCACTGGTGGCTATCATTTTCCGATCCGAGGAAGACTTCCGACGGCACCGTGAAGTCGATTCTGAGGTCCAGGCCTATTATGAAATTATGTCGAACCGAATCTTCTTCTACGAGACCTCGGAACGACAGCTCGAAGACGCTCAGTTTGCAGCCATGCGCAAGCCCCAAACGGTGACCCACGAAGGCACCCATCAAATCTTGCAGAACATGGGAGTGCAGCCCAGACTGGCGGCGTGGCCACCCTGGCTGGTTGAGGGGATGGCCGAACTGGCGGCCGCATCCGAGCGCAAAAATGGCGAATGGGTCCAGTTCTCGCAGGTCAATCCGCTGCACATCGCCACGCTCGAAGACCTGCGAGACACCCAGTTCTTGCAAGGAAATACCCCCGCATCCACCCGGGTGGAAGTGGGGCGAGCCGCGGGAACATCAATGGTTGAGTACCTGATCTCAAAGACCAGTCTCACCCCCACGGACTACTCGCTTTCCTGGGCGCTGACCCATTACCTGGCAAACAAACAGACCCCCGCATTCCTGAACTATCTCAAAGAAATGAGTCAACTTCCGCCAGGCGTCTCGCGCACGGCGCAAGAAAATCAGGCCCTGTTTGTTCGCCACTTTGGATCAAAATTCCGGCAGATTGATTCCCAGGTCGAGAAACATCTGGCCAAGCTTCGGTCCCAAACGAATCTCGTTTACTACGGCGTGGTGTTTGAGCAGCCGCTACCCGGCAACCGGCTCCGCCGCGGAACTCTGGTAAGCCGGTCTCCCCAGGTCATCCGCGAGTGGGTCACGGACAAAATGCCAGATCCCCAGGGGGGCAGTTATCGCTGGCAAGCCACCGAGTTTCGGACCCGGCTGGATGCTGTGCAGGCCACAGAAAACTGGATCAGCGGAAACTGACCCCGTTGAGGCCCAGGCAGGCACCAGCGTTATTTTGTAGGTCCGACTTGCATTCCCAGAGACTTTGAGTATATTTGACCGCACGGGGACGTAGCTCAATTGGGAGAGCGCCTGCTTTGCACGCAGGAGGTTGTCGGTTCGATTCCGTCCGTCTCCACTGTTTGTAAATTCTGCTGATTCCTAGTCTTAGGAAATTCGCCAATCTTCGGCGAAGCGGCTCGAAAACTCACCGAAAGCCGGTAACTTACCGGATTCAGTAGCTTCGACCGTGACTCAGCACACCAAATCGACCCCTTCCTATCGTCTGCATCGGCCGACGAACAAGGCGGTCGTCACCCTCAACGGCCGTGATTTTTATCTGGGCCCCTACGGCTCCCCAGGAAGTCGCGCCGAGTACAACCGTCTCGTCGGGGAATGGCTCTCACGAGGTAGAAACCTACCCGTCAGCCCGCCCCGCCCGGCCCACAATCCGGCTAACCCAGGTTCAGACCTCACGGTCAACGAACTGGCCCTCGCCTTCCTGCGCCACGCGCAAACCTACTACCGAAAGGGGGGGCAGCCCACCTCAGAGGCAGGCAACATCAAGTGTGCCCTGCGGCCCCTCATCCAACTCTACGGCCACACTCCGGCTGCTCAATTTGGGCCACTAGCTCTCAAGGTCGTACGAGACCGCCTGGGGAGCTCGGGCCTGACCAGGTCGGGAGTCAATCGCGGCACACGACTGATCGTGCGAGCCTTTCGCTGGGCTGCGGAAAACGAACTGGTGCCAGTCACGGTCCATCAAAGTCTCAAAACTGTTCCCGGCCTACGCCGAGGAAGAACAGATCTGCCGGAGGCCCGGCGCGTTAAGCCTGTGTCCCTGGCGGATGTGGAAGCGATTCAGCCATATGTTTCGCCCCAGGTCTGGGCGATGATTCAGATCCAGCTCAAGGCCGCCATGCGACCTGGCGAGGTTTGCATCATGCGAACCGTCGATATTGTTAAAGCCAGTGACAAATGGATCTACACGCCTGGCTCGCACAAGACCGAGCACCATGAGAAGGAACGGCCGATTCCACTAGGGCCCCAAGCGATGGCCGTGGTCGAGCAATGGCTCCGTCCAGAGCCGACAGCCTACCTGTTTTCGCCCGCCGAGGCAGAGACCCAGCGCAAAGAAGACATGAGGCAGAACCGCAAGACACGCGTCCAGCCATCCCAGGCGAACCGAGCCAAGTCTCGTCCTCGGAAGTCCCCCGGCGCTGTTTACACCGTCGACTCTTACCGACGGGCGATCCAGTACGGGATTCTGCGGGCGAACCGCGAAAACGCCAAGCATGGTAAGCCTGCAATTCCAGCCTGGCACCCCAACCAGCTCCGCCATTCAACGGCCACCATGCTCAGGCGCGAATTTGGCCTCGATGTGGCCCGCGCAGTCCTCGGCCACTCTTCACCAGCGGTGACCCAGATCTACGCCGAGGTCGATATGGAAAAAGCGGCCGAAGCGATGAGCAGGGTGGGGTAAGCCAAGGTTGGGCGATACCGGATTCGACTGTGTAACGTGAGGGACAGCCGGAACGAGCAGTTCGATTTCATCAATACCGAGGTGCTTCAATTCCAGACGCGTCAGCAGCCCGTGATTGCCGTGGAAGTATGGTGGGAACGGGAGGTCAAGTCGCCGGCATCTGATCCTTTGGAGCGTGCCGAGGAGCACTCTCACGAAAATCACGTAATTCTTGACAGTAGCACCGATATAGCCAGTGATCGGTACTGGGCCCGGACAAGCGTCGGGAGCTATGACGCATCATTCATGTGCGTAAGTATCGCTCAATGGTGGCAGAAGATCGGGATCGCCCGCTTTGCAAAGCCCAGCGAACTGTTGATCATCACGAACCTGCGAACCCACCGGGAATCCCCGTCGGATTCCAGCAAGGGTGTGTTACAGGACCTGGCGGATGAACTGGGCATAAACCTGGTGGTGAGCCACCTCCCGGCAGGCACCAGCAAATGGACCAAGGTTGGCCACCGATTTATCAGTGTCGTCGAGAACCACTCGCTGGGGGGTACCCAGCAAAGGTTTCGGGTGCAGATCAGTCTGATCTCGCAGACCCCGTGCGACGAGCAGCAAGCAACGAAGCTAGTCATGACGAACCCGACCTACGGCAACTTCCGCAACAGATGGGAATACCGTTTCGACGTCCGATACCCCTCCTCTCAGGCGTTCCTTGTCGAGTGGAATTACCCAATCAATCCACGCCGAAAATATTGACCATGTTATTCTTTGCCCGCTATCAATCTCAGCCGCAGATGCGACTGGCGTTCCAGCCATCTTTATGAGAACTTCATATAAGGTTCTGGGTATGGTTTGGTTCTCTAAATCGCGCGGGTTTTCTTGTATTTTTCGCGATTCAACCCGATGGACAAGCGAGGAATAGCACGCGGTTTCCTGAAAAAAAAGCTCTTGATGGGGTGGCATGTTTCCCAACCATTCAATGGAATTGAACTTGATGCGAGTGGTTGCGCATCATGGCTGTCCTTGGCCAGCGGGCTCATTCACCCAGGAGAAGATTCTTTGATCGACACGACCCAAGAAAACCTGATCACGTTCACGCAGGCGGCTGCTGAGCTTCCACGCCGGCGGGCGGGGCGCA
>CAIYJE010000163.1 GCA_903926465.1 uncultured Planctomycetales bacterium
AAACTCAAACGACGCCAACGGCAGGAAATCTTCAAGGCCGAAGACGAGATCATCGAAAAACGAGACGCCCTGATTACCACCCTCGAAAAACGGCTCAGCCAGCGCACCCACCACGAAACCCTGTTTACCATCCGCTGGGAAGTGGCCTGACCAGCCCCCAAACTCAAGCCAGAGATCGATCGAGACCGCCATGAGCCAGAAATTTGAGAAACTGAAATCGCTACTCCAGGAACTCTTCCAACTTGATCAGCCGGACCTCGACTTCGGCCTTTACCGCATCATGCACGCCCGCGCCGGCGAGATTACCCAGTTCCTGGAACGTGACCTCTTGCCCCAGGTCAAACAGGAATTCGGCCAGTACAAGACCGCCGATAAGGCCGACCTGGAAGCCGAGCTGGCCAAAACCATCGACGCCGCCCGGGGCCTGGGCTTCGATCCCGAGAGCAGCCAGAAAGTCCAAGACCTGCGCGGCAGGCTGAAAACCGAGGCCGTGGATATCAACACCCTCGAAGCGGAGGTGTACGACCACCTGCTCCACTTCTTCAGCCGCTACTACTCCGAAGGCGACTTCATCTCCAAGCGCCGCTACTCACGCGACGGCCGCTACGCCATTCCCTACGACGGCGAGGAAGTGAAACTCTACTGGGCCAACCACGACCAGTTCTACGTCAAGACCAGCGAATACCTGCGTGACTACTCGTTCCGGCTCAACCCCGGCGACGACGCCAACCCCTTGCGCGTACACTTGCAACTTGTCGATGCCGCCGAAGGGGAACACGGCAACGTCAAGGCCCAGGCCGGCAAAGATCGCGTGTTCATTCTCTCGACTCAAGATTTTGTCACGCTCGAAGCCGGCGAACTCCGGCTCCGGTTCCAATATCGCCCGGCCAGCCTGACCGACTGGCCCGAGGCCGCCAGACCGAACAAAACCAAGCCGCCCACCCAAAAAGACCTGAGCGAGATTGCCGAAAAACGGGTGCTCGCCCTCAGCGAAGAATTGCTCGCATCCTGGATCGAGCGGCTGGGCCAACCCCACACCAAGGCCGACGGCACCCGGGCCGATTACAGCCGCCTGCGCGCCCACCTGAACCGCTACGTGGCCCGCAACACGTTTGACTACTTCATCCACAAAGACCTGGGCGGATTTTTGCGCCGGGAACTGGATTTTTACATCAAGAACGAGGTCATGCAGCTCGACGATATCGAGAGCGAAACCGCGCCCCGCGTTGAGCAATACCTCTCCAAGATCAAGGTCATCCGCCGGGTCGCCGGCAAGATTATCACCTTCCTGGCCCAGCTCGAAGATTTCCAGAAGACCCTCTGGCTCAAGAAGAAGTTCGTGGTCGAGACCCAGTATTGCGTTGCCATCAAGGAGATCCCTGAGGATTTCCTGGCCGAAATCGTGGCCAACGCCGCGCAGTGGGCCGAGTGGGAACAGCTCCACCACCTCTCCGAACTGGAACAGGCAGACGATGGCCTGTTTGGCCAGCGGCCCGCACTCCGCTCGCCTGAATTCCTCAACGCCAACCCGTCGTTGATGATTGACACCCGCCATTTTGACGCCAACTTCACCGCCCGGCTCCTGGAAGCACTCGGCGACATCGACGAGAAAACCGACGGCACCCTGTTCCACAGTGAAAACTTCCAGGCGCTCAGCCTGATGCAGGCTAGGTACCGGGATAAGGTGAAATGCGTTTATATTGATCCACCATATAATACTGATGCTTCCGCGATTGACTACAAAAATGGCTATAAGTGTTCGAGCTGGATCTCCCTCTTAAATAACCGCGTTACACTGACTCACCCACTATTAACGGACAATGGGGATCTAGTTGTAGCGATTGACGATGAACAGCAAAGGGAACTTAGCCTCATTCTCACTAATCAGTTTGGTAATCGCTTGCTCGGCACTATTTGCGTACGTGCAAACCCCTCTGGTCGCCCCACTCAAACGGGATACGCTGTGTCGCACGAATACTTATTATTCGCCGGTGCCTCCGCTAAATCTTGCATTGGTAGATTGCCTCCTACAGAGGAGCAAATGGCACGTTTTTCTCAAGTTGATGCTGAAGGTGCCTTTGAATGGCGTAACCTGCGCCGTGAAGGTTCAAATTCTGATCGTGACGCTCGACGTGCCCTGTATTACCCAATTTATATAAAAGAAGGGGCGATCCGTGTTCCTCCTATGACATGGAAGCCAGCTACCGAGGAATGGATCGTAGAAGAGCAGCCATCCAAGGGTGAACATGCCATCTGGCCTGACAATGAGGATGGCGTCCAAAAAAACTGGAGATGGGAATGGACGACAGTAATGTCCTCTTTAGACAAACTCGCTGTCCGTCCAGATCGCAGCAGACGAGACTATGTTTACTACAAGCGGCGCCCGCACGAAGAAGGGGTAGTATCCGTTTCGTCTTGGTTTGATGCAAAATACTCAGCTACTGAACATGGCACGGCGTTACTGAAAAAACTGTTTGGACAATCATCTTTTTCCTATCCCAAATCTATCCACGCAGTTCTTGACGCTATTTATATTGCAGGTGCGGCCGAACCATCAACAACCGTTCTTGATTACTTCGGCGGGTCAGGCACAACTGGCCATGCAACCATAATTCTAAATCGCAAGGATGGCGCAAAACGCCGTTTCGCACTTGTAGAAATGGCCGATTACTTTGACACGGTTTTGCTACCCCGCCTTAAAAAAGTGGCATTCACGCCAGAATGGGATAATGGAAAGCCCAGTCGTCTTGCTTTGCCAGAAGAGGCCGAGCGCGGGCCGCGGCTGTTCAAAGTCGTTCGTCTTGAATCCTACGAAGACACGCTCAACAACCTGGAAGTCAAACGATCGTCGGCGCAACAAAGCCTGCTCGATCATGGTGAGGCCAAGGGGCCGGGCAAGCTCCGCGAA
>CAIYJE010000164.1 GCA_903926465.1 uncultured Planctomycetales bacterium
AATTCGGCTGAATGCTTACGGAAAATCTTATGTGCGCATTCCAAGAAAAGAGGTCAAAGAGGTGTCAAGAACAAGGACGCGGGGCTCAGGCCCCTGGTGGGCCGTGAATCGAGGCGGCTGGCTTTTTGGTGCTGGGATAGTGCGGGAACTGAACCGGTGCGAGTGCAGTGAACGTCATGACTGCGGCCCTCTGGAATCAGGAAAATCTTATGTGCGAATCCCAAGAAAAGAGGTCAAAGGCAAAGGGTGAAGGCCCGACAGAAGATCTCAAAGAGTTTTTGGGGGACCATGAATGGTGCATGCAGTTTTGGCAGCCACCGGATCCAAGAACGTCGCGATTGAACTCAAGGAAGTGTTGGTCATAGAAAGCCTCCTCATCACGAGGATTGTGGAACCGACGTAAGGCGGGCGGAACTTGCCGTCAACACAAGAACCGAAGCCAGACGAAGATCACCTCCTTACCCAGGGTTTAAACGAGGTTGGCCAGAATCTGTGACACAAGACTCTGAAACTGGCCTGGTTTCAGTCTTCCTTTCAGACATGGGTGATGAAAAGCAAACGGTGGGCCATTCGATTACACGGGCACGAGGATTTCAAAAATCACCCTGTTTTATGCGGAAAATGCCCCCATTTTTTTTCGGCGATCGTTTTGAGGCTTGGTAACAATTTCAGAATTGTGCCAGCACACGCTGATCTTGAAGCAGAGATGATTGCTTCCTGGGCGATCGCTGCCAAGTTTTTTAGCATTGAGGCAGGACGGCCGTTCCAGGGCGTTCGCCACCACGGGATCAGGCGGCCTCAAAGCCAAGGGCAGGGTTTGTCAGACGGTCGCCCACGCATTCAAGGGAGCAACACCCTCCGAGTCGGTGTGAGCGTACGTGTCCAGGGTCTGTCAGACGGTCGCCCACGCACTCAGGGGCGAACGCGGTCGGTTCCGACCGCCTGTGGGTAATGGGACCTGGTGATCGCGAGCATGGCCTCATGCACCTGAGGATTGCTGGCGACCACGCTGCAACGGTTCAGGGTGAGTGGTTGGCCCAGGGCGTCGGTCACCCGGCCGCCGGCTTCCTCCACGATCAGCCAGCCGCCTGCGAAATCCCAGGGCGAGAGATCGAACTCGAAGAAGGTGCCCAGCTGGCCGCTGGCCACCAGGCATAGGTCGAGCGCCGCCGCACCCAACCTGCGCACGCCGTGGGTGCCGGCCCTGATCAGATCGGCGGTGGCCCCGAGGGTCGCCTCCATGATGATCCCGCGATCATAATAGAAGCCCACGCCAAACAGGATCTCGTCGAGCCGTTCATGCTCGGAGACGCGAATTGGCTTCCCATTCAGAAACGCGCCCTGGCCGCGCACGGCGGAATACCAATGATTGCGGACCGGGTTAAAGACCACGGCAACGCGTGGGATTCCCCGATGCACAAACGCAAGGGAGACCGCAAACTGGTCGAGACCGTGGGCAAAGTTATTGGTGCCGTCGAGCGGGTCGATCACCCACAGGTTCTCGATTCCCACGGCTGTGGCGGCGTGTTCTTCTTCGGCCAGAATTCCGTGATCGGGGAAGTGGTGGCGGATGGCCGCCACAATGGCGCGCTCGGCCTCCACATCGGCCACGGTCACCAGATTGCCGGCCCCCTTGGAGGTCAACCGCTCGGCACCGGCCTGGAAGTGGCGTGCGATAATTGTGCCGGCGGCCCGGGCGGCCTGGGCCGCCACGCCAAGAATTCGTGAATCGACCGTGTCCATAAAAACATCCCCGTTCCCGACTGCTGGATATTCACCGATCGCGGGGATCGGCGAAAAGCCTGGCCGAGATCGGAAGGGCCCAGCGCGGGCCCCATTGCGGTCCGCGCTGGGTCACGCCCAGGGTGCTCAGGCCCATGCATCATACGCCCAGGCACCAGGGATACGGCAGGGGTTGATTGCCAAACCGGAACGGAAGCGGCCCTGCCAACGGCTTTCAATCGCTCAGGGGTGTTCCACTTCAAATTCAACCTGGGCCACGGTGCCCGCCTCGGACTGGGCGGTGTCGATGATCCGCACCAGCCGGACCCAGCGGCCACCTCCCTGGTCGAGCTGGAAGCGATCATCCACGCGGGCCGCCTCGGCATACCAGCCTTCGGTAAGCGGCGGTGGTTCGTGGTCCTCGGTCAGCACCAGGAACGAGTTTTCCGTGGTCAGGTTGGCAATGCCTGGGAGCCCGGTTTGCAACTTCCAGTGTTGCATCACCCCGGTTGGCAAACAGATCAGCCCTCGGTTGGGCCCGGGGGCTTCGGTGGTGCCAAACGGGTCATCACCGGCCATCACCCCAGGCGTGGCCGGGTCTGGATAAACGTGCCAGGCATAGCCGCGGATCGGCGGGGCATCATGATGGATCAGATTTTCTCGGTGCATGAGTTTGCTCCTGCGTGAGGCCAGAGAGGGGAATCTCAACGTCCGTCCCAAGGGATCTCCAGGAACAAAACCGTGCAAAGGAGAGTCCAAATCGCGTCAACTTCCATGCTTGAGTCTTGTGGGCTTCCGGCCGCAGAGCCAATAATCAATGGCCGAAGCGGAACAGAGGAATTGCCAGGGGTGAGAATTGGCAACAGCGGTGGCTTGAAGTTGTGTCACTCCCGGAAACCCATAAGATAGTTCGGTAACCTACGCCTTTGTTCCAAACCCAAGCGATGTCGCTTTTAGTGGGGCGATCAAGTTGTATGCGAGGACCGATCAGGCCGACCCGAATCCGGCTCGAGGCCAGTTCGCATTGCCAACTTCGATGCCCGTCTTGTCCCACCACAACCGGAGCGATCCAGCCGGTCGTGGGCTCTGGGTTCTTGAAGTTCCTGGATTTCCGAGATCTGATTGAGGCCAATCCCGGCCTGAAAGAGATTGAACTTTCCAATTTTGGAGAGATCTTTCTGAATCCAGATCTGTTGAAGATGTTGGAGTATGCGTTCCAGCGCCAGGTGCGGCTCACGGCCGAGAACGGCGTGAACCTCAATCACGTGCGAGATGCCGTGCTTGAAGGCTTGGTGAAATATCAGTTCCACAGCCTGACCGTTTCGCTGGATGGGGTGAGTCCAGAAAGTTACGCCGCGTATCGGGTTCGGGGTAATTATGATTGGGTGGTTGAGCGTATCCAAAAGCTGAACGCCTACAAGCAACAGTATGGCAGCGAGTTCCCCAGGCTGTACTGGCAATTCATTGTGTTTGGTCATAATGAGCATGAGCTTGGGAAGGCGTGCGAACTTGCGGCCCAGTGGAACATGACGTTTTACCCCAAGCTTGGGTGGGATAACGAATTCTCACCGATCAGGAACATGGACGCGGTCCGCAAGCAACTGGACGGGGGTGTGGCCACTCGCGCGGAATATCGAGCGAAGTATGGATCGGAATACCTGGGGAATATCTGTCATCAACTGTGGGATCTTCCCCAGGTGAACTGGGATGGGAAGATGCTAGGCTGCTGTCGAAATTACTGGGGTGAGTTTGGTGGCAATGTGTTCCAGGACGGACTGGAAGCCGTGGTCAATGGTGCGAAGCTGAACGAGGCGCGTGCCATGCTCCAGGGGCAGCAGGCGGACCGTCGCGATGTTCCCTGCTCGTCGTGCGAGGTGTACAAGACCATGGTCCAGACCGGTCGGTTTCTGGACCGAACGCGGTTCCGTTCTGGCTGGCGAGGCGGTTGGGCCCGGAGTTGTCGGCCGGTGACCGGCTTGCGAGGCTTGTTGCAAGTGGGCACGGGATTCTGGCCGTTCGGGGGTTCCCGGCTTTGAGGGGGGCTCTTACACGTCGAGCGATGAATGCTGGAGACTGACCGTGGGACAGGTGGTTTACGTACTGACGGGAGATTCAGCCACGGCGGCTCGTCCGTATCTTGAAGGGATGCGTCTATCGATTCTATCGCTCCGTCGCGTTGATCCCGATGTGGTGGTGCACTGTTTCTGTGATCTGTCGATGGATCAGTACTTCCGATCCAATCATCATTCATGGATTGAACTGGTGGATCGGTGGGTGGTGTGTGCCGAGGCCACGGGGGGCGCCGTGCATCGCAGTCGGTTCATCAAAACGTCGCTGCGAGGTCGAATTTCGGGCCCGTTTGTGTACCTGGATACGGATAGTGTGGTTACTGGGCCACTGGATGAGCTATTCGCCTGCAAGCGGGACTTTGGCCTGACGTTGGACCGGTTCTTTCCCGATCGTCCGGGGGCGTTTCCTGGCTGGCTGGCCTCGCACTATCGCCGGTTGGGCTGGAGCCCAAGCGAAAACTATTGTGCCGGTGGAGTGTTCTGGGTTGCAGATAATGCCCAGACACACCGGTTCTTTGAGACCTGGCATGCGCGGTGGCGTGAAACGGTGCAGATGGGGCTGGTGGCCGATCAGCCGTCCCTGAATCGTGCGGTGGCGGAGGTGGAGCCGGGAGTGGAACTGTATCCCGAGACGTTCAACTTTTTGGTGGGTCGGGTGGAACGGCCCTTGCCCACTGGGGTTCGCCTGGTGTCATTTCTGGCTTCGCAGGGGGAACCGCCTTTGGTCGAGTATCAGGCGTTGCTGGAACGGCTGGGGAATGGCGGCCATGTTCCCTGTGAAGAACTGATGGGTATCTTGCAAGCCGGTACGATCCTTCCCAAACAGTCTCGCACGTGGTTGACCGAATGGAAGCGGCGATTCTCTGAGGCAACCCAACAAACCGCCGCTCGGCTGGGGCTCCGCGATGCCTCCAACCAGTAATCCCTGCCGTTTCTTTGCGGTTCGTGGGCCGTTTCTCACGGTTGTACGGTGGTGGCACCGAACACAATTTTGGACCAATGCACACTGTGACGAACGCATGCCTAATCGTTCATGCTTTGCCCCTGACTTTATTGGAATTGGTGCCGCCAAGGCCGGCACGACCTGGCTCTACCAGATTCTCCAGCATCATCCCCAGATCTGGATGACGCCTTACAAGGAAATTGATTACTTCTGCGCCACGCTTGGCCCTCGGTTTTCAACGCCCCGGCGATCTCGGCTGATGACCGATCTCATGCGTCCCTACTGGCGTCGGTTAGTGTTCCAGTTTTTGAAGCAGATTCGCACGCGTGAGGATGTCCAGCGATTGGTTTGGTGGTTAAGGTTTTATCTGGGCCCACGCAATGATCGCTGGTATGGCTCTCTGTTCCGCTCGGTGCCAACCGGTTGCGTGGGTGGTGAAATTTCGCCCGGCTACATGCGATGCCGTGAGCCTGATATCCGGCATATGCACGCGCTGGCTCCCACCGCCAAACTCTTGTTCCTGATCCGTGATCCGGTTCAACGCTTCTGGTCGGAGTACACAATGTATGCTCGGGGCGGAATCCTTGACCAGCGCCCCGCGGTTGCCCTTAACTACTTCAATTATCGAGGGAAACGACAGGGAGAATACCTTCGTACCCTCTGCAAATACACCCAGTATTTCCGGCCCGAACAGATTCTGGTCATCTTCTATGACGCAATCGCGCAGCAACCCGCCCGCTTGCTGGCCATGGTACATGAATTCCTGGGCGTCCGTTCCATTCCCCTGGATCCAGCGACCCTGGCGGAACGGGTGCATGCGGCTAGCCATCCTCTGCCATGTCCCGAAGCGGTTCGAGCGCGCGTTTCATCCGCGTACCGCCCACAACTGGAAACGCTGGCGCGTCTGTTTGGGGGCTATGCATGGGATTGGCTGAATTCAGGGCCTGGAGCCGAAGACCAGGGGCAGGCCGAACAGGCAGCGCTGGAACGTCGGCCGGCCATTCGGCTGACCCAAGCCCATCTGCACCTGCTCAGGCAAGCCACCCAGGCGGATGACCGATGAAACCGAACGCTCCATCCAGGCATTCCAACCGGACGCACGTTCTGGTGGATCGCCACGTGTCCCTGCGATGAGATCTCTGATTCCCATGCGAATTCTGTTCTGGAATACCGGGTTTGCCCACGGCGTGGGTGGCGCCGAGAAGCAAGTGCTCGACTTGCTGAACCTGTGGGACTCCCAGGGATTGCCAGTATTCTTGGTCACGAACCGGCCTGAGCGCCCCGGTGCCGTTCCCACCTTTTTGTCACGGTTACGGCCGGGTGTGACCGTGCATCAAGATTGGTTCCCCTACCCGTTTGGCGCGGGGAAACACCTCTGGGATTATGGTCTCAGGCCACTCCGATACCTAGGCGCTTCGGCGCGGCTGATCGGTTTTTTTAACCGCGTACGCCCTCAGGTCGTGCATTTGCATTACGTTAATTTTGACGTCTTTCTGCTGGCTTTGTATCGCTGTCTTTTTCATTATCGCCTGGTGATCACCTTCACTGGCGGCGATGTAGCGCTGGCGGAACGGAGCAAGATGTGTGCGCTCAGAATGGCCCTGGCGTTGCGGCTGGCCGATACCGCGACCGGAGTTTCTCAGAATCTCTGTGACCGGCTCGAACGCCGGTTCCAGCGCTCGGTGCAGTGCGTGCATAACGGCGTGGATCTTCACGAATTGCAGACCGAGTCTGAAGAGCCTGTGCCTGGCATTGAAGACGATCAGTTCGTGTTTGTGGGCCGGTTGGCGGCCGTCAAGCGGGTCGATTTCCTGATCCGTGCCTTCCGCCGCTGTGTGAACGAAGGCTGTGGCAAGAAGCTGTACATCCTGGGCCCGGGTGAAGAGGCCCAACGATTGCAGGCCCTGATTCATGAGCTGAACCTGGAAGGCGTGGTCTTGCTACTAGGTGGCCAGAGCCATGCGCATGCCTTGGCGGTAACGCGGCGGAGTCGGTGCCTGTTGCTGGTCTCCTCAAGCGAGGGCTTTCCGATCGTGCTGCTGGAAGCGATGGCGCTGGGGGTTCCCGTGATTTCGTCGGATGTGGGCGGAGTGTCGGAACTGGTGACCGACGGAGTGAACGGCTGGTTATTTCCCGTCGATGATGTCAGCCAGCTTTGTGAGCAGATCATGCGGTTGGCCGGGGATCAAACGGAGGCCAGGCGTTTGGGAACCGCGGCCGCGCAGACCGTGGCCGACCGTCTCAGCCTGGAAACGATGGCTTTGAAGTACCTGAGTCTGTACGGTACACCGCCTGGGGCCGCCGCTGGGGAACCTTACCATGGCTAGAATTGTCACGGTTTACACTGCCACCCGGCGCTCGCTTCGGCTGGTAGAGATGTCGAATATTCGCTGGTGGAAAATCTCGGAAAGTTTGGCCAGGCTGGGGCATCAGGTCGACATTGCCACCAACGAATGGCCGTGGTTGTTCGGCAAACGCCCCAAGCGGCTTACGCCTAACCTGCGGATCGTTCCCCTGGATCGGGTTCAGTGGCATGATTACGACGTGGTGAAGACCTTGTTTCATCTGGGCTATGAAACCCTCTGCCGATACGGCGGCCAGCAGCATTCGTTGATCATCTCCAAGCTCGGTTCCGTGGTGGGCCCCGTAGAGATGCCTGGCATCTTTTTCTATGGCTCAACCCGGCAACGCCTGTTTGCCACCCAGCAGGCACTGGCACGGTCTGGGCATTACGTTACCGTGCTATCGCCCGCGGCCAAGCAACTCTGGCAAGACTGTTTCGGTCCAACCGACAAGCTTCTCTTGGTTCCCGGCGCGGTGGACGCCGACCTGGCCGTTCCCGGGCCAGACCCCTACCCGGACCACGCACGGGCTCGGTGCATCTTTTCTGGAAATATCTATAACCAGCAGACTCAACCCGAAGCCAATGCCGTACTGGTTGATAAGCTCAACCGGCTTGGTGGGTTGCTGCGTGCGCGTGGGATCCAGCTCTACCTGCTTGGGCCTGGCGAGGTCCGTTGCCTGGACCCGAACGCCGTTGTTTACCTGGGCACATGCACGTATGAGCGATCCTGGGACTATCTGCACCATGCCCAGGTGGGGGTGGTGGTTACCGGCGGCGGCGTGATGCACAATAATGAGAGTACCAAGATTTACCATTATCTTCGGGCCGGTTTACCCATGGTCAGTGAAGCAGGTTTCCCCAACGATCACGTGGTCCGAGACTCAGGCCTGGGCGAACTGGCCGAGAACGGCAGCATGGAGGACCTGGCTGAGAAGGTGGACCAGGCCCGCACGCGTGACTGGGACCGAAGCGCGGCAATCCAGTACATCCTGGAAAATCACACCTGGGATGTTCGGGCGGCCGTTTATGACCGGCTGATCCGTGAGCGGCTTGGAACGACTGCGGGGCCCGCGCAATGAACGATCGGTGCCCCACGTCTGACCAGGTTCTTGAGCCAGTACCAGACGCGAGTTCTGCTCCTGGTGCCGGTGCCGGCGGTGCGATGCCATTCTTGCCCGCCGTTACCGTGGTGGTGCCCGTGTATAACGGGGCCTTGACGCTGGGTGCCTGCCTTGACTCATTGCTGTCGCTCGATTATCCGCCCGAGAAACTGGAAATCCTGGTGGTGGATAATGCTTCAATCGATGGCACGGCCCAGATTCTCAAGGACTATGGCCCTGCTCTTCGGGTAACTCATGAGCCGAAACGGGGGCGGCCGGCGGCCTGCAATCGTGGAATCAGGGAAGCGGCCTGGGAGATCATCGCGATGACCGATGCCGACTGCGTGCTCGATCCGCGCTGGCTTTTGAGCCTGGTGGCCCCCTTGCAAGCTGAAGACGTGGGCCTGGTTGGCGGAAAGATTCTTTCGATTCATCCTGATCGGCCGATTGAACTGTTTGGCGAGCAAATTCACGATAACGCGGCCGCCATTGCTCAGCGGTTTCCGAGTGTTATCGGCATGAGCTGGGCTTGTCGACGATCGATCCTGAACGAACTCCACGGCTTTGACGAACAGTTTTTGCGGGTACAAGATTCCGATCTCTCGTTCCGGATTGCCGAGGCGGGATACCGGCTGGTTTACGCCCCCGGTGCCATTCTGTATCACCACAATGAGGAGACGCTGTGGGGCCTGTACCAGGAAGGGTACAAGCATGGGCACTGGTCTGTGCTGTGGTGCCGCAAGCACGCGGCCGCCCTGCGGCAGGTCCGGCGTCGTCGGTTCTCAATCGCCAGTTATCAATCCCTGGGTCGGTCGGTTCTAACGGCCTGCTGTGCCCGCCAGCAAAGCGAACGGGTGCAGGCCCGGTGTTCCCTGTGTTTCAATGTCGGCAAGAAGCTCGGCAAGCTCACCGGCTCGGCGCGGTTCAGGTATCTGGAACTATGAAGAACTGGAGAGCGGTTCCCGGTCTTGGTGCCTCCATTGGCACCTGGGCAAATCAATGGCTTGGGTTGCGGCCGGGCAAGGCGGTGCCGCCCCCCTTTTCTTTTCAAGAATCTGCGCCTGCCTTGTACTGGTCGATCGATCCCGGGCATCAGGCTGGGTTCTCGGCGTTCGGGCTGAACCGCAGTGACTTCTTTCCCCATCAGCTTCGCTTCTTGCGGCGTCCAGGGTCGGATGGTGCCAAGCTGGCCCGCCGGATGTACGGACTGAAGCGGCCTGGGCACGGCTTTGAACTGGTGCTGCACGCCGCCCCCAACGCTTGCCTGGAATTTCCGCCAGACCTGTTCTTCAACGAAGACATCGTCTGGCATCAACAACATCTGGGCCTGCCTGGGCACGTGGCCGTGGCCAACCTCATTCTTGAAGGGAAACGCCTTTACATCACCGTGCGGTTCTCAGATCTCGTCCAGCGCATCTCACGCAGGCGTGATCTCAAGACCCGCGTCGAACGGGTGTTTCGAGGCTGGGATCAGATGCTTCTGAACGGAATCATCCACTTTGCAATTCAGCAAGGCGTGCGTGAGATCTGGTTCCCAACCGCGGATTTGGCGATGGAGAACACCGATCGCGCACGCAGCCCACAGCCGATGTTGTTCGAACGGGTCTATGATGCGCATCTGAGGCCATTTCAGCCGCGACGCCAGGGGCGGGCCTGGGTCCTGGACGTTGCCAAGGCCCGCCAGCGGTTTGTAGCTCCCGTGCGTCAGCTTGAGTATGGCCCTTCAGGACCAACCGTCTGCATTGTGCATGACACCGAACGAGGCCTGGGATCTCGGGACCGTGATCCCAGGCTCGCCGCCCGTGCCGATCGAGACGCTCCGGCCGCGCTGGAACGGATGCTGGCCGTGGAAGCACAGCATGATGTGCAGGCCACGTACTCGGTGGTGGGCTGCATTCTGGAAGACGTGCGGGCGGCCATCGCTCAGGCCGGCCATGGCCTGGCGTTTCATTCGTTTGATCACACCCGCCAGGGAGATCAGCTCCTTCGGTGTCGGATGGTGGACTATCGAATTCCCGGTTATCGCCCGCCCCAGTCTCGTATGACACGCGAACTCAGAGACAATCACCTCACGCATCATAATTTCGAATGGCTGGCCAGTTCGGAACACTCGCTCGGGTTCGGGCTTCCCTGCCTGACGAACGGGGTCGTCAAGTTGCCGATCAAGCTCGATGATTATTCCCTGCATACAGGGGCGTTGAATTTTGACCAGTGGTGGACCCAGTTACAAGCGATGCTCAAGACACGTCCCTACCTGGCCGTAGGCCTGCATGATTGCTATGCCGAACATTGGCTGGAACCGTACCCGGACATGCTCAGGTGGTTCAAAGACCATGCCACCGTCCAGCGCCTGGGCGATGTTGCCAATCGACTCTTGCGTCAGACGGCGGTTTGACAATCTGTGCCCAACCCTTCGCCCTGCTTTCCCCTCTCAAAACTCCCAACATGGCCCAACCAGATTCCACGCCTGACGCCGGCTGTGCTCGGGTGACGTCCATTTTGCCCCTGAAGAACTACCATGAGCGGTTCTTGAGGGCGGCCTTGGGCTCGATGTTTGAGCAGACAAGTCCGAACTGGCGGTTGCTTGTGGTGGTTGAGCCGGAGGATGCGGCCCAGTTCAAGGAATTGCTGGTGACCGAACTCACGGATTGCCGGGTTCAACTCATTGTGAACGCCGGCCGGAAGCTGGCCGGCGCCATCAACACTGGAATGATGGCGGCAACCACCCCGTTTGTGGCCATTCTGCTGGGTGACGACCTCTGGGACAGGCATGCGGTGGAGGTGTTGGAGCGTGCGATTGCCGGCAATCCTGAGGCCGATTTCTTTCACACCGCGCGCCGGGTGATTGACGAACACGACCGGTCGATCAGCGAGATCTATCCCGCGGTGGCATCATTAACACTGGCCGACTTTCAGCAAGGATCGCCAGTCAAGCATCTGTTGTGCTGGCGCCGGGAATTGGGTCTAGCGGTTGGCGGCGTTGATGAATCGTTGAACTCGGTGGGACCCGATGATTATGACTTTCCCTGGGTCATGGCCGAGCATGGGGCGAGGTTTCATGCAATCCAGGAGTGTCTGTATATCTATCGGGACCACCGGACAGCGTACAGGCTGACCACCCATCAGCCGCTCGATCATCATGTGCGTGAGATCGACCGGATTCTGGCCAAGCATGGAGTGCCTGCCCGGGAGCGGGCTCGTAAACTCAGGGCCGCCCGCAAGGGATACTTACGCCAGTGCCTTTATCGCAATACACGAGACCAGCGTTGGAAGGATTGGCTGGGGTTCGACGCCCGGCGTGGCTGGCGGGAACGGTATCTCAGGCCAAGCGGTGGCCCTAGCTGGCGTGGGCGTCTGAGCCACTGGTGGACAGTGTTATTTCCCCGGAATCAGTGAGGACCTGATTTCAGCGTTGTGACCGACTGGGGTAAAATTTCACGAGCAACGGTGACTCAACAATAAGCCGGAGCTTTTGGCGACAGGCGGCCTGACATGAAACAACGATTCTCGAGCTATCTGTGGATTCCGCTGATTGCTGCGTGCTGGCTGGCCGGTTGCGACAATATCGTGCGTGGTCTGCGGGCTCTGGGTGAATCCTTGACCGTGATGAGCCTATCACCGGACGACAAGTATCGTGTGAGTCTTTGGGAGCTTAACGCACCGCTGATGATAGACAGGAATTTCCGGATCAAACTCACGGAATTCTCACCGAGTCCCTGGGGTCGAGACACAACCGTGCAACTCTTCCAGTCGCCCGACGAAGGCCGGCCGATTGGCAGCGAGCGATTCATCTGGTCCAAGGATAGCCAATATGTGCTGCTGGTTGGACGACACTTTTTCGAGCAGCAAGTCACAGGCTATCGCATCCCAACCGGAGAGATCGCTTACTGGCTGTTGCATGTTCCCTCGCGCAAGGTGTGCTGCAATTCCACGCTGGGTGGTTGGACTCATTTTGATGCGAACGAACTCCGGGAGATCTCTTTCACAGAGCCCGTTGTTGAAGAAGCTGAGAATTCAGTTCCGGCGCATCGTCCCGACCGACCTCCGGCGGAGGTCGGTCGGGACGTGAACAGCAGCTTCTGGTCGAGCGTGTTTACTTGGATTCGGAGGTCGCATGGACGACCGCGAAGCGTGTGGAAGTCCACAAAGAGCACGCATACGTCCTGGATCACACGTCATGGATGACTCTCGGAAGAGTCATCCATGACACCAGACGCCTGTTGCAAAGGCATTCAACCTGGTATTCACGGTCCCAAAGTGTCAGCCTGAGCGGGTCGTTTGCAAGCCTACTCACGCTAGCAATTCGGTGACGATCCGGGCCGGCTGGCCGTCGATAAGTGAGCCGGGGCCGGTGGGGCGCTGGAAGGTGAGGGCCTGGGGCTCAAAGCCGAACAGGTGCAGTAACGTTGCGTGCAGGTCGGAATGGTTGACGATGTTCTCGACCGCCTTGTAGCCGATCTCGTCGGTGGCGCCATGGATGATGCCGCCTTTGAAGCCGCCGCCGGCTACCCAGTGGGTGAAGCCGTGGGTGTTGTGGTCGCGGCCGATGTTCTTCTCGTTCTGGATCACGGGGAGCCGGCCCATCTCGCCGCCCCAGTGGACGATGGTGGTGTCCAAGAGGCCGCGCTGCTTGAGGTCGCGCACCAGGGCGGCCGACGGTTGATCCACCTTCTTGCAGGTGTTGGGGAGGGCCGTTTCGATGGCGCCATGGTGGTCCCACTCTTGGTTGCCAGTGCAAACCTGGACGAACCGTACGCCCCGTTCGATCAGCCGGCGGGCGATCAGGCAGCGGGTACCGTATTCCCGGCTGGCGGGATTGTCCAGGCCGTAAAGCGTCTGGATGGCCGGCGGTTCGGAGCTGATATCGAGCGCTTCCTTGGCGGCCGTTTGCATGCGAGCCGCCAGTTCGTAGGAGGCAATGCGCGAACTGAGGTCATGTTCGCCCGGGTGTGCGGCCAGGTGCGTGGCGTTGAGGTCATCAAGCAGGTTCAAAAGCCGGCGCTGGGGGGCGCCTCGCAGTTCGGCGGGCGGCTCCAGGTTCACAATCCGTGGCTCACGAGGGCGGATCACGGTCCCCTGGTAGAGCGAGGGCAACCAGCCGTTGGACCAGTTATCGGCCCCTAGCACGGGGACGCCGCCAGGGTCGGTGAGTACGCAGTAGGCGGGCAGGTTCTGGCTCTCGGTGCCCAGGGCGTAGGTGAGCCAAGACCCCAAGACCGGCCGGCCGGGGGTGATCCGGCCCGTGAGCAGGGCCGAGATCGACTGGCCATGGTTGTTCACGTCGGTTTTCATGGATCGGATCAAGGCGATGTCGTCGCACACGGCGGCCAGGCCGGGCAGCAGCTCGGAAAGCGGCATGCCGCAGTGGCCCCGGGGCTCGAATTTCCAGGGGCTGGCGAACAGCTTGGGACTGGCTTCGCCCGCGTTATCGCGTTCGATGTCGCCGCCATGGCTTTTGAGGTGATTCTTCGTCAGCTCGGGCTTGGGATCGAACAGGTCAAGGTGGCTGGGCCCGCCCTGCATCCAGAGCGAGATCATGGCCTGGGCACGCGGCGGCCTGGGGGCCGGTTTGGGTAGCAGGCTGTACACCGGCTTTTCCAGAGTGGGTTTGCCGGTATCGGCCCGCGCCCCCTCCTGCCCGAGCAAATATGCCAGCGCCAGCGAGCCGGTGAGGTTCGTTCCGGCGGCGGTCAGGAAATGGCGTCGCGAGTGGTGCTCGGTCATGGCGAAAGGGTCTCCATTCACGGCGGCCTGAACTGACCCGGCGATCAGTCCACGTAAAGGAACGAGTTCGATGCCAGCAAGGCCTGGCAGAAGGTTTCCAGGGCCAGTTGCTCGGTGGCCAGGGCCGGCTTGCGGCCCTCGGCCGCGGCGGCCCTGAACAGGGCTTCAGACTGACCGGTCACGTAGGCCTGGAACAACTCAAGCTGGCTGGCCTCTGGGGCCTTGCCAAACGCCAGGGTCCAGGCGTGTTCGAGGCGACTGGAAAGCGACTCATGGGCTGATCCAGACCGCCGAGCCAGGGCGGCCGCGGTGGCTCGGACATCGGCATCGTTCAGCAGGTACAGTGACTGGGTGGACCCGGTGGAAACGCCCCGCAGGTCGCAGTTGGGGGTCAGGGTTGGGGCGTCGAACACTTCCAGCAGGCCCAGCGGGCGTGAGCGGCGGACCTGCAAGTACAGACTGCGCCGGAACTGAGCACCGTTCAGGCCGGTGGCGTCGGCCGTGCGGTGACCATTGCCATCCACCTTCTCAATTCCCAGGGCAATGGTGCCATCGAGTGTGAAACCCACGGGCACCGGTGCGCCATAAAGCTGGGGGCGAAGCTGGCCACTGACGGTCAGCCAGGCATCGCGAATCTCTTCGGCTTCCAGCCGGCGGATCGACATCCGGCCCAGTAGCAGGTTGTCGGGATCGCTGGCGTCTTGTTCCTGGGTGCGTGTGGAGCGCTGGCGGTAGGCGGTGGAGCGTACGATGGTCCGGTGCAGGTTCTTGAGCGACCAGCCCTGGTCCATGAAATCGGCGGCCAGGCGGTCGAGCAGTTGGGGATGGCTGGGGGGCTGGCCGAGCGCGCCAAAGTCGGCCGGGGTTGGCACCAGGCCGCGGCCGAAGTGGTGCATCCAGACCCGGTTCACCAGCACCCGGGCCACGAGCGGATGCTTGCCACTGGTCAGATGCCGGGCGTAGGCCAGCCGCCGGCCGGTAGTGGGCACGCCTGGGTCATCACCGGCAATGCTCACGGCGCCCACGCGTTCGGCCAGCACGCTCAGCTCGCCTGGCTGAATCTCTTGCTTGGGCTGTTTGGGGTCGCCCCTGTAAAACAACCGGGTGGGCGGCACCTGGCCGGGAACCTCGGTGAGCACCTGCACAAAGTCTTCCACCGGGCGGGTTTTGCGGACCTCGGCCATCTTGGGATTGTACTTGCCCTCAACCGTGTTCGTCCCCTGGGCATCAAACAGGGAGATGTTGCCCGTGGAAACGAGGACGCGGGGATATTCCTTGAGCAGGGCCTTGTGCTTGTCGGTCCGTTTGTCAGCCGCCGTATCACGGGCCTCTCGCAACGGGCCACGCACGGCCTCGGGGGCGGCGGCCAGCTCACGTTCCAGCACAATCTGGACCAGCTTTTCCAGCTCGGCCACCCGTTCCTTGTCAATGGCGGCAACTTCGGCATCCACCGCGGCCGCCTTCTGGCGTTCGGCCTCGCCCCAAAGCGAGACCAGGCGGTCCTTGGGCAGCCGCCAGTGCTCGGTATCCAGCGCCGGCTCGAAGATCGCGCGTAGTCGGTAGTAATCCTCTTGCGAGACCGGGTCATAGCGGTGGGCGTGGCACTGAGCACAGCCGATGGTAAGGCCCAGGAATGATGAGCCGACCACCTTGAGCGTGTCTCCCACCACCTCGTTACGCGCGACCACGGCATCAACGGCCGAGTCGGTGGTGGTGTCTGGCACGAGCCGCAAGAACCCGGTGGCAATCAGCCGGTTCAGATCGTCGCCCGCCAGCTCGGTGAGCGGCTGGGTAAGCATCTCGTCGCCGGCCAGCTGTTCGCGGATCAAGGCGTCCCAGCCCCGGTCGGCATTCAGCGCCTGGATCAGCCAGTCTCGATACCGGTGAACGTAGGGCCGTTCCGGGTCGGTGGAGGGGCCGCCATCGCTATCGGCATAGCCAGCCACATCCAGCCAGTGCCGGGCCCAGCGCTCGCCGTAATGGGGGTTGGCCAGCAGCCGCTCGACCAGTCGCTCATAGGCATCGGGCCGGTCGTCGGCCACAAAGGCGGCCACGTCCTGGGGGCTGGGTGGCAGGCCCAGCAGGTCGAACGAGAGCCGGCGGATCAGGGTTGTCCGGTCGGCCTCGGGTGAGAAGCTCAGGCCGTTCGATTCCAGCTTGCTGAGCAGGAAGGGGTCGATGGTCGTTCTAATCGCCGCCGGCTGGGTGACACCCGGTGCCTCGAACCGCTGAATAGGCCGGAACGACCAGTGGTTGCGCTCGGCCGTGGAGAAGGCGGGGCCAGGCGGCAGGCTGTCGGGCTCGCTGGAATCAAACCGGGCCCCGGCATCAATCCAGGCGCGAACTGTGGCCTTCTGGTCGGGGGTCAGTTTCTTGGGGCCCGGGGGCATTTCGTCAGACTCGATCCGCTCCCAGATCAGGCTTTCCTGGTGCATGGAGGGTTCCAGGGCTGGCCCGGAGTCTCCCCCTTTGAGCATGGCCCGCACCAGGCGCAGGTCGAGGCCGCCCTCGGGCTTCCCTTCCTCGCCGTGACAGTGAAAGCACATGGCCTTGAGGATCGGCCGGGCCGTCTCGTCAAACGCCTGGTTTTCGGCCGCACGGGCTGGCAAGCCCATGCAGACCGCCAGCAAGGCGGCCAGTCTTGCTGCCGCTGATCCCCGCCTCAGGGTCCGTTTCCTCATGGCCTGGCTCCCCAGCTTGGTCCGGCCAAACACGTTGCTGAACCTTTCTCAAACCATAGCCGGCACCGTGGGGCGAGGCAAGCGTGGATGGGCCGGATGATGAAATGAACGGCTCAATCGGATGTCACGGCTTCTTGCGGATGAGGGCGAGCACATAACCGGGATCAAAGGTGAATTCGGCGGGTGGGCTTTCGTTCCGTTCGAGTGCGGCCTGGGCGGTGATGACGCCGCGTCCGTAACGGTTGACGTAGCCGAGCGCCTTGAGGGCCTCGGCAATGATCGGGTTGCGGTCGCTGGTCTGCCTGGGAAAATTCGCGGGCGACGCTTCGCCATACAGTCCGCCCGGGCTCTGAATCTCGATGCGATCGTCAAACCAGGTGAAGCGCAAGGGGGCGGTCGATCCATAATCCCGGTGCATGATGGCGTTCATGAGCAGTTCACGGACGGCGACCCTGGGATAGGTCTCGAACATGCGTTCGCGTAAGGTTGTTTGGAACGCTGGGTATCTGGTTATTTGGGCATCGGTCAGTGCGTCGAGCGAACGCAGCAGAGAAAGGAGATCCCCTTCGAGAAGGTGATCATCGATCACGGGATCGGCCAGCGAGGTACCGGCTACTCGAAGAAACTGGAGGTAGGCGCCAGGCAGCCAGCCGCGAACATCCAGACCAAACAGCAAGATTCCCGCGTGGGTCGGACACTCTTACTTGAGATCATAAAACCGCAGCGACGCCAGTTGCTGGGAAAGTGGTCGGTGGTTTTCGGCGATGATCTCGGGGGCAATCACATGCTCGCGGTAGTCGATCAGGAAAAGCGGACGATTCAGATCCTCGAGTTGGCTGCCCAGGCAAGGCAGAGCATCAAAGGTCCGGGCCCGCGACACTCTGCGTTCGATCAGGATTCGTTGTTCCGGTTCTGTCGCATCGTCGCGTCTGAGGCCAAGCCGGATACAAACACGACCCCTGTAGCGCACCGGTGGGAGCGGTGACGGATATACGGTTACCACGGCTGCTTCCCCCTCGCCGGTCACCACTTTTTCGGCTGTGATGCTTGGCAAGGGCTGAATATTGCCGTTAGCACGAAGCCCGCCCAGGTTTTGCAGGAGTTGGTCGGTGATTTGGGTCCCAGAGAACCGGCCATTGTTATCGACGCCAATAACCAGGTATCCAGGCTCGCCGTGCCCTGGCAAGTTGTTGGCAAAAGCACAGACGGCTTCGGAAAACTTGTCAGTATCCGTTGTCGAAGTTGTGAACTCCAGGCGATCAGCCTCATGACGGGCCATGAGTTGTCGCAGTTCCTGTTCCGTCATGAGGGGCTCACCTGGTGTCTCGGTGCGACCATGGGGCACCTCACCACGATACCCCCTGGGACTTGACCGTGCCCACCCGATCCTGTGCGTTTCAGGTTCTGGAGGATTCTACGCGATAGTCCCACGGTTGTCACGAAGCGAGAACGAGGGTGAACCCCTCTGGAACTGCGTGCAGTGCGAGCGCCACCGAACGCCCCAGGTGGGTGTCCTGGGACGTTCGGTGGCGCCTTGTTGACGCGAGCCAGGCCGCGTTGTCACACGATGGCGTTCTTGCGGGTGCGAGAGCGGCGGTAGGCAACGCCACCGAGACTGCACAGCAGGCCAGCCAGCACCAGGGTGCCCGGCTCGGGCACAGGCTGCGAGCCGGTGACGATAATGGTGCCGCCGTTGGGTCCGTTGAATGACAGCACGCCTTGTCCGTCAGAGATGTTGGTAACACCGTTGGGGAACAAGACCGAAACCAGCGCGGTCGCGTTACGAGCCACATGGAAGCTGACATGCGCCAGTCCGTATTGTTGACCAGGGGCGATCTCGACATATTGCGGATATGAGGGGTTCGCCAGGGGATCGGGTGTGACCCAGTAATCACCCGCCGAGCCGTCGATCGAGGTCCAGCTTGAGTAAAACGAAGCGGGATCGCTGGTGAGGTTGTTGGCGAAGATGTAAGGATCGCTGGTGTTTTGATCAACGCCTGTGATTGTGATCCCCGCCCCGTCCGGGACGTTGATCGCGGTGCCAAAACTCCCGATATGATAGGGAGTGCTACCCACGGGATCATTGTTCAAAAGCACGATGTCGAATGAGCTGGAGCTACCGGCGGCCACGGTGAAATTGTTGGTGGCGGTGGTGGAGATAACCAGATCGGCCCGGGCGGGCGGGGCAATCATTCCCAGCGCCATGATGAACGCCAGACCGACCAGGTTTCTCAGTGGCATGACGCTCTTCTCTTGTACTGAATTCATTGTGATCTTTCCTTGGGAATACCGGGATAAACGATGTAGAAACGTGCATTGTTGTGAAGTGTGACTGAACCACCTGCACACGCCGCCGGCGTGAGCAGGTGGTATCGGGACTGGTTCAGGAGCAAACCTGAGTCCATCAGGCGGGCAACTTCTTGCCGTTGCGCGCGGTGACCAGCGAGGTGTCGTTGGCGTTCACGGTGCCATCGCCATTAATATCCAGGAAGGACCAAAGGATGGTCACGGAGCCTGGGTTATTGATGTAATTGCGGACCAGCAAGGTGTCGAGCGAGTTGACGATGCCGTCGTCATTGACGTCGCCTGGCAGCACATCCAGTCGTTTGCTGAAGGTGGCCACGTTCGCGTTATTGATGGTCACGGTCACTCTGTCGGGGGTGGCAATGCCGTTGCCGGCCAGAGTGATGGTCCAGGTGGTGCCGCCGTCGGTGCTGTTCACGGTGTCGATGGCGTAGGTGCCGCCGCTCACCCCCTTCGCGGTCACGTTGTTTTTGGTGAGCGAGACCGGCGTACTGAGGGTGATGGTGACCTTGTTGACGTTGAGCCAGGGCATATCGTTGTTGCGGCCGGCGGGCAGCAGGCGACCGTCCCCCTTGTCGATCAGGTTGGCGATCTGGGATCCCCAGCCGACGGCCGTGTTGGTGACCTGGGCGACCGAAGCGATGGTGAGCATGGCGGCGCTGGTGGTGGCATCATTACCGATGCCGTTGTGGAACACGGCGCGGTACTGGGTGCCGTTATCGCCGGAGGTCAGTGTGGGCGTGGTATAGCTGGTGCTGGTGGCACCCGTGATGTTGGCCCAGACGCCGCTGGTGTACTTCTGCCACTGCACGGTGGGCACGGGGAACCCGGTGGCGGTGGCACTGAACGTAGCCGTGCTGCCGGAGTTGGCGGTGACGTTGACCGGCTGGCCGGTGATGCTTGGAGCTTGGTTCACGTGCAGCGTGGCGGCCGTCGAAGCGGCCGACCCCACGCTGTTGCTGAACACCGCGCGGTACTGGGTGCCATCATTGGCGGCCGTGCTGGCCGGCGTGGTGTAGCTGGTGGTGGTTACCCCCGCGATCACGGTCCAGGTGCTGCCGCCATTGGTGCTGACCTGCCACTGCACGCTGGGGGCTGGGTTACCGGTGGCGGTTGCGGTGAACGTGGCCGTGGCACCCGCGTTCACGGTCTGGCTGCTGGGGTTGCTGGTTACCACCGGCGCCGCGGCCACCACCTGGGCGACGGCGTTGCTGGTGCTGGTGGCGTAGTACGAATCTCCTTCGTACACCGCCGTGATGCTGTGGCTACCGGCTGTGAGAGACGACGTGCTGTACGTCGCCTGGCCGCTGTTGATCGGCCCCGTGCCCAGCGTGGTACTTCCATCCTTGAACGTGACGGTTCCGGTGGCCCCGCTGGTCACGGTGACGGTGAACGTCACGCTGTCTCCCAGGGCGCTTGGGTTGGCGGAGCTGGCCAGGGTGGTCGTGGTGCTGATCAGGTTCACCATCAGGGTGGCGGCATTGGTGTTGGTTGGGCCGACCGAGTTGGTGAAGACCGCGCGGTACTGGTTTCCCGAATCGCTGCCACTGAGTGTGCCGGTGGTGTAGCTGGTCGTGGTGCCGCCCGTGCCCGTGAAGACGTTCGTCCACACGGCGCCCGAACCCGTGCCCAGCACCTGCCACTGCACGCTGGTGTACGCAGGATTGCTGGTGGCGGCGGCCGTGAAGCTGGCGGTTTGGCCGGCGGTCACCGTGGTGTTGCTGGGCGGGGTGCTGATGATGGGGGCGTAGTTCACCGTTAGCGTGGCGGCGTTCGAGTTGGTCGAGCCGACCGAGTTACTGAACACCGCCCGGTACAGGGTGCCGTTATCGGTGGATGCCAGGGTGCTGGTGGTGTAGCTGGCGCTGGTGGCGCCGGTGATGTCGGCCCAGCCTCCGCCGGAGTTGCTCTGCCACTGCACGCCGGTGTACGCCGGGTTGCTGGTGGCGGCCGCTATGAAGGTGGCGGTAGCCCCGGCGTTAGCCGTGGTGCTAGACGGCTGGGTGGTGACGACCGGTGCGAAGTTTACTGTGAGCGTGGCATCCTGGGTGTCCTGGATGCCGAAGGCGTTGGTGAACACAGCCTGGTAAACCGTGCCGTTGTCCGCGCTGGTCGCGGTGAAGCTGTAGGTGTTGCTGGTCACGCCTGTACCCTTGGAGACGTTGGCCCAGGTCTGGCCGCCGTTGGTGCTGACCTGCCACTGGATGGTGGCTTCGGGGTTGGAGCTGGCCACTGCGTTGAAGCTGACGGTATCTCCCGCGTTCACGGTTTGGTTGATGGGTTGTGTTGTGATCACAGGCGGGAATTCCACATCGAGCGTGGCCGCGCTAGTGGTGATAGTTCCCAGGGTGTTGCTGAATATGGCCTGGTACTGGTTCCCCTTGTCGCTCTTGACAGCCGTAAAGCTGTAGGTGTTGCTGGTGGCGCCTGTCCCCTTGGTGACGTTGGTCCAGGTCTGACCGCCGTTGGTGCTGACCTGCCACTGCACGGTGGCCACGGGGTTGGCGTCGGCCTTGGCGATGAACGTGGCCGTACCGCCGTTCTCCACGGCCTCGTTTTGTGGCTGGGTGGTGACGCTTGGGGCATAGTTCACCGTGAGCAGGGCCGACTGGCTGACGGCCGAGCCGAGCGTGCCCGTGAAGACGGCCTTGTACTGAGTCCCGTTGTCGGTCTTGGCGGTGGCGAAGCTGTAGGTGGTTGTGGTTGCGGTGGGGTTATCCGTGATATTGGCCCAGTTCTGGCCGCCATCAGTGCTCTTCTGCCACTGCACCGAGGGGGCCGGGCTACCATTGGTCTGGGCCGTGAAGCTAGCCGTCTGACCGGCATTCACCGTGCTGTCAGCCGGTTGGGTGGTCACCGTGTAACTGGCCGGCGTTACCGTGAGCGTGGCTGCGCTGGTGGTGGTGTTGCTGCCAATGCCGTTGCTGAACACGGCGTGATACTGCTTGGCGTTATCACCCAGGGTGGCCGTGAAGCTGTAATGGATGGTGGTGGCGGTGGGGTTGCCGGTGATATCGGTCCAGTTGGTACCGCCGTTGGTACTGACCTGCCACTGCACATTGGCCGTGGGGTTGGCGTCGACCGCGGCGATGAACTCTACCGTGGCCCCTTCGATGACAGACTGGCTGACCGGCTGGTTTGTCACCGTGGGGGCATAATTCACGGTGAGCTTCACATCCTGGGTGTCCTGGGTGCCAAGGGCGTTGGTGAACACGGCCTGGTAGAGTGTGCCATTATCGGCCTTGGCCGCGGTGAAGCTCAGGGTCGTAGTGATCGCTGAGGGGTTGCCGGTGATATTGGTCCAGTTCAGGCCACCGTCGGTGCTCTTCTGCCACTGGACGGTGGCAGCCGGATTAGCGCTGGCGACGGCGGTGAAGTTGACGGTGCTGCCCGCGTTCACGCTGGTGCTCGTGGGCTGTGTGCTGATGGTGGGGGCATACTGCACGGTCAGCGTGGCGGCGTTCGTGGTGGCGTTGCCGTAGGTATTCAGGAAGTAGGCCCGGAACTGACTGCCGTTGTCGGCCTTGGTGGTGGTGAAGCTGTAGGTTGTGGTGGTTGCACTGGGGTTGCCCGTGATGTTGGTCCAGTTGTTGCCGCCGTCGGTGCTCTTTTGCCACAGCACGGAGGGTATGGGATACCCGGTGGCGGCAGCCGTGAACGTGGCGGTGGACCCTGCGCCTACGGTCGTGTTCGCCGGCTGGGCGGTAATGGCCGGTGCCACGTCCGACAGCGTGACCGCGGTGGTTGTGTAATGGATCTGTAGGGTCCGGGCCTTGAAGGTCAGTAATGCACCATCGGCCAGGTTGTTGAAGGCGCCGGTGACACTAAGCGCCGAGACGATGGTAAAGACGTCTCCAGCGGCCGGTGTGTACGCACCCGTAAGATTCAGGCTCAAGCCGCTCAGATTGATGGTGCCGCTGGGCGAACTCAACTGGGTGTAACCGGTGTCCGGATCGGCCGTCGCACCGTTGACGGCGATGTTCAGTGGGATTCCGGCGGCAAAGCTCATGGTCCCGTTGTTGAACAGATCGGCCGAGGGGCCGTTGACCTTTGGTGTCACACCGGCCGAGCCGGCGGTGATGAACTTGACGTTCGAACCGGTGGAGAACGCATTGTTCAGGCTGATCGATCCGGTGGTAGCATTGCCAAGGATGATCGTGCCCGCCGAGATCGACGCAAGGCTGCCGGACGGGATAACAAGCCCGGTGCCTGTCCCCCCGACTAGCATGGGTGTTCCGGCAGCGCAGGGTACCACGGTCACGCTGTTGGCGGCCGGTGTATTGATGGCGGTGCTGCTCATCGACCACGGCCGATCCAGCACGAACGAAATGTTGCCGCCGTTGGCGGACGTGGTGAACGTCGTGTAGAACAGGTCCATCGAGGTGGTTGTATTGGGGCCCACCGTTGTGTTGATGGTCATGTTGCCACCAGCGGTCGATAGCGTGTTAAATGATGACGCTATCGCATAATTATAGCTGCTGTCATACAGCCCCGTCGCACCACCGCCGACAGCGTTGATGATCAGGTTGCCTGTGCCGGAGAAAACGTTGACGCCATACAGATAAATTCCATAGTCCCTGTATGCCGACCCCGTGAGGTCTCCGCCTTGACCGTTCAGGGTCAGGATCCCCGCGCCTCCCGTCCAGATCCCGTTGAAGTTGCCTCTGCTGTTCTCGGCATCAATGCCGTAATTGTAATAGCCCCGGCCGGCGCCACCGCCGGTGCCGGTGACCGTCACGTTGCCACTGGTCGAGCTGATCGTTCCGGTATCGACGACACTGACGCAGTACTCGTATTCACTGCCCCAGGAGGCACCACTTTCATAGCTGCCGCCGCCGGTACCGGTCACGTTCAGCGCGCCTGTTTCCGAACTGATCTTGGAATTGGCGCCGGTGACCAGGATCCCAGAATCATAGTATCCCGTTCCCGCGCGATTGCCACCCATGCCGGAAACCGTTGTCACCGCGGCCCCTGTGCCCTTGATGCTGCCCGCGGCTTCAAGCTGGACGCCCACATTGAACTGGCCTGAGCCGCCGCTATTGCCGCCACCACCCGTGCCGTTGACCGTGAGGTTACCGCCGCCCGTGGTGATGGTGCCCGAATTGACGACGTAGACCCCATGGTTCTTGTTCGAATTCGCGCCACCACCACCTGCGCCCGTAACCGTCAGTGATGCGGTGCCTGAGGTGATCTTGGAATCCCCGCCGCTGACCACGACGCCTTGATTACCGTCGCCGCTCCCCGCGCTGTTGCCGCCGGTTCCGGTCACGGAGACAACCGAGGTGCTGGTGCCCGCGATCGAAGCGGATTCAATGTAGATGCCTTGATTGCTGGAGCCCGTCCCGCTCCCACCGCCGCTGCCGGTGACTGTAAGGCTGCCACTGGTGGTGAACGTCGCGGCACCGCCGAGGTAGGTGCCAAGATTCCCGCTACCATCCAGTCCGCCACCGCCCGTGCCGGAAATTGTGAGAGCCCCACCCCCGGTGGTGATGCTTGCCGAACTGAGGGCCCAGATACCGCGGTTCAATCCGCTACCGTCCCCACCACCACCGATACCAGTGACCGAGAGCGTTCCGGTCGCCGAACTGATCTTGGAGTTTGTCTGGTAAACCACGATGCCGTAGTTATCGGAACCACTTCCAGCGACATTTCCTCCCTTACCAGTCACCAAGACGTTAGAGGATCCGGTACCCAAGATCGAGCCGGCGTTGTCGATGCGGATGCCTTGATTTACACCGCCTGTGCCACTCCCTCCGCCGGTACCCTGGACAGTGATGTTGCCGCTCGTGGTGATGGTGCCCGAACTACTGACATAAACGCCGTAGTTCGAGCTTCCACCAGATCCGCCACCACCGCTGCCGGTGACCGTGAGATTGCCGCCGCCCGTGGTGATGGTGGCCGAGCTTACCACATTCACGCCGTAGTTTGATCCGCTGTTCGCACCACCGCCGCCGCTGCCAGTGACGTTGAGGGTGCCCGTGGCCGAGCTGATCTTGGAATTCGTGTCGGTGACGACGATGCCAGTATTACCGTCACCGCTGCCGGCGCTGTTGCCGCCGGTGCCGGTCACCGTGACGACCGACGATGCGGTACCGGCGATCGATCCACCGCTTTCAATGTGTATCCCTTGATTCTGTGTCGCCGTGCCACTTCCACCCCCGGTGCCGTTGACCGTGAGGTTGCCGCTGGTGGTGACAGTTGCCGATCCGCTGAGGTAAATACCCAGATTTCCACTTCCGCCGGAACCGCCGCCGCCGGTGCCAGAAATCGTCAGGGTGCCACCGCCAGTACTGATGGACGCGGAACTGTGGACCCAGATACCGCGGTTCAATCCGCTACCGTCCCCACCACCACCGATACCAGTGACCGAGAGCGTTCCGGTCGCCGAACTGATCTTGGAGTTTGTCTGGTAAACCACGATCCCGTAGTTATCAGAACCACTGCCGGCGCTATTGCCCCCCCGGCCGGTCACCGAGACGACCGACGATGCGGTACCGGCGATCGATCCACCGCTTTCGATGCGTATCCCGTGATTCTGTGTCGCCGTGCCACTTCCACCCCCGGTGCCGTTGACCGTGAGGTTGCCACCCCCGGTAGTGATAGTTCCCGAACTGAGGATCCAGACACCGCGGTTGTTTGTGCTTCCAGTCCCGCCGCCACCAGTGCCGTTGACGGTCAGCGTGCCGGTCTCGGAACTGATTTTGGAGTTCGTCTGGAAAACCTGGATACCGCAGTTGGCGGCTCCAGTGCCTGCCGCATTTCCCCCGCGACCGTTGACAATGACGACCGAGGCCCCAGTGCCGGCGATGGTACCACCAGATGAGACAAAGATTCCGTGATTGCTATCGCCTGTTCCTCCGCCCCCGCCGGTACCGCTGACCGTGAGGTTGCCACCGCCGGTGGTGATGGTGGCCGAGCTTACCACATTCACGCCGTAGTTTGATCCGCTGTTCGCACCACCGCCGCCGCTGCCAGTGACGTTGAGGGTGCCCGTGGCCGAGCTGATTTTGGAATTCGCATCGGTTATCACGATAGCGTGATTGCCGCCACCGCTTCCGGTACTGTTGCCGCCGGTGCCTGTGACCGAGACGATTGACGATCCAGTGCCTGCGATCGAGCCACCCGAGATGATGTAGATTCCTTGATTGTTCGGGCTTGTTTCGGATCCTCCACCACTACCGGTGACGGTGATGTTACCGCTCGTGGTGATGGTTGACGAATTGCGGACGTAGACCCCCACATTGGAACCAAGGCCCGATGCACTGCCTCCGGTTCCAGCCACGGTAAGGGCGCCACCGCCCGTAGTGATGGTTCCCGAA
>CAIYJE010000165.1 GCA_903926465.1 uncultured Planctomycetales bacterium
GCCATCGGAGCTACAGTCCTCATTTTGAGCCTGGGTAGTCTGAACCCCTTCTCCCGCCCCGCGGGAGAAGGTGGCCGGTACGGCCGGATGAGGGCGACCGGGCCGAGCTTGAGAGCGCAGATAATGAGTGTAAACATGGGCATGTGTGTCACCCTGGAGGGCGAACCTCCCGGTGAGCCGGACCAACGTGAGGCAAGGGCTCTGAACCCCTTCTCCCGCGCCGCGGGAGAAGGTGGCCGGTCCGGCCGGATGAGGGCGACCGGGCCGAGATGGCGCACACTATCTCGCATGCCTACAACACGTTTGCTACACTTCAAAATGTGGCAAGCAGCTCGCAGCCATCGGAGCTACAGTCCTCATTTTGAGCCTGGGTAGTCTGAACCCCTTCTCCCGCCAAGCGGGAGAAGGTGGCCGAAGGCCGGATGAGGGCGACCGGGCCGGGATGGCTGTGACAGAGTCTCATGCGCCGGCCCGCGGGGCCTGAACCGCGGGAGAAGGTGGCTGAAGGCCGAATGAGGGTGTATTTTGGATTCGTGATGGTTCTGCTTTGTTTGGAATAACGGCACCAACCACCGGTGTAAGAATGGAAGGCCAGCCAGCACCTCGGCGGATCACAACCTTGTTTCGAGCGAGGCAGCTTCGTCGCGATTTGACCTTCCCAGAACGTGCGATTTGGAAGTTGTTACGTGATCGAAACCAAGGGAAGGCGAAGTTTCGCCGTCAGCATCCGGTTGGTTCGTTCATCGTTGATTTTGTTTGCTTGGATTACAAGCTGGTTATCGAAATCGACGGGGTCAGCCATCTCGGGTGTAAAGAGTATGATGAGCGTAGGGATGCGTTCCTTGAACGCGCAGGGTATCGCGTATTGCGTTTCAAGAATGATGATGTGTTATCAGATTCTGATGCTGTCGTGAATCGTATCTTAGCTGTAATAGAAGATATCCAAAAGCATAGAGCATAACTTTGATGACATGGATTGCGTCGTAGAAGGACCGAAGCCCGGACCGGTCCCACTCATCCGGCCGTGCCGGCGGATCAGAGCGTTTTCTCCTACAACAGCGCCACTACCCGCAACCGCCGACTAACTCCAAGCCGGCGCACCAACCCCTTCTCCCGCCAAGCGGGAGAAGGTGGCCGAAGGCCGGATGAGGGCGACCGGGCCTTACCTTAACAACCGACTACACAGGAAAACTGTCACGACATCTCCACCCTGGAGTGCGAACCGCCGTATGAGCCAGATAAACACGCGGCAACTGCCCTTTGAGACAATCATGCTCCACGAATAAGGCTTGAATGAATGCCCAAGCCGCACACATGGTCCGCCTCTTCAAGAATCGGACCGGTCCCCCTCATCCGGCCGTGCCGGCCACCTTCTCCCGCCAAGCGGGAGAAGCGGTTCAGAACACACAGGTCGGCGATTGAGATTTTTGCAAGCGCAGGAACACAAGAATCGGACCGGTCCCACTCATCCGGCCGTGCCGGCCACCTTCTCCCGCCAAGCGGGAGAAGCGGTTCAGAACACGCGTGAGATTCTCCACAACCAGCTCACTTCTTGCCGCTGACCAGCACCTGCAGTTCATCGCCAATGCGCGCCAGTTGCTCGGCCGAGCCGGTCACGCGCGCGGCCGACTGATTGGTCGACCGCGCGGCTTCACTCACACCGTGGATGTCGCCAGAGATGCTGGTCGCCGCTTTGGCCGCCTCGGTGACGTTGCGAGACACATCGTTGGCCCCGGCCGCCGCCTCACCCACGTTCCTCGACATATCACGCGCGGCTTTGGCCACCTCGGAGATCGAGCGGGCGATATCGCCCACCCCCTTGTTGGCCTCGGCCACGTTCCGAGAGATCATTTGCGCCGCCTGAGTCTGCTTCTCCACCGAGTGCGAGATCCGACCAGATAGGGCATTGATCTCCTTGATCACCTGAGACACATTCTGGATCACTTCCACCGCCTGGCGGGTATCATTCTGCACCCCTTCAATCCGGCGCGCAATGTCTTCGGCCGCGCGGCCAGACTGGTTGGCAAGCTCCTTGATTTCATGCGCCACCACCGCAAACCCCTTGCCGGCGTCTCCAGCAGAAGTCGCCTCAATCGTTGCGTTCAACGCCAGCAGGTTGGTCTGCAAGGCAATCATCTTGATCGACTCGGTCACCTTGCTAATTTCCGACCCAGACCGGCTCAGAAGCTGCATGGTTTGCGTGGCAGAATCGGCCATGCGGCTGGCCTGGTTCGCAACTTCCGACCCGTTGCGCACATCACTCAGCACATCACCAAAGAAGCCAGAAATCTCGTCGGCCGCCGTGGAGACCGCATTGACATTGGTCGAGGTTTGCTCAGCCGCCGAGGAAATGGTGCCAACATTGATGCTCATCTCTTCACTGGCCGAACTGATCGACGCCACGTTCGAACTCATCTGCTCGGCCCCGCTGGCCATCGTGCTAATATTGTGCGAAAGCTCCTCAGACGCGCTCGCCACATTCGTGGATCTGGCCGTTACCCCCTCGCTTTGCGCAATCAACTGGTTGGAAACGCCCACCAGCTCTTTGGCCGACGTGGCCAGCGTTTCAGACACCCGCTGCACGCTGTTCACAATGCCCCGGGTCACAAACAAGACCAGCAAGCCGCCCAGCCCCAGGCCGGCCAGCGTAGAACCCAGAATCCACCAGAACGCTTGCGCAGAAATCGCCTCGCTCTGGTCTCGTCCAGCCTTGGCCTCGCGCGCCAGCAATTGATCCACGTCCAGAATTTTCGCCTGCAGCTCGTCACCAATCGGTTTGTAAGACAGTGACAGAGCAACCGACTTGTTGTTGGTGTCGCGCCTGGAAAGCGAGATCAGCTCTTTGAGCGAATTCTGCAAGTTCATCAGGTCGGTGTTGGGCTGAAACGCCTCAGACGGATCATTACCGGCCGATCGCTTCAGGCCCGCTTGGATCAAGGCTTGCAGTTCCGTGAGCGTGTTCTCCAGCCCCTTCATCTCGTCTTCGCCGGAAGCCTCAATATGGCTCATCGCCGTTGAAACGATCAGCATTAAGGCATGGTCCAGGTCGGAGATCGTCTTCAATCGTTCAAAATCGGCAGCGGTCGGGTTCTCCAGCCCGCCCACCTCTTTGGCCCACTTCTGGAAGCTCGCAGACAGCGACGCCACCTCGCGCTTCACGTCGCTCGACAAGATGCGTCTGGCCTTCAGATTGGTGTTCTGCACCGAGAGCACCAGCACCTCTTCATTGAGGCTCTGACACTTGGCCAGCGTTTTCCCCAGTGTATCGACAGCCGCCTCTTGCACCTCAGAACCCGAGCCCGCCACAAGCTCTTTCAGCTTGGCCAGGGCTGTTCTAGACTCGCCAAAGCTCTCGTCCGAGATCTTGGCATACGTCTTGGAACTATCGTCATCGGGGGCCAGAATCGAATTCTTCTGGGCCCGAATCCCGCGCAGGAAGCCCACATGCAAGTCCGCCAGCGTGGCCTGCTTGGCAAACGTACTGTCCACCAGCGTTTGAATTTGCCTGGTCACGCCAGACAACCGGTTCACCGCCACCACCGAAACCAGCAACGTGGTGCCCATCAAAATGAGGGTCAGGACCAGCATTTTGAGGCCAAGACTCAAATTCTTCATGGGACACTTCTTGAACCGGGGCTGCACACGGGTCGGAATGAAATTGCCAACGGCCCTCAACTCACCCCAACCGCACGCGATTTCCCCACCGCATACGCTGGCCAAGCTCCAGGACCGGCAATCTCGGCCTATTTTTTAGCCGGATCGCAACAGATCATTCTGGCAATCTCTCAACCACTCGGTCAAGCAAGGCCCCCCGCACAAACCAGGCAAACCGCAGCAACAGTTCCGGCCATAACGATCTTGCACAATGTGCCGTAAATCCAGGCGCACCGCCCCACACCAGCCCCGCCCCGGCGTTGTCTGGAATCAACATCCGGCCCACGTCCCCACCCCCAGACCCGGTGGGCCAGGCCCAGAACCACCCACGCCGCGCATTTTCCCCAGTATTCCAAGTCACTGTTCGCGATTTCCGAGAGTCCGCATGGCTGATACCATCATGTTCAGGTACCGCCAGGGACGGCGGCGGGCTGGGCTGGGTCTGGCCCCGTTTTGGACCTGGGTTTGTTCTCTCCGAGGATTGGCTTCATGCGTTTCCTTCGATCACTGGTTCCCGCGGCCGCGCTGGGTGCCGCAAGCTTGGTTCTGGCCGGCGGTTCGCTGTGGGCCTTGGCACCCCAGGAGCCGGCCGATAAGGCCGAGGCGTTGCTCAAGCAGATGACGCTCGACGAGAAGATTGGCCAGATGGTGCAGGTGGATCTGGCCGCGCTTGCGGACAAGAACGACATTGCCAAATACTTCATGGGCTCGGTGCTTTGCGGTGGTGGATCGGACCCGGCCCCGGACAACTTGCCCTCAACCTGGGTGCATGCCAACGACACTTGCCAGGCTGTTTCTCAGCACACCCGGCTCAAGGTGCCGCTGCTGTTCGGCATCGATGCGGTGCACGGCCATAACAACGTGCAAGGGGCGGTGGTGTTTCCCCATAACATCAACCTGGGGGCCACCCGGAACCCCAAGCTGGTGGAAGAGGCGGCCAAGGTGGCGGCCCGAGAGATTGTGGGGACCGGCATGCGGTGGGCGTTTGCGCCGTGCGTGGCGGTGGCGCGCGATGAGCGCTGGGGGCGCACGTATGAGAGCTTCAGCGAAGATCCTTCGCTGGTGTCTGAGATGGGGGCCGCCTACGTGCGGGGCTTGCAGGGGGCCAAGCTCTCGGCCGAGCCGTTCAGCGTGCTGGCCTGCGTCAAGCATTACGCGGGCGATGGCGGCACCACCGGCGGTAAAGACCAAGGCGATACCGCGCTCGACGAAAGCACCTTGCGCAACACGCACATCTTCCCCTATCGCGCAGCCATTGACGCCGGTGCCGATTCGATCATGGTCAGCTACAACACCTGGAACGGGGTCAAGCTGCACGCCAGCAAGGAACTGCTGACCAACGTGCTCAAGCACGAGCTTGGCTTCCACGGGTTCCTGGTTTCGGACTGGGCGGCCATTGATCAAATTGACCCCACCAGCTACATCAAATGCATTGAGCAGTCGATTAACGCCGGGCTAGATATGGTGATGATTCCCAACGGCCTGGATAAACCCAATAATTATGTGAACTTCATTGACGGCCTGAAGCAGTTGGTGGCCGACGGCAAGGTCTCTCAAGAGCGGATCGACGACGCGGCTGGTCGGATTTTGCGGGTGAAGGCGAAGATGGGTCTACTGGACCACGCCCCAGCGCCCACCAACAAGGCCGCCACGGCCATGATTGGCAGCCCCGAACATCGCGAGGTGGCCCGCGAATGTGTGCGCCAGAGCGCGGTGTTGCTGAAGAATGAGGGGAGCATGCTCCCCTTGAAGCCAGGCCTCAAGCATATTGCCGTGGTGGGCCAAGCGGCTTCGGACCTGGGCATGCAGTGCGGCGGCTGGACCATTGACTGGCAAGGCAAGCCGGGCGAGGTGACGGCCGGCGGCACCACCTTGATTCAGGCTCTGCAAGCGGCCGGGCTGCAAGGCACCCAGGTCACCTATTCGGCCGAGGGGAAGATTGAGGGGAACCCCGACCTGATTCTGGTGGTGCTGGGCGAGAAGCCCTACGCCGAGATGTTTGGCGACCGGTTCAACCTGTCTCTGCCGGCCAATGACCATGCCCTGGTCTCGGCCGCCAAGCGGACCGGCAAGCCGGTGGTCACGCTGCTGTACTCGGGCCGACCCTTGATTTTGGGCGATGTGCTAACCCACAGCGATGCCCTGGTTGCGGCCTTCCTGCCCGGCACCGAAGGGGCAGGGCTGGCGGACCTGTTGCTGGGGAAAGCCCCGTTTGTGGGCAAGCTGCCCTGCACCTGGTCGGCCTCGATGATCCAGATTCCGTTCAACCAGGGCGATACCGCCAAGGGAGACCCCCAGTTCCCGTTCGGACACGGATTGACCACCACCGTGGCCAAATGATGGCCTGAGGATGGTCGATTGAAGGCTGAAGACTGGGAACAGATGCCACCTGGCGTCTGTTCCCAGTGCCGCGCGCCGTCCGCGCGTTTTTTTCTGGGGGTTGAAGTTGCCCGCATTGACCATGGGTGTCTGGAAGCCTTCGCACAATCTCCACCCTGGCGAACCATCGTGAGGCAAGGGCTCTGAACCCCTTCTCCCGCGCCGCGGGAGAAGGTGGCCGAAGGCCGGATGAGGGCGACCGGGCCGAGCTTGAGAGCGCAGATAATGAGTGTAAACATGGGCATGTGTGTCACCCTGGAGGGCGAACCTCCCGGTGAGCCGGACCAACGTGTGGCAAGGGCTCTGAACCGCTTCTCCCGCACCGCGGGAGAAGGTGGCCGGTACGGCCGGATGAGGGCGACCGGGCCGAGCTTGCGGTGGCAGAATCACACGTGCCGACTACACGTGGTCTGAACCGCCTGGTGTCACGGCCGCGCTCACACTGTCCAGATTTGCCCCGTCACTGACGTTCCGGGCTCTGTAGGACCGCTTCCGCGCAGGCGATCAACCTGGTGTTCACGGCCCCCTGGCGGCGATGCAAGAGAACCACTCGCTTGCGCGGCGGGCTCATATTTCAGGCTCTGAACCGCTTCTCCCGCGCCGCGGGAGAAGGTGGCCGAAGGCCGGATGAGGGCGACCGGGCCGAGCTGACACGTACAATCTCGGAGGCCGACAATACGCTTGCTCGCCCGAGACCTGCTCAGTTATTCACGGTAAACAGGTCGACGGTCAAAATTTTCCAGGCGCTGCCGTCTTTCACCCGCACCTGCACAAAGTGCACAAAATCGGCCTTGTTGGTGTCGGGCTGAAACGTCCCCTCAATCACCAGCGTGTGATCGCCCAGATACTTGGCAGCTTCCACCACATTGCGAGACTTCATCTCGGGCGTGGCGTTCTTGAAGACCTCAGCGTACCCCTCTTGAATGGCCGGGCGGCCACTGCGGTTCTCTCGCTTGTAACCGGGCTCATTCTGCTCTTTGATGAACAGGCGGATCTCGCCATTTTCCAGGTAGGTGGCGGCCATGGCCGCGGCATCATGCTTGTCAAACAGGGCCGCCCCCTGCGTGAGCAGGCTCTGGGCCAGCTCTTTGGCATCCTGCTGCGGCGGGGCCGGGAACAGGAACAGGCTGGCGGCCAGCAAAAGCGATGCGCTCATCGGATGAGACTCCTGGGGAGAGTTGAGGACTCAGAAATTCCGCACGCGATTGGGCGGAAACAGGCCCACCGGCCAGCAATCGCACGCACTGGACGTATTATACCGCCCTGACCCAGCGGAACCAGAATCCATTCCCGGCTCAGACGCATCGCATCAGGCCACAAACCACCAGGCCAGGGCCAGCGTGACCAAGGCACCCGCCAACCCCACCAGTACCCCACGCACCCGCCTGAGCTTGAGATAAAACAGCAACGCCAGGCCCGTGAGCGAGATCAAGGTCAGCAAAACGGCCGACACGTCAATCAAGACCGACCAGACCGCGCCCGTGTCTCGCCCCTTGTGCAGGTCATTGAGAATGGCCACCGGGCCGTAAAACGTTTGGGTGAGCTCATAGCGGCCAGTCTGGCGATCAATGAAGGCGTCGGCCGCGTACCCAGGCCCCTTGAACGTCAGCGAACAGTCCTGCTCTTCAGCCCGGAAGTCGGCCAGGGCCCCATGCACCCCATGCGCGCCACGTAACCGTTCCACCACCTCCAGCTTCCGCACCGCCTCTTCATCCAGGTCGGCCTTCACCCACTCGACCGGCAATTCTCCCTTGGCCACGCTCCGACGCTCGGCCTGGGCCCAGAACCAGCCAGGATGGTTGAGCGTGAGCCCCGTCACACTGAAGAACAGCGTGACCGCCAGCCCCAGCATCGACGTGTAAATGTGCAGCCAGCGCAGCCAGCCGGCCAGCCGAATCGACAGCGTGCGGCCACGCTTGGGCACCGGCACTGCGGGAGATAATGTCGTCATGGGAACCAATCTGAGCCCTTGGGGATTCTGGAACCACCCAAATCCTATCAGCGCCACATTCGCCAGAACCGGGCCGGCCCCGGCCGATTCCGGAAAATCGGCTCGATCTCCTCGGCCGCAACCACAACCACCTTTTCCTATATTGTCCGTTTTTCCTATTCTCCAGCGATCCGCACCGCGACTTCAGGTTTTTCATAAATAAAATGGCCCGCGTGTCACTTTTGTGCCTCAGCCACCGACATAGGTACGGCAAGTTTTGCCAACTCCTTCACGGGAAATTGCATGCTTGCTTTGAACACTTGGGCTTTTGTTCGGCTTGTAGCGCAAACGCAAACAGAGGAGACCCGATGAGCATCACGTTACGAACGGCAACGCGGGCCGCTGTGGCGGCCCTGGCCCTGATCACAGCCACGCCGGCCACCCAGGCGGGCGTGTCGCTGGTTCAGAACGGCAGTTTTGAAAGCAACGGCGGTATGGGTCAGATGGCCGGTGGAATCACCTATGCCACCGGCTGGACAACCGGGGCCAGCGCTTTTAACTTCATTGGCAATAACACGGCCGATTCCGCCGGCCTTCGGTGGTCGTACTCTGGGCTTCTCGGCAATTTGCATGCCTGGGGGCCAAATACACCCGTGGCCAACGGTGGGCCCGTCAATAATGGTTTTAGCTCCAGCCCGGACGGCGGCTACGCCCTGGTTGGGGGCTTGAATAATCCCACCAGTGCCGTGTCTCAAACCATCAATGGCTTGGTGGTCGGATCTCAGTACTCGCTGAGTTTTGAGTGGGCACAAAGCCAGATGACGAATTATTCCGTCTCGACCACGTCAGGGTGGCGGGCAAGTCTGGGTGGCGAGTCTCATTCCACGGCCACGCCCACGCTGGCCGGCAAGGGGTTTGGCGCGTGGACCGCGGAAAGCTTCACCTTCACCGCCACCGGTACCACCGAAACGCTTTCATTCTTGCCGATTGGTGCCATGGGCGCGGGTGCAGCCGCCTTGCTGGACGGCGTGAGCCTGACGCAAGTTGCCGCCGTGCCAGAACCGGGCACCATGGCCATGGGCCTGATCGTCTGCGGCCTGGCCGGAGTGGCGGCACGTCGTAAGGCCAGGCGCGTGGCCGTGGTGGCCTGAGCCAGATTCATCAGTACCAATTCAGGCAAAGACGATGCTGTCTTGGCCAATGCCGGCGTAGGCAAACCCACTCGATGTTGCGTGGGCTACTCGGAGTTGGCCTCGTCTGACGAGAGGGCGCTTACCCTCTTCATTTCATTTCGCGCGGGTTTGCGTGAGTTGCCCAGGTAGAATAAACGCACGGCATGGACGGCATGGACACGGATCAAGATTGACTGGCCTTGCTAGAGCCGGGTCCGTCAGGGCAGTTGCCCGGGGCCATGTCAGGGCGGTTGGCTGAGGTCGTCAGGACTCTTGGCCGGGTCCATACCGTCCATTCCGTCCATGCTTAATCCAGAGATTCTTAAACCTGAAGAAATGGCGGCTCGTGTTAGAGCGCGCCGGGTGCGCCGTTGGGGGCCCTTCTACCGCGGACCCTGGGAATGGCACCGGGGGCTGCGGGCGGGGCCTCGGCCACGGTACCGGCCGGTGGTGGGGGTGGCACCGAAGGCAGGTCTCCGCCACCTGAGCAGCCCTCAAGTAGGGCCATGGCCATCAGAAACAGCGAGGCACAGGCTTTCTTACGCATCAAATCCTCAAGGCTGTGAGTGAGCTGGAACAAATGTAGATTCATGAAATAAAACCGGGGCCGGAGAAGAATCCCAGGCCCCGGTCCCACGAAATCAAACGGGTATCACCAAGCCAGGCAGGCGTGCCGATTGGAACTCACACTCAAAAGTCGCCGGCAGAGATGATCTCGCCCCCTTCACGGGTGCTGAGTGCGCGATACACACCAATCCGGGCACCGGGCAAGACCGAGCCGGTATAGGTCATGGTGTGCAGGTTCCCCATATCAATGCTGTTCTTGATGAACCGCACGGACCCATCTCCAAATACGAAGTTCACACCGCCGGGGTGCAGGCTGCGGAAGCCGTACTGCCCTTCGTTCATGGCCTGGGCACCGGTGGGTGCGTACAGCCAGGCGTCCAGGTAGTTGGGGCCGCCAGAGGCGGTGGCGGGCACGTCGGGGATGAGCAGGCCAGCGTTGGGCTTGGCCACCGTAGACGATGCCGCCTGAGGACGGGTTACGCCGGGCGTGGCCGCGGAACGGGCCCCAAAGTAACCACCGCGGTTCCAGAAGTTGAAGAACTGGTCAGGGTCGTTGGCAAACCGGCTCATCTCACCAATGAACATGGTGTTGCTGAGGCCGTCAGATACGTCGGACACGCGGTAAGCCTTGTCCCAGGCAAACGGACCGTCGCCCTGAATGTAGTTCGGGCAACCGTACCAGTAGTGCCATACGTCCCAGGTGCCAAAGTTCATGGCGTACGAGCTGGGCGAGTACGGTTCAACCGAGTCGGTGGGCCGGCCGGATTGGACAGTACGGACAATGTCTGAGGGGCACAGATAGCCGCTGATAATGGAGTTGTAGGCCGTGGCTTGCACGGCGCCAGGATCCACTCCATAAACCGTGATCCCGCCCGACTCATCGGCCGGGTGATTGAAGTTGATGGCGTTGTACACCGTGTTCTGCTCCATGAAGGGCAGAATCATGGCGAACATGGTGTGCCCGCGGGCATACTGGTTGCCGCTACAATTGGGGATGCTGATGTTGTAGCCAACGATCCCCACCGGGAACACGCCGTTTTGGTTCTCATAGTTGGCGCAGGCCAAGCCCATTTGCTTCATGTTGTTGGTGCACTGAGCGCGCCGGGCCGCCTCGCGAGCACTTTGCACGGCCGGCAGCAGCAGTGAAACCAGCACTCCAATGATGGAGATCACCACCAGCAGCTCAATCAGCGTGAAACCACGCGCCCGTTTTGATGTGAATGTCCAAGGTCGCAACTTCATAATCACTCACTCCAGGATGATGGAACGAACGGATGGACTGGCTCAGGTTTTGGCTTGAAAGAAGCTTAATAGTAGAGGCACAGCAAATCCCAGGCCCGAGCCTGAAAGAATTTCCATACCTGGAAGTTTTCGGGGCAATCCTGGAAATCCACAGCGGGGTTTCCAGCCTTGGCACCCCGTTTCAAACGTCCAAAGATTCACGCGGCCGATATGAAAATTCCACCCAGAGCGAATGAATTCGGCTCCTTAGCATTCCAAAACCATCCCAGTTCATGAAACTTTCATGTAGATCAGCCAGGCGCCAAACAATTTTTAAAAAATGTTTCACACGGGGGCAATCTGGTGTGGCGGTCTCCCAAAATCCGGCTCCGCCAGGTCTGCATGATCGCCCGCCCTGGCCCCGGCCAACCGCGGGTTCGCCTGCCTGGAGGGTCAGCCAGCCAGCCCAGTGCGCACAAACAAGGCAGAGCTTGCCCCGATGATGGCAAGAAGAGCCTGCAGGATGTTTTCCCTGCCTGGAACCCCTGAACCAGGCCCGCTTTGGCATTGAAGCAGGCTCTTCAGTCTGTCCCAAGGTTCATCGCCTGATCTCCAGTGCCCCCAGACCAAGAACGGGCTCGCGTTGCGGCTGGTTGAGCCCAGTAACTCCACAAAAAAAACTCCAGCGCAACCGGCCGAGGGCCAGACGCGCTGGAGTTTTGAGGGGAACTGGTGGATGCTCGGCTAGAACGTGTCAGACAATCAAGACGTTCTGCATCATGCCCTGTTCTTCATGGTTCAAGATATGGCAGTGGAACACGGTCTTGCCGGTATAGTCCGCAAATTTGATGCGAATCACCACATTGCCGCCGGCTGGAATGCTGACGGCGTCTTGCCAGCCGTTGGCTTTGTAGGGAACACCACTGATGCTCATCACCTGAAACTTGTTGGTATGCAGGTGAAACGGGTGAATTTCCGTAGCAATGTTAGACAGGGTCCATTCTTCCACGGCACCCAGCTTGGCGGTAACGTTGATCGAGGCCATGTTATAAAGCTGACCGTTGATGTAGAACAGGTCGGCGACCGAGTCTTGAGAAAAGACAAACGTCCGCTTGGCCGCCACCTTGGCGTTGGAAAGGTCGCCGTTGGCACACAGGCCGGTGGCAAGCGGGGGCAAAGATTTCACGGCCGGGCCGCTGGAAACGAGCTGGAGCAGGGGGGCCAGGGGATACTGGTCGCCGGCCGGGCCGGTGGCGAACGGGAGGGTGCTCACCTGGGTGGTCCCCGCGGCGGCGCCGGTCACCAGAATGTCGAACCGCTTGCCGGGCAGCATCACCAGATCGGTAACTGTGTACGGCTTCCAAACTTGCTGGCCATCTTCGGCAACCACGGTGAAGCTTTGCCCACCCACCGAGAAGTCATAAAAAATATCCGCACCAATGTTGGCCAGGTGCCAGAGCTGGGTCTCGCCGGGGGCGATATTCAGCACGGGATTCACCAGGCCGTTCACGGTGCGCTGGGTGGGAGCGTTGCTGTCGATGTTGGTTTGCACAATGGCGCCCGTGGCATCCACTTGCAGGTCTTTGAGGCCAATCATCACTTCCTTGATGCCACTGTAGGTGGTGGGCATCTCTTTCTTGAGCCCTTCAATAACGATCATGCCCGAAAGACCGCCAAACACCTGGCTCTCGGAATAACCCATCTGGTGAGAGTGGTACCAGTTCACCCCGGTTGCTTCGGTTTTGGGAATGGGCACCACATACTGGGAGGTACTGCCGGCCGGCGTGCTCAGAAAGATATTGTCGGCGTTGCCGCTGGGCGAAACGTGCAGGCCGTGAAAGTGGATGTTGGTGGGCTGGTTGGCCTTGTTCACCAGGTTGAGCTTCAGGGTATCGCCCGGGCTCAGGTGCAGGGTTGGCCCAACGAATGAGCCGTTATAAACGATGGCGTACACCTTCTTGCCGCTAATGTTGACCACCTGCTGGGTCACGGTCATCGTTACGCTCAGCACGCCGTTCTTGCTGTACAGGTCGGTTGGCTGGGTCAGCGGCAGGCCAGACACATACGCACCGCCGGTCCCCGGAATCACGCCATTAACGAGCGCAGGCGTAGACGGAGCCACCTTGGGCATGACCATGCCGGGCATACCGGGCATCAACATCGGGGTGTGCGCCGGTTTGTGAGCCACTTTGTGTACCGGCGTGTGATGCACCGGCTTGTGTGCCTGGGCCAGCGTGTGGACCTCGGCCGGCGGCTGTTGGAGTTCCAGCGTGTGTACCATGCCGCTTAGCAATTTGCGGTCTTCCAGAGTTTCCAAAATCGAAACGTTCGACGAACTCCAACCACGACCACGCAAACCTTGAACGGATTTCCGACGACCTTTGAGCCTGAGCATGTTGCGAGCTCCATTGTTACGGATAGACACCGACGTCAATTACCACGACACCGACTCGAATCCCCACTTTAGACCGCATTGTCTAAAGCTTTACAGTACGCATCTGTATCTATGAAGGCAATGAAGGCCAAAACTCTCACAAAGATTTGACCCCAGATGCAGGCGTGGGCAAAGCCTGAACCTCAATATGACTTTAATGTTTAAACAGATCTCCAACTATGGAGTCAATACTCTTCTTGAACTTTTCTCAAGCCAATCCACAGACCTTGGAAGGCCGCAACCCAGGCAAGGCATCTCTTGGAGGAAACCGAAACAATCTACATCAAAGGCGTTTAAGACCTCCTTCGCCGCACAATCCACCGCTTTTGGGGAAGCAGATCGGCGGGCCGGCACACCACGGAATATTGGGGACCGCCACCCCCGTTCACCATGGCTTGGAGCCGGTCACGAGTGAACTCCACATTCAAGACAGCCGCCGTCGGCTGTCGCGCTTTGAATTTTGCGCTTTTGAGTCCAGGTCGCACGGCTCTTGCGAGCCGTGAATTGCGCTCACCACGGCCTAGGCTTGAGGGAGTCAGAACTCGACTGGGCAAATCGAGCGACGTTGCCAGAACCGCCCTACCGGGCGGCTGGTACCGGGCCTACAGCCCGGAAATCCAGCCGCTTCTTGATCGTCCACGGAGATCGGAGGAATGGCGACAACCCTCGTTCATTTCGCCACCGTGTTGACCAGCCCAGTTCGAAGGGAACCGGCTTGAGATCTCATGGGGACTGGTGCTTGTGGCTGGCAGGTTTGAACGTACTGGGCATGGCCATCGCCATGTTCATGCCGTTCTTGGCATCGGTTAGCCAGGGAGTGGGGTCAACCTTGGGGTCGTACACATCCACAACCTGCATCATGCCGCCGTCTTCATGGGCCAAAATATGGCAGTGGAATACGAACCGGCCGGTAAACTGGGTGAACCGCTGACGGATGACCACGTCATTGCCCACCGGCAAGATGACGGTATCTTGCGTGCCCTTGGCATTCACAGGCTGGCCGCCAATCGACGTGACCTGGAAATCATTGACGTGAATATGGAACGGATGTCGTTCCAGCGTGGCGTTCACCAGGTGCCACTCTTCCACCGACCCCAGCGGCACATACACATTTGTGATATTGGGATTATACTGGGTGCCATTGATATAAAATTGGTTCGTATTGGGATTCTCTGTGAACACAAAAACACGTGTGGCATCCACCTTGGCATTGGCCAGGCTATCTTCGGGAATCAGGCCACCGGTCGGCATTGGAACTGGCGTTTGCGGGCTACCGCTGGAAACCACGGTTGCCAGCTTCACCTTGGGGTACTTGTCACCCCAGGGACCATTATTGATCGGCAGCGTCCAAAGATTGGTGGAGCCAGCCGGCCCACCCTCAACCAGCACGTCCCAACGCTTGCCGGGCGGCATCATCAGGGTGGTTGCCGTGGTAATGTTCCACACCGGGTTGCCGTCTTCGGCAATGATCGTGAACCGGCTCCCATCAAGTTGCAACTTGTAAAAAATATCCGCACCAATGTTGGCCAGGTGCCAGAGCTGGGTTTCACCAGGCGCAATAGAAATTTTGGGCTGAACCAACCCATTCACCGTGCGCGTGGTGGGAGCATCACTGTTGATGTTCGTTTGCACAATGGCTCCATTGGCCTGCACCTGCAAGTCTTTCAGCGAGAGATTCACCTCCTTCACGCTTTGCAGATCGGTTGGAAGCAGCTTCTTGATCCCGTCAATCATGATGATGCCGGAAAGGCCGTCGAACACCTGCCCCTCGGTATTCGGATGCGCGTGCGAGTGATACCAATACGTACCAGTCGACTCGTCGGTGGGAATGTTATACGTATACTGAAAAGTCTGATGCGGGTTCACCATCACAAAGATATTGTCGGAATTGCCCTGGGGCGAAACATGCAACCCATGCGTATGAAGGTCGGTCACGGCGCTCTTCATGTCATTCACCAGCGTCACATTCAACTGGTCGCCCGGCTTCACATGCAACGTGGGCCCCTGGAATGAATCATTATAAACCATGCCATACACGCGCCGACCGCTGACGTTCACAACCTCTTGCTTCACCGTGAGCGTCAGGTTCAGAACCCCGTTCTCACTATAATATTGCTTGGGCTGAGTGAGCGCGTGCCCCGCAACGTACGTGCCACCTGTGCCCGGAATTACGGCCGGCTTCTTGTGACAATTCAGCGGCTGCACCACAGCCACCGTACTCAGCAACTTCCGGTCTTCAAGCAAGTCCAGTCGTGATAGACCGGGCATGAACTGCTTCAGAACGCGGCGGTTACGGGCAAGATTTCGACCCAGACGTTGACTGGACATGCGCTGTCTCCCCAAAAATGGCGGGCTTGCTTACGGAAGACGCAACGCAGACCCTGTATTTACCCCAAGCAATTCAATCATCACACATTAACAGCCGGCATTCAAGTTAAGAGCCCTCTCTAGTTGCGGTTAATGACCCCGCCAGAATTTCATCTGGGACGAGCGCTCGACATTCACTGCAACCGCATGGTGGAGCCAAGAACGGGTTGCGCGGTGGTTCAATACGCTCCAGGCCCAGACCAGCGCCGGCCCAGATAGCGTTGAACCTCGGCCACGGCGCTGGTGCCGTCCACATCAATCCAGTGCCGCTCACGCTCAAAGACCACCTTGCAGCCCGGCCGCTCTCGATACACATACTCTTGCGTCTGACCCACCTGCTCCCAGGCACTACCGTCATCAAGCCGATGCACCAACCCTGGGGCGTACCCCAGAAACGTCCCCACAATCCGAGACTCAGCTACGATACGCATGATCAGTTCCTCCGGTTGGTCCAATCATGAACAGACGAACACACCCTGTCAAGCAGGGACCGGATAGCGGTTGGGTGCGGGACCGTGCCAGACTGTGCAGTTGTGAGCGCAAGTCGTTACGGGCCAAGCCTGGTCTGAAGGGTCCAGGGTGATACCCAGTTTTTCTGGTGGTGCGCAGCAGGATTGGAGAAGGAACACCATCTCAACAGAGTGCCAACAAGCGTCAGATGCGCCCAAGAATCATGGAACGCAAACCACGGACCAGCCGGACCGGCTGGATCTGGGGGCGCGTTACCACGGCAATTACATTGAGACCACGCGTCTAGCCTGGATGGGGCGAACCGCCAGGGTGGAGAACGCGTGTGAAGGTTTACACCCGTAGTTTACGCACGTAAGCCCAGCCCGGTTCCCTCTCATCTCTGACGAGCGGAACAGAAGAATGGACGGTATGGACGGAATGGACCACAGCCAAGTCGGGCCGGCTGCGTCCATTCCTATCCATGAGACTCGTGGGCTCATGGTGTTCCTGTCTCCAAGAACGCCCCTACCGTGTGTTTGCTCGCTGGTGGCAAACCCGACACCGGCTGGCAATTTGCGCGCACTAGAGAAACTTGCCGGAATGTATTGATCGAGCTTTTCCGTCCGTCACGAATGAAATTTTGGAAGTCTTATCTCTCAAGGCGGCATCGCTTTACAGTTTTGATGACGAGGCGTGAACCCCACCCGGTAGGCTGGCGGAGCCCCTAGAATAGAGGGAAAGGAACTCCATGCGATTCAACGAGCTGCTCAAAACAGAGGCTGCACCCCAAGCCCGCCGCGGCCGCAAGCCGGCCATGGCCCACGCCCACCTGCGCAAGCTGCGTTACCTGGTGGCGTGTCGCGTGCTGATCAATGGAGAAACTCGCGCCCAGCTTGCCCGCGAACTGGGCCTGAACCCACGCACTATCTACACCTGGATTCGCCAGGTGCTTTGCGATGAACGACCGCCCGATCCGGCGTTCAAACGCTCGGTCCGGTCACGCAAGCCCCAAAAGGCTGGCACCGGCACGGGCCCCCCGGAATCAACCCAGGCTTAAACCAACTGTTCAGAACGGGAACACACCCCATGGGACCCAGTTTGGCGCCCTTGCTCGGACAACCTCCGCCAAACCCACCAAGCGCCACAAGGGCCCCCAGCCGAAAAGGGCGGTGCGTGTTGACTACGAATAATCTGTTGACCGCCATTGGCGTGAGCGCTGCCACCTGCGCCACCCTGCTTGCCCAGGCCGACCCTTCGGGAGACCGACTGGGCATGATTGGCGCACTCATTGCCTTGCTGGTTCTGGTGGTGCGTACCGTGAATGAGCTGGGCAAGGCCTGGCTGGCTTTTGAAGAAGCCCAGCTCCGTGTCACCGAGCTCAAAAACCGCGTCACGGAACTGGAACGCGAGCGAGACGCCAGCCGCAACCCCCAAGCCGCACAGCCGGCCATTCCGGCCACGGGCGAACCGGCCCCGATCTGCCGATACACCGGCCCGCACGCTACGCCAGCAGCCAACCTAACGCCTTTACCCGAAGCTCCGCACACTCCACCGCCTACCCCCACCAAACCATGAACCGATCCACGAAACGGGTAGAGTGTGCCTATTGCCAGGCGGTTCCGCTTGAAGACCAGGCCTTCTTGCTGGCCGAAAAACGGGCCTGGCGGCTGTGGTTATGCGCACGCTGTCTGGATGTGAGCGAGGGGCTCTGGTTGACCCGATCCGAGCCCTTACCGCCCGTCATTTCCGACCGCCTGGAGCGCGACCGCCACGTTTGATCCACGCGAGAGCCAATCCACAGCCCACACGTTGAGACACCCAACCACGCCAATCACCAGGTCACACGCCTGGCGAATTGGCTTCTGATGCGCACACCTTACCGCCTTGCCAGGGTGCGCCCCATGGCTTCTGAGTCACGGCACATGTTCGGTCTTTGCCGTGCTCGGCCTGTTTGCCCAGAGGCACCTTTGATGACGCCTCCTGCACTACCAGACTCCAGCGTTCGTTACCGGGCCGCCAGAGCACAGCTCACCATTCTGGCGAACGCCTGGGGCGTGAACGTGGCCCACACAGCCGCGTGTCCTGGCCACTCCGCGCCCCTGGATTTTCTGACCGCGTGGATACACGAACGGCCAAGCATCTCGCTGGTGCACGGCCCACGCGGCGGCGGCAAAAGCTTTCTGAGAGCGCTTGCCACCCACTTCAACAGTGTTCACTACCCCCGTCATAGCACACGCATTCTGGGCGGGTCACTGGCGCAGTCTCGGCAGGTCTATCTGGCCCTGCAGCGGTTCGAGGCCCAGGCGCCGGAACTCTTCCAATCATTCGCCACCGCCCGCGCGGTTTACGTGAACCAGAGCGACGTGGAAATTCTGGCCGCCTCAAGCAAGAGCGTGCGCGGGCCGCATGTGCCCACGCTGGCGCTGGACGAGGTGGATGAAATTGACTCCGACCTGCGTGAAGCGGCCATGGGCATGAGCATGTCTTGCGGCGGCGTGCGCGGCATGGTGTCAATGACCAGCACCTGGCACAAGCTGGGCGGGCCGATGTCGAACCTGGTCGAAATGGCAGACGCCGGCGCGTTTCCCATCTGGCGCTTCTGCGCCTTCGAAGTGCTAGAAACCTGCCCAGACTCACGCAGCGGCAAGCGGCTGGAACATTGCCCAGCCTGCCCGCTGGTCTCCTGGTGCCACGACTCATCAGACGGCCGGCCCCGCGCCAAACGCTCGGCCGGGCACTATAGCATCGACAGCCTGATCCAGAAGGTGTACGCCACCAGCCGCCGCACCTTCGAGGCCGACTACCTGTGCAAAGGGCCCAGATCTGAGGGGCTCTGGTTCCCGGAATTCTATCCCGGCAACATTGCCAAACGCGCAGAGTATGACCCCCGGCTAGAGCTGCACCTGGCCATAGACCCAGGCGCCACCACGGGGGCCGTGTTCTTTCAGGTTGCACGGCTGCATGACCCGTTTTCGGGCCATGACCTTCATGAAGTTTTGGTGCTGGCCGATTACCTGTGCGAGAACAAGCCGGCCGAGCAGGTGGCCCTGGAGCTGCGCGAAATAGCACGGTCTCGGTTCAACGATCGCATCGACCACTTCACCATGGATTCGGCCGGTGGCGCCCGCACCGCCGTTGGGCCCCGGGTCACCGAACTCTACGCCCTGGGCGGCCTGCGCAACCCACGGTACTGGCCCAAATACGCAGGCAGCGTCACCGACCAGCTCGCGTTGATGGAATCGCTGGTGCGGGCCGCCAACGGTCGCCGCGCACTGCTGATTCACCCCACCTGCAAGCGCACCATCCAGGCGTTTGAAAACTACCGCCGGGCCAGACGGGGCGGCCAGTGGCAAGATTACCCGGAAGACCCCCAGCACCCGCACGAAGACCTGATAGACGCCCTCCGCGGCGGCGTGGCCTCGGCCCTACCGCGCGGTCGAGATACCACGCCCTCGGGGCTCAGAACGGTGCAGGGGGGATTCTTGGTGTAAGAACCAAGAATCTCAGGATCAGAATGGACGGGATCGACCCAACACAACCAACCAACACACAAAACCAACCGAGCCAGGCCAGGCCTTGCCAGTCTGGCTTCATCCGCGTGCATTCCGTCCATGTTTGACTTTCCGCCCATTCCGTGGCCTCATGGGGTATCACTCTGGTGCAGGTACTAGATTCCAAGGGCTCGCAGGAACTGGTCAAGCGCCAGCACCCTGAATATCACGAGTTCGCCAACCTCTGGCGGCGGATTCAAGATTCACTGGAAGGGGGCGACCGCTACCGGTTCGCCTCTTACGGTGTCGATCCACGAGACCCCCAGCGCTTGATACACAACCTGACCCGGCACAAGAAGGAATATCCACCGCCGCGCAGGTCTTACGAGCCGGGCTATGCCGATAATGACTTTCACCGCGTGGGCTCCGATAGCTTCGAACGGGCGGCCGAAGACAGCTTCAAGATGCGGCAAGCCCGCACGCCGGTACCCCGGTTCCTGCACGACGCCGTTCAGAAACACCTGAGCCGGATCTATGCCCGGCCAATCCATCGCCAGGGGCCAGCCGCGCTCCAGGAGTTCTGGCACGATGTGGACGGACTGGGGAACAGCATCGACGAATGGCTGACCGAAAGCGTGGCCGAGCTGTTTCTGGGGCTGGGCCAGATCGACCTGCGATTTGATCACCCCATGCCGCCCGACCTCTTACCCGTCCACACCCAGGCCGACGTCAACCGCCTGGGACTGAACCGCTGTCGGGTGGCCGTGATCTTACCTGAGAATCTCCCCTGGTGGCGCAAAGGAGCCGGCAACGAATATGTCGAAGTCCTCATCAGAGAGCACCACACCAACGACCGAGGCGAACTCAGCACCGTGTTCCGACACTGGGACAAGCAGGGGAGCGTGCTGTACGATTGTGCTGGCAAACCGCTTAGCGCCGTCATTCCCCACCCTTACGGTCGAGTACCGATTGTCCGGATCTTTGACCGACGACGTGTGCGTTGTCTCAACGTTGGCTTTTCACGTTATGAAGGCGTACTCGAATCTGAACGCGAGTATTACAACCAAGATTCCGAACTGATCCTGAGCAACACCTTGCAGGCGCATCCCACGCTCCAAGGCCCCATGCAGTCGTTTCAGCAGGGGAACGAAATTGAGGTGGGGCCGGGTGGCGTGCTCCCCATTTACACAGACCCCAGCGTGGGCTCCATCCCCTGGAGCTTCGTGAACCCGCCCAAAGATGCGGCGCGGTTTCTGGCCGAATCCAAATCCGACCTGGTCGACCGTGTCGACCGCATGACCTGCCAGACCAAACCGGCGGGCTCGTCGAAAGCGGGCGGCACGGGCACAAGTACCGTGAGCCAGAGCGGCTACAGCAAAGAACTAGACCAGCGCGATGGTAACGACCTGCTGGCCAAGGTGGCCCGCTCACTCCGCAAGCTGGAAGTGACGGTGGCCGAATACGCTCTGCTGGTGTTGACCAATGGCGCACTTCAACCCGATGGGCACGGACCAACGGCCGACGTCACCATTACCTACCCGGGCGGGTTCAACCTGCTAGGGGCCGACGAGCTGGCCAGACTGGGCGAGAAGATCCAGGCGTTTGTGAGTGCGGCCGGCAACCTGCCCGAGTTTGAAACCGTGCTCCTGTGCGCCATGCAGCGCGAGGCGTTGCCAGGTCTAGACCCGCGCGTGATGCTGGCCATTGAACAAGAAGCCGAACGGGCCATCCAGCACGCCGCCGCCAAGCGCACGCCCGCACACACGGTGACGTCTGAGCCGGTCTTGACGCCCGCCGAACCGACCTCCGAATGGGCAAGGGCCCGCCGGCCGGCTATCGCCAACAGTATCCCCGAAGACCCCATCGCTATTCCCCCCGCGCCCACCTATGTAGGACCGACCAACCCATGAGGGGCGACCACGCAGGTTTACAAAGAGACAGGAACACCATGAGACCACGAGTCTCATGGATAGGAATGGATTGGAGTGAAGACCAACATGCAGCCGGCCCGGCTTGGTTGTGGTCCATTCCGTCCATTCTTCTGTTCCGCTCATAACAGATAACAGAATCCGGGCCGATTCTTGAGTGCATCCATGCAACGCGTTGGCTACACGCCAACCATTCGTCATTCCATACCCTTCTTGTCCTCGATTGTGGAGATCTCAACTGCTTATGGACGGACAACCACAAACCGCAGGTGCGCCTGCTCAGCCACACATGGCGCAGCCGGCTCCAACGCCACTCCACACTCCAACTCCAGTCCAGCCCCCGCTTGCAACTCCACCGCCGCCCACCGTGGCCGTGGCCCCCGAGGAACTGGCCAGGCTCTACAGCGTTCAGAAGCAGTACGAAGAATACCAGCGTCACCAGGCAGACGCCGCTCGCAATGCCGAGGCCGCCCGCCTGCTGGCCGAGGCCGAGAAGGGCAAAGTCCAGGAAGCCTTCCAGGAGTTCCAGCGCAAGGCGACCGCCGAAGCCGAACAACTGCGTAACACCCTGCAAGCCGGCGAACTCGGCCGCGTGGTGGCAGAGGCCATGGCCGGCATCACCTTTGCCAGCGACGAGGCCCGCAAAGACGCCATGCTCGTGCTCCGCGCCCAGGTGAACGCCAGCATCGACCCGGCCACCGGCCAGGTGCTGGTGCGAGACCTGAGCGGCCGGCCAGCCATGGACGCGCTCCGCGAGATGGTGAGTTCACCCCGGTTCGCCCACTACCGGGCACCGGCCACCACCGGCGGCACCGCCGGCCAAACCTACCAGAGCCGGCCCGCGACACCCACCGGACCCGCCTACCAGACCAACAGCCACGCCGACATTGTGAACCAGGTGCGCGCGGCCCGTGGCCTGCCGCCGCTCGATCCCAGCCAGATGGGCGGCCAGGGCCCAGCGCCCGTTGCTGCACCCTCACACGCTGGGCCCAGCGGCCTGGTATGGCGCGGCTAATTTTATCTTGGATAAAGCCCGGAACGCCCGTGACGGGGCTATCTGTTCCCTTCGCTTTTGTGAGTCCAACAGAGCCCGGAACGCCCGTGACGGGGCTATCTGCGGCTTTAGGATGAAGCCCCTCCGACGCGAACGTTCCAGGCTCTACTGATCCAGCAAGAGGCCCCGTCACTCACGTTCCGGGTTCTGTCGGATTCGACTTCTTGTCTCTCTCACTTGGAGTTCCAACCATGGGTCTAGATTCTGCCGTTTACCCAACCGTGTTTTATGAGTCGTGGAACGCTGGCGTAATTCCACCCGACGTATTTGGGATTGCGATCAACTGGTTCGTGAACCGCACGCCGCTGTTTGCACGCGTGCCCAAGCTGCCGGTGGGCAGCGTGGAGTTCCGCATCACCAATGACAACTACCGGCCGTCTAGCACGGCGCTAAACAACGGGAGCACGGTCACCAACGTCGCCACCGCGTTTGTGGTGGCGGATGCCAGCACCTTCCTCAAAGGTGACCTGATCCAGATTGACAACGAAGTGATTCGTGTGGCGGCTGACCCCACCATTACCACCAACACCCTGACCGTGACCCGCGGCTATGGCGGCACCACCGCCGCCAGCCATACGGACCTGACGGCCGTATACCTCATTGGCAACGCCCGGCTGGGGAACGAGATCAACCAGACCGGCATCAGCCGGATCCCGGCCCCGGTCTCTCAGTACTGCCAAACGATCCAGCACCCCTACCAGGTGGGCGGCTCGCTGGCCAGCACCAGCAACTACGTCAGCGGCCTGGGCTCTCCCTTGCAGCGTGACAAGATGATGGGCCTTCAGCACGCCATGGACGACTTTGAACGGTCGGCCTATTACGGCGTGGGCCAGGCCCCCACCGCGTTGCTGCCGCCCGCCATGAAGGGGCTGAAAAGCCTGATCGCCACCAACAAGGTGACCAGCCCCACCAACGCCGGCGCCTACAAGCCCGACGACCTGATTCGCGATACCGTGCAGGCCTGCTTTGCCAACGGTGGCAAGCCAGACACCCTGCTGGTCTCTACCAACTTCCTGCAAGGGCTGGCCGTGTGGGCCAACCACGTGCAGCGGCTGGCCCCCAACAGCACCATCTTTGGCGACCCGGTTGATACCTTCGCCGTGTCGTTCTTGCCCAACATTGACATTGTGCCTAGCCCGCTGCTCAGGCCGTTCACGGCGGTGGCGCTTAGTAGCCACGAGGTGCGCGCCCGCGTTAAACGGCCGATGGTTGATTACCCACGTGGCCGCCGTGGCGATGCCGAGGAAGGGGACATCATCCTGGAAGGAGCCATCGAGCTGGACAACGAGGCCCATCACGCCTGGGTGGAAGGAATCACCGCGTTCTCGGCCGTGTAAGCCACAGATCAGGGGCCAGGGATGGCCCCTCATTCCTTATTCCCAAGCGATGGACGGAATGGACTGGGATCAGAGTAAGACAATTCCCCCCTCTTGGAGTTCCCGCGTGCATTACCCCGGCCACCTGGTTTACCTGGAAGAAGCGGCCGTGCAGCTGGCCGTTGACGATCGGGGCATGGTTGATCAGGCACGCAGGCTTGGCCCGCTGGCCAACCTGTCGAGCCTGGTGGGCCAGGCCTATGAGGCGCGCAGGAATCCGCTGCATCGCGAGGTGGATTTGCAGGTGGCGCGGCGGCAAGCGGCCGTGCTGGAACTGGCACTCACAGCCGCGCGGGCCATTCTGCTGAAAGCGAGCGCGGACCTGCGTGATCCCAACACCGGCCCACCCCCGTTGATGACCGAACCCAACCCGCTTGAACCCCGACGGACCCGGAGGTAAGCCCCCATGGCCTATGTCTCGCCCACCATCACCGCGTCTGGTCAGACTTATGCCAACCTCAAGGCCAGGGGGTTTGCAGGCTATGTGGATGGCCTGATTGCCGCCAACAGCTTCAACCAGACCGTCATCAATCATCTCCACGGCCTCGTCAAGCAGACCGACGTGGGCGGCATTGTGCGCCTGGAAAAGCTGATGGATAACTGGATGTCGGGCATGCCCATTGCCGGGTCCGACCTCACCCAGCGGCTCTTGGATTACAACACCGCCTGGAAAGCGTTTCTGGCGGCCCTGGAAGAGATCGCCGTGCTCTGGGATGCCAACCCAGGGACCCTGGTCACCACCCCCGATGGGGCCGGCATGCCCATGCCAAAACGCATTCTGTAAGCCGCCCTTCCGCCCACAGAACGCTTAGCGTTCCTCGATGCCAATCTACCCATTCAGACAATAACTCAATCCCCGCACGTTCTCGGTTCCACGGTCCGTTTCTTTCTTGTTTACCCAGAGGATCTCATGAGCGAAAACTACACCCAGTTCCGCGTTGATTTTCCCGCGTTTGCCCTGGTTGATGCGGTGTCGGTAATCAAAGACCAGGCTGTCAACACGCCGGCCGGGCGGGTTCAACTGGCCCATTCGGCGTTCGATCTGACAAGCTGGTCCTTGCACAGCCTGCTGGAAGCCGACAAGGCTCAGGTTTCTGCCGGGCCAGAGGACACCATGCCACTGACCGACGACCAGGCGATGGCCCTGCTTTCATCCACAGAGCAGGAAGGGGCGTTTGCCGCCTGCCCCATTTCGCCAACCCTCGCTCTGAAACTGGCAGCCTGGCTGCTCAAGATTGCCGAGATCGTGATTCCCGCCCTGCTGTGAGCCACCACACGCTGGCCGTTGTTGCCCTATTCTTGTGCCTGGCTGCCCTGGTATCGCTACGCGCTTCAGAACGCAGTGGCCACCGTGACCGACCTGGACCAGTAACAACCGCCCGATCCTGATTTCATGGACGGTATGGACGGTATGGACTCGGATGAAGCCTGACTGGCCACTGTTAGCTGGCCTTGGCCTGGCCTGGTCTGGTCTGGTCGATCAGGTCTGTGCATTGGGTCCATACCGTCCATGCCGTCCATTTCCGTTCCAATGCACCAAGGCCCAAGACGCTCAGGATTGAAAGAGAAGGCAAAATGATCTGCGCGTTACTGATCGCTGTGCTTACGCAGGTTCCCCACATCCTGGTGATTGACCTGGACGGTGGCGAACCCCGGCACCTGGTGGTCATTCTGGACGGCGAGCCGTTCAAAATTACCTCGATCCCGGGCGGGGTCGGGCCCGGACCAAGTCCCGGACCGGCCCCTGGGCCATCGCCTGGCCCCACGCCGCCACCCGGCCCGTCGCCCGATCCCAGCCCCACGCCCATCAGCAGCATCTTATGGGTCACGTACATTGTGCCCGAGCTACCCACCATTGACGATGCGGCCCCCATGAGCTACGCGCCGCTGCGGGCCAGGATTGACGGCCAGGAGGTGAACTGGCGGATGCAGGCGGTGGGCGATGCGGAAATTGAGCGCAGGAAGTTTGGCAAGATTGTGGCGGCCGGCGTACCGGTAACCCTGTTTCAGGACGGGACCGGCAAGATTCTCAAAACCGTCAAGGGGAACGATCCCCAGGCCATTTTGGACACCATCACAACTTTTAAAGGGGCCCGGTAATGCCGCAGCAATATCCACTGCCATTCCATAAA
>CAIYJE010000166.1 GCA_903926465.1 uncultured Planctomycetales bacterium
CAACCTTGGGTTGGCGGCAGGCTCTTGGTTATTGCACGCACGGGCTTACCGAGGTTCGGTGAGTTCCCTTTGTGAGCGTTTGAGATTATTTGCCGACCGGTGGCTTGCCGAACGGGTTGGGATCTCGGTCGCCCAGGCCCCCCTTCAGCGGCAGGTCGAAGCGGGCCTTCATCTCGCGTGGCAGTGGGCCGTCGGCGTCGTCATGGGCCTCAAAAACCTCGGCCTTGGTACCGGCCGGTGGTGGCTTGAGCGATAGGCTGATCCGCTTCTCTTCCGGTTCGATCTTGAGAATACGGACATCCACCTGCTGGTCTGGCTGAACCACATCCTTGACGCGCATGACTTTGCGGGGGCCAAGTTCCGTGAGGTGGATCAGGCCTTCAATGCCTGGTTCCAGCTCGACAAACGCACCAAATTCCATGAGCCGGGTAACCTTGCCGCTCACGTACTGGCCCACGCTGTAGCGTTGCTTGAGAGTATCCCAGGGGCTTTCCTTGAGATGCTTCAGGCCCAGGCTGATGCGCTGGGTGTTTCGGTCGATGGAGAGAACCTTGACCTCAACTTCCTGACCGGTGGTAACAACCTCAGATGGATCTTTGATCCGCCCCCAGGCCAGGTTTTGGACCAGGATCAGGCCATCAACTCCACCCAGGTCCACAAACGCACCAAACGGCTTGATTGACCGGACGGTTCCGGTTCGAACCTGGCCTTCTTCCAGCTCTGCCCAGGTCTTCTCTCGCTTCTCGGCCCGCTCTTGTTCCAGCAAATCACGACGAGAAACAACCAGGTTCTTCTCGCGCTGGTTGGCCTCGGTCACCACGCAACGCAGCTTCTGGTTGACGTAGTCACCGGCATTCTCAATGTGACCCATGTCGATCTGGGAGATCGGAATGAAGCCCCGGATACCGTTGACCTCAACCTCAGCGCCGCCCTTGATCGCCTTGGTCACCCGGGCCTCGACAATCATCCCCTTCTTGAGGTTGTCCCAGGTTGCGGCCACGGCCGCGCCCTGGCGAGACATGACCAGCAGGCCTTCGGCCTTGTCGTATCGGTCGAAAACCACCTCAACCGTATCACCGATCTTGGGTGGGTTGTCGCCAAACTGGTCGAGCGGGACCACGCCCTCACTCTTGGCGCCCAGATCCAGAAAGATCGTCAGGCCACGCATGCCAACAACCTTGGCACGCTGGATGCCGTGTCGCTCTTCTTGGCCCACGCCAGACTTGGGCTGATCCGCACGGTCCTTGGCCCGGGTGCGCGGGCCGCCGGGCTTACCGGCAATGGACAGGGGATCGAAGCCGCTCATGATCGCTTCGAGTTCGGCTTCAACCTCGTCATCTTTTTGACGCTTGAAATTCAGGTCCAGGGCCCCTTTAATCGGCCGATCGAAGGCCGATTCCAGTTCCCGGTCCAGCTCAGCGTCAATCTGATCGGGCCGGCGGGGGGCCGGACCATCATCATCGTCACGGGGGCGACGAGCCGGCCCAGTAGGGATTGGCTTGGGTGACGGGGACGTAGGAACCTGGGCAAAACCTGGTGCCGCAGGTGCTGAAGGCGTGGGAGCGGTTGAAGCCGGACCGGTTGGAGGTTCGGTCATACCGCGGACACGCTTGATGGGTGCATCGCTCATGGGAGACTTCGTTCAGGCGCGGGAAGACAAGATCGAATGCGGCGGGAAATCACACGCCGGTAATCCATCACACTACCAAACCGGCGGCCGATCTTCCAAGGGGCCGAATCTGGAACCACAACCCCACAACCACAATTTCCCATAAGACTCAGCAGCAAAAAGCCTTGCATCGAACCACGTTCAGCTTGCCCGTGTAGAACAGCCGCCCTCGGCTGCCTTTTGAGGTTTTGAACCCTGAGAGGAAGGCATCTAGGGGTGGCGATTCTTTACCCCAAAGTGGGCCAACTATGGCTCCTGGGTTCAACCTGAGGTGAACCGCGCTGGGCCGTTCATCCCAGCAGGCGTTCGATCTCTTGCCGGGTGGGTGCCGAGGGCTGGGCCCCGGGGCGAGTGACTGAGATGGCCGCCGCCGCGCTGGCAAACCGAGCGGCTTCCAGAATTGGCTGCCCCTCACCCAGAGCCACGGCCAAGGCGCCGTTGAAGATGTCACCGGCCGCCGTGGTATCGACGGCGGAAACCGGAAATCCTGGTACAAACTCCGCGAGTTCGGCCGTAGAAACCAGGCACCCTCGCGCACCCAAAGTGATCAGGACCGTTGGCACACCGCGAGCATGGAGCACTTTCGCCGCCTGGATGGCACCGGCCTGGTTGGCCACGGGCTGACCGGTCAGCAGTTCGGCCTCAGATTCGTTCGGGGTCAAAATCGAAACCAGGCGCAGCAGTGAATCCGGCAGTGGCTGGGCCGGTGCGGGGTTAAGGATCACCCGAAGCCTGAGCTTTGCAGCCAGCTGAGCAGCCGCTTCCACCGTTTCCAGCGGGGTCTCAAGCTGCATCAACAGGGTACCCGCGCGCTCAAACGCCGGCTGGGCTCGGGCAATGTCGTGGGGCGAAAGGCGGGCATTGGCCCCGCTGGCCACGGCGATGCTGTTCTCACCGTCACGGGCTACAAAGATCAACGCCACCCCCGAAGCCGCCTCCGGATCTCGCCCGATCTGCTCCACATGAATCCCATCGCGGACAAAACCCGCTACCGCCTGATCGCCGAAGACGTCGGTGCCCACCTTCGCAACAAAGGCCACCAGCCCGCCCGCCCTGGCAGCCGCCACCGCCTGGTTCGCCCCCTTGCCGCCGGCCGCCGTGGCAAACTCACCGCCGAGAATCGTTTCGCCAGGCCGAGGGATCCGCTCGACCCGGATGATCATGTCGGTATTCGAACTTCCCACCACCACAATGCTGGCCTGGCTCATGGATTTGCATTCCTGTGCTTGGTTCTTCACGGTCAACCTGGAGGGACGAAAGACCTTCCCCCAATGGCATCACCCACCGAAAGCCCCTCCAACGCAAGGCGAGTTCGGGCGATTGGTGAGTCATCCACCCGTGGTTTCGGATGGGTTGGCATTCTGGTTCCGTTTGCTCAGGCAATGATATGCGGCATACCGTAGCGGAGAGCGTAAGGATTGCGACTGACCAACTTGAATCCTTCCAGGCCCGCCTGGGCGATGAGCAGTCGGTCAAACGGATCGCCATGATGATCAGGCAAACCAAGCACCGCCAAGGCATGCTGGATTGTGACAGGCAAAGGGACGAAACGATTCTGTTCCATGGCACTTTCGATATCGTCGGGCGTTTCGAGCTTAGCAAGTGCTTTCTTGATAGCGATCTCCCAGACGACCGCAGCACTCACGTAAACGGTGTTCTTTCCGTCTGAGATGGCCTTGCTTGCCGCGGAAGAGAGAAGCGCCGGGTCGTCAAGCCACCATAGCAAGACATGCGTGTCGAGCAATAACCTCATGGCAGATCGACACCGAAAGCAGCGGCAATGCCGTCTGGCAGAGAGTCAAAATCCTTTGCGATACGCACGCGACCCTTCCACTGGCCTCCCTGACGCGGTGTCTCATCAGGCCTGATAGGCACCAGTCGCACCATTGGATGCCCAGCCTTTGCAATGATGACTTCTTCGCCGTTCATCGCATGCTCAATCAGCCTGGCAAGCTGAGATTTTGCTTCGTGAATATTTGCCATTTTCCATGACTGGCCTCCTAGCTTGGTTTAGCTTAGCCCGCTGAACCACGATTCTCAAGTTTAGTGTTTGTAACTGCCTGGCTAGGCTTTCGAAACGAAGATAGAAGCAGAGCCACAGATACCTGTAAAAAACAGCGCAAGAATTCAAGAAAACCCGGGTTGACCCGCTCACAGGCTTGACGTAGGAAATCCGCTGGAATCACCACCAGAAGGGCCACGGCCGAGGAACCGGAAGTCATGCCGCTACATCTCGGCCCCCATCCTGAACCAGGCAACACACCACGCCCCAAATTTACCCTGCCGACTCGGCGTGACTTCCTGACACGTGCGGCCGGACTCTTGACCGCAGCCCCGCTGGTGCTCTCTGGCTGCCGAGGAACCCCAGGCGCCAAGGGAAACCCAGGCGGCTGGTACGCCTGGCTCTCAGACATCCATCTGGCCGCCGATCCCACCGCCCTGCTGCGCGAGGAATGCATGGTCGCCAACCTTCGCGCGGTGCTGGCCGATATTTTGAACGGCGACGAGGCACCCCAGTCGGTTCTCATCAATGGCGATCTGGCCCTCAAGAATGGTCAGCCGGGCGACTATGCCACCTTGCTGGACGTGGCTTCCCCCCTGCTTCGCGCCCGGGTGCCACTGCACCTCACACTGGGAAACCATGACGATCGAGAGACCGCACGCGCCGCCTTTGGCCTGGCTGTTGGGGCCCCCGTACCAACCCTGGACCGCTGTGTAAGCGAAATCGACGGACCTGGGATACGCTTCGTGCTGCTAGACTCGATGATTGCCCCAAACAAAACCCCTGGCACACTGGGCACCGAGCAACTGCAATGGCTTGCCACCCGTCTCGATAGCGACCCTGAGCAACCGACAATCGTTTTCGTGCACCACAACCTGAACAGCACCTGGGAATCGGCATTGCTGGATACGGATGCGCTCGTGAACGTGCTCAGACCACGAACCCAGGTCAAGATGATCGTCTTTGGCCATACCCACGTCTGGAACGTACGACAGGTGGACGGCATCCATATGGTGAATTTGCCGGCCGTAGGATACAGGTTCCAACCCAAGCAGCCGCTGGGCTGGTGCCAGTTCCGCCCCCTGGCCGATGGCTGCGACCTCCAACTCCGCACCATCGGCGGCGATCAGCGTAAGGACGGCTGGACCACCCGGCTCACCTGGCGAGCAAGCTGAAGCGTATACACCTAGACGGCCATCTTTTTACGCTTTCTTACGCCCGCTACGCCCACGGCGGCCGTACCATTCCTGGTTCTGCCGTAATCGCACTTTGAGAGTCTGGGGCTCACCGTTAAAATTGGTTGTTCCTTTTCCGCAGTAACGGCTTGCGGCCCAACATCAGATGATTGTGTTCCGGTACGCTTGGACTTACAGACCAAGCACTTGAAACCACTTCACGAATTGACGACCTGACAGCACCTCACACTTCAGCCTGCAGGGTGCTTTGCAGAGAGGATGTCCCGGTGACACGCGTACGGAAAGTGATTGTCATCGGGCTCGACGGCCTGGAACCGTCGCTAGTTGAGCCAATGCTCGCCAGTGGCAGTTTGCCAAATCTGGCCCGGCTTGCCGCCCTGGGGGGCTATACCAGGCTGGGAACCACCAGCCCCGCGCAAACTCCCGTGGCCTGGTCTACATTTGCAACCGGGCTCAATCCGGGCGGCCATGGCATCTTTGATTTCATTTCCCGTGACCCCAAGACGTACCTGCCCGACCTCGCACTTAACCGGTTCGCCCAGAAAAACGCCTTCACCCCTCCCCGAGCCGTGAACCGAAGGCAAGGCGAGGGCCTTTGGACCACGCTGGCCTACGGCGGAGTGACCTCCTCGGTCATTCGCTGCCCCTGCACCTTCCCACCCGACGAACTCGATGGCCAGATGCTCTCTGGCATGGGAGTGCCAGACCTTCGGGGCGGCCTGGGTACCGGCACATTCTATAGCACCTCTCCCCAGACAATTCAGGCCGGTGAGGGAGAACAGATCTCCACACTTCAGAAGACCGGTGCCCGGACCTTCACCACCCAGATCATCGGCCCCCGAGGTCCGCGCAGCTCAGGAGACCTGACCCTCCCCCTCGAAGTCACGATCAACCCCGAGACAGACTCGGCCACACTCCGCTGCCCAGGGGCCAAACCCGACGAAGTTACCGTGAGGCGAGGAGCCTGGGGCGAATGGGTGCGGGTCCGGTTCAAAACCGGGCTGCTTCAGTCGGCCAAGGGAATGGTCCGGTTCTCTCTGAGGAAATTGGAGCCCGACGTTGAACTTTACGCCTCACCCGTGAACTTCGACCCCAAAGACCCGCTGTTCCCAATCAGCGAACCGGCCGATTTCAGCAGTGAACTGGCAGACGACCTCGGGCCGTTCTACACCACAGGAATGGCCGAAGATCACGCGGCCCTGATGAACGGCCGGATTGACGAACAGAGCTTCTTGCAACAATGCGAAGAACTCTGGGACCAGCGTCAGGCCATGCTCATGAGATCTCTGGAACAGTCCAGAGACGGGCTGGTCTTCTGCCTGTTTGATACCCCAGACCGGGTCCAGCACCTGTTCTGGCGTTTTCTGGAACCAGATCATCCGGCCAACCTCGGCGCAAAACCAGACCCGGCCTTTCTCGATACCATCGCAGCTCAATATCGTCGGGCCGACCAGGCCGTGGGAGCCGCGCTTGCCACGGCCGATGACCAAACCCTGGTCATTGCACTCAGTGACCACGGATTTGGCTCGTTTCGTCGCTGTGTCGAGCTGAACGCCTGGCTGAGAGACCACGGTCTCTTGAAAATGACGTCTGACACAAAGCCAGGCGACCCAGAAACCAGCCTGTTACGCGGCATTGACTGGACACAGACCAAAGCCTATGCCGTGGGACTGGGCGGAATCTACCTGAACCAGGCTGGCCGAGAAGCCCAGGGGATTGTGGCCCCCGCTGAAGCAGAAGCCCTGGAGTCTCAGATCATTCAGGCCCTGACCGGGCTCCAAGACCCGACCAACGGCCACAAACCGGTCCGCGAGGTCCGGCGGCGGGCTGAGCTTTACAGCGGCCCTCATGCCATGGAATCGCCCGATCTCATGGTTCACCTGGACCGAGGTTACCGGGTTGGCTGGGCCACGGGGCTGGGCGGTGTGGCGGCGGAGGTGCTCTCTGATAACATCAAGCGGTGGTCGGGTGATCATATCTTTGATCCTGCAGTGGTCCCCGGCGTCTTATTCATGAATCGACCGTTCCGCAGTTCTGGGTGCGACCTGCGAGATCTCTCACCCACAATCCTCGAAGCGTTTGGGGTCAGCCCCCGAAGTACCCTGGAAGGGAGATCGCTGTTCTCATGACACGCGCTTTGATCTTGGTCTTGAATGGCTCCTCTGCCACCACCCTGAACGAACTGCCGATCCCGACGGTCCACATGCTGGCCGGCCTTGGAGTTCACGGGGCGGTTCTCTGGCAAGGGGCTACGCCTACTCTCCAACCCAGCCTGGCTGGGAACGAGCCTGCGAGCGGCTCACCGTTTCGCTTGCTGACGGCCTCGGAACAGGGAACGGCTTGCCTGTCAGAATGTACGCCAGCGGCATTGCTTGAAAAGCTATTGAACACCGGGATATCAGAAAACTATTCGTCGCTTTCCGAAAAAGGTCAGCCGGCCTCTACCACGAAGTCCGACCTGTGGAGCCAGTGCGTTGAGACGCTCACACACGAAGCCTGGCAAGGATTCATGATCGAAGATCAGAGTTTGGAGCAATTGTCTGGATCTCTGAACCTGGAAGCCTCTGAGGGGGGCTCAAAACTGGACGAGAACCTGGGCGGCGTGCTGGGCGTACTCGACGAACAGACGGCGGTGCTGCTGCTGGCTCCACCAAAGACTCCTGGATTGGACATGAAGGTGCCGGCAACCACAGGCTTCTTTGCTCTGGTCGATCCTGGAGGCAGACTGACGCAACCCACCGATCAGGTCACGCTCACCGATCTTATCATCAGCCTGAGCACCATCTGCAACTGGGGACCGCTGACGAGTTTAGAGGGCCGCTCTTTGCTTCGGGCCGGTGATGATTCTGAGTCCGAACTCTCAGAGGCGCAAGAAGAGATTCTGAGAGAACGCCTGAGTGGGCTGGGGTACCTGGGCTAACGGGCGAGCGCCACGCTTCCGAACTTTGTAAGGTGCGTTTTTTGGAGAACCATGGCCTCTCTACGGTTCATGATGGGGTTCAGAACAAACGCCGACCTCCTGTGAATCACCATGGGAAACCGCGTGGCGAAATTCCAAAGGAACCCGGATTCCATGTTAAGCCCAGGATGAAACCCTCGTTGTAAATCAGATGTCTTGAGGCCCTCGGGGACAGGCCTGCTCTGGTGGCATGGATGACACGTCTTCGGGTCATCCGTGCAGTGAAGCCATGGGAGAGGGCCTGCTCTGGTGGCATGGATGGCACGTCTTCGGGTCATCCGTGCAGTGAAGCCATGGGAGAGGGCCTGCTCTGGTGGCATTTGTCACACTTGAACAAAGCAGGCCTGTGTCTTCTGATTCCCACAAGTGTGCAGCCTCGACAAGACTTGTGATCGACAACGCCGCCTCGTGCACCGACGGTTTTTCGGTCTGAACCGTTTCTCCCGCACAGCGGGAGAAGGTGGCCAACGGCTGGATGAGGGCGTTTTCTGTTGGAAGCGGTGGCGAAAACTAGCCACCCTCGCGGTCATCCGAGACGCTCTTTCATTTCGTTACTGTTTGTTGAGACTGTCGCTGGCAACCCAATCTTGACCTATTCTTCAAGCAAAGATATAGCCTTTTTAAGCCGATATGGTTCAAGGCTTTCCGGTTTGGTGAGATCGCGTCGTGGAGTCTTAAAATGCTGTTTGCGTATTTTGGCCCGGAATCTTTTGTTCCCTTGAGTTCGGGAATTGCGGCCATTGTAGGAACTGGGCTCGTTTTTGGCCGTGCCTCGGTTTCCATGATCCTCAAGCCGCTGCAACTCCTTGGGCGTGGCCACCGCAGAGCACGGAGCCCGAATCCTCCAAGATCCAGGTCCGCCCCTGCGCCTCATATTCAAGGACTCCAAAAATGAATCGAGGGACCGGGCCGCGATGGGGAATGAGAGTGCGCCCAAGACCGAGCCATAAATCAGGCCAGATTCATTCACCCATCCACTGTTCTCCGCTTCACTCAGTGAGTAAATCCGTGTAGCTTCTCACGAGTAGACCCAGGTATGGCACCAGGGCCGGAAACCAGCCTGAATGCGGCAGTCAAGAGCCATTAAACCTTCTGCCTTTTCAATTCGGGTAAGTAGACACTGATGGAACATACCCAGTAAAGCACCCAACTCCGCCACCCGGTTCGACCGAGTCAAAGATTCAAAAAAAGCCAGCCAGAGGCCCCTGCCGCAACACCAACACGTTTCAGCACGGCAGGAACAGTTCTGGCGGTGGGTCTCTGGTGGGCACTGGTCGCAGGGCTCGCTGAAACCGCGGCAATTGGAATCCAGATCCTCTGCTATGGCTATTCCTACCTGGGATCTTTACAGATGCACCGTTATGCCCTCTGGGCGATCGGCGTTTCCGACATCCTGATTGTCAGCGCGGGAGTGGTTGTGCTTGGATTGCTGGCCTGGGCAATTCCCGGCAAGCAAACCATCCGGTTTTGCTTCTGGCTGCAGGCAACCGGAGCAGGCCTTGCGTTTCTGTTTGCATTTCGAAGTCTCGCTCCAATCTCTGCCGCAATCCTAGCCTGCGGCCTTGCATCCGTTTGTAGCCGCAAGGTCAATCTGTCTGGGCCAAGGTACCGCCAATTTCTGGCATGGACCTATCCCGTACTTTTGATGACACCGATTGGTTTCTACACCTGGCAAACCGGGGCCGATGCCTGGCGTGAATTCTTGCAAATTGCTGCACTTCCAGCCTCAAAAAGCGGCCAGCCGAACATCCTGCTGATTGTCCTGGATACCGTCCGAGCCGACGCCATGAGTTGCTATGGCTACGGACGCGTGACCACTCCTCATCTCGACCGCCTGGCCGCCCGCGGCAGCCGATTTGCCAATGCCCGAGCGCCTGGCACCTGGACTCTTCCATCACATTCTAGCATGTTCACAGGTCGGTGGCCTCACGAACTCTCAGCGCGGATCAATCGACCTCTGGACGGCACCTTTCCCACCCTGGCCGAAGCAATGATGCAGCAAGGCTATGCCACTGCAGGGTTCGTGGGAAACACATTTTTCTGCAACACCTGGCATGGCCTGGCGCGCGGTTTTATTCATTACGCAGATACCCCGTTACGCATTCAAACCATACTCAGAAGTTCCGGCATCGGCCGCAAACTCTTGAAGTCGCTCGGACTGAATAACCGCGAAGTTGAGCGGCCCAAGGCTGTATTTGGCCGCAAGAACGCCAGCACCATCAATCAAGAATTTCTGTAACCATTCAGCCGAATGCAGTGCTTGATCCTGGAAGCGGCGGGAGTTGGCCGGTCTTGAGGTACTCGCGAACAGCATTCGTCACGGCGGATACTGGGTTATGGCCCCTCTGTTTCAGAGTCCGGAAGACGCTCATCA
>CAIYJE010000167.1 GCA_903926465.1 uncultured Planctomycetales bacterium
CTGAGAACGTCGGGCCATTCCGAGATTGTGATCTTTCGCTGCTGCATCGATGATCTCCTCCAAGCCCGGTACCATCGGGCATTGAGAGATCGTTGCGAATCGTCAACCCGCTTTCCAGATGCGGTTCATCGGACGCTTACTTTGGACCACGGGTGGAACTGGAGAGATTGCCGCCCTTACGAGAAGAGTGGACCCTTTAAGTAGCAACCTCATTAACTGAAAGGCAAACGCTATGTCTCAAAGCCGCCGTGCATTTATCCTAAACGAAGCTCTTTTGCCCACCGTGGCTGGTTTGTTTGGCTTTTTGTACTTTTTGTACGCCGTCGTGGTATTTGAAAAGCCGATTCCGACACGCGTGTTATTACTTGGTGATAGTACAACCATTGGCAACGTTTGTCGTGAGGTCGATCCTCACGCACCGCAGTACGAACAAATACTGACTCAGGTTTTGGAAGCCGAAGGGATCAAACCCTCGGTCGAAGTGATCAACAAAGGGCATGATGGAGATTCCATCAGCGTTCTGCTCTCTTCTGGTCGATATGCAAAAGAGATCGCTCGATTGGGAAAAATGGATTATATCGTGATCCGCTACGGTATTAACGATCTGGACAAACGGCAGGATTTCGATGCGAACTTTCCCCTTGATTATCATTTGCTCATCAAACGGCTCCGTGAAGATTTTCCAGGTGCTCAGATCATTCTTTCACTTGTTACCCCGTTTCACGGGCCTGAGAACGATGAAAGGATCAACGCCCTGATTCGACAGGTGTCCAAAGCTGAGGATTTGCCGGTGTTCGACGCGTACTCCCCGTTCCAGAACGAACTCGCCACCGGAAAGCTCTCACTGTATTACCGCAGTTATCCCTGGAATCTTATTCCCGAAAAGAAACGGGCGGTTGCCGCACCCTTCGTGCATGGTCGGAAGGTCACCGTGATGGATGGCCGGCTTGATCTTCAGCTTGGCGATCTTCCTGGCTGGTTCGACGAGCGGCATCCGAACCCGACGGGCTATCACGTGCTCGGCCTGGCAACGGGCAAATTCTTGAGCAATCTCATGCTTTCGCAGCCGAAGTGAGCCGGTGCGAATCGTGAACCGCGCTCATTGTGTACGGTCGATGCGGTTGGTGAGACGGTTTCGGGTGTTGATTGGAAGAGAATGCGGCCTGATTGTGCTGTAACTGATCCCCACTCAACCCTGTGCCGAGGCGTAATAACGCACAATGGTGTTGATGGCGTGACGCCAGCGGGCCAGGTTTTCTGACCGCCAGGTTGGGTCGCGGCGGGGCTCGAACAGGGTGGTTCGCCCGGCGAGCAAGGCTTCGACCTCGGCATCGGAACTCCAGATGCCCGCCTGCAGACCGGCGAGCAGGGCGGCCCCGAGCGCCGTGGATTCGGTATGGGGGCTGCGGATGATTGGCAGGCCCAGCAGGTCGGCCTGGAATTGCAAGAACGGGTCAGACCGGGCCATGCCGCCATCCACCTTCAGGCAGGAGGGCGGGGTTTTCAGATCCTGACGCATGGCGTCAAGCAATTCAGCCACCTGGAAGGCCACTCCTTCAACGGTGGCCCTGGCCAGGTCGGCCACGCTGGTGTCTCTGGTCAGGCCGAAGATAGTACCCCGGGCGGCCGGCGACCAGTGGGGCGCCCCCAGGCCGGTAAGGGCCGGCACAAACAAGACCCCGGACTCGCTCCGGCCTTGGTGGTAGAGCCGGTCAATTTCAGGTGCCGCGCCAATCGCTTGCAGGCCGTCCCGGAACCACTGCACGGCAGCTCCGGCCACAAATACGCTACCCTCAAGGGCAAAGGCAAATGGGCCTGCGCCTGTGGCGGCGGCCGTGGTGACCAGGCCGGCCGATGATCGCACGGGGGACGAGCCGGTATGGGCCAGCAAGAATGCGCCGGTGCCGTACGTGCATTTGGCCTGACCGGGTCCAAACCCGCCCTGGCCGAACAGCGAGGCTTGCTGGTCTCCGGCCATGGCAAGAATTGGCCGGGCCGGCGAGCCTGGCGTTCCCAGGTGCATCTCTCCAAAATCCGACCGACTGGGGCGGATTTCGGGCAATAATTCGGGCGGTACTCCGAAGAACTCACACAGGTCGTCGGCCCACTGGCCGGTGCGCAGGTCCATGAGCAGGGTGCGAGAGGCATTGGTGCGGTCGGTCACGTGGCACTGCCCGTGGGTCAGGTTCCAGGCCAGCCAGGAATCCATGGTCCCGGCTGCCAGTTCGCCGGCCTCGGCTTTGCGACGCGCACCTGGCGCATGGTCCAGCAACCAGGCGAACTTGGTGGCAGAGAAGTAGGGGTCAAGAACCAGGCCCGTGCGGTTCGCCAGCCTTTCCCGATGTTCTGCATGACGTTCACAGAAGCCGGCCGTGCGGCGATCTTGCCAGACGATGGCCGGCCCGATCGGCTGGCCGGTGTTTCTGTCCCACACCACCGCCGTTTCTCGCTGGTTGGTAATGCCAATGGCCGCAAGACTGGAGAACCGAATTTGCGTTTGAGCGAGAACCTGCCCCACCACGGTTCGTACCGACTGCAACAGGGTGAGTGCGTCATGCTCAACCCAGCCTGGCTGGGGGTAGGTTGGCGGCACCTCCACCTGGGCCTGGCCCAGCGGCTGGAGCTGCTCATCGTAAATGATGGCCCGGCTACTGGTGGTTCCCTGGTCAATGGCAAGGATTAGCGACATGGATGGCTCCCTGGCACGCCTGGGTTTTGGAAGGCGTTCTCTGAACGAAGTGGTCAGTCTTCCAAGATCCAGGATATCTTGACCGCGGAGCAGGTTCGACGCCTTGGCGTTTCTTGGTGGTTGATTTTCATTCCCAGGATCAAGGAGATCTTGCTGCGATGATGTCAGACTTTATCCGCGCCTTTGCGCTGATGATCCCTGTTGTGATTGTGCCCAGTGCACTGCTGGCCCGGCACCTGGGTGTAAGGCGCAAGATGTCTCACGTGGAGCGGATGCGGGCGATTGAACTGGGGCATCCGCTGGTCTCTCGCAGCCCATTCTGGCCCAGCCTGGCGGCCATTGCCATTGGCGGGGTAGTGCCCAGCGTGGCGTTTCTCTGCGCGTTCTTGGTAAACACCGGTCCCACAACGCATGAGGTTGCCTGGGTGGCCGCCGGCTTGGTGGGAGGCTTGGGGGTCTATTTTGGGGCGAAGCTGGTTACCCAGTTACTCGCGCTCGGGCAGCCGCGTGACGTTGCCTGGCCAGAGCCGGTGGCTGGGGCCAAGCCGTGGCTCGATCCAGACGCTTACGACACGGTAAGCCGGCGCGGCTGAGAACCGGTTTCTACTCTAAACGGTGACTGGCCCGGTGTTCGCCCGTTGCCTGTTCGCGTTTGGAATCCGCGAGTGCCACCCGCCGGTCACGGCTGCAACGCCCGCCCCGGCCCAGAGCGCCAGCAACGGTTCAATCGGGATATGGAAACGTGCCGAAACGATGGTCAGGGTGTGAAAGAGCGTGAGCAGGGCGAATATGAGCAAGGTTGGTGCCAGTCTGCGTCGATTATCGTGGCCAACCATCAGCCAGCCCAGAAGAGCCAGCCCGGTCAGGCCCAGGTGGCTGGCCCGGTAGAGGAGCGACCGGGTTTTGGGGTTGGTTTCGTCAAACAGCAAGAACGCCCGCAGCCGTGCCAGGCAGAGCTGGGTGTATCGGCCTGGCTGGGTTTTGAGTTCCTCCAAGGCGCGGGTGAAGAGCACGCGTGAGCGGTCTGGCTCTGGCAGTTGGCTCAGCATTCGCTTGTCAGCGGGAGTGAGGGCAATGTCGTCAATGTAGCCGGCCTCATGGCGCGCGGCCCAAAGCGCGGAGTTGTAGCCAGCGAGTGTGGCTGGATTCTCGGCCAGCCGGTCTTGAAGGACGCTGGTCACCGAGTCACGTACCACCTTATCGGTTCCCGCGCTCAGGTTGCAGTTCCCTTGCCAGAAGGCATAGCCAAACGAACTTTTGACCGGGACAAACCGACCGTGGACGGCCGCATTTCGGGCGATCCAGGGAAGCACCAGGCAAGTCGCCACAGCGCCCGCCAACGCGGCTGCCCGGAGCGAGCTTTGCCAGCCTTTTGATTCTCGAATGATCAGCCAAGCTAGCGCTGGTGCCGCCAGGCCCAGAATTGGATCGGTAAGAACCATGGTTGCAAACAAGGCACCCAGGCCAATGGCGTTGCCAGGCGTGGGGTTCTGGCCGGTTTGGACGGCGAACACCAACACCCAGACCAGGAGCGTGGCAGCCAGGCCGGCTACCTGGACATGGGTGGCTGCATAGACCAGTGTTGGATGGATCGCCACTATGAGACCGGTTATCAGGCTGGCCTGCCGGGAACCGGGCAGCAACTTCCGGCAAAGCCGCATCGATCCCCAGGTGAGTAGCCCACCCAGTATGGCCTGGGCCATTAACAACAGCAGGAGCGAGCGTGGGGTGGCAACCCCGCCCAGCACGTAGGCTGCGGCCACTAGAAACGGATAAATGGGCGCCTGTTGCGACGTCGGTCCGTCGGCCCCCAGGAACTCGATCGAAAAGCCCCGGCCGTTGAGCAGATTCTCGGCAATGGTCCCGTGCTCGTAGGTGGAGTTGGGCACGTGGTGGCTCTGAAGCACAACCACGGCTAGCAAGCGAGCGGCCACCGCCAGTGCGATGAGGGCGGATTCCCAGCCCGGTGTCGTGAGTCTCGTTCGCATCCTTGCTCCCTGGGTCGGGTTCCGCACCGTTAACCCGCGTGGATTCTGGGCAAGGGCTCAGAATCGGTCAACCGGGAGTTTGGGTTGGGGGCCTGACGAACGTCGCTGCCTGTCTCAGGTTCAGGAATTCAGGGCTTGGTTGCTGAGTCACGGATCTCATACACGGTCACAGGCCCCTCGGTCCGGACTGGGACGACCCGTTGCGGAGACTCGGCAGCAAACTGGGCCACGGTGCCAGGCAAGGCGCGGGCATAACGGTCGGCATCGTCGATCAGGTAGGCCACCTGGTATTTCTCGATCACCGAGCCAATCGTTTGGGTGCTTTCTGGGGCAGGGGCCGGTACCACCGTGCGTTTCCGGTTCATCAGCCAGAAGGCTTCGCCACCTTGGCGCGTGATCACGGGGCCCGGTTTCCGGCCCTGATCGGCAATCCACTGGCAGGCGGCGTCAAAGCTGGCCGGTTGGCTCGCCTTGCGGGGGATCAGACTGTACAGGCTGTAGGGGAGCGAGAGGGCCAGTAGGAACCAGGCCGCGCGCGCCCCGGGGGTCAGCCGGTGAGTGTGGGGGAACCGTGGCTTCCAGGTTTGCGCCAGGAATTCGAGGCTGATCCAGGCCCCGAGCAAGAGAAATGGCACGAGCGGGATCAGGAACCGGCCGGCCTCCTGGAAGGGCCAAACCAGGAGCAGGGCCATGGTCAAGAAAAACCCCAGACCGGCCAGCCGCCAGCGAGGCTGGCGCAGGGTGAACGCCAGCCCGGCCAGAATCGTTCCCGTGGCCAGCAGTCCCCAGCCGTATCCCACCAGCCACCAGCGCGGGCGGAAGATGGTGGCAACCTCATTGAGCGGGCCAAAAAGTTGGTCTGGAATTCGCAACAGGTAGAAATTTGCCTGGCTGCTGATCAATTCCCCAAGCCCTTGCCTGGGTAAGAGTTCTGCCTGGGTTCCTGCTTGCACATTCAGGAGCCAGCACAGCCAGGGAAGCAGGCCCAGGCCCAGTGCCAGCAGATAGGTGAACAGCGCCCGTGGGCCGCGATTCCAGAACAGGTCGATTCCCACGGCGGCAGCCAGCATGATTCCCACCTGACGGGTAAGCACGCACCCAGCCGCCAGGGCACCCAGTCCAATCCAGGCTAAGAAGGATTTGCCCCGCGCCTGATCACTGGCAACGAGTAGACCAGAACTCAGGAGTAAGAACAGCGGCTCAGACTGGATCGCTCCGCCGACACGGCCCCAGGTCCAGTTGATGGCCAGGGCTGCGGTGAGCAGACTTGCCGGCAGCGCCGGCATGCGGGCGTTCAGCCACCGTCTGAAAAGCAGTACGGCCCCGATGGTGCAGGCGAGCGAGAAACCGTGCGCCACGGGAAATGAGGGACCGGTGAACGTCCATACGGTGGCCAGCGCCACCGGGTAGCCGGGTGGGAAATGGGCGTGCCTGGGGGCATCGGGATGTTCGATTGCGCGGTACCCCTGACCGGTGCGCAATGATTCTGCCAGCACGGCGTACCCGGCACCATCGAACCGGGGCGGGGCCTGCCAGTTCGTTTTCAGGCCGATGAGCAGGGCGAGTGCCAGCACTGCGAGCCATGAGAGGGTAGAAGTCCGAAAGAGTTGCCTAAGGCTGGGTTCTGACATCGAATCACGTGATGACATGGGAATCGCCATGGTCGATACTGGCCCTTGAACTCGTCGAGTACCTGGACCCAGTGGGTATCGTCGATTGTTCTGGCTGTTCCGGTCAAGCAATTACCCGTTGAGCCAGACAAGTTGCTGAAACAGACAGGAAATCCTGACGCAAGATAACGGTTTGCGATTGGATTGCAGATCTGGGAGGACAGCAGCCTTCGGCGGTTTCTTGGGGTTGTTTGTAGGTGCTACCCAATCGTGAACAACGATAGTCAACGTGCAAGGCGATATCCTGCGTGTAACGCTGGCCTTGAGAGTACGCTCACAGCGAAATCGGAAGAGCGCACTTTCGGCACGTCGTACCGTCGTCAGGATCCCTGGAGAGAGGCCGAATCTATAGAGCCGTACACCGGGGATACCAGGATGAGTCGAGGCGCAAGCCAAGGATCGCAAGAGAATGCCAGCATCCTGCACCATTCTTATTTGTCAGCCACCAGAAAATGATTCAAGAGGCTCGTGGCACCAGGAGACCGTTTCTGTGTAATCTGGAGCTTGGACCAATCCATCATTTCAAGCCTTGAAGGGAAAATGACATGCTAAGACTTTTGCTCTATATTACTAGCCTGGGCAGTATTTCGGAGGAGAGCGTGGCGGAAGCGCGTTACGCCGTAGTTGGATCTTGGTGGTTGGATGGCAACGGTAGCCCTGGTACCCTGGTGATCAAACTGGTGGCAGGGAATGAGATCACGGGCCATGTCTATGACCAGCCAATCACCGGTAGATTTGATGCAGTCGCCCGTCGCTTGATTTTTCAGCGCATGCTGAATCCAGGCGATACCCAACCCCGCCAAGAATACACTGGCGTGCTGACCCGTGATGCTGGTTCCTCACCGCCCCGCTATTGCCTCACGGGAACCTTCCGCGCCCTCGACACTCCCTCGTTTGGTGAACCAGGGATACAGTACCCCTGGTTTGCCAAGGCAACACGCCTTCGGTTGCCAGCCGAAGACCTCAAAGAGTTGCAGGGGGCGTGGCAGGTCTCAGACATCGTCGATTGCAAAAATCAAGCGGTGAAATTACCGGAGTCAACCCAACTCCAAACGCTACACACGCGGTTGGTGTTTCAGGGGAACCAGTTGCTGGAGAACGGAAGGGTCGTGGCTACCCTGACCAATGACTTGGATATCCCTGATCTTGAGTCGCAAAAAGGGTTGAAGGGACTTCGACTCTGTCTGCTGACGTTGCCAGATGGACGAGGAATTGTCTGTAGTTATGGATTGGAAGCGACAGGCCTGGTGATTGCCTACCCGCATACTACAAGCGAACGTCGCGGATTAACGGGTCAGATTGTTTTTCTTAAACGACCTGAGCATTAATGTTGCCAAGGGATGTCGCGGAAATCGGTATTCGTAGTTGGTGTAGGCTGATCAGTTTCGAGCAATCGGATTAACTTCGTGAGCGGGCGGAATTGTGTCTGGATTCACGGATAAGGCTCGGTTTCCTGCTGTCTTTGATCGGAGATTGTTCCTTAGGGCAAGTTGCTGGCCGTGGAATCCAGGAGGCGATGGTTGGTGGGCCTTGTGATCTCGGTGGTCATCCCTGCGTACAACGAGGCGGCTTATCTGCCTCAAACTCTGGGTTGCCTCATGCGCTCCGTGGAACATGAGGGGGGAAACCGTGATCTGGGTTGGGTTGAGGTGATCGTGGCCGATAGCGGGAGTACAGACCGGACGTCGGAGGTTGCGGGTGCCCTGGGAGCGCGGGTTGTTTCGGTCCCAAAACATAATATTTCAAGGGTTCGTAATGTCGGGGCGGCGGCTGCAAGGGGCGAACTGCTTGTGTTTCTTGACGCCGACACGTTGGTCCCTGAAGAGTTCTTGGGTCGAATTCTGAAGGAGATGGAGCCAGCAAACTGTCTGGGCGGCGCCTGGGACACGGATTATCGGCCGGCGCGGTGCTCGGTCAGGGTCTACCTTCGCCTGTGGCGTTGGCTTGGGCTCTGGCTTGGGATGGCGCAGGGGGCTGCGCAGTTTTGCCGCAGAGACGCCTTTGTTGCCGTGGGGAGATTCGAGGAATCCCTTTTCATGGGGGAGGATGTGGATTTTTTCTGGCGGTTGCGAAAACTGGCAAAATCCAAGGGTCAGTACGTTCAAATTGTGAGAGACCTTCAAGTGGTCCCTTCTTGCCGGCGGTTTGATCAATGGCCGCTCTGGCGTATTCTGATAAAAACGAATCCGTTCTACATATTCGTATTCAAGCGAATGAAATTTGCATGGCAGGGCTGGTATCACGATGTGCCGCGATGATCGTCCAGTCGCCGAACTCAGGCAGGGCCGGCGTGGGGCCGCCTGTTGGATTGAACAGTAAGAATATTGGCATATTTCGGGTCCAGTTTGCGCACGGCTTTTTGCTCGATCTTGCGGACCCATTCGCGGGTAATCCCCAGCCGAAGGCCGATCTCGTTGAGCGTGTGCGGGCGTTCGCCGTCCAGGCCGAACCGAAGCGTGATCACGGTCCGTTCTCGTTCCTCAAGCAAATCCAGCCGGTTCAGCACGTGGCGTTCTTCCTCGCGGTTTTCAAGGGTATGTTCAGCCGCAGCGCGGTGGTCTGTGACCCCTCCGGAAATCCGCCAGCCTTCGGGGTCGGCGGCATCGTGCTGAACCTGCTGGGTTTTGAGTGCGTGCCGAACCATGGCAAGCTGAGAGCTGGAGAGGTTCAGGCTGCCGGCAATCTCTTCCAGGATGGGTGGGCGGCCCAGGCTGCGACTCAGTAACCGTTCGGTCCGTCGCCATTTGTTGAGCAGGCCGACCATGTGGCTGGGCAGCCGGATGGTGGCCGCTGTGTTCATCAGGCCCTGACGGATTGCCTGCTTGATCCAGTGCGCCGCGTAGGTGCTGAAGCGGGTGCCAAATCGAGGATCGAAATCTTGGGTGGCACGAATCAGGCCCAGGTTCCCTTCGCCAATCAGATCTTCCAGGCTCAGGCCTCGACCGCTGAACTGCCTGGCGATTTTGACCACCAGCCGAAGATTGGCCTGGATCAAGCGGCTGCGGGCCGCACTATCGCCCATGGTGATCCTGGCGGCCAAGCTAGCCTCCTCATCGGCGGTCAGCAGCGTGTCATCTTGAATTTCCCGCAGATAGGTTTCCAGAGATTCGTGCGAGGCGCTTGGGCGGTTCCCGAGGTGCGGCATCACGATTACGGCTTCCGATCGTCGTTGAAAAAAACCACCAGGCGCGGTCGCTGGCTCCCTGCTGGTACCCAACCCCTGGGGCCGTGAACCATGAACAGAACGGAACAGGGTAAGCCGGCAGGCCGATCCGTGCGGGTCTCTCTCCTAGAATGGCGACTCGATCAGGAAAAGCGGCAAGATGCGTTTGGTTATATCTGGCGTGTGGCGCTTGTCCCTATCCGGCTCAAGAATCGTTCTCGGGCCTCTCAGTAATACCACAGGTTTTTGAGGGAAACCGTGCGTTTGGTTGACTTCTGTACGGAACGGCGAATTCACCGGCCGGCCAGACGGGGCTCACGGGTTTATGCTTACAAAGGCGATTGCTGGTTCGGAGGGCTGATCGGGCCTCCTTCCCGCGCACGCAACGGAGAACTTGGAAATTCACCGCCCGGTCTACTTCGCCTGGCGAACCTTGGTGGCCACGGCGCACGATCCGCAGCCGGCGGACGACCCGCAACCACCGCTCTTCTGGCCGTCGCGATCAGCCGGGCCGCACGATCCACAGCCGCCGCCGGTGCCACAAGATTCTGTGGAGGCCGAGGCGGGCACCCCCAGCGGCTGGAACACCATCTCTCGGCAATGTTGCTCCTGGATTGCCGCGTACAGCCCATCGGCCTCCAGCGAGAACGGGCCCAGGTAGTAAATGACCGCGCGTCTGGGATCGAGCAGGGGTTCAATATCCACCACCTCGATTGGCCATTCCCCTTCGCCGAAGATTTTCTCACAGAGCGCAAACCATTCCGATTTCCGCTCCGTGGCCCTGGCCGCGGCTTGCAGGTCGAGATCGGTGGCAACCCGATCGATGACGGTGGACTGGGCAGGAGCCTGAGCCAGGGTCCGGACCGGGCCGAGAACCTCTCCGAGTTCTTGCCCGCGCTGGGTGGTCAGAACCACCCGCTGGCCCCGTTCCAGGCGGTCGACCGAGGAACCGACCTGCTCAACGGTTCCCATTGCGCCATGGCGAACCAGATAAAATGGCTGGGTGGGCACGCTCTGGAAACTCTATGGATGAGGGATGTGGGCAGACTTGCTGGGAGTTTTCGCCTGACGCGAAACCTGGCCCTGGCCTGTTTCATGTTTGCGCACCTGGCTCTGGCACTATAATCGAAGGAGTCAAGCAAGCGAGAGTCCGGGTCGGTCTGGCAGGAAGAGAGTTGAACAGAGATGGGTCGTTGTATCCTGCGGGTGGACGGACTGGATTGCCCGGTTGAGATGGCAACCTTGCGCTCCGAGCTGGATGGCCGGGCTGGGATCGAGAGCTTGGGCTTTGACCTGATCCAGGGCCAGTTGACGATTGATTACGTGGATGGCCAGCTTGAGCCCGCCACCGTGGCTCGCGAGCTGACCGAGCGTACCGGCCTGAAGTCGACCGTGTTGGCAACGCAGGTGGCCGGCCAGGCCCAACTGACCGTGTTTGAAGCACCGACGGTGGCCGGCCAAGGGTGGGACCTCTCGGTGGTCCTCAGGCGGTGGGGGCCAGTGGCCGGCTCTGGGCTGGCCTGGGTACTTGGGTTCGTGGTGGGCATGCTGGGGAACGAGCCGCTTTCACGTACAATTTACGCGCTGGCGGTGGCCATTGCGGCGTTGAAGCTGGTCCCGCGGGCGTACTGGAGTTTGCGTGGACTCAGGCTGGATATTTATGTGCTCATGACCCTGGCAATTGTTGGGGCTTTGGTGCTGGGTCAGTGGGAAGAAGCGGCGGCTGTGGCGTTCTTGTTTGGTCTTTCGGAGTCGATTGAGGCGATGAGCCTGGACCATGCCAGGCGCGCCGTGAGAAAGTTGTTGGAACTGGCGCCAGAGTCGGCCGATGTGGTGGGCGATGATGGGGTGATCAGCCGGGTGGCCGCCTCGGCGGTTCTGGCGGGCCAGAAGGTGCTGGTGCGTGCGGGAGACCGGGTGCCGATTGATGGTCGGGTGCTGGCCGGCCGGTCGAGTGTTGATCAGAAGGCGATCACCGGTGAATCGGTCCCGGTGCTGTGTGAGCCTGGGAGCGAGGTCTTTGCCGGCACGCTCAACTGTGAGGGGACTCTGGAAATTGAGGCCACGCGCCCGCTCAGTCAGGCCGTGGTGACCCGCGTGGTGGAAAGTGTGCGAGCCGCCCAGCGTGGCCGGACGCCGATCGAACGGACGATTGAGCGATTTGCCGCGTATTACACGCCTACGATTTTTGCGATGGCGCTGCTGGTGATGTTTCTGCCGCCGCTGGTGAATCCGCTGGCGAGCCAGAAGTTTTGGTTTTACCAGGGGCTGGTGGTGCTGGTGATTGGCTGTCCGTGTGCGCTGGTGATTGCCACGCCGGTGGCGGTGGTCAGTGCGCTGGCGGCGGCGGCCAGGCGCGGGGTCTTGATCAAAGGGGGGCAGTTCCTGGAAGCGTTTGGCCGCCTGAAGGTGCTGGCGTTCGACAAAACCGGCACGCTGACCCGGGGCGAGCCCGACGTGGTCGAGGTGGTGCCGGTCTCTGGCGGTACCGAGCATGAGGTGGTTCGGATTGCCGCGGCGCTGGGAGACCGGGGCGGGCATCCGCTGGGCCGCGCCATTGCGCGGCATGCCCGGGAACTGAGTCTGGAAGTGCCCAGCGCCGATGATTACGTGGCCGTGCCCGGGCTGGGTGCCACGGCGCGGGTGGGTGCCACCCAGTACCATATTGGCAGCCACCGATATCTCGATGAGTCTGGTCTGTGCCCGCCTGGCTTTCATGTTTTGCTGGGTGAGGCGGAACGTGAGGTGGGAACTTCGGTAGCGGTCTCTACGCTGTCTGAGCCGCTGGGCTGGGTTCGCCTGGCCGATCAGCCCCGGCCCGAGGCCGAACATGTGCTGGCTCAGCTTCGTGGCTTGGGGGTGAAGCCGGTGATGCTCACCGGCGACAACACAGCCACGGCCATGGCGATGGCACGCAGGCTTGGCATTCAGGAGCAGCGCCCCGAGTTGCTTCCCGAAGAGAAGGCCACGGCCATTGTGGAACTTCAGGCGAAATACGGCCCGACCGGGATGGTGGGCGACGGCGTGAATGATGCCCCGGCCTTGGCGGCGGCCACCGTGAGCGTGGCGCTGGGCGGGGTCTCCAGCGGCGCGGCGCTGGAGACGGCCGATGTGGTGCTGATGTCCGAGGGGTTAGGGGCCATTCCCTGGCTGGTGCGGCACAGTCGGCGAACGCTGGCGATTATCCGGGCCAACATTGCGATGGCGGTGGGTGCCAAGCTGATTTTTCTCCTCTTAGCCATGATGGGCTGGGCGAATCTGTGGATTGCCATCATTGCCGACCTGGGGGTGAGCCTGCTGGTGGTGGCCAATGCGCTCAGGCTGTTGCGTGACCGCGGGCATGAAGATTTGAGTTGATCTGGGGGATGGTCTTGGGGCGGTTTGGACCGATCTCATTCAGAGCGAGCGGGCACCCGGCTGACTTGCGGATCTGTGGTCCATTCGGGTGGAATACGATTGGTTATTGCACTTCCGGCTTGAGGGCCGAGCCTTTCACGATTTCCAAGGGGGATCTGATTGTGAGCGTTTTCAGTCGCCTGGTTCTGGGTTCGATGGTGGCGTTGCTTTTTACCGGCCTGGCAGTGGCAGAGGATCCCAAGCCCAAAGAATTGACGGGTGATGCCAAGACGGTGCAGGGGCGCTGGGTGTCCAAGGATGAGTCTGGTGAGAGCACCTGGGTGTTTGAGGGTGACAAGCTCAAGCTGGATACGCCCACCCGGAAGTATCGTATGGTCTGCAAGCTCGATACTGAGACCAAGCCCCACAAGTCGATCGATCTCGATGTGCAGCCAGACTCACCGAATGCCGCGGGCACCCTGGGTAAATGCATTTACAAGCTTGACGGTGACAAGCTGACCATTTGTTTTGGTGGTGAGAAGCGGCCCGAAGAGTTCAAGAATGACTTCCCGACATCGTTCATCTTCGAGCTCACCCGCTCGAAGTGAGTGAATTGCACCCGCGAGCTTCAACAGAAAGGGCCAGGTCGGCGGTTGCCGGTCCTGGCCCTTGGTGATTGGTTTTTGGCTTACGCTCACGCGTTGGCGGTGGCTTGGTTCTTGGCATCTCGCGCGATGTGCAGCCAGGTATGGACGTGGGGTGAGCCACGGAAGTACCAGGAGAGGGCCGGTCCTTCCAGCTTCCACAAATCCCACACGCCGTCGTTGCCAATATCGCCTTCTTTGTAGAAGGTCAGCCGCAGCCTGTCGATTCCGCCGGCGCCCTGGATGCATTCCATGGCCTCGTCCGCGTCTGAGGCCCTGAACGGCAGCAGCATGTCTTTGAGCAGGGCGTCGACCATCTTTTTCTGCTGACCGTCGAGTGTGGCAATTGCCACACCTGGCCGCTGGTCGATGGCATCGCCCACCAATCGGATGCTTTTGGCGCTATCGGGTTCGGCCGTATTGACCAGGGCCTGGGCCTGCTGCTTGTCGTCAAGCGACTTGTAGATGGCGTTGGCCTGTCGGCCCTGGTACCACCACACGTTGTCGGTGTGGCCGGCGTCTTCGTTGTCGCTGTGGGAGGCGTGGCCGTAGAAAATCGGGCCGCCAAAGGCGAGCCCTTCCACGCTGTTGCCATCGGCGCGTAGGGTGTCGTGCCGGCCGCTCAAGACCCACTCAAACGGCGTGTCGCTGCCCGGTTCACCGAACAGGGCCACATGGTAGTTATCAAAGCCGCCGGCGTCTTCGTCCATCTGGTGCATGAACCGGGCGTAACCATCTTCGCTGGTAATCCCCTTCATGATCTCCAGGCAGAGCGCCTGCTGTTCCTTGGTCATGTCGCTGATGGTGGGTTTGACGATGGCCCAGTTGTTATTGACCATGGACCGCTTGGGGTGGTCGAACGGGAAGCTAATCAGGGTGCGTTGCTCGTTACTCAGGGTTTTGAACAGGCGGGCGACGGCGGTTTCGGCGGCGTCTTTGGGGCTGGGCCCAGCCTTCTCCTGACCCAGGATCGGGACGGCAGAGATGAGGGGGAGGGCAGCGGCTCCCAGGGCCGAGGCACCCACGCCCCGAGCGAACTGGCGGCGGGAAAGGGGCAAGTTGCGATCGTCGCCTGAGGGCGGCATGGGGTGTGCCATGGGTCGGCTCCGGAGAGGGTGGCGGGGAAGGAAGGCCGTGGGGCCTGGAGGAGTTGGACCGCGGATTGGACACCTTGAGGCTATAAGGTTATGCCGCCCGAGTCAACGCAATGGGCCGGCTACGGCCTTCCCGAATTGGGGCCAAAGGCAGCCAACGATCGAGAGTGACGGGCGATGATCGGAAACCTGTCAGAATCTCAAAAAGTGGAGAGGAATCCACGGTTCCGAACCGTCAAGGTTTGGCGAAAGTTTGGGCGGTTTGGAGGGAAACCGCATGCAACGGTGTGGAAATCGCACTAAGATGGGGGTCATTTCCTGAAATGAAGGCCGTGGTGGGCGAGGGGTGAATTGATGGCTGGTAGACGCGTTTGGCTGTGGACGGTTGCGCTGCTTGCCATGGTGGCTTCGGTTTCCGGGGCTTCAGAGCCCAGGCAGCCCAACATCGTGTTCATCTTCAGTGATGACCATGCCTATCAGGCGGTGAGTGCGTACAACGATGCTCGCAAACTGCTTGAAACCCCGAACATTGATCGGATCGGTCGGGAAGGGGTCCGGTTTGACCGCTGTCTGGTACCCAATTCGATTTGCGGCCCAAGCCGCGCCACGGTGTTAACGGGAAAGTATTCGCACCTGAACGGGTTTTACAACAATAACAACAGTCGGTTTAACGGTTCGCAGACCACGTTTCCGAAGCTGTTGCAAGCGGCCGGATATCAGACGGCCGTGATTGGCAAGTGGCACCTGGTGTCTGACCCCACGGGCTTCGATGAGTGGCACATTTTGCCGGGGCAGGGGGATTACTACAATCCGCCGATGGTTCATAACGGCCAGCCGGTACGCCACGAGGGGTATGTCACGGACCTGATCACGGACTTCAGTTTGGACTGGCTGAAATCGCGTGACCAATCCAGGCCATTCTTGCTGATGTGTCAGCACAAAGCGCCGCACCGGGAGTGGTCGCCGGCGTTGCGTCATCTGGGGCATGACCAGGATCGCCAGTATCCAGAGCCAGAAACACTGTTCGATGATTATCGTGGCCGCGGCAAGGCGGAGTCTGACCAGCGGATGTCCATTGCCAAGATCATGACGCCGCTGGATCTCAAGCTGACCACGCCCGCCTCTTTGAACCCTGCGCAGCGGGTGGCCTGGGATGCGTACTACGGACCGCGTAACGCCCAGTTTGAGCAGGCCAATCTCAAGGGCGACGACCTCGTGCGCTGGCGTTATCAGCGCTATCTTCATGATTATCTGGGGTGTGTGAAGGCTGTGGACGAGGGTGTGGGCCGGATCTTGCAGTACCTGGATGATGAGGGGCTGGCAGAGAATACGATTGTGGTTTATGCCTCAGACCAGGGGTTCTTCTTGGGTGAGCACGGCTGGTTTGACAAGCGCTGGATTTTTGAGGAATCGCTGCGGTCTCCGTTGCTGATCCGCTGGCCGAAGGTTGCCAGGCCGGGCGGTTCGACCTCGGCAATTGTGTCGAACCTGGATTTTGCGGAGACGTTTCTGGATGCGGCGGGCTTGGTGGTTCCCGATGAGATGCAAGGCAAAAGCCTGGTGCCCATTTTGAAGGGAGAATCTCCGGCCGACTGGCGTACCAGTTTTTATTATCATTACTACGAATACCCAGAACCGCACCATGTTCGGCCTCACTACGGGGTTGTGACCGATCGGTACAAGCTTTTGCGTTTTGAGGCCGATGACCTGGATAGCTGGGAGTTGTTTGATCTCAAGACCGATCCTCATGAGCTGAAGAATGTCTTCCAGGACCCGAACTACCGCGCCACGGTTGCCGAGTTGAATCAAGAACTGCTGCGGTTGCGGGCCGAACTGAAGGTTCCCGAGCTCACGCCAGAGGGGGCTTCCGGGAACCGGCCGGCTGTAGACCCGCAGGCGAAATAACGGACGCCGAGCCACAGAGCTTTCCTGGTCGGGATGCACCGAACGGCAAGCCTCGAACAGAAGCGGTTCCCAGGCTGGATTGGGGTTGGGCATTCCCAAGGGGTGTGCCTCTGTTTTGAGATCTCGTTCCGAAGTAAGCCTTGGAGCTTGCTGGGTGTTAAGCGTGGGTGCCTGAGTCTGAGGCACCCATTTTTTCATAACCATGGTTTGATGGTCTGGAGGATTCGATGCCGAAGTTTGTGCTGCAAGATCCGGATTCGTATGTATGGGTTGATCAGCAGGTGATTGGCCCGGTGGATCTGGGGCAAAAGCCTACCGACCCGGGGGCGACTTGGTCGGTCACCAAGCAAACCTTGCATGGCGGCCGACGGGAAGGGGTGGACCAGATCACGGTCGATAATGGTTGCCTTGCCTTTGACGTCTTACCGACCCGGGGGCTAGGCATCTGGGCGGCCCGCCTGGGCGCGAGCCGGGTAGGCTGGCGATCACCGGTGAGCGATGGGCCAATTCACCCGGCGCTGGTGGATTTGAGCGCACGGGCGGGGCTGGGCTGGCTGCAAGGGTTTGACGAACTGCTGGCCCGGTGTGGCCTGGAATCGAATGGTCCACCCAACGTTGATGCCCAGGGGCGTGTGGTTCAGGGCTTGCACGGGCGAATTGCCAATATCCCCGCGCGGGACGTGTCGATTGTGGTGGATGACCAGGCCCCTCACGCCATCCACGTTGAGGGGAGTGTGGATGAGTCCGAGCTTTTCTTTGGCCGGCTCCGGCTCACAACCCGCATCAGCACGGTTCCTGGTTCGAACTCATTCACGGTGCGTGACCAGGTGACCAACCTGCGTGGCGTGCCAGGTTCGTTCCAGCTTCTCTATCACTGGAACTTTGGGCCGCCTCAGCTCGGCAAGGGCTCGCGGTTTGTGGCGCCCATTCAAACCCTCTGCCCGCGAGACGCGCAGGCGATGGCCGGACTGGACCAGTTCGATCGTTTCGATGGACCTGTGCCGGGGTTCGCCGAACAGTGCTACTTCATGCACTTGCACGCGGCCGCCGATCATCGCACGCTGGTTTTGCTTCGGAACGAGGCCGGGGACCAGGGGATTGCACTTCGGTTTGATACGCGTCAGCTTCCTTGCTTTACGCTTTGGAAGTGCACCCAGAGTTTGGAAGATGGTTACGTGACGGGTCTTGAACCGGGCGTCAATTTTCCAAATCCTCGCCCGTTTGAGGATGCCCGTGGGCGTGTTCCCACGCTGCCACCGGGTGGCTCGGCTACCTTCAAGACCACTCTGGAAGTGCTGGTAACTGCCCCTGAAGTGGCCGCGATCGAGGTTGAAATTCTTGAAATTCAGCAGCGGTCCGGAGCACCGGTTATTTATCCGCTTCCTGTAGAGCCGTTTGCAATGCCTCTATCCTGAAGCCATTCGAGCCTGCCGGAAACGGTCCATCACGCATGGGATTGCTGGACTTTCTGGGTGGGTAGTGGGTAGAGTCCTTTCCTGTTACTTGGATCTGATCTGGGGCGGCTGGCTAAAACCATCATGCTATTTTCGACCTATGAGTAATCTTTCATCGCCAGCTTCGACGACCGGGATCAGTCGATACGTCTCGCTTGATGCTGCGCGTGCTTTCTCACTTCTCCTCAGCGTTCCGCTGACCGCAATCTCAGTCTCGGATGGCCTGTTCAGGTGGGTTGGGGGGGCCATTCAGGGCTTCCAGGCACCCCTGTTTCTGCTGATCAGTGGATATTTTTCGATGATGCTTTGTCAAAAAATGGGAATTGGAATCCTGCTGATTCAACGTCTGCAGCGTGTGTTATTGCCCTGCATCGCCATGCTCTACCTGATTGTGCCGGCGTTCCTCCTGCTCTCAGACTGGTCCAGAGGCCAGGGCCGTCAGCAGCCCCAACCGCAGTCTCAGCAAGCCCAGCCAAAACCCGAGTCCACACAGAAACCAGAGACCGCTCAGGCGGTTCTGGGCTCACAACCTGATGCCACGCCCGTTCCAGAGGCCGTGGCCGAGGCCGGCGCCGAGTCTTCCAAGGAACTGCGGGAACTGGTGCGATCTGGAAATGTTGGCCGCGTTCAGCAACTTCTGAAAGACGGAGCCGACCCGAACGAAGCTGATCCTGAAACCGGATTTCCCCCGCTTCACGTTGCCGCCGCGCGGGGGAATTTGGCGATGGTCAAACTCCTCACGCAATACAAAGCCAACATCAAGACGGAAATTCGTGGTGGTAATCAGGTTTTGCAGACGGCGTTGGTTTTTGGACGACGGGAAGTGGCCGAGTTTCTGGTTTCCAAAGGTGCCAACCCAAATCAGAGGCGAGGTAACACCGACTTGGCCGGCCAGGCACTCAGGACGAACGAGTTTTCCACTCAGACGACTGCGTTGAAAATGGGGATTCCCAAGGAAGCCTGGGCGGCAATTCAAGAGCGGCGCACCGAGTGCAAGAAGTACCTGAATGAGTTGGAAACGGCCCAGGAACAAGTTACCCGTGAGAAGCTGACCTCGGTTCAACGAGTGCGGGCCGATTATCGTCAATCTCTCAGAGATTTTCAGGCTTTTCTGGCGTCTCCGGTTTTCACGTTCAACGTGTTTCATCACCTCTGGATGTTGTGGGTCTTCTGGTGCCTGCTTTTGGTTTTTGCCTTGTTTTTTGCGTTCACCAAATCATTCAGGCTGAAGGTTCCCTCCTGGGTGATCATGTCTCCCTACCGACTGCTCTGGCTCATTCCCCTGACCATGGTGCCCCAGTTTTTCATGCAGATGGGTCGTTTTGGCTTTGGTGCTGATCCTGCGCCTGGCTGGGTGCCAGAGCCACACCTGGCAATTTACTACGCCATTTTCTTCACGTTTGGTCTGATTTATTACAATTGCCAGGATGCCGACGGCAAGCTTGGTCGCTACTGGTGGGTCTGGATTCTGACGGCCTTCGGCCTGGCGTTGCCGGTTGGTTTACTAACCACCGATAAGGTTCTGGTGGGAGGGTTGGCATCGGTGGTGTTCGCGTGGTCCATGTGTTTTGGAATGATTGGCCTGTTTTTTCGATTCTTCAACCCGGAAAACCGGGTGATTCGCAACCTCTGTGATGCCTCATTTTTTATCTACCTATTTTATCCGCCAGTGCTTATGGCAATTCAGGGATTGGCCAGACGCTGGAACCTCCCGATTTGGTTGATGTTCTTGCTGGCCTTCCTGGGTTCCATCGGCGTGCTTTACTCGATTTATGTGTTATTTCTGCAAAAAACCAAGATGGGTGGTTTTTTGAGTGGACTCACCACCAAGCGTGTCCAGGACTCGATGCTTGCCACCAGATCCTGACAGGTTGACTGCTTGCCGGCTTGGCTCAAGCGGTGGTGACTTGAGGAACCTGGTTTGCGGCCACTGCGGCTGACCTTGCCGAACGATCTCGATGGCGGGATTGCGGCAATCGTATCGCTGGCAAACTCCGTGCGTAGTCGGTTTCATGGGGTATATTTGTTGAAGGTGGCGGCGCCGCCTATAGAAAGTTTTCGATTCGCATCCCACAGGAGGTGGCATGGCAGTCGATCCGATCCGGTAGGGAGGCCGCATCGATGTCACGTTCATTTTCCACGTCGCTGGTGATTGCAACGGCGCTGGCTCTGACAGGTGGTTCCACCGCCAGTGCCCAGTTCGGGTTTATGGCCGGCGGAGGAAGTGGGTCTTCTTTCCGCACCAACTGGCCCCGATACCGCGAGTATCGAGACTTTGCTGGGCAGAGTTATAGTGACACCACGCCCACCGGCCGCCGTGGCTACTTTGTGCCGCTAACCAGCCCTGGCATGGATGACCTCGGGAATGGCCCTTCGGCGGCACTCTCTCCCATCTTCAACGCTCCTGAGCCTTTGCCGCATCCTATCCCGCTGACCGGGGAAGCTACGCCACCGCCGGCTCCCCGTCCCACCGGGTTTTTTCGGCGGGTTTTTCGGGGCTCTTGAGCACGGGAATTCGTGCGACTGACTGGTTCCGTGCCAGATGATCCGCTAGCCTGGGTCTGAGCCGGTTCCTGGATTGATCAGCACCCTGATCAAGCCGGCCTGAAGGACCCCAAGCGATGCTCGATCGACGATGGATTCTGACCATCCTGGCCGCCCTGGTTCTTGGTCGCGCTGATCGGTCAGACGCGAAGACTGGCGTGGTTGAGGTCAAGCTGCAGGGCTCCCCTGAGGCCGGCTTCCAGTTGATTCGCGACGGCAAGCCGTATTTTGTGCGTGGCGTTGGGCTGACCAATGGCTCGATGGCGATGGCCGCCGGCTTGGGTGCCAACTCGGTGCGTACCTGGGGTGCTGAGCAACTTGGGAAAATTCTCGACGAGGCCCAAGCTCACGGAATGACCGTTTGCGCGGGGTTCTGGCTCGGGCATGAGCGGCACGGTTTCAAGTATTCTGACCAGGCTGCCCTGCAAAGGCAGGCCGATGAATTGCGCAAAGTTGTCCTCCAGTATAAGGAGCACCCGGCGCTCCTCGTCTGGGGAATTGGCAATGAGATGGAGGCCGATGGCTCCAACCCAGACATCTGGAACGCCGTGAACGACCTGGCACGCATGGTCAAAGAACTCGATCCCAACCACCCGACCATGACCGTGATCGCTGAGCTGGGGGATGATGGCCGCAAAGTTCGTCAGCTCCACAAGCTCTGCCCGGCCATCGACCTGATTGGCATCAACAGTTATGCAACCGCGGCAACGGTTCAAGAACGCTACAAGGCGGCCGGAGGCACCCGGCCGTACATCGTGACCGAGTTTGGGCCACGCGGTTGGTGGGAATCTACCAAAACCGAGTGGGGGGCCGCGCTCGAGCCAACCAGCACCGAGAAGGCCGAGATGTACCGCAAGGCCTACACGGCCACTATTGGAAATCAGCCGCTTTGTGTTGGTTCGTATGCGTTCTTGTGGGGCTGGAAGCAAGAGGCCACCTCCACCTGGTTCGGCCTGGTGCTGCCTGATGGTTCCCGCGTGGCGGCGTCCGACACCATGAGCGAGTTCTGGTCTGGTCAGGCGCCTGCCAATCGTTGTCCGGTGGTTGAACCACTGCGTTCAGAAGGGGGCCTGGTTTCGGCCGATCCCGGCAAAACCCTGACCATGCATCTGAAGGCCCACGATCCGGAAGGCGATCCACTGAGCGTTGTCTGGAACCTCCAGCGCGAGGGGACGCCGGCCGGCGGTGGCGATGCCGAGCCCGACCCCCCGTCATTCCCGGATGCGCTGCTGGAAAAATCCGATGATCATGTGATTGTCCGTTTACCTGAACACCCCGGTGGTTATCGGCTGTTTGCAACCGTGCGAGACAACCATGGCGGTGCAGCCACGGCCAGTCTGCCAATCCGGTCGGCTGGGGCACGCGTTGGTTCCAGTGTGGTGAAGCCCAAACTGCCACTGGTGCTTGACCCGGAGACCGAGGTTTCGGCCCTGTTCCAGCCCACCGGTTGGATGGGCAACACCAATGCCATTGCCTTGGATCCGCAAAACGCCGAGGCTCCCCATGAAGGGAAACGGTGTATCCGGATCGATTATCGGCAGGCAGCGGATTGGGGTGGGGTGGTCTGGCAGTATCCAGCCGGTGACTGGGGAGACAAGCCGGGCGCGCTGGATTTGACCGGCGCCAAGCGATTGTCGTTCTGGGCCAGAGGCGGGCGGGGCGGCGAAGTTGTTAGCTTCAAGTTTGGGCTGCTCGGTCCTGAGAAAGCCTTCTCAGACAGTGCCCGCGGCCAGACCGGTGAAGTGAAACTCTCAGACCGCTGGACCCAGTACCAGATTGATCTCAAAGGCATGGACCTGAGCCGGATCAAGACCGGGTTCTGCTGGGTTCTGGCCGCGCCCGGGCAACCGGTGACCTTTTACCTGGACGATATTCGCTACGAGCCCTGAATCTATGCACCTGAGCAGGGCCGTGAGCGTGTAGACTTATCGCGGTTTACGATTGGGTTGTACACTTAAGTGAGCGCCTATCCTGGTGTTCCTTTTCCGAATGTAGGACAGCCGACCTCGGCTGTCTCTGAATTTCTGGGCCGTTACGAAGATGACAGCCGAGGGCGGCTGTCCTACATCGAACGAGGATCAAGACACTGAGGCGTGACACTCAGCAAATCCTTTTGTGTGCAACCCAATCGTGAACCTCTGTAGGTGCTGAGCTTATCCTGATCTCGTATCCCCAAAGTTGTGAAACTCATGCCGCCGCGCGGGGTATATCCTTGCAGGGAAGGAGCCTGTGTCCATGCGATGCGCTGACCAGATTGGTTTGTACCGAGCCGGCGGAATCATTCGGGAGCGTTGGAGTTATCCAGGTCGCGTCCTGGCACGCCTGGAGACATGTGCTCGTAGGGTGTCCGGCGTCGGATGGGCCTGGATATACGGCTGGTTCATGTCGATGGTGGTGCTATCAATCGGGTTTGCTGACACCAAGGACCAGGATCCGTTACCGACAACTTCCGAGGAACTGTTCCAGCCGACAAAGGTCTGGACTCTTCATCTGAAAGTTTTGCCTGAACAGTGGTCGGCCATGGAGCCGGCTGGGAATTCCAAGAACCCCTTCGATAACTCGATGTTTGGCCTGGGGATGTTCCTGTTCCCGTCGGTGGTTCGCGATGGGGATCGGGATCATGATGGTCGCTTCACGCTCCAGGAGTTTCGTGAGCTGGCCCAGAACTGGTTCATGCAGTGGGATCAAGACTCGGATGGCTCGCTCGATTCAAAACAGCTTCGTGAGAGTCTCAAGGCTCTTCTTGAGCCATCCAGCACGGGCGAAGGCCAAGAGGAGGGCGGGCCGCAGGGCTTCACCCTGCAGGGCCGCCAGGGGAAGCGAAATGGTCTCTCGTCAGTGATGGGCTTTGAGTTCTCGTATGTGCATGCCAACCTTGAGTTCGCCGGGGTGGATCTGGGCGAGGTGGCGGTGCGTTACAAGGGAAACGGCACGTTTCTGGAATCACGCGGCTCACTGAAGCGCTCGCTCAAGATTGACCTGAACAAGTTTCAGAAGGGCCAGAACCTGGCTGGCGTTACCACTCTGAATCTCCATAACAATGTTGCCGATGCGGGACTGATGAATGAGGCTTTATCGTTTGGTCTGTTCCGAGACGCCGGAGTGCCCGCGCCTCGTACGTCGTATATCCAGGTTTATGTTTCGGTAGACGGCAAGCATGATCGCAAGTACCTCGGGCTGTATTCGTTGATCGAGAACGTGGATGAGCATTTTCTGGCGGATCGGGGACTGGATTCCGGCGGTGCAATTTTCAAGCCCAGTGATCAGCAAACCATGTTTCAATTCAAGGGATCTAACTGGCAAAAATATCAGCAATCTCTCGATCCCAAAACCAAACTCACCCGTGTGCAGAAGGCTCGGGTTCTGGACTTTTGCCGGCTGGTCTCCACGGCCAGTGACGACGAGTTCCGGGCGCGCCTGGGCGAGTTTATCGACCTCGACGAATTCGCACGATTTCTGGCGGTGACGGTCTGGATTGCCGACCTGGATAGCCTGCTCACCAGTGGCCAAAACTTTTATGCCTACCTCAACCCAGCAACCAACCAGTTGCAGTTTTTTCCCTGGGATAAGGATCATACCTTTGGATCTTTTGGCGGTGCGAACGCCAAGGACCGTGAAGAGCACAGCATTCAAGTTCCCTGGGAAGGAAAGAAACGCTGGCTGGAGCGGATCTTCACGGTTGAGTCATTTGTCGAACGGTACCGGGCCGCGCTGACGCAGGTGAACTCAGAGGTCTCGGATTCCACCAAACTCAAAACGCGAATTGAGCAACTGGCAGACGCCATCCGGCCAGCCGTGAAACAGGAGTCGGCCCAGATGCTGAAACGGTTCGAGCTGGTCGTGGCGGGCAAGCCGCTGCCAGCGGGGCTGTTCGGCCTGGGTGGGACCACACCCACGGTTCTTCCGTTCGTGAAGGCCAGAGCCGCCTCGGTGAGTGATCAACTGGCGGGAAAGAGTGCAGGACAGATTCTTGGCAAGCCCGGGCCCGGTGAGCCTGAACGACCCGAATTTCGGCCCGATGAGCTCATTGAGACTGCGCTCTTGAAGGCGTTGGATCGCAATAAAGACAAGCAGTTGAGCCGCGATGAGTTTGTGACGGGGTTCGAAAGCTGGTTCAAGAAATGGGATACCGGTCAGGCTGGTGTGTTGCCTGAGGATGTGGTGCGCAAGGGGCTGAACAAGGCGTTACCGTTCCCGTTTCCTCCCATCTTCGGCGGCGGGAACAAGCCGAAACCCAGCGAAGTCGAAACGTCGGAGAAGACGCCTGAGTGAGCATTTAGGTAACACGTGTCTAATTGCTCAGAATACGGTCGTTGAAAAACCAGCCATGAGTGAAGGCTACGCCAGAGGTTGGTTTCTTGTCGGAATCCAGAGGTCTGGATTACTTTGTAGCGAGCGCAAGCTGTTCGTCCACATCTCTCCATAGGTCGCGTTCGAGCTCGGCGAGATCTCGGCCCAGGACCTGCTGGCAAACCTCGGGAAATGTACCGGGGCGGGTAGCCAGGGCCAGCTCGATGAAGGCAGCCGTGCTATGGTAACGGATGATGTAACTGGCGAACGCGCCCCCGATGCTGTAGACCGGTTGCTTGTCCCGTCCGTACCATTCGTCACTGGTCAGGATGTTGAGATAGCTGAATGATGAAGTCTGGCCACTCTCGCACGCCCGTTCATAAAGCAAACGGTACCCGACAGGATCAGAAGTTGAATCCAGAATGTCGTCGAGTTGCTCGGGAGTGGCGTTTGGGCAGGTGGAAAACAGAAAATCGCGGAGCCAGGCGGCGTGCTGGGCCAGTTCCTGGGCGGAATAGGCTTGAAACTGTGCCCAGCCTTCGTTGAGTAGCATCGGCGGAATCGTCCCTGTTGCCATATGCTGAATTAGAACCACATGGGCCAGTTCATGACGATCAAGTGGCCCAGCCGGGCTCTGGGCGGAACCGAGCGCAAAGCCAGGTAACGCCATCGCTTGCTTTCCCAGTAATGGACCGCGAACCCAATGAATGGGCGAGCGTAGGGCCAGCCCTGTATGCTGCTCCATTCGTCTTACGTGAGCGTCCATGGCGGCAAGATCCCCCCATGGGTCACATATACGCGTGTCGAAGAACATGACCACACGGTCGGTTGCCAGCCGATGGGTGTATGTCCAGGGCAAGATAACCTCGGCAACGGACATGGCCGATCCAAGCGCGATAACGAACGTGGCCGAGGGAGTAATGATTCCCGAATTCGCTTGCATCAGGCCCATAAGAACGGTACCTACCAGCGCACATGGTGGAGCGATACCAAGGGTTGCCTGAAATACTCCCTGGGCCCGCTTTGGTCCCAGAACCAGTTGGTGGAATCCACCCATCACGGCCAGACCGGCAGTACAGATCGCCAAGGCGGCGATCAGCAGAAATAGCCAGCCAGCCCAATGAATCATGCGGGCCTGGTACTGCCACCAGATCAGGCCCACGAGCGCACCGGTGGCCAGCCAACTCAGAACCACGCGTCCAGGCACCATGCGGATCAACCGGCTGGGAAGCAATGGAGTACCTCCAGACTGTGACGGGGCGGTTGACTTGGCTCAGGCGCAAGAAAACAGCGTCGGACGGCTAGCGAGCTAACCATCCGACGCTGTTCAGTTCAAGGGTTCAGGCTAGGGCCGCGTGCGGCCTGACCGTGGATCAGGAACAGCCCATGCTGTTGCCGCAGTTGAAGCAGCGGTAGCAGGTGCCACAGCGGACCGTCAGAGAGCCACAGCTATCGCAGGCTGGGGCGTCGGACTGGAAGTGGGCGAACTGCTCTTGCTGGGCTTCCACCGAGACATAGGAGGCATGCGCCGAGGGTGCCGGGTTGCTGGCGGCGTGCGGCGGACTGCTTGGCATGCCGTAGCTGTTGCCGTTGACCTGGGAAGCGGTGGTGGTTGGAGTGGCTGGAACCGCGGCTGGAGCGGTTTCCGAGGCTTCCTGATCGTCGCTTTCCCGGCGCGGGGTGTTGGCCTCACGGTATCCGCTGACAAACTGGATGCCCAGCCAGCGGAAGATGTAGTCGGCAATGCTCTTGGCAATCGGGATCTCGGGATTACGGGTGAATCCCGCCGGTTCAAACCGACTGTGGGCGAACTTGTTGACGAAGACATCCAGCGGCACGCCGTACTGGAGACCCATCGACACCAGGGTTCCGATGGTATCCATCAGACCGCCGATGGTGGACCCTTCCTTGGCCATGGTGATGAAGAGTTCACCCGGCCGACCGTCTTCAAAGAAGCCGACCGTCAGGTACCCCTCATGACCCTGAATATCGAACTTGTGGGTCAGGCTGTGGCGGGTCTGCGGCAGACGCTGACGCCGGGGCTGAGGAGCAGAGGGCACGGTAGCGGGTGGTGCCGCGGCAACCACGGGGGCGGCTGACGCTGCAACGGCTGCGGCCACCGCGGCTGCGGCTGTGGCGGCCTTTTCTTTATCTTTGTCGGCTTCGCTAGAGGTGTTAACCGGCTGGCTTTCCTTGCTGCCATCGCGGTAAATCGCCAGCGCCTTAACTCCGAGTTTCCAGCCTTCGAGGTAGGCCAGGCGGATATCCTGGACGGTCGACTCGCGAGGCATGTTGACGGTCTTGGAGATCGCCCCCGAGAGGAAGGGCTGGCAAGCCGCCATCATCTTGACGTGTCCCTGCCAGTGGATCGACCGGCCGCCGCGAGCAGGCGGGAACGCACAGTCGAACACGGCCAGGTGTTCGTTTTTCAGGCCGGGTGAACCTTCAATGGTGTCGTTCTGATCAACGTGGTCCAGCACCCGCTGGATGGTGGGGTCGTCATAGCCCAGGTTCCTGAGGGCCATGGGAACGGTCCGGTTGACAATCTTGAGCATGCCGCCGCCGGCCAGGCTCTTGTACTTCACCAGCGCGATGTCGGGCTCAATGCCGGTGGTGTCGCAATCCATCATGAAGGCAATGGTGCCGGTGGGGGCCACCACGGTTACCTGGGCGTTGCGGAAACCGTGTTCACGCCCCTTGGTCAGCACTTCGTCCCAGATTCCGCGTGCGGCATTCAGCATGCTCGGCGGGCAGGATGGGTCAATTCCCTCAATGGCGGCCCTGTGCATTTCCATGACCCTGAGCATCGGCTCACGGTTCAGAGCAAACCCATCAAAAGCACCCATGTGGCCGGCAATTTCGGCACTGACCAGGTTGGCCTGGCCATGCATGATCGCCGTCACGGCCCCGGCCAGAGCCCGGCCACCGTTGGAGTCGTACGGAAGGCCGGAAGCCATCAGCAGCGAGCCCAGGTTGGCGAAGCCCAGCCCCAGTGGGCGGAACTTGTGGGAGGTCAGGCCGATCTTCTCGGTAGGGTAGCTGCAATGATCGACCAGAATTTCCTGCGCGGTGATGAACACCTTGACGGCGTGCCGGAATGACTCAACGTCAAAGGTACCGTCTTCGCGGCGGAACTTCATCAGGTTGATGCTAGAGAGATTGCAGGCCGAGTCATCCAGGAACATGTACTCGGAGCAGGGGTTGGAAGAGTTGATGGGCGCGGTGTTGGGGCAGGTGTGCCAGCGCTGGATCGTGTCTTCGTACTGCATGCCGGGGTCGCCGCAGAGCCAGGTTCCCTCGGCAATCCGGTCCATGAGCATGCCGGCGGACATGGTTTCCATGGGCCGGCCGGTGGTGACCGAGCGGGTGGTCCAATCGCCCCCGTCTTCGACGCTCCGTAGGAAGCCGTCGGTCACGCGAACCGTCAGGTTCGCGTTCTGGAACATGACCGAGCTGTAAGCCTCGCCATTGAAGTTGGCGTCATAGCCCATACGAATCAGGGCCTGAGCCTTCTTCTCTTCCTTGGTTTTGCACTCGATGAACTCAAGAATGTCGGGGTGCCAGATCTTGAGCGTTTGCATCTTGGCGGCACGCCGGGTCTTGCCACCGCTCTTGACCACGCTGGCAATGGAGTCATAAACCCGCATGAAACTGACCGGACCGGACGGCCGGCCGCCACCAGAGAGCTTCTCTTTGGAGCTGCGCAGGCTTGAGAGGTCGGTGCCGGTACCAGACCCAAACTTGAAGAGCATGGCCTCGCTGTGGGCGAGGTGCATGATGCTCTCCATGTCGTCGCCCACGCTCTGAATGAAGCAGGCTGAGCCTTGGGGATACTTGTAAGAACTCTCGGCCCGCTTCATGGAGCGAGTGTCTTCATCCCAGCGCCAGTTGTTGGCCGCGCCTTCAATGCCGTACCGATGAAACAGCCCCACGTTGAACCATACCGGCGAGTTGAACGAGCCGTACTGGTGCAAGCAAAGGGTGCTGAGCTCGTCATAGAAACGGTCAGCATCGGCGTCGGTGGCAAAGTAGCCGTCTTCCCGGCCCCAGTCGGAAATCGTCCGGGTGACCCGGTCCACCAGTTGGCGAACGCTGGTCTCACGCTCCGGTGTATTCACTTCACCGTAGAAGTACTTGCTCACAACCACGTTGGTGGCAAGCTGGCTCCAGCTCTTGGGAATCTCGCAGTCGGTCTGCTCAAACAGCACCCGACCCTTCTCATCCTTGATCGCCGCCGTCCGACGATCCCACTCAATCTGATCGTAAGGGCTAACTCCCGCAGTACTGAAGATCCGCGGGATCTCCAGGCCTCGTCGGGCACCACTTCGAACTCGGTCCTGCACAATCGGTCGTTCGCTAGCTGTTGCCATGGAGGCTCTCCGGTTCCATTCCGAGAAAAAACCATCCGCATTGAACCGTGGCTCTATACAGATGTCCCGTAAGTCGTAGAAGTATTCACGTTTGGGTGGGGTTACGCAAATTCCAAAAAAGATTTTTGAAGTTCGTGTAACACCATTTTCACGGCCTGGCCATGGCCCGCCAGAGACTTGCTCTGGGTCGATCCGTCGAAGTGCGTTAAAGAGAGTAGAAGCGAGGGATATGTGGGTACACGCTGAGTGCTAAGACTTCTGGAATGTTGAGACGAGAAGCTCAGTATAACTCAGCCCTAAGCCTGACTAATAGAACCTGCTCACCCGTTTGGCTGGGTTGAGTACCAGTTCATACGATCGGGCGGCTGGAAACTCTTGAGGTGACCCTGCGGGGGCAGGTCGGGTGGGGACAAAGGTGTTCATCAGGGCTGCGCATAGGTGGATCGACCGGGCGATCCGGACCTCAGGGGGTGTTAAAATTGTTCGGGTCGAGGGATCTCGACCCGAGTTTCAACTGTCTTTATCAACCTGGATCAGGCGCCGGTAACCCGGACGATCTGGATCGAGGTGTAATACTGACGGTGTCCGCGTTTGCGGCGGTAGTTCTTGCGGCGTTTGAACTTACGGATCACGATCTTCTTGCCGCGGTAGGTCTGAAGAATTTTCGCGACAACCGTAGCACCTGTCAGGTAGGGTGCACCGATCGTTGGTGTGGAACCATCGCCTGCAATCAGCAGAACCCGGTCGAAAATAATCTCAGTGCCCGGGGTGCCAGGCTGGCGATCAATGGTGATCCGATCACCTTGGCTGACGCGGAACTGATGGCTTCCGCTTTCGATAATGGCGTACATGGTATCTCACCTACGAGCGACGGTACGTTCCAGAAGCAATCTGGACGCAAGCAACGCATGCTCGAAACTGCGCCGGTGGCCGGGCTCGGGGTTTCAGGCCCAAGGCTTGTGACCGGTTTCCCAGGCGAGGTCAAAGGATATCATACCGGCTTCTCAATGCCTAGAGCCTGATTGAGAATGCCGTCCGCGTCTAGATTTCAGCACCGCGGAGGGTATCCCAGGGTTCACGGAAGTCGGTCTTCTGAAAACGTTGATCAACCAGCCGGTCGCGGATGGCGGCTGAATCCGCCGCTCTGGAACCAGGTCTTTGTAAGACGGCAACAGGCCGACCGCCGCCCCAGGAAGGAGCAGCGGCCGGCCTGTCTTTGAAGTGAACCTGTGCCGGTCCTTTAGGTCAGCGTCCGCGTCGGGCCGGCGCTGGTGGGGGAGCGGGGAACAGGCGGATCTCATTGTTCTGTGCGTCAAAGCACTCGAATGTGAGATGTTCCGCCGGAGCCGATTCCTGGTGGCGAATCACGACCAGCAGGTTGGCGTCGGTCTCGATCTGGGTGATCTCACGTCGTTTGCGGTTGTTGAGGTAAGCGGCCACACTGGGTGCCACGCTTAACTGAACGCGTCGGACGTCATTGCGATGGGTGACCAGGGCCAGCAGTCGCATCACGTCGATGGCCATGCTCTCGGCCGTTTTGACCACACCGGCACCCGCGCAGTTGGTGCAATCCTCATAGACCGAGCGTTTGAGGCTGGGCCGGATCCGTTGCCGGGTCATCTCGACAAGCCCAAACTGGCTCATCCGCAGAATCTTGGTCCGGGCCCGGTCCCGTTTCACGGCGTCGCGGATTGCCCGTTCGACGTTGCGACGGTGCTTTTCATCGCGCATGTCGATGAAGTCATTGACAATAACGCCACCCAGGTCGCGCAGCCTCAGTTGTCTGGCAATTTCCTTGGCGGCCCGGAGGTTCATCTCATAGGCGGTTCGCTCGGCGTCATCCTCAACCCGGAAGTTACCACTGTTGACGTCGATGGCCACCAGGGCTTCGGTCTGGTCGATGACAATGGAGCCACCGCCGACGAGGTCAACCCGCCGTCGCTGGATCTTGGCGATCTCTTCTTCGAGCCCGTGCTTGTGGAACAGCGGCACGCGTTCGTCGTAGAACCGGATCCGGTCAACATGCTTGGGCATGACGACCTTCATGAATTCCACGGCCCGCTCGTAGGCCGATTGTTCATCAATCCAGATGGTATCGATTTCGGACGTGAAAATATCGCGGATGGTGCGAATGATCATGTCCGATTCTTGGTAGATCGGAGCCGGTGCCTTGGTCTTCTTGATGCGTTTAAGAATGACCTTCCAGAGGCGGAGCAGGTAAGCCAGGTCGCGTGCAAGCTCTCGCTTGGTGCGGTCCAGCCCGGCAGTTCGAACAATGAAGCCGAGCCCCTTGGGCGGATTCAGGGCATGCATGATCTCTCTGAGCCGGCGGCGCTGCCCTTCGTCGGCGATCTTACGGCTGACCCCCACCCGGTTCAGGCCAGGCATCAGCACCAGGTAGCGGCCGGGAATGGAGATGTAGGTGGAGAGGGTTGGCCCCTTGGTACCAATCGACTCTTTGATCACCTGGACCAGGACCTCGTCGCCACGCTTGAAGACGTCCTGGATGGGGGGCTTGGCCGGCCCTCGGCCCCGGATGCGATCGCCACCCCGGGTTGGGGCTTCAGGTTCATCACCGCGTCGGGGCCGGGCTTCGGTGGTGCCACGGAGTCCCATCTCACGTTCCAGAACCTGAATCTCTTCGATCTCGCGACGGATTTCTTCCTCAAGCTCCGGGTCGATCTCTTCGTCCTGAAGGACTTCGGTCTCAAACTCGGAAGGGTGTCCGGCCTCGTCGCCAAACTCGTCATCGTGGAAGTCATCGTAGTCGTGGCGAGCCGCCATCATTGCCGCTGGTCCCAGGGCCCGGCCCGTAGTGGGACGGCGTGGTGGCGCAATGGGAGCGGGCGGAAGTTCGTGTTCCTCGAAGTCGAGGTCCATGTCTTCAAACATCTCCGGACGTCGTGCTTCCAGCGGTTCTGGGCCGGAAAGCGAAGCCGGACTGCCACTGCGTGGTTCCCGCTCTGGGCGGCGGCGACGGCGACGGCGGCGACGGGCGGCCTCATCGAGGCCGCCGGCTTCACCTTCGACATCGGCTCCGTAAGGGGCCTCAATTTGGGGCACACCCCATTCTCCCACCGGGGCCGGAGGCTCAACACGCGGTTCAACCCCGCGAGTCCGTTCACGTCGAGGCACGTAGCCAGGCTCACCAGCCCGACTGTGGGTCCGACGAGGAGCTGCCTCGGACTCAGAGGTACGTGGCGCACGGGGTTCCCGTTCTACAGCGGGGCGTGGTTCAATCACTCCCCAACCGGTTCCGGGTTCCTGGGCGCGGGTAAGCTCTTGGGGCTCAACGGCAGGCGGCTCAACGGGCCTGGTTCGTTCGCGTTCCCGTGGCCGGCCCGCAGGGCGTTCGCCACTTCGTGCCCGGATGGCATCTCGGCCTCGGGGTCGGGGGGGGTGATCCTCGATCGTTTCGAGTTCCGACTCAAATTCGATCACCGGCTCAAGTCGAGACGGGGGAACCGCTGGGAAATCGGTGGCCAAGGGGGTCGGTTCGGCACCGAGTGGGGTGCGTTCCGGCCGACCTCGTCCGCGACGGCCCCGCCGTGGATCGGCCGCACCGCGGCGATCGATTCGTTCCGGCCGATCCGCAGGGGCACGGGGTGGAACTTCCGCGCGGGTCCAAGGTTCCTGGACCCGTTCCTCGGGAGCCGCCACTTCTTCATGAACACGTCGGTGCCGGTCGGTCCGACTGGGTGGCAGTTCAGACTCGATCGGCTCGACCCAGGCTTCGGTTGGCTCAGCAACCGGAAGAACTGGCTCCGGGGCGGTTGGCGCAATGGGAGCAGGCGCAGGACGGGTCCGTTCGTCGGCGGCCGGACCACGGCGTGCGGAGGGCGGGGCCACCGGGGTGGTTGGTGGTGTGGTGGGCGGGGTGATTGGCGGTCGGGCGGCGGGCTTGTAGGGTTCTTCCCATTCGCTCAGCAGGCCTTCACCAAAACGCCGTTCGGGGCGTTCCCGACGTGGTTTTTCGGACCGATCGGGCCGGTCCCAACCCAGATCGGGATCCCAGGCTTCGGGGATGTCCCGTTCCGGGCGACGCTCTTCAATTTGAGGGGGCAGGGGCGGCGGCAGGAACCGGCCGGTGTCTTCGGAGCGCGGGGCCCGCGGAGCGCGTGGCTCATCGCGGGGACCCTGTGGCCTGAGGTCGCGGCCCCGGTCGCGGGCCGGAAGTTCGCTCTCTTCGCCAAGAAGCCGCCGGTAGTACTGGGGCTCGACATCAGAGACGTGCAGAAAGCCGTTTCGCCCGACCGAAAAGTCGACGAAGGCGGCCTGGATGGCAGGCTCAAGGTTGACGACCCGGCCCTTGTAGATATTGCCCGTGTAATTCTCGTGACTGGTCCGTTCAACATAGAGCTCTTCGAGCACGCCGTCTTCCAGGATGGCGATGCGGCACTCCTCGGGCTGGAGTACGTTGATGAGCATTTCTTTCTTCATACGTGGAGCTTTCTTCTAGGCGTCGAAGCATCAAGGTTCAGGCGTGCTGGTCGGCATGGCCCCGGTTTCGGGGCGCTCAGCAACACGGACACGCAGTCTCAGCTTCGGGGGTGGAGGGTCATTGGTCCGGAAGGACCGATTCGGGGTTGGAATTGGAAGTTGACGCGTGCGCGGATGAGTCCACACGCGTAATCGGGGTCGCAGCCAGCTCAATGTCATCGCGGACCAGAATGCCGCCCAATGAGAGCAAGTCGCGAAGTTGAAGGGTGTCCAGCAGTTCTTCTGGTCGAGCCGAACCGGTCGACGCAACCCGGAGCTGGAATCGCAGAATTCCCTCGTCGCTCAGAGAGGCTTGCAACAGGAACGGTCGGAGGTCGAGCTTGATGCTCTTGCCCTCACGAATCCGAACGTAGGGTCTCTGGGTTGCTTGAAGCAACGCGTCGAGTTCCGCGGCCGCAGCCTCACGGCGGGTTTCTGGCACTTCAATGTGATACCAGAGTGACACGGCCTGAGCGGTTTTACCGGCCGGAACCAGCTCGGCTTCCACAAGATCGAGCCCAGGCGGAAGTACGGCGGCAAGCCGCATGCGGATCTCTTCGGCCTCCAGCGGTTCGGTCAGTTCGAGGTCGAGCACCTCGCGGCGTCCTTCGATACCCAGCGCGAGAGCCTGCGCAATCGACATCTTGGGTCGCGGAGTGAAACCTTGACTCAGAACAACTGGTAACGCAGCCCGGCGCAGGGCCCGCTCGAAACCACGCATCAGATCATGGTGGCTGAGCAGACGAAGATCGCCGTGCTTCGAGAATCGGATTCGAACCTTGGTAACTGCCATCAGCAACGTTTTGTCAGCACGACACGGGTCGAGCAGTCGAAGAGAGGAAACGAGGTCGGACGAACGGAGTCGGCAGCCCACTGGGTTGCCTGGTCCACGAATATGGTCGCCTACCCGAATCTGAAATGAAATGGGTCAGGGTCTTTAACCGAGAAATCCATCTTCGGATCCGGAGTCATGGTTTGGGGTTATGGGTAAGGTTGGGGGTAAAACTTTGCAAGTCAACAGGTCAGGAACGGGGTTCTCCGCGCCGCCCAGGGCCGCGTGGCTTGCATGTTGGCTCGACGGTGGCCGTAGATTCTGGTGCGGTGTCGACTCTGAGCGAGTTGAACGTTTCGCGCAGGTGACGAGTCACCAGTTCGGCCGAGTCGAGCCTGAGAACCGTATCGGCCAGGGCCACCGCTTCGGACATGGAGATGCTGCGAACCACCTGTTTGACTTCCAGTAACTGGTGGGGCGGCATGCTGAGCTGTTTCAGGCCGAGACCCAGAAGCAGCGGGGTGAAGAGCGGCTCTCCCCCCATACTACCGCACAGGTTGACCGGAAGCTTTCGCGGTCGCGCGGCTTCCACCACCATGCGGAGTAATCGGAGTACCGAGGGATCGGCCGCGTTATACAGGTAAGCCACATTTTCGTTGGCTCGGTCCGCGGCCAGCGTGTACTGGATCAGGTCATTGGTTCCAATCGAGAAAAAATCTACCTCCTTGGCCAGATGATCGGCCATGAGAGCCGCTGCGGGCACCTCAATCATTGCGCCCACGGGAATCCGGGTTCCGCAATCCACCCCGTCTCGGGCCAGTTCGTCGGCCACGTCGTGGAGCATCTTTCGCGCCTGGCGAAATTCTGCCACCGTTGAGACCAGGGGAAACATCAGACGCAAATCACCAAGCGCGGCCGCACGCAGCAGGGCACGCAGTTGAGTTCGAAACAGGGACGGTTCCTGAAGCGACAGCCTGAGGCTGCGCAATCCAAGAGACGGGTTGGGTTCGGCCACTTCCGATGGGGAGCCACCAGGAAGCTTGTCGGCCCCAAGATCGAGGGTCCGGATTGTGACCGGAAAGCCTTGCATGCTCCGTAAAAGCGAGGAATAAACCTCGTACTGTTCATCCTCGGTCGGAGGCCGGTCGGAGTTCAAATACAGGAATTCAGTGCGGAACAAGCCAATTCCCGCAGCCCCTCGAAGTTTGCAGATATCAACTTCGGCAAGAAATTCAATATTGCCCAGCAACTCAATCGCCTGGTGGTCGCGGGTTTCTCCAGGCAGCCCGATCAAGCCCGAAAGGTCGGGGCGAAGCTCGGAGCGGAGCTTGGAAGCCTGTCGATATTTTTCCAGGGTTTCTGGATCGGGATCCAGAACCACAATTCCCTCATCGCCATCAATGATCACCTGGGACGCACGTCGGGCGGCCGCATCCAGAAATGGGCCAAGCCCCACCACGGCCGGAATTTCCAGCGCTGCCGCCACAATCGCCGTATGGCTGGTGGGACCACCAGCCTCGGTAGCAAAGCCCAGCACCCGGTCAGGGTCCAGTCTGGCGGTCTGACTGGGCGAAAGATCATGGGTCAGAACCACGCAGGGCCGATCCAACGATCCCGGCCCCAGCACGCCATGGGGATGGTCGGCCGCATTGGCCAGGCGATCGAGGATCCGTTCCAGAATGTCATGGACGTCGGCAGCGCGCGCCGAAAGATGGGCATCGGAGAAGCTGTGCAGTCGGTCGGCAACGGCTTCGAGGACCTCAATCACGGCATGCTCGGCCGAGATCAACTCATGGCGGATTCGATCGGCCGCTTTCTGGCGGAGGGTCGGATCGTCAATCATCCTGGCATGGGCACCCAGGATCGCCGCGTATTCGGGGCCAAGCCGGACCGCAGCATCGGCCTCGGCGGCCTCGGCTTCTGAGCGTGCCTCAAGCAGGCTCGACTCAAGCCGAGCGAGTTCCGTTTTGACGTTTTCCTGGGAAATCGAGCGTGCTGGTAGGTTTCGGCCACGTGGGTCCAGGGCCAGCACCGAACCCACGGCAATGCCCGGGCTCACGGCAATCCCACGCAGGGTGCGCATCACCGGGGTGCGTTCTGAGTGCGTCACATCGGTGGATTCCCGGTCCAGTGGTTCCGAGGCGGCGGAACCAAGCTCGGGGGTTCGATTCGAACCGGTGCCATTGTTGGGCAGAGACGAGCAGGACGCCGTGAGGCGGTTCATGAGCCGGACTCCTTGAGTACGTCCGGCGGCTCATCAAAATACGAAGCCACCAGGGCGGCCAAGGCGTCCACGGCCTCGTCGGCCTGAGGCCCGCGGGCTTCGATCTCGAACTCTGACCCGCATTCGGCGGCCAGCATGGTCAGCTCAAGCAGGCTCTTGCCGTTGTAATCATGCCCCTTGAAATGTACACGAATCTCGGTGTCCGCGAACCGGTTGGCAAGACGTACGAACTTATCGGCCGGCCGAAGGTGCAGGCCGAGTTCATTCACAATGATGACCTGGCGACGAACAGCCGGGAAGTCGTGAGTCATGGGTGGACAGGTATTCCTCATGGGAGGGGGCTCAACCGCTCTTCCCAAAACTACTCACCAGCAGTGGCAACCAAGCCACAAGACTGCTGGAGGATGTCGATCCAGGTTCAACTTTCAGGATCGACACCCATGAACCGGTCATTCACATCGCAAAGATTGTGGTTACAGTTTGCCCAGGTCCACTTCATGTAGAAGTTCCTGAACTTCCTTCAAGGTCTGGGCCTGACGCAGAAAACTGACAAAGCGCTCATCTTTGAGATGCCTGGAAATGTTCTCAAGGGCACGCAGGTGATCGCCAGGTTGGTTGGGGGGCGAAACCAGCAGGAACAGGATCGTCACCGGATCATTATCGAGGGCGGCGAATTCGACGCCCTTGCGAGATAAGGCCACGGTGCCGACCAGGCGATCAACTTTGGGGTGCCGCGTGTGGGGTACCGCAACTCCTTGACCGATGCCTGTTGAGCCTAGCTCTTCTCGGTTGAGAATGGCTTGGATAATCCCCTCAACATCATCAGGTTGTAGCGATCCGGCATCGCGGAGCGATCCCACGATCTCCCGAATTGCCCCTTCTTTGCTCGTTGCTTGCAGATCAACCACAATCGCTTCAGGGACAACAAAATCCAGTAATTTCATCCGCTCCTCCGGGATCTCGACTTTGGCGAATAACGCCGGCGTGGCCGGGGCATGAGATCGTGCCCGGAGAGAGGGTACGATGGCTGTATCTCGGTACCGATCAAATCCAAAAGCCAGTGGCCCAAGCTCGGGATTTCCAACGCCGACGCCAAACTAAGCTCAGATGCTGTGATAGAAAAAGAAGTTGAGGGGGGTTCGGTCAAGCTTTTGGACAAACTACCTCAGTGATAGTTGTAACCCGAAAAGCCAGGCGGACCGAAAGACGCGTGAAGGAGGCATTGATCGACCGTGAGAGCCGTTTGATCGTCAGCTTCGCGAACGGGATAGCCCGCAGACGGGAATCGAATCCTCAGCGGGTCTGCAGGGTCGCGGGCGAAGCTGTTCAGCAAATGGGGGCGACGGTTGACAAGCGGTCAACCTGTGGTCCGGCGATGAACGGCCTCTTGGTGTTTCCTTGACAGGAGTAAGGATACGAATCGAGCACCCAAGATCAACCTGATCGTGGAATCGGACTGGTGCCTCAGCTAAACTGAACGACGAGTGGTACTGAAATACCAGACAGGTCAGTACATCCGTTCGTGTGAGGCTTTGAGTGCCCGAATATCCAATGCATTAAGCTATCGGGCCACCGGCTTCAAGGTCAAGGGGCCTCTCCGTAACCAAAGGCCGGTCAACGACCTGGCTTCATGGAAAATGGGCGTGGGTGGTCCGGAAACAAGACGATCCGGCGGGCCCTTACCTCTGCGCTGGCCATTCCGTATGCTTCCAGGCACGAATCAAAGTCGACGGGTTGGCCTTGGGAGGCAGTGGACGTGTGGACTCAAAACTACGACCCCATGGGAGACTGGCGGCTCTCCACGTTGGTAGCTGCCATCCCAATCCTGGTCCTGCTCGGGCTCTTGATCACCGGTCGTGCGCATGCCTGGCAAGCGGCCTTGGCCGGTTTGCTTACCGCCCTGATCGTGGCGGTGGGGCCGTTTGGAATGCCGGCCGGCCTGGCCGTGAATGCTGCCCTGCTGGGTGGCGTGTTTGCCGTCTTTCGAATCGTCTGGCTGATCATTGCCGCAGTTTTTTTGTACAACGTGGCCGTGGTTACGGGCCAGTTTGAAATCATGAAGGGGTCGATCGCCCGTCTGTCCCCCGATCGACGGCTTCAGGCCGTGCTTGTGGCGTTCTGCTTCGGGGCCTTCATTGAGGGCGCTGCCGGATTTGGGGCTCCCGTGGCCATTTCGGCGGCGTTCCTGGTTGGCCTGGGTTTCCAGCCGTTTCAGGCCGCGCTTCTATGCCTGATTGCAAATACGGCACCGGTGGCCTGGGGGTCGATTGGAACCCCGATCAAAACGCTGGCCGCGGTGACCCAGCTCGATGTAGAAGTTCTTAGCGCCATGTCGGGGCGGATTTTGCCTCCGCTTTCGCTCATCATCCCCATCTGGCTGGTGGCCACGCTGGCCGGCGTCCGGGCCACTCTCCCCATCCTGCCCGCGCTTCTGGTGATTGGCGGTACCTTTGCATCGGTGCAATGGGCCTGGTCGAATTACGTTGGGGTCGACCTGGTGGATCTTGCCTCGGCGGTGGCCAGCCTGATCTCTGGCGTACTGCTACTCACGGTCTGGCAGCCCAAGCAGATCTGGCGGCTTCCCGAAGATCAAGAGCGAGGTGCCGGAACGCCGCAGCCAGGGGGGCTTGGTGCTGGGAAAGTACCCCCAGCCGAGGCCGAACTCCGGGCCTGGTCCGTGGCACGCGCCTGGATGCCGTTCGGATTGCTGAGTCTGGTGGTGCTGGCCTGGGGTTTGCCCGCAACCAAGGCTTCTCTGGAACGGGTGGACGCGCAGTTTGGGAACAAGACACCGCTCGCTGGGCTGCATGGCCAGGTGGTCAAGGGGGCAGAGGTCACGGGCCACACGCCATTCCTGGAGGCAGACCGTGAGGATGCCCGTCTGACCCTTGTGCCGCTGAGTTCCACCGGTACCGCCGTGTTTCTGGCCGCGGTGCTCAGTGGCCTGTTGCTCGGGGTTTCGCCGGTTCGCTTGATCCGGTTGCTGGGGGTTACCGTCCGGCAACTGGCTCCGGCCATTGCCACCGTACTGGCCATGCTGGCGCTCGGGTTCGTGACCCGTTATTCAGGCACCGATGCCGTGCTTGGCCTGGCCTGTACTCGCACGGGGGCCCTGTTTTATCCCATTTTCGGCACGCTGCTGGGCTGGCTGGGAGTGGCGTTGACGGGCTCTGATACGTCCAGCAACGTCTTGTTCGGCAATCTTCAGCGCATCACAGCTGATAAGCTCGGTTTAAGCCCCATCTTGATGGCCTCGGCCAATACAACCGGGGGCGTGATGGGCAAGATGATCGATGCCCAGTCCATTGTGGTGGCCGCGGCCGCCACGGGCGAAGTGGGCCACGAAGGCCGCCTGCTCAGGGCCGTCCTCTGGCACAGCTTGGTTCTGGCGCTAATGGTGGGGGCGGTTGTGTGGTTCTACGCACATACCACGCTGGGGCGATCGCTGGTGCCAGCCCTGCAAAATTCGTGATGCGGTACAGCTAGGCTAGGAGTTGGCCGATCCGATTCGCAATGGGTGGGGGGCTGGAAACCAGCCCCCGAGGCCATCAAAGCAGAGAGCCGTGCGGTCATGCCCCCAGCCCGGTTCTGTCACCGTGTTAAAACGGCCGCAAAAGCGGTCCTGGCACAATCGCTCAGCTCTCTGTTGGTCGCGATCAGAAGTCGTCGAGGTGGGAGTGAAGAATGCCTTCGCCCGCGTCGGGAGCTTCGTCAGGATTCTCGCGAGATTCGAGGGCTTCGGTATGCAGATGACCGCGATCTGGTGCCTCGTTAAGCAGGACCCGGCGTGACGAGCCGTCAATCTTGCCGTCAAGCATATTTTGGGTCGGAAGCGAAGTGGTGGACTGAGAGACTGTGCCCGTTCGTGAAACCGTGGTGGCCATGGAATTCCTCCCCGCGAGACGCGGGTTAAACCAGGAATGGTTCGGGGGTACCCGGTCGGGAATCCGCGAAGCCCATTCCGCGCCGGCTGAGTTCTTTGAGCCAGACGCACACCGCCCCAACACAAGACGGAGGTTAACTGCCCCAGTTGCGCTGACCGATGAGGCCAGACTGGCCTCAAGACTTCCAACGCAAAATTTGGTAAGGCATAACGCTTAGATTTTACCGCTCAGAGGGATGTCCGGCTAGCGGCAGAGCAAAGAAATCACGCATTTCGCATCCGTTCTCTATCAGGAGTCTATGCCTATGTTGCTGGGAATTGTCTCGGACACTCATGATCGCCTGGAACGCACCACGCGTGCGGTTGCGCTCTTATGCCAGAAGGGTGCCACGAACCTGATCCATTGCGGCGACCTGACTGGACCACAGATTGTCCATGCCTGCGCGGCTTTGCCTTGCACCTATGTTTTTGGCAATAACGATTACCGTGTCAACGAGTTACGCCAGGCAATCGAAGAGACCGGGGGACAAAATCTGGAGCAGGGGGGCCTTTTGACCCTGCATGGCAAGCGGATTAGCGTGACTCATGGGCATCACGCCCAGACGTTCCTCCGTTTGGTTGCAGACGAACCAGACTATCTCCTCTTCGGTCACAGCCATTTTCCGCTTGATGACCGGGATGGCCGGACCCGGCATATCAACCCAGGCGCACTTCATCGGGCAGCCAGTTACACGGTGGCCCTGCTGGACCTGGAACGAGATCTGCTCGAATTCCTGACGGTCTCTGCCTGAGAACCCTGGGGGATAACCCAGATCTGGTTCCATTTGCAGAGTTTGGACCCCAGCTTTGGAAAATCCAGAGTGATTCGCAGTCGAGAACTTGCTAATAATAAATCCTGGACGGACCTCGCTCATCTCTTTGAGGAATGTCTGTTTCTGGCGGTTTTGCATCCTCGCCTTGATGAATCTGAAACGGGTCATAATGGGTTGGGGGCGGACGGGTTGAGCCGCTGGATGTTTCATATTTTGTAAGCTGTTTTCATTCCTGGCGTTGCAACGAGAACGGGATCTCCGTGGGCCGAGGATTGGCAACTCGAGCGAAGGAGTTTCGCAATGCGTTTATGTTTGGTCGAGGATCAAGGGGTGTCGGGTCTTGAGCCGCTGACGCTCACCAGGGCAGCCAGTAGTCTGCTCCTCGGTCAGACAACGTTGGGTGCAAAACTGGCTCGTGCATTTGGCGTGGGGCCGGGACCGGCGCGACGTGGACTGCTCGTTCGGTTGCATCTCGCGGCCCTGGTTTCTCAGTCAGAGCCCCAGGTCACCGTGAACGATCTCGACTGGCTGGGTCGTGGCCCGCTGGTGGTGGCCTGCGCTCGATGGGTTCCCCCCAGCCACTTTTCCGCGGAAGAGGCGGCAGCCAGGGTGATTGGGCTGTGCGACGGCCAGCCGGCGTTTGCCCATGTTCCTGCCGATCTGGCCAGCGATCTGCGCCCCTCGCACGTGGATGACTGGTTCGAGCATCTGCTCAGCCGATCAGACTTTCAGGCGGTTGACGTGGGTGGCGAATGGATTCACCGCCCTTGGGACCTGGTGCTCAAGAACAATGCGTTTCTGGTGCGAGACTTTGATGAGGCCGGGCCGTTTGACGTTTCCAACCGGCATCTTTCCCAGCTGGCGGTGGTGGGCCCGGTTGAGCGGCTCCGGGTGCACGAATCGGCGCGGATTGATCCCTACGTGGTATTCGACACCACCAACGGGCCGATCACGATTGGATCTGGAGTCTGGATCCAGCCCTTCACCCGCGTTGAGGGGCCTGCCACCATTGGGGCCCGGACCCAGCTCTTTCGCGCCAATCTGCGAGGTGGCGTGACCATTGGCCCCAACTGCCGGATTGGGGGCGAGGTGGAGGCCACGATCATCCAGGGCTACACCAACAAGTACCACGAGGGGTTCCTGGGGCATGCCTACGTGGGTGAGTGGGTCAACCTGGGGGCAATCACATCCAACAGCGACCTTCGGAACGATTACGGCGAGGTTTACGTTCCCTTGCAGGGTGAATTGATTCCAACCGGTGAGGCGAAGGTCGGCTGCTTCATTGGCGACCATACCCGGACCGGTCTGGGTTCCATGCTCAACACGGGTACATCAATCGGGGTGATGGCCAACGTCTTGCCGGCAGGGCTGCTGCTGCCCAAGCATATTCCGAGTTTCAGTGCGGTGATGTGGGGTCGGGTTGCGCCTGGCTTCCCGCTGGATCAGCTTTTTCGGACGGCCAGAACGGTGAAGGAACGCCGCGGCCTTGAATTCACGGCAGTGGAAGAGCAGCTCTATTCGACCCTTTATGAACAGACCCGGCTGGAGCGGGAACGGGCCTTCCAGCGAACTCGCGAACGGCGGGGTGGAGACTGGCCGCTGGCGGCGATCGGCCACTAAACGGCTGCCGGTTTTCCAGCTTTGCCAGTTGGGGCAGAAGCTGAGATTCCCCTGGTAGCTTTGAACTTGGCCCCGTTCAAACAGGCACAACGAGCGGCTTGGAAGACAAAAGGCCCCATCTTTCGTCACCGGCAACGCTTTCCAGCCTGCGCCACGGGGCGGGAACGACCTTTCCCACCACCGCAGCTCTGCTGGACGAATGGCGTTGGAAGCGGGCAAGGTGTCTCCTTGTTGCCCGACCTCACGGTGTCTTCATCCTGAACAGTTCGCTAACCCAGTGCCCCTTGGCATCCGGGAACCCGTACCAATAGGTTGCAACGGCATAATCCACATACTTTTGAACACTGCCGTTACTGTCATGAGTCCATATTTCCAAATCCAGATTAAGCGACTTTTTGAAGGGGATGGTATCCAGTGAGCGGATCCTTGTATTGACTGTTGTGCCCAGCCAGGCGGGGCCTTCCGGCGTTCTGGGCTGGGAGTGGAAAGGCGCGTAAAATAACTCGCGTTCGCCCCAGGCATAACCGTAGTAATCCTCCGTGCCCGTCCCGATCTGAGACGGGAAACCCTCGCCGTCAATGCTGACCTTCTCGGGACCCTCTCCCCACCATAACTGCGAATCCGTGGTTATCGTAAGGGTGTCTCCCACATACACGCCTTTGCCCTCAATATGAACAAAATTGGTAAGACTTTAGCCGACTGCAGGGGACAAGTGCCTTGCTTTTGAAGCGATTGTTCTGTTACTGATCTTGGTTCAACCAATTGAGCCAAGGCGATGATGGACCAAACCCTTGCTACTCCTGTTCCTCTCGGCCCTGCACTCACAGAGCAGCAGGCTCGGGATATCTACCGCCAAGGCGAGGAAGCGGTCGTTTTTGCCCTGCTGACCTTGGCCCAGAAAGCGGGCGAACCACAGACGCCATCCGTCGTCACCCCGACGACTCCCTCGGCAATGATCCCAGCATACCTCAAGCCGAAAGCGGATAGCCGAAGCAAACGTCCAGGTCGCAAGGTTGGGCATGCCGGCTCGCGAAGGCTTTGTCCCGAGATCATCGATGCCCACATCGATCATCGTCTCCCAGTTTGTCCCGACTGTCATGGACCGCTAACTCGCAGCAACCAAACTCGGACCCGGATCACCGAGGATATCCCCGAGGCGATTACCCCGGTCGTCACTGAGCACACCATCCATCGCGACTGGTGCCAGCACTGTCAAAAAGCCGTCGAACCGATCGTTACCGAGGCATTGCCCGGTGCCACGCTCGGCAATCGCACGCTGGTACTCTCGGCCTGGTTGCATTACGGCCTGGGCAACACACTCTCGCAGATCGTCGCCATCTTCAATCATCATCTCAGACTCAAGATAACTCCCGGCGGTCTGATCCAGATGTGGTATCGCCTCCAGGCGATCCTCTTTGCTTGGTATCTGGAAATCCAAACTCAAGCACGAGATTCGGCCGTTCTTCA
>CAIYJE010000168.1 GCA_903926465.1 uncultured Planctomycetales bacterium
ACTGATAGCCGCGAATGCCGAAAGCGTGATACAACAAACTGGTGGACATGCGGACCTCCTAACCTGGAGCCTCTTTTTGCAACTCCAATTAGAATCCGCATGTCCACTACTTGCAAACCGGCGCGTGCTTTAGCCGGATGAACCTAAAAAATATTGTTATTGGTCGGGGCTCCCCAATCCGCCGTACTCTCCGCCGATACTTCTCTCTCGATCCGCACCGATCTCCGCCTACCCAAAACCGCAAATAGGAGCCGGTTTCAGAAATCGGCCTTACAAGCCCTACAGCCGGCCTTTGTAAGAATTTCAATTATGGCGATTATCGCGACCCCCCGTTGACCAGATAGTCTCATCCAGAGGCGGTACCAGGCCGGTGGCAATCGGTTTTTTAAAAACGCCATAACTGTTATTCGATTAAACACTTAGTATCTACGAGGCGAAAGGACATGCATTGCGTACCTTTGAATCGTCAGTCGTTGAGTGAATCAATCCTGCGTTGCATGTCCTGTCTTTTTCGTGTCTTTTCCGGATGACCCGAAGACGGCGTTATCCATGCCATCAGAGCAGGCATTTGTCGGTTGCGTATGGTGTAGTCGGCTCGTGCTGGAGTAAAAGCTCGCCCCACCGCAAGCACGTGTCAATTGAAGTCCAACCCATCGTCACATGAGTCGAAGCTCGGTCCTCACGCCTCGCAGGTCCATCTCGTACTCGATCCCCTCGATCGGGGGTCGGCTGTAGAACCAACGAACGCCGTGGGCAGCGGCTCCCCCAGCCCTCCCCAGGATGATTTCAGGGAGCAACGGCTCGATAGAATGCGCCGTGTAGATGTCAATGGCGGTCACGGCGGGCCAATCGCCTCCGAGGCCACGCAACCGGTTTTCCATGAGGTCCATGACGAACCGTGCTTTGACGGCGATCGCCTCGGCCGAAGTCTCCCCGCCCCGTACGATCGCCTCCGGGGACAGTACGCCCTCGGGCAGTTCCCCAGCCCCGGCGGCCACGAATGTGGTTGGAAGCGAAGAGTCACACGGCATTGAATACGTGAACCCATACAGAACAGGCTCCACTGGTGGGACCACAACGGGCGCCACGTTCGTGCGGGCCACCGGGTTGACGCCTCCGACTGAGAGTTTCCAGTCTTCTAGTATATCAATGTAATCAGCGTTGAACCGGGCGAAGCCGTCGAATGTGAATGGCTGAGGCGAGCGAATTTCGACACCGCAGAGAGCCGCCCTGGGCCGTCCTATTCTGGCCAGGTGCCTATCGATCAGGTCAAAACCTTGGCGGTAAGGCTGAGGCCGGTGAAGTGTGACGTGGACAAGCTCGTGCCCAGGTGCCGAGACGACCCCGGCAGAGTACGGTGCAATGCCGGACAGGAAACGGTAGCCGCCCTCGGTGTGGTCGATCAGGGGCATTCAGAGGCTCCATTGAGAGACATCGGCCGACGACACTCGCTTACACAACCGTCGAACACCTGACGGCGATACGGGCCAGTTCATTCTCACCGTTTGACCTCGGGTCAACTACTTATAATCCATCGCACGGAGGCAGTCCAACGCCCATCCAAGAACGCTTTACTCCCAGAATCCGTGATGGTTTCTCAGTGGCTCAGCCAAGCAAGAAGAAAGGACGCCAGAACTCCGCCTACGATCCTCGGAGCTGTTCGAGCACATGCACGTGGAGAGGACTGTTGGCCTCCGGGAATGACGGCAGCGGCTTGGACACGGTTGCCAAGTTCGTCGTCCAGCTCATCTGGAGCCGAGGCGCATTGGGGGGCCGGACCTCAAACCCGAATAGACGCCCATTTTCAGGCAGTGGCCTTAAAATCGTTATAATCGGCCTTTGTAAGAATTGCAATCATGCCAGGCTGGATCAGCTCCCCATGTATGGACTGTCTTATCTGAGTAGCGGTGGGGTTTGGGATTTCCGGGTTTTTGAAATAATCCACAAAATGAATTAAAGTAATACCTTGTGTTCAATTAAGCGTGATAATGTTGGTTGGTTTCGCGGTCCGTTTCTACTCGTGCGCACTAAGAATAGAGCAGCCAATTTCGGCCCAGCGCTGTTGAAAAACAAGTTAACATCGGCAAGCCAGGAAGGAGACTGAAAGAAACTTTCCTAAATTCTGCTTTTGTCCAGATTTCCCATGTTATATTCAAGTCAGAGAGTCGAATGACCGGGGCTGCCCCAAGCGTTTTCGAGGTGGTCTCACCTCAAAAAATGTCACAGCGGTCAGTTTGGTACGTTTTGACAGCAGACACGAGGAGTCTCTCAGGGATGAGGCTCGAATCTCCTCGGATTCTATGGTCCGACACCGTTGAGCAGAGACACCACGGAAGTCGCCTTTGCTAACGAGGAGTGAATCATGTCCAGGACTTTGAGATTGGCCTTGGTTTTTGGAGTGTTTGGGGGCTGGCTTGGCCTGAGCGCCCCGGCCCACGCCACTTACGGTGGTGCGGGAAGCCTGCGGTGTTGCCCCACCCAGGCCGTGGTTGCAGATTGCAGCACCGTGGCCATGCGGCCTGTGGTGCAAACCGAAATGCGTACCGTCCAGGAAACGGTTTATGACACCGTTCCCGTGACCGTTTACGAAACCCGTTATCGTCAGGCGTTCCGTACAGAGAGTGTGCAGGTGATGAAGCCTGTCACCGAGACCTCCATTGTTCAGCGGCCGTACACCGTTCAGCGCCCGGTTTACGAAACCAGCATGCGGGAGCGGAAGTACACGGTGATGAAGCCCGTCTATCGCACTCAGCGGATGGAACGGAAGTATACGGTGATGAAGCCCGTCTATCAGACCAGCATGCGGGAACGACGCTATTCGGTGATGAAACCGGTGATGCGCACCCAGCAACTGGAGCGTCGGTACACGGTGATGAAGCCCGTCTATCAGACCAGCGTCAAGCAGCGTCGGTACACCGTTCAACGCCCGGTTTACCAGAACACCGTCCAGCAGCGTCGGTACACGGTGATGAAGCCGGTCTACCAGACCAGCGTCACCCAGCGTCGGTACACGGTGATGAAGCCGGTTGTGCAAACTGTTATGCAGACACAGAGTTACCAGGTCCGCCGGCCGGTGACCACGCAGCGACAGGTGATGAAGGAATGCGGGTATTACGAAACCCAGCAGATTGAGATGCCTGGCGAAATTCGTGAACGACAGGTTCGCGTGGGTGGTTGTGGTTGCCCGTTGCTCGACAAGCTTCTGCACAAGGAAACTTGTTACACCACCGTGGCCTACCAGTGCCCCACTCAAACCATCAACAAGCGAGTGTTCGTCTCTCGGCCCGTCGTTCAGACCGTTTGCGAAACAAAGTACGTTTGCGAAACGATGACTCGCCAGGTTCCCGTTCAGACCTGTTCCTACCAGGCTGAAGAGCGGATCCAGAATATCCCGGTGACCACCTGCCAGATGGTTCGCGAGGAGAAGGTTGAAAACATCCCGGTGACCACCTGCCAGATGGTTTGCGAAGAGAAGGTCGAAAACATTCCGGTGACCACCTGCCAGATGGTGGCCGAACAGCGGGTAGAGCCTTACCAGGTCAAAACCTGCGAGTACGTTAGAGAAGAGAAGGTCGAACAGATTCCTGTGACCACTTGCCAGATGGTGGCCGAGCAGCACGTGGAACCTTACGAGGTTCGCACCTGTGAGATGGTGGCCGAACAGCGGGTGGAACAGATTCCAGTGAAGACCTGTCGAATGGTCGAGGAACAGCGGGTGGAACAAATTCCGGTGAAGACCTGTCGGATGGTTGCAGAAACTGTGCAGCGACAGGTTCCCGTAACGGTTTCTGAACGGGTGCCCGTGACCATTCAGCAGACGGTAGCCCGGCAGGTCACTCGCCAGATTCCGGTCCAGACCTGCACCATGGTTCCAGTTGCTGTGCCTGCTTGCAGCACCTGTGACTGAGTGATTTTGGTTCGGCTTTCAAAGATGTTTCCTGCGAGCCCGGCACGAAAGTGACCGGGCTCGTTGCGTTCACCCAGGCATGATCTCTTGATCATGAAGGTGAAAGACCGGATGCTCAGGGAAGATCCCCTTGATCGAGGGGCTGAAGAGCGGGGCAAGCCATGAGCGAATTGACTGAAGGCCCGAATCGAACACCTGAACGGGAAACGCCTCGGCCCCCTGCACGCGAGAGCAGGAATCGTCGGTTGCAGGTGCTCGGCCTGCTCGCGGTTGCGCTGGTGGCCGGGTTGGCGATCTGGGCTTCTGGATTGCTGTCCACGGACCGGAAGCAGACCGAGGCGATTGACCGGTTGATCAGGAACCGTCAGTACGAAGAGGCCCGCATCCAGGCGGAAAAATGGGTGGACTCGGCACCTGGTTCGGGGTCGGCCCAGTTCCAGAAGGCCAGGGCCTTGCTGGCGGTTAACCAGCCCCAGCAAGCGCTTGAGGCGGCCGATCTGGCCAGATCGCTGGGGATGGAAGACGCTCAACTGGCTCGCATCCTGGGAATCATTCATGCACGGAGCGGCCGGAACGTAGAGGCCGAGAAGATTTTGCGTCAGGCGCAGGCGATGGATACCGAGCCAGACTGCCTGGTTGAAGAAACGCTAGCTCAGCTTGACATGGCGGCGTTAAAGTTTGGCCCTGCGCTCAAGACTATTGAACGCTGGTCGCGGGTGTCGCCAACCGATCCACGGCCGCTTTTCTTCCGCGCAGAGATTGACCGGCAGGTGGGGGCCGACCTTGGTGTTTTGGTGAACGAATATCGCGCGGCACTTGACCGAGATCCGGATTTTGGTCCGGCCCGGTTGGGTCTGGCGGATATTTTACGGAAACAGGGAGAGCCGGAGCAGGCACTCGAAGAGTTCAAGCGGTACCTTGAAAAGAATCCAGATGCTGCGGCCGCGCTGGCGGGGGCCGGCCAGTGTGCGCTCGATTTAGGGCTTGAGGATGAGGCTCGTGACTGGTTTGATCAGGCGATCCAGGTTGATGCCGACCAGGTGACCGCCCTGGAAGGGCGAGTTGCGATTGCGCTTCGGGCAGGGGAGGCGGCTGATGCTTTGCCGCTGCTCGATCGCCTGGTGAAGCGTGACCCCATTCACGTTGAGCATCATTATCAGCGAGCGGTGGCACTTGAGCGGTTGGGCCGAACGGACGAGGCGAGGCAGGAGCGTGAGATAACCGATCGGCTCCGTAAAGAGAACACTGAACTGGACCGACTTCGCAAGGCAACTATCAAGAAGCCGCGTGATATTGAGGTTCGCGCGGAGCTGACGCATTGGCTGCTGGACCATGACCGGGGCGCTGAGGGGGTGTCACTGGCGCGTCAGATTTTACAGATGCCCGGCGGGCACCCGGCCACGGCTGTCAAGCTGTCTGAGTATTACGCCCGCCAGGGGAATACCGGCCTGGCCAATTACTACCGTGCTCAGGCAGGCCAGGGGACGCCCGGTAAACCTTGAAGGTTGATCAAGAAAATGAGTGAGATATGTTGTTAACACGTTTGATCGAATTGATCCATATTCATTGGGCAGGGGTTGAAGCGTGGCCAGTGGAGTTTATGACATTAGAACGGCACCCAGATGGGGACTGGCGGGACCACGGTCACATCGTGCCGATTACTGGTGTGAAAGTTGATCGAGAGTACGAAGAAATCGTGTTGATTCAGGAACCTGGTGCTCAGGCCATGACCGCAGTTGAGATCCAAAGAACGCTTGAAGGTTTGTTGGAACGGCGTTGGCGTTACACAGTTGAAACTCAAATGCCGCAGGGTAAACTGAACGAAATTCTATCCCATGTTCATGTACCAATTCTCGGTCTTGGTAAATGCTTGAATCGAAGTCGATATTTGCTGGTGTTTGTATCTACGCCCAAAGCCGAGGTACGCACGCGTTGGCCAAAAAGTTTTCAAGACGTTCCATTCGATGATTTGTGCCACTGGGAAACGGAACATGGCTCGGGTGTTGCGATCGACTCCGGCTTTCGGTCGCTCTGAGTACTTATTCGCCGATTTCACATGGTTTATCCCAGAAGCGATACGTGTTAACAGGTCTCCTTGTGAGCTTGCCCTCCCAAACTCTCCAATCAAAACCCTGACGGAAGTATTTTTGATTTGGTGAAGGGCCAATCGTTGAGGCGGCTCAGGGAATAACGGTTCGTCCGTAGGTTTTGATGGAACCTTCAACGACCGAGTCGAGCCCAAACTCCCGCTTCCACCTGGCAAGTACTGAGGCCCCGCCAGCCTGCACATCATCGAGCAGAATCACGGCCCCGTGGTGAAGGAAGGGCAGGGTCACCGGCAAAACTCCATGGCGGCAACCACGCGTGCCTTCCGGCGGGCCATCGCAAACAACAAGCGTGATTTCCTGCTCTTGAAATGTGTTTGCTGGAAGTTTGTACCAGTCATAGTCATCGTAAGAGACGAGCGGACTGAAAAGTAATTCCACGTTCGTCAGGCCGAACTGATCAAGTGCGTTCTGAACTACGATTGCCCAGTGTTCGGAATGCTCCAAACAGACAACCCGTTGACCCTTGTGTTTGGCGACCAGCCCGAGAATGAGTGTACTCAGGCCGCTGCCGCATTCCAGGATCGTTCCTTCGGTCTCCCAGGCTTGCTGAGTCATTCCAGCCAGAAGTTCTTCCTTGGCTGACCAGCCCTTGTTTCCCCAGGTCAGGAACAGTTCGTTCAGTATTTCCACCGGGATGTTTGGTAGCGAGCGTTTGGCCTCTTGCAGGGCCGCAAGAAAACGATCGGAGGTTTCAGCCGGAGGATATTGTTTTTGTACCGATGTTCCCCAGTTGGTCCATCTTTGTGTGTAGAAAAGCTTTTTCACAAGGTCGCATCGAAGCCGTTGTAACATCGGCAGACTACTCCCTCTGTAAACCGAAATCGCACGGGCGATACAGGGTTATATTTAACAGATTGTACGAACGGATCCAATGCTTTCATTCTAACTTGTAACCGTCATTGGTCATGGCTTCACTTACGATTGCTACCTGGTCGGAACACGGCGCGGAGCGTGGAGAGTTGGCCGAAATCGAAGAGGCGTCCCTCCATGGGGACCACGCATTGGAAGTCGAGTTTTCGAAAGCCACCGGGGAGGCCACTGCCCAGAACGTCGAGCCCGGCCGCGTTGGATGAAAAGGCCGGCAAGATCACCCAGTTCTCGTGGATCAGAAAGCAGGGCGCGGAAATTTCTTCCACTCGTAACGAGGGATGATGGTGGCCAATAATCCAGCGGCCCCCGTCCAGGTTCAGATGGCCGTGCGCAATTGACCAGCCTCCAAGCTCAATCTGGAGTGGGAGGAGGGTGGGCCCGTGCCCCTCATGGTTCCCGTGGATATGCACCAGTTCAATCTTTCGGTCGGCCAGCCATTTCGCCAGGCCTGCAACATCGTGCCTGGTGCGGGGGCAAGGCAAGGCCGACTCGATCAGGTCGCCGGCAACCACAAGCCTACGCACCGAGAGCCGCTGCGTCAGTTGCGTTAGCTTCTCAAGAGTCTCACGTAGCGTGTGCGCGGGCACCATATCTCCGCCTGATCCGCGGGCCCACTCATAACCCAGATGCACGTCGGCAATCACTGCGGTTCCCAGCGCGCGGTGTACCAGAGCGCACTCGGGGGTAAGGGTCCAGCCCTCTGGTTGCGTGGGGTCAAGCGGCAGGAATTCCAACGGGGCAGAGACGGGCAGATTGGCCGGTGTATTGCCGGGATCGATCAACATCACGGCCCCTCCGTGACGGCTGGTTTGTGGGCCTGGGCTGCCTTGGCGGCGTGGAGCCGCTGGTGCAGCCGCTCTAGTGCGTTCCCCGGCGTTTCAAACGCCAGGGTTTCGGCGGCGGCAGCAGGGTCTATCCAGGCTGCGCAAAACGGAGAAGGGGCGGTGAGCCGACGGAACTGGATGACCGGTTCCCGTTCCAGGAATTCGCGAGCGGCCGGCGTGTCCAGGACGTCTTCAAGCGCCTCGCGCTGGGCTTCCTTGATCAAGGGGTGTTGGGGGCAGGCGGCCTTCACCAGCGGGTACAGCCGTTGGCTGACCCAGCCGTTGCCTCCCACCCGGGTTCGGCCCCGGTCTGGGTTGCGCAAAACCATGAGCGCGGTCGATGCTACGTACCGGAACCTGCGCGCAACCAGTTCGCCCCGGTCGAGCCCTTCCAGGACATCGGGTTCCAGTCGCTCGGCGAGAAAGAGTTCTCGCAAGATACTCTCATCGAACTGGTTGAGGTCGGGGAACCGGATCGTCCAGCCCAGGTCGGCCACGGTGAGGTGTAGGTTTCTGGCAACTTTGCGGCCCAGGCGTGCTGTAACGGCTCGCCCCAGCGCCTCGCAAGCCGACCGGGCCAGCGGGGCATGAAACGCCAGTAGGAGCCCGTGCTCGCTGGGAGCCTCTTCGATCAGCAGGCCGCCAGCCGGCGGTATTTCACTGAGTGAGGCCTGAGATTCAAACAGCGTCTCGATGACCCGTGCGGCCGGTCGATTGAGCTTGTAGGTCTCGCAAAGCCAGTCACGCAAGCGGCTTGGTCCATCGCTGGTCAGCCGGTTTCCAGCCTCTTCTCGGAAGCAGGCCAGGCGGTGCGCAAGCGCTGGACTCATGGACTGGCGGTCGCTTGTCCAGCGCGGAAGGCCTGGGTCTCCCTGAACGGTCGAGACGCGTAAGACGCCCCCCTGACGTGACTTCGCTTCCAATACACGGCCATCGAGCAAGAAGCGATCGCCTGGCTGAAGCCGTTCGGCGTAAGCGGCTTCCACGGTCCCCAGTTCTACGCCTCCGGCTCGAACTCGCACCGACTCTTCGGAAGTGATCGTGCCGATATTGCTCCACAGCCAGCGCATCACTCGGCGGTTGCGAACGTTGAACAGCCCTCGCGTTTTCCAGATGCGGGCCCCAGACCGTTTCAGGCCGCCTGACTGGTCAGACTCATAGGCACCCGCCGGCGCTGATAGCTCACCGGCCAGAAACGCAAGGCAGGCCTGAAAGTCTTCTTGTGATAGGGTTGCAAACGCGGCCGACCTGCGGAGCAGGGCCAGGGTCTCGGCTTCGTCGCGTTCGTCGGCGCAGGCCATGCCTAGCAACTGCTGGCAGAGCACATCGAGCGGGTTGCGGATCGGTTTCACGGGTTCAATGTCGCTGGCCAGTGCCGCATCGGCCGTGATCATTGCGCCAGCCACCTCGGCGGGGGTAGAAGCGAGTAGTAGCCCGCGTCTGACCGCGCCCCGACGGTGTCCAGATCGACCGACCCGCTGCAGGCAGCGCACCACACTGCCCGGCAAGCCGATAAGGATCGACAGATCGACCGAGCCGATATCGATACCGAGTTCCAGGCTAGTACTACTGACCACGGCCTTGAGCTTGCCAGACTTGAGGCGTTGCTCCACTTCGCGTCTGCGCGCGGCATCGAGGGCCGAATGGTGCGCGGCAATTGAGTGTTCCGCGCCCGCCTGCGCTTCCAGGGGCTCGGTCTGGTCGTTGATTTCCCTGGCCTTCTGTTCGGCCGCCCGCAGATCCAGGGTAATCTTCTCGGTCAAGGCGCGGGTGTTGGCAAACACCACGGTGGTCCGGTTCGCCTGGGTCTCTGCATGGATGCGGCGGATCATCCGCCGGTAGGTCAGTCCGCGGTGGGGCGCTTCGTCGGCCTTGATCAGACTTTCGACCTCAAGCTCAAGAGGGTCGGCACCGGGGCCGGTGGGGCAATCAATCAATGCGCAAGGGCGAGTGGGGCCTACCAGGAACTCGGCCACGGTTGCCAGTGGGCGGCAGGTGGCCGATAGGCCAATACGCTGGGGCGGTTTCTTGGTCAGGGCTTCCAGCCGTTCGAGTGAGGCGGTCAGGTCGGCCCCGCGCTTGGTGGGCACCAGCGCATGCACCTCGTCAATCACCAGATGGTCGACGCTTTGCCAGTGATCGTTCCAGCCCGGTTGGCTAAGCAAAAGGGCCAAACTCTCAGGGGTGGTGATCAGAATGTGTGGCGGCGTTTTACGCAAGCGACGTCGATCGCTGGCCGTGGTATCACCGGTGCGCACGCCAACCCGGATCGGAGAGGCGGTTATCTCGCCACCGGAGGCAATCTCCAGGAGCGGTTGGTTCAGGTTCCGCTCAATATCGTAGCCCAGGCTCCTGAGCGGCGAGATATAAACGCAGCGCAGCCCTGTGCCAAGCTGGCCCAGCTCGTGATCACGCAGCAGAAGATCAAGAATGGCCAGAAATGCGGCCAGGGTTTTGCCGGTCCCTGTGGGGGCCGAAAGGGCGGCGTTCTGGCCGCTGGCAATCACCGGCCATGCGGCAGCCTGGATGGGAGACGGCCCGAGCGGGAAGCTCGATTCGAACCAGTTTCGAACACCGGTATGGCCAAGGGCATCCAGGCCCATTGAGATCCTCGCTCCTACAAATGAGCCTCAGGTTGCGCCCGGACGGGTAGCACACTGGGGCGATTCCGGCAAAAAGCCGACGCGAAATGAAGATTCTCGATCATAGCCGCCTTCCGGGCACCGGTCGATGGTCTGGCAGTCTTGCATCCCGCTGTACAAAGCCCTGGTCATTGGTTTCAGGCTGGTCGGCCGCCGCCGGGAACAATTCCAGGCGCTTCATCGAAGCTATCCAGGCTCTTGCGCAAGGCTGGGGCGAGTTCGTCGAACCGGTCGGACTCCAGGGTGAACTTCACTTCGTAGTCGAACCGGTTGCCCACGAACCGGCGTTCCAGCACGGTCATGGAGAACGGCCCGCGTTTGGTCCGAACCACAGTCTCGAGCGCATCTCGCTTGCCCTGGGGAACGATCAGACACTGCAGCACCTCGCAGCCGGGTTCCTCGGCGCGGAGTTGGTCAGGAAGTCGTTCCGCTTGTTCTTCGAGAGTGGTTGGGCGGTGTTCGCGGGCAATCACCAGGCAGTTGTCAGACCAGATGCCGCGTGCCGGGCCATTGGCGTAAAGCAGGGCAATTTCAGATGGGGCGAGTACCGGCTGCCAGCCGGTCGGGAGATCAATGGTGAACCGAAACTCGCGTTGGAGCCAACGGTTGGCGGGTAAGTCTTGGGGGGAAGCGCCGGTGTCTGGGGGGGTGAAGGCCAGAGATTCAAGGGCTTTCTCGAATACGGGGACCACCGCGCCGTAGGTTTCTTCTCGGCAGTTCAAGATGAAGGTATAAAGTTGTCGGTTGGCAATGAAGCGCACCGATCTTTCGATCCAGGTAATGTTGGGCTTTGGCTTGTATTGCCGGATGGTATCCAACCTTGGTCCGTCTGATCTGGCCTTGATCTCGTTGCGAACGAGGGTGCCCGAGCGTGGGGAACGGCGTTCATTCCCTTCGATGCGGCTGGCGTATTCGTAAAGCGATTCGGGGGCAATCGAGATCTCGCAGGCAAGCACGCCCGGCCGCTCGGGGTCGTTTTCCTGGGGGATGAGCGCAACGAAGGCGCGGTCTTCTTGCTCTTTCACGGCCACAGGCCAGGCCGCTGGAATACTCAGGGCGATCCCGAACCGTGGAGATTCGAATCGACTGGTAGCGTCATCGGCGGCTTGCGGATTCGTCATGCAGAGAATGATCAGAACAATGCTGTACATGAGCGTGAATCCAGCCTCATGGGTGGAAGGGTCAAAACACGGGCCAGGTGGGGTTTTTGGCAGGCATGCGAGGTTATCGAGTTCGGAGTCGACCGGTTCATGCAGGAGTATTGCTGGATTCCGCCTGCCAGTTCCCGTTCCAGCCCTGCCTGAGTTGCTTCAAGGTCTGCTCCCAGGCCTCGGGAGTTCGCGACGGCGGGAAGGGGATTGGCTGGATGAGGTCGCTGGAGCTTTTCAGCACGCGATAGCGACCATCGGAGTCAATCTGGGCCAGCCGGAAGAACCGAGAGCAGTACTGGGTGCTCGCATCGACCCGGATCGGTCCTTCCGGGGCCGAGATCGATTGGTTGCGAACAGCCTGCCGCACCATGGCTGGATCCAGGGATTGGGCGGCCTCCACGGCGGCGGCCCACAGAAGCACGCTGGCATAGGCGGTTTCGGTGCTATCGGTCGGTACCCGGGACGGTCCGTAGGCAGTTCGAAACTCATCAAGGAACGCAGCGTTTTCTGTCTGGAGCAAGCTCTCGAAGTAACTCCCTGCAAAGTAATCGCCAGCGAGTAGTTCTGGGTCAATGGCGCGTATAGAGCCTGAATTGAGGCAGAATGAGAGTGATGGTGTGGTCTCGGCTAGAATTCCAGCCTCACGCAGAGATCGGAAGAAGGAAACGTTGGAGTCTCCGTTGATCAGGTTCAGGATCAGGTCCGGACGGGCCTGACGGATCTGTTCCACCGGAACGGTCATGTCTATCTGCCCGAGCCTGACGAACGCGTCGCCCACCAGTTCGCACCCCAGCCCAGGCAGTTGATCCTGGATGATGGCCAGCACGGCGCGCGGATAAACGTAGTCGGACCCCACCAGGAATAGCCGCCGTTTCCCCACCTCTCGGCACCATTCCAGCGCGGGCAGAACCTGCTGGTTGGCCGAGTTGCCCACGTAAACGATCCAGGGCGAAAGTTCCAATCCCTCAAACGGGGTGGGATAAAAGAGCAGGGCCGATCGCCGTTCAACCACCTCTTTAACGGCCTTCCTGCAGGCTGAACTCCAGCATCCAAAGAGTGCGTTCACCCCCTCGGCGCTGATCAGCCGATCGGCCTCCTCGGCAAAAACCTCGGGTCTCGATCGACCATTTCCGGTCACGGCCAGGATCGGCCGTCCCAGCACGCCCCCTTGCTGGTTAATTCGTTTGACCGCAAGCTGGATTCCCTGGATGGTCCCAGACTCACACGCCATAAGCGTGCCAGACTCGGAGGCCAGCAATCCGATCTTGATGGGACTCTGAGAACCGGCACTCTGGCTGGCTGTTGCTGCCGGTCCAGTTGTGGATTCGCCGCCCGTCTCCTGCGAGACCATAAGACCCGGCTTGCGGCGGCGGCGTGCCCAGGTAACGCCCGCGCTACCGGCCAGAAAACTACCGGCGGCCACGGTGGCGGTTAACCATGCACGCCGCGAACTGATCGACGGGATGCCCCAGCCTGTTGCACCGGTCTGGCCAGAACCGGAGATCCCCGCGCCGCGTGCGCGCGGCTTTCCTTGGGTGGTCTCGTTCTTGGACCGTTTCAGGACCTTTTGGATGTCGCACCGCATTTCTTCGGCGGTTTGATATCGCTCTTCGGGCCGCTTGGCCATGGCCTTGAGCACAATGTGAGAGACCTCGGCCGGAAGCTCCGGGTTCCGGGCACGCGGGTCTGGCGTGGGCTTGTAGCAATGCCCCATCATCACGCCGGTTGAACTGCCCTGGTCATCGTAAGGTGCAACGCCGGTGAGCAGGGCGTAATAGGTTGCTCCCAACGAGTAGATATCGCTCCGAACGTCAAGCGGTTGGGCGTGGCATTGCTCGGGGCTCATGAATGAGGGGGTGCCCAGAGTTTTGTTGTCCTGGGTGAGGTCGACCCCCTTGAGACCGGTCTCCTTGACCAGCCCGAAATCGGTCAGCTTTACAATGCCATGAGTTGAGCGCAGCAGGTTGGCAGGTTTGAGGTCACGGTGGATCAGTTTTGCCTTGTGTGCCACCGTGAGTCCGCGGCAGGCCTGCTCAATTTCTCTGGTTGCCTCTCGCCAGGAGATCGGGCCGTCTTTGAGCGCATCGGCCAGGCTACCGCCATCCACGTATTCAAGCACCAGGTAGCGGTCTGGGGGCGTATCGTTAATCTCGTAAATCGCCACTACGTTGGGGTGGCTCAGGCGTGCAACGGCCCGTGCTTCACGAAGAAATCTGGCCTGTGCTTCCGGATCTTCGGCTTTTGATTCGGAGAGCAGTTTGATGGCGACCTTGCGGCCCAAGATCGGGTCTTGGGCCTCATAAACCGTCCCCATGCCACCGCGGCCGAGCAGGCTGGCAATCTTGAGCCGACCAAGCACGGTTCCAATTCGAGAATCTGTCCGCGATCCCGATCGAAATTCGCCAGCCGAGCCGCCTCCAGATATGCGGAGCGGAGGCGAACTGGGGTGCGCCACCAGGTCGACGTCTTTCACGGTATCCACGCCCGAGCTTTCCAGCGACGGCGGAATGAACTCCAGCCGCTCGGTTGGTTCCGGAGAGTGTTCTCCCTGCACGCCTGAAGTGGGTTCTGGTTCGGTGGGGCTGGCCACGATCGAGGTATACCGACGTCGGGTTGAACGTCGCCTTACGAGCAATCTCTGGATAATGACTTTGGACGAATCCTGATCATACCCGTTGGATTTCGCCGGGTGGGACTCCAATTTTCAGCCGATCGTCAATTCCAACCCAGGAGGGTAACCGGGTCAGGCTGGGACAGGCGGTTTTGGGAGCGGGTTCAGCAAGGCCATTCCTGGCTCGGCCGCCAAAGATGCGCAACAAAAAAGGCCAGGGGAATGATTCCCCTGGCCTTTTCGTGAATAGTCGTACCGCAGAAGCGGTCGATCAATACATGTCTTCGTAGCCACCGTGGCCGCCGCCACCCTTCTTGGAATCACCTTCTGGCATGTCGGCGATCAGGGCATCGCTGGTGAGCAGCAGGGTGGAAACGCTGGCTGCGTTTTGCAGGGCCGAGCGGGTCACCTTGGTGGGGTCGATGATGCCGGCTTCCACCATGTCACAATACTTGTCGTGGAGAGCGTCGTAGCCGAAGTTCCCCTTACCTTCAACCACCTTGGAAGCCACAACGCCGCCGTCTTTGCCAGCGTTCTGGGCGATCTGGGTGATTGGGGCCGAGCAAGCACGCAGGATGATGCCGTAGCCCGTTCGCTCGTCTTCGGACAGGTCTTTGCCAGCCTGAACGAGGGAAGCGGCACGGATCAGGGCCACGCCACCGCCTGGGAGAATGCCTTCTTCCAGAGCAGCGCGAGTTGCGTGAAGGGCGTCTTCAACGCGGGCCTTCTTCTCTTTCATTTCACTTTCGGTGGCAGCACCGACGTTGATCTTGGCCACGCCACCGGCGAGCTTCGCCAGTCGCTCTTCGAGCTTCTCGCGGTCGTAGTCGCTCTTGGTGTCGCCGATCTCGCGGCGGATCTGTTCAATCCGGCCCTTGATGGCATCGGTCGAACCGGCGCCTTCGATCAGGGTGGTGTTATCCTTGTCAATAATCACCTTCTTGGCGGAGCCCAGGTCGGCCAGGCCCACGTTTTCCAGCTCAATGCCAAGGGCTTCGAAGATTGGCTTGCCGCCAGAGAGAACGGCAATATCTTCAAGCATGGCCTTGCGGCGGTCACCGTATCCAGGAGCCTTGACAGCAACGCTCCGGAAGGTGCCACGCAGCTTGTTGATGACCAGGGTGGCCAGAGCCTCACCCTCAACCTCTTCGGCGATGATCAGGAGCGGGCGGCCAGTCTGAGCCACCTTCTCCAGAACCGGCACCAGGTCCTTCACCACGCTGATCTTCTTCTCATGGATCAGAATGTAAGGATCCTCAAGCACGACTTCCATCGTCTGAGGGTTGGTGACGAAGTAGGGGGAAAGGAAGCCGCGGTCAAACTGCATCCCCTCAACCCACTCCACCTCGGTCTTGAGGCTCTTGCCTTCTTCGACCGTGATGACGCCGTCTTTGCCAACCTTCTCGGTGGCTTCGGCAATCATCTTGCCAATCTCGTGGTCAAAGTTTGAAGCAACCGTGGCAACCTGTTCGGTTTCCTTGGTGCTAGAAACCTTGATGCTGGCCTTCTTGAGCTGGCCAATGATGTCTTCAACCGCACGGTCCATGCCCCGCTTCATCAGCATGGGGTTCACGCCGGCCACAACGGCCTTGAGGCCTTCGTTGTAGATGGCTTCGGCCATCACGGTGGCGGTGGTGGTGCCGTCGCCGGCCACGTCGGAGGTCTTGCTGGCGACCTCCTTAACCATCTTGGCGCCCATGTCTTCATAGCGGTCTTCCAGCTCGATCTCCTTGGCAACGGTCACGCCGTCCTTGGTGACCGTGGGAGAGCCGAACGACTTCTGAATGATGACGTTGCGGCCACGTGGGCCGAGGGTCACTTTGACGGCGCGAGCGAGCTTGGTGATGCCCCGCTGCATTGCCTGACGTGCTTCTTGATCAAACGCGATCATTTTCGCGGCCATGGGCAACTATCTCCTCAATCTGAACTATGGATGTGAACGAATCAACTCACGCAGTGGTCGAAAACATGGGGGTCGTGCAGGCCTGCTCGCTGTGGAGAAAGCCTTGGCCCCGCCGATGTGCCGCTACGGTTCAGTGCTGATCAACGACCGCGAGAATGTCATCTTCACGCATCAGAAGAACCTTCTTACCGCCATCAACCTTGAATTCGTCGCCGGCGTAAGAGGTGAAGATCACGGTGTCGCCCGCCTTCACCTGCAGTTCACGGCGCTTGCCATCCTTGGTAATGCGACCTTCGCCAACAGCGATAACCTTGCCCTTCTGGGGCTTGTCCTTGGCTGTCTCGGGCAGCACGATACCGCCCGCCGTCTTGGATTGCGCTTCTTCACGCTCAACAACAACGCGATCGCCCAAGGGCTGAATTTTCATCGTAACAAGACTCCCGAACCAGAAACTTGAACGGCATCCGACGGTTCACGTCAACCTGACGCCCCGACGATGGAGCCTGCCTCAAGGTATGTCTAAAGATGGGATCTTGGTAAGCAAACCGTATGCCTTGACCGTATTAAGTTTGTAAGTGGCTATCTGGTAAAGGGTTATTGGTTTTGGGCGAATGGCGGACAGGGCGGACCGAGTGCCAGTGTGAGTGAAGGAGTCCAGCTTTGGTGTGCCATATTGGCAGGCTGCCCCAGAATTAGGGGGTGGATGTCATTGCGGGAATCGGCTTGGTCTCGGGTGCGAGTTCGGGAGCCACCCGCTAGAGAGCGAGGAGGGCCGAACATTGGCTTGGGGGCCGATGGCCGGGAGGGCTTCCGGCACCCCTTTTGAAGTAGGATGTCGCTCAGGTTGGATCTGGAGTTCTGGGTGGTAACATGCGATTCTTGACAGTGTTGCCTGGGTTTCTCTAGGATGCCGCAACCGTCCCGCCATTGACCGGGGTTGCTGAGTTCGCGTCTTGCAAGTGAGTAATCTCTCTGGGCATACGCCTTTTGGACCAGACCGGGAAAGCTCTGGATGGTCACTCAGTTGTTGCATTTTTTCGAGCGGCGAGGGGAGCCAGATCATGCGTATCGCGTTAGACGCCATGGGGGGCGACTACGCACCGGGTCCAATAGTCGAAGGGGCCGTGCAGGCAGTCCTGGCTCAGCCCGGGATCCAGGTGGTTCTTGTAGGTGATCAGGCCCGGATTGAAGGTGAACTTCATAAGTTTCCCGACGCTCCGCGCGATCGCTTGCCCATCGTTCATTCCAGTCAGTCGATCGAGATGCATGAGAAGCCGGTCGAGGCGCTTCGGAAGAAGCGTGATAATTCGATTTCCAGGTGCTGGATGCTGCTGGCAACCGGTGACGTCAAGGCGGTGGTCTCTGCGGGCAACACCGGGGCCATGGTTGGGGCCGGCCTGTTCAACGCCAAGATGTTTCTGCCAGGCGTACGCCGGCCGGGAATTGCCGCGATTTACCCCACACACAAGGGCCCCGCGGTTGTCATTGACGTGGGCGCCAACATGCAGCCCAAGCCTGAAGATCTCTATCAGTACGGGATCATGGGGGCGATCTATGCCGAACACGTGTTGGGGGTGACCCAGGCCACCATCGGGCTCTTGAATGTTGGAGCCGAGGAAGACAAGGGAAACGACCTGGTTCGAGATGCCCAGGCGATGTTCAGGGCCAGTCGGCACTCCGCCAAGTTTATCGGGAACGTTGAGGGGCGAGATATTTACGAGGGGAACGCACGCGTGATCGTGTGCGAAGGCTTTACGGGCAACGTCTTGCTGAAATCTGGCGAGGGGGCCGTAGAGTTCCTGTTCGCCGAACTCAAGCAGGAGCTTGCCAAGTTGCTGCCTCGGTTGTCTCCCGAAGACGCCCGGGCGGTGGGCGGCGGCATCAAAGAGCTCAAAGCCCGGTTCGAATACGCCGAGTTTGGTGGGGCCCCGCTGCTGGGTATCCGGGGCGCTTGCATCATTTGCCACGGTTCCAGTGATGCACGTGCCATCAAGAACGCAATTCGGGTGGCTTCAATCATGGGTGAAGACCGCATCAGTGCGGAAATTGTGGCGTCGCTGGCGGATGCGCCACAGGCAGAAGCACCCGTTCAGGAGTAAGCCAGATTCGGCCCAAAGCCTGGCGGGTTTTGGGCCGATCAGCCGTGTCAACACTCGATTCATGGCGCGTGTTCAGGTTCTCTTTTCACGGATCCTCGCATGTCAAAGATCGGTTTTTTGTTCCCCGGACAGGGGGCCCAAACGGTGGGCATGGCTCGCGAACTGGATAGCCAGTATCCCTCGGTTCGCTCGCTGTTTGATCGTGCCAATGAAATTCTGGGACTGGACCTGCGGGCCCTTTGTTTCGAGGGGCCTGCAAATTTGCTGGAGGCCACCGATATCAGCCAGCCGGCCATCTTTGTGGCCAGTCTGGCTGCGCTTGAGGCACTCAAGGCGGAACAGCCAGATGTGGTGAGCCAGTGCCAGGGGGCCGCCGGATTGAGCCTGGGCGAGTACACCGCCCTGGTGTTTGCGGGCGCTCTGGACTTTGAGGCCGGTCTGCGCGTGGTGCGGCTTCGAGGCCAGGCCATGCAGGCTGCGGCCTTGGCATCGCCCAGCGGAATGACGAGCGTGCTTGGGCTCGACGAAGCCAAGATCGACGAACTTTGTGAGCGGGTTTCAAGCCATGGCCGGCTCTGGAAGGCCAACATGCTTTGTCCGGGAAACGTGGTGGTTTCCGGAGATCGCTCTGCACTGGCCGAGGTGGACGCCGTGGCCACCGAACTGGGGGCCATGAAGGTGATCCCGCTGGCGGTGGCCGGTGCTTTTCATACCCCTTTGATGAAGCCGGCAGACGACCAGCTTGCGGCCGCCCTGGCCGCGGCCGATGTTCAGCTGCCCAGAGTGCCGGTTTACTCAAATGTTACGGCCGCCCCTCACCCTGCGGATCTTGCGAAGATTCGCCATGCCCTGGCCGAGCAGGTTACGGTTGGGGTTCGCTGGGACGAGTCGATGAAGCGCATGATGGCCGACGGATTCGATGCGTTTTACGAAATTGGCCCGGGCCGCGTGCTGACCGGCCTGCTCAAGCGAATTGATCGCAAGATGCCCTGCACGAGCATTCCAGCACGCTGATCCACGTTTCAGACCCTGGAGCTGGCTTCAGGCTTTCCTGGATTCCGAGACCGGTATGAGCCGGGATTGCTCCGACATTTGATTTTGGCATTCGCCAGGTACGGGCCCGGGGAGCATGGCTTCTGGGGTGTGTGACTGCGATCTTTTTTTATGGTCAAACCACGGCCGAGTTTGCGGCTTTTGGGGTTGATCCGGTTCCGAGCCTCTGTAAATAATCCGCTCTTTGCTCTGTGATTTAGGGAGGATCGCGGAGATCAGGTACAGAGGCTTCTTGCTTTCTGACCCTGGAAACATTGCCTCCTCAATCAGGATGTGAGCATGGCAGATTCCCAGCCCAAGATTGCCGGTTGTACGGTGGACCTCTCTGGCCAGGTTGCGCTGGTGACGGGTGCATCTCGTGGGATTGGACGGGCAATTGCCTTACGTCTGGCCCACTGTGGTGCCCGTGTTGCGTGTGTGGCCACGTCGCTGGAAGGTAAGCTGGCGGAAACGGTCCAGATGATCCATGACGCCGGCGGCACGGCCGAAGCCTATGCGGGCGATGTTGGCAAATCGGCCGATGTCAACCGGATTGTTGAGGCGGTTGAGACCAAATTTGAGCGGCTCGACGTTCTGGTCAACTGCGCGGGAATTACCCGTGACGGGTTGCTGCTGAGAATGGATGATGCCGACTGGGATGCCGTGATTTCAACCAATTTGAACAGCGTCTTTTACTTTTGCCGGGCCGCTGGTGCGGTGATGATGCGGCAGCGATATGGGCGCATCATCAACATCACCAGTACCTCTGCCATCATGGGAAACCCCGGGCAAGCCAATTATTCGGCCAGCAAGGCCGGCGTGATCGGTTTCACAAAAACCGTGGCCAAAGAGCTGGCCAAGCGGAATATCACGGTGAATGCGGTGGCTCCCGGTTTCACAGTGACCGACATGACCGACGTCCTGCCGGACAAGATCAAAGACATTGCCAAGCAAATGATTCCTGCCAATAAATTTGGCCAGCCAGAAGATATTGCAGACATTGTTTGCTGTTTATCTGGGCGTGGGGCGGGTTATCTGACAGGCCAGGTTATTGCCGTAGATGGCGGTATGACGGCCTGAGTTGGAGTGGGCAAGTGGTACCGGGTTGGCACTGAACTGGATTTGGCGACTATATCCGTTCTAGACAACCCGCGCTGGCCCTGTTAACTTGGCCCCAACGAGGAAATTTGATTGGATTCGGTTAATCCCGATTACCAAACGAACCGAACTTTCAGGATAAGTTGACGCACACCCCGGTTCGGGGAGCTCGATAGATCCTCTAGCATGTCGTTCAGGAGGCCTTGCCGTGTCTGTGGAAGAACGCGTGGTCGAGATTGTTAGTGAGCAAATGGGCGTTGCCAAGGACGCCGTGTCTCGTGAGACTTCTTTCGTCAATGATCTGGGAGCCGATTCCCTGGACACTGTCGAACTGGTCATGGAATTCGAAGAAGAATTCGATATCACCATTCCAGATGAAGAAGCCGAGAAGATCCAGACCGTGGGTCAGGCCATTGATTACATCGAGCAGCATAGCACTAAATAAGCTTTGCCATGGTCGCGGGGGGCTTTGTCCCCCGCGACTGCTTCTGTTGATCGGCCGGCGACTGTGGTTCGACTGGCTGGTCTCTTTCGTTTTTTGGAGCCCGCGAAACGGGCGGGTCGTTTCCGGTACGGCAGTACTGGCCATCCAGGTTGAGCATTGTCGTGAAACCCTGGAGTGGTGAGGTTCAGCCCTCGATCTGAAGGATCGCGTGTACGTATGGCACGGCGCGTTGTGATTACCGGCCTGGGTGTAGTGACAGGCCTTGGCTCACGTGTGGATGATTTCTGGACCGGCCTGATCGAGGGACGGAGTGGCGTTGGTCCGCTCACTCTCTTCGACACGACCCAATTCCGGGTCCATTTTGGTGGCCAGGTTCGAGACTGGAATGGCGAGACGCTCTTCGGCGTGAAGGAAGCGCGTCGCCTTGATCGGTTCGCTCAGTTTGCCATGGTGGCTGCCGAAAGTGCCGTGGTGGATTCTGGAGTGGACTTTTCGAGCTATGATCCGTACCGAGTGGGTGTGCTCATCGGTTCTGGAATTGGCGGATTGAACGAGTTTGAAGAACAACACCGGAACCTGATTGAAAAGGGGCCTTCGCGAATTAGCCCCTTCACCATCCCCAAGCTGATGGTGAACGCCGCCAGCGGCCAGGTTTCGATCAGGTACGGGCTCAAAGGGCCTGCCTCGGCCGTGGCCACCGCCTGTGCCAGCGCAACCAACGCCATTGGCGACGCCTTCCGGCTTATTCAGGCCGGCTGGGCCGATGCGATGATTACCGGTGGTAGTGAAGCCGCTATCACCCACATGGGTCTTGGTGGTTTTGCCTCCATGCGGGCTCTATCCACCCGCAATGACGATCCTCAGCGCGCGAGTCGCCCCTTTGACCGCGATCGCGACGGGTTCGTGTTGTCTGAAGGGGCAGGAATTCTGCTGATTGAAGAAGAAGGACATGCTCGCGCCCGAGGGGCCCGGATTTATGCCGAGCTGCTGGGCTATGGGATGTCGGCCGATGGTTCGCACATCACCTCACCCGATGAAGAAGGGCGTGGTGCCGCGCGGGCCATGCGGAACTGCCTGGACGATGCGAAGTGTCCGGCTGAATCCGTAGGGTACATCAACGCCCACGGCACCAGCACCAGTCAGGGCGATGTGGCGGAGACGCGGGCGATGAAGTCTGTGTTTGGCAGCCACGCTAAGCAGCTTCAGGTTTCCAGCACCAAGAGTCAGCTTGGTCACCTGCTCGGGGCCTCGGGTGGGGTAGAACTGGTTGCTTCGGCGCTGGCCATTCACCGCAAGGTGCTTCCACCGACCATCAATCTTGAAAATCAAGACCCAGAATGTGATCTGGACTTCATCCCCAACACGGCCCGTGAGGCCCATGTTGATCGTGTGATGTCGAACAGCTTCGGTTTTGGTGGCCACAATGCTAGCTTGCTGATTGGCCGGCACTCCGGCTGATCTCTTGGGCCTGCCAACCGACCTATGATTCAGAGTGGCCGATCTCACACCGTGGGGTCGGCCATTTCTATTGAGCCCGGCTAAGTCACGCTCTTCGAGCAGGGCCAAGTTGGGCCGCCATCCGTTCTGGTGTCTGATACCAGCCCGACTCGCCAGCGCGTGGATCGCTTATGGCTTTTCCTGATCGCCCGACTCGCCAGCGCGTGGAGTTCTTACCGCCTGGATTTCCGCTTAACCGCCTGGCCAGATTGTGTGAAACCTCATGATAAACCGTGATGAGGACCCTGGTTCAGGGGCGGGCAGGCCATTGAATGATGAGCAGACCCGATGCGAAGAAAGGAGCGTTCCACTCGGCTTTTTGATAACCGAGCTTGAGTGAAACTGGAAGGTCTGCTAAGAATCAGCGACTTGGCTTCGGGTCCGGTCGAATTCGATCGGTTTGAGGTCTGCTTTCGCACCTTTGCGCCAGATCGGCAGGGAGGCCCCTGGCATGAATCGCCGTATGGCCCTGATGCTTGGATTTTTGACGGGTGGTTTGGCTCCATCGCTTTCGCGAGGTCAGGACGACCTCGAGGATCCGTTGCCAAAGTCCAAGCCCAAGAAGACCACCAGGCCTGTTTCGAATAGCGACAGTGATGTTTTTGACGATGGAGCCGCGGGGTCCAGGGAGCCGTTACAGGACTCGCCCCCCGATTTTCGGCCCGAGGTCGGTCATAGCTGGAAAAACTTTGATATCGCGAATTACGCCAGCCTGGGTTATTCGCCTGAAAACCCCAAGCCACAAAACGCGATTGTTGAATGGATCTTCAGGCGGACCGGTTCGGCGGTCTGGCATGGTGAAAAGATTGCGGTCCTGAGCGCGGGCAAGGCTCAACTGCGGGCTTACCATAATGCAAAGGTCTTGAAGGTCGTTCAGGAATATGTGGAGCGATTCACCAGGGCTACGGCCGACGTGCTGTCGGTGCGGGTCCGGTTTGTGGCTGCGCAAGACACGCGATGGCGATATTCGGTGTACAACCGACTGAAGCGGATTGGTACTGGCCCGCAAGGGCAGCAACTGTGGACGATTTCGGCCGACGATGCCAACCTGGTCCGAACCCAGATGATGCTCTATCAGGGGTTCAAGTTGCTGGCGGATAAGACGGTGAAGGTCCTTAACGGTCAGACGCTGTTGATTGAAACGGCCGATGATCTCAACTTTGTTTCAAGCACACAAAGTGAGGGGGCCTCGGGCGTGGGTGCTCAGCCCAAGACCGATCAGCTCAAGGAAGGGGCTTTCCTCAGGTTCAGCCCGCTGTTGACCTATGACGGTGATGCCGTGGATGCGGCGGTCGATTTTCGGGCCACCACGGTGAAGCGGTTGATCCGTACCAAGGTTCTGGCCAAGAAAGATGTTGGGCCAACCGATGTCACAATTGACGTTCCCGAAGTGGTTGAGACCCGGTTGAACCGAACCGTGGAAAACTGGACACTGGGCCAGACGCTGTTGATTTCCGCTGGCATCACGCCGGGAATTCTTCAGTCAAAGACCGGGTTTATGAATATGCGGCTACCGGGCACGGTGCCGACCGATACGGAAATGCTGGTATTCATTGATATTGAGCCGGATCGCAAGTCGAACCGGTCCAAGTCGAAACGTGACCCGGCGATGGATGACAGCACGTTTGATGATCCACCACCACGCTCGTCAACCAAGCGGCCCTCGAATCCCACACCCAAAGATGAGGGGGAGTTCGATGATCCGCCACCAAGATCGAGCCGTCAGCCGGCCCCAAGGTCTGAGCCAAGCCCATTCGATGAGGAAGATCCGTTCACGAACGACTCCCCCGCGCCAGAGCAGGTGACACGGAGCCGAACGTCTCGCGACGACTTCTAATCGGTACAGAAAACAAGTGCTCAGGATTGAAATGGACTTGATGAACGGACACGGATTCCATCCGTCCTACTTCATTCTGGTCCATTTTTTTTCGTCTCCGTAGATCTGTGATTCGCAGCCAAATCAGTCGGCTTCAGGATGATGTCTTCTTGATCGTGTTGACTGCGGGTGGATCCGTCTTGCTTGTCGCTTTGATCGAAGCAGGGGCATGACCGGCGAGAAGGGCAAGAATCGCGTGCGGGCCCCGCTCTTGAAGAATGGCCCGGTACAGGTTCCCCGCCGAGATTAATTCAGGGCGTTGGCATTCGCTCTCATCATTCCGGCCTCAAATGCCTACCCTCAATCGCCCGGCGATGGTGATCGCAAAGCTGAGACAGCCAAGAGTTCACCCGACCGAGAGGCGTTCTTTACATCGAGCAAGACGGCAAGCGCACAGTCGTGGGAGTCTTCTCGAATCATCCCGGGGGCGAATCAATGTGAGTTGTCTCTCTGACGTTGAAGTCATGGAGTATGTCGATTTCTCAAAACAATTAGCCGAAACCTCGAAAGAGCTTGGGGTGAATCGTCAAGGCCCGGCGACAACATGGGATGTCCTTGCCACGATTGACTTGATTCAACTTGCATCGCGTATCTTATTCAATGCTCGTCTTATTCTTAGAGCGAAGAGTATCCAAGGTCGAATTTGAAGATACAGATAACTCGATGAGATTCTATCAAAGCGGTAACCGTAGCTCCATCCTGGTCCGAATCCTGCGGATAAGTAGGCTTTTCGCTGAGCCCGCAAGGCTGCAATTTCACTCTCATGAACCGTTGCTTTGACCCTGCTGAACCGAATCGACATGAACGAACTGCAGGATGTTGAGGTCATCGAGTACGTTGATTTTCCAAGAGGTATGCCGAAGTCGCTGAAAAACTGGGTGTTTCTCGCACCGCCGACCCTAACGCATTGATTTCCTTCCACATGAAATCAACTAGTTTGAGCTTTTGAATCAAGTCAAGAATGAGCCGAACTGGCCCAGAGAGCCGACATGATCCGGCAGCCTCTCCCTCGTTACCAGGAACTCGACAAGATTTTGGTTCAGTGTTACGGGCAGTGATAGCGGTCGAGAAGCGATTCTCGTGGTATCGAGTTTTGTGCCGTAACTTGCGTGGATTCCAAGAAAAGAAACCATTTATTCCATGATCGGAATGAATCCAATCGACTTCATGGACGGGTCATGACAGTACGGATCAGATCCTTCCCGTCGATTCTTCTGTATCGTTCATAAAAAAAACCCCGGAGGAGACTCCGGGGCTTTGTCTGCATCATGGGTGAATGCCGCGTATCAGTTCGCCTTGGGATACAGGGCAGGTGAGCCCGGTAGCGTGGGCAGAGAGGCTGTCGTTTCTGCATCGCCTGGAGCGACGCGTGCGGCGGCCTGGCGGATATCGTCGGAGGGGTCGTTGGTGGCCATCTCAGAGAGCCGTTTCCGGGCTTCGGGACGCTCATTTTTGGAGAGTGCGTCAAGGGCTCTGGCTCTCACGGTTTCACTTCGATCGCGTGAGAGGAAGATCAGCCAGAGCGTTCCGTCAATATCCACACGCTCGTTCACAATGTCGATGGCAGACAGTCGCATCGCTTCCGTGGGGTGGCTGACCAGATGGGCCAGGCCCAGTTGCGTTTCGGTCAGGCCCCGGTCTCTCAAGATCCGATCGGCGGTTGCAGCCATGCCGGGAGACGGGTCGCAGAGGAACGGAATAATGGCTTCTTCGTCCAGCAACGTGCGACGATTGGCAAATGCGGCGAGCACCTGAAGTCGGACTTCCGGGCTTGGGTCGTCAAGTTTTGCAATGGCTGGACTGGCCTGATCGTCCAAGGGGAGCGCGGCCAAGGTGGCCACGGCGGCAGCTCGAACCTGGGGAGCCGAGTCCTTGAGACCTCGGTTGGCCAGCGAAAGTAGCCCCTCTTTCCAGGCGGCCACGTGCTCAACCTGGCCAGGATGCATGTCTCTCCCGGGGGCCCAGTTCCAGAGCCTGGACACCTGTTGTAGGGCCGCAATGCGAACCCCAACGTCGGAGTCGGCCAGGCCGGTGGCCGCAAGTTCCGAGAACGGAACCAGCACCGCCGACCAATCGGCCGGGGCAGGGTCCGCACCATATTGCTCAACAATCCGTCCCGCCAAAGTCACAACATTAATACGGCCGTAGGCAGTGTACTTCTGGTTCCCCTTCAGGAGCGAAGTCAGCACGGTTTGCCAGGCAATAGATCGCTCGGTCGAAACGGCGGCGGCCGGAACAGACTCGGGGGACAGAAGCTGCTTCTGCAAGAGAGCGAGCGCCATCCCTTCACCCTTCTGAATCCCTTCGGCAATCTGGCCGAGTTCTGAGGAATCATCAAGGCTGGCCACGGCCGAAGCCGTTCCCGCGGCCGGCACTACCTGGCGTGTGGGCCCGTTCCAAGATTTCCATCCAATGCCACCGGCGGCGATCAGGCCTGCGAGTCCTACGCTGCCGGTGATCCATTTGCTTCGTGTGTCAAAACGTTCCGGCATCTTCGCCTCCGTGCTTATCAGGTCTTACCCAGAATTCGGAATTGTGTACCGAGTTCTCGGATTTTCTGCATCCAGTACCCCAGGGTTGCCGAAGTATAAAAGTTGTCCCCATCCCGGCAAGGCCAATCTGCCTGCTTCCCAGGGTTCGCCATCTGGTCTACCTTTTATATGTTCTCCAGTTTCGCTGATTTCTCTAGGGGTCGCGATTCTTCCGATTCTTTTCAGGTTACCTTGGCTTCCTTGCCGATCTAAAGGGTGACAAGTTCGTGAGACCACACCTGGCGTTCAGGAAGCACTCTCCTCTGCCTGGTGGGCCCGACCTCATGAAACCCAAGAAAACCGATATGTTCAATTCAGCGCGAACCGTGATGGCGTTTCTGATTCTGCTGGTGCCGGGCCTTCCGCTCGTCCAGGCAGGGTCCAAGAAAACCGACGTAGCCGAAACGGTCCCCTTGAATTTGATTCCCACGCAATACCGAGAATCGGTGAGCGAGGTCATTCGTGGGGCGAGCTTCCACAAGAAAAGCCAGGCTGAAACGTTTCCCGCCAATCCCCGGGTCTACCTTCGCCTGTTGAACGAGCCCACCCTCACGCTCTCACTCTGGCAAGATCTGGGTGAAACACCGGCCAAGCTCGAACAGATTGGCCCTAGCCAATTTCGTGGCACCGACGGAAGTGGAACGAGCGCGGTGTGGGAATATGTCGTACGCTCTCCCAAACTGCACGTGATGATGTGTGATCTCGAATACGTGAGTCCGCGTGGAGCCGCGCGTTTGAACGGGCGCATCGTTTTGATTGTGCGGTCCGGCTTCTTCCAGGAAGTGAATGGCGATCCCTGGGTCCAGCAGCAAGTCGAGATCTTTGTCAAAGTGGATTCTCGTGGCTGGAAGGCTGTAGCGGCAACCTTGCGGCCCGTAATCGAAAAGATTCTCGACGAGCAAGTGCAGGAGGCAGGCTGGTTTGTCTCTCTGATGACGCGGTTGGTTGAGATGTACCCAGACTGGGCCACCTCCGTGGTGGAAAAGCAGACCGCAATTCCTGCAGAGACGCGTACCGCGTTTGTGGATGTTGTCAGCCAAACGCGCAAGGCAGGGGCGTCAACCGGTCGTCCGGTCATGATTGATCCCCAGGCCCAACAGGCGTCACTCGCTGGACCGCAGCGTCGCTGAGCGAAGACCGGTTGTTGCGATGGTTAAAAACATTCAGCGGTTTTCGTAATGGTTGGGTGCGGTGTAGGGTTCTCTGTCGTGCGGAAACTCCCCGTATTTTACAGGGGTGAACGGGCGTTAAGACTACCCAGGTTGTAACCGTTGTTGTTACCAGGTCCGTCGCATTCGCGCAGGGGTTTTGAACTGAACCGAGCTATCAGCTTTGAGTTTGCACGTTTGAAGCCAGAAACCATGCCAGTCGCCATAGACGCTGCACTCTTGACAGTTCAATGTGTCACGGTTGGTTTCTTCGTGAGTGGCTGTTTGTCAGGGGTTTTGGTTCGATCAAAGAGAAGTCGTAAGAGGTTCTCTCGTTAACGCTTCGGGCTCGTATCAGGCCTCAGTGCTCAAGTCGAATCAACATCGCGATAGACCTAACCACCCCGTTCCTGAACATGGTTTTGCGTTAGGTCCCCATGGCCTGGCCAAGCGGTTGAGAGGAAATCCAAGCACGAAGCGTTAGCTTTGAAATTGCGTTTTTTGTTCAGCCCGCAAAATCGCGATGGACGCGGTACTCCTGATAGCCCGACGCGTGAGCTTTAAAGTTGCGCTTTTGAGCCCCGAGTCCCCAAAGTAGCAGCGGTCGATTCTGATTATGGTTGAGCGATGTGTTGCACGTGGCCTGGCCAAGCGTTTGAGTGGAAATACAAGCCCGAAGCGTGAGCGAGTGGATTTCTTATCGAATGACCGGTTCGTGACGAATTTAGCCTCGTTTGACGTAGCGCCCTTCTTGGAGAACAGCAAGAGATCCACTCGCTCCCGCGTCGGGCTCGTATTCGGAGAAGAATCCCTCGCTCGCGCTCTTTGAAGTTGCGCTTTTCTGGGGCCTACTCACGCACTACCCCTGAAAAATAGATATTCACATATCAATTGAGCCACATCCAGAATCATGGAGATCCGACAGTTTCCGTACTGTAACGACAGTACTGTCAGCCTAGAACTGCGTACTCCTGATAAAGTCTCACGGCTCTTGCGAGCCGTGAATTGTATTCACAACGGCCTATGCTTGAGGGAGTAAAAACTCGACTCGGAGAGTCGAGCGACTTTGCCAGAACCGCCCCTTCAGGGGCGTGTCGAACCGGGCCTTCAGCCCGAATAACAGCCAAGTGCCGATTGTTTGAGTGACTTCCCTAACGATTTATATTTTCACAAACAATCTCACTCCCTCAAGAGTAGGACTGTGAGGAGGGAGCCCTGCTCAACTCCTGAGACGGTACCTGGCTCCAAAAAACGCAACTTCAAAGCTCGGGCGTCGGGCTCGTATTCGGAGAAGAATCCCTCGCTTACGCGTCGGGCTCATATTTCCGGCGTATTGCCCAGCAAAACCCCAAAACGCCTAACTTCAAAGCTCGCGATGCTGGTTCGGATCGCGGGCTGCGCCAGCCCCGATCCTCACCAAATTGTGCCGTATGGGCACCACCTTGAGCGGCAAAGCGTTATTCGCCGACGGTTGCAGCCGTGACCACAGGTTGATGAAGTGTTGCGCCATTGGTTGAAGGATCGGTGTCAACCACGGCGGTGCCCTTGTGTGGGCCTCGGCCGACAAACCGCCGGGCTCGCCGCCAGCCGCCGGCTAGCTGGTCGAGCAGGGTGTAAAACACCGGGGTCACCAGCAGGGCCAGGATCAAAGAGAGCATCTGACCGCCGATGATCACCTTGGCCATGCTGGCACGAGCTCCAGCCCCAGGCCCCTGGCCGAGTGCAATCGGTACCATCGCGGCCACGAGCATGACCGTGGTCATCAAGATTGGGCGAAGGCGGGTTTTGTTAGCTTCAAGAATAGCGTGCAGGCGGTCCATTCCCTTTTCGCGAAGCTGGTTGGTGGCGTCGACCTGAAGAATCCCGTTCTTCTTGACAATGCCCACCAGCATGAAAAGCCCAAACATGGCGTAAAGGTCCATGGGGGTCTTGAAAAGCACCAGCGAGAGCATGCCGAATGGAACGGTGACCGGCAGCGCCATCAGGATGGCAATCGGCTGCATCCAGCTCTCGAACTGGGCGGCCAGAATCAGGTACATGAACACAATCGACATGGCGAATGCGATCAAGAAGTACTTGCCGGTTTCGCCCAGAGTTTTGGCCTGACCGCTGACCTCGTAACCGTAACCTGGCGGCAAATCAATTTGTTTCAAGATCGCTTCGGAACGACTCACGGCTTCACCCAGGGCAATTCCCTCGGGGTTGCCCAGTACGGTCACAATGCGCTGGCGGCCGAGCCGTTCGATCTCGGTTGGCCCGCGCTCTTCTTTCAGTCGGGCGACGCTGGCGATTTTGACAAGTTCGCCGGTGATGGAAGGGACGGTCATATTCTCGATATCTTCCATCGAGGCTCGTTCCGACTGAGCTGCGCGAAGCCAGACGTCGTATTGCTGGCCAGAGTCGCGGAAGTTGGTGATGGCCATGCCGCCAACCAGGGTTCGCAGCGTGTCGGCAATGCTGGCAACCTGAATACCCAGGTCACTGGCAGCCTCACGGAGAATGGTCACCTGGAGTTCGGGCTTTCTGAGTGACAGGGTGGTGTCGAGGTCGGTCATGCCGCCGGCCTTCGCCAGACCGTCTTTGAGCTGGTCGGCGTAATCCGAAAGTTTGGTGAGGTCCGGGCCAGAGAGGTTCATCTGGAAGATCTGGGGTCTCCGGCCGCCCTGGAAGGCGGAGACGTCGTTCACGCTGGCGCGAAGGTCTGGATAATCGGCCAGAAGATCACGGGCCTGTTGCTGAACGGTGAACTGGCTGAAATCTCGATGTTCCAGGTCTTTCATCCGGACGTAAACGGTGGCGCGGGTCACGTCTCCTTGCCCCTTCACCTGCCGGGCGCCGGTTGCCCCGATGGTGGAGAGCAAATTGTTGGTGCCTGGAAGGCTGCGGAGCCGGTTTTCGAGGTCTCGGACCACCTTGTCCGTCTGGTCGAGCGTGTAACCCTCGGGCGTGATCAGGTTCACTTCGTATTCGCTTTGGTCGTCTCGTGGAATGAGCGAAAGGCCCATGATCTTGCCAATGGGCACGGTGCTGCCAATCACGCCCAGGGTCAGCAAAACCACCACGAATTTGAATCGGAGTGCGCCTTTGAGCAGGCCCCCGTAGCTACCGTCGATGATCCGCCAGATCAGCCCGGACTTGCTGCCCTTGTTCGCGCCATGGTTTGGTTCGAGCTTGAGGAACCGGCTGCAAAGCATGGGGGTCAGGGTGAACGAGACGAACAAGCTCATGGCCACGGCAAACGCCACGGTAAGCCCGAAGCTTGAGAAGAACCGGCCGACAATTCCACCCATGAAAGCAATGGGCAAGAAGATGACGATGAGCGAGAGGCTAGTGGCCAGCACGGCGAGGGCTATTTCATTGGTGCCAACTCGGGCCGCGGTCATGGCGTCTATGCCGTCTTCTTCCATGTGCCTGAAGATGTTTTCATGAACAACCACGGCGTCGTCGATCACAATGCCGATCGCCAGGATCAGGGCGAGCATGGTGATGTTGTTGAGCGTGAACCCCATGATGCTCATGAAGGCAAACGTGGGGATGATCGATGTGGGAATGGCCAGGGTGGCAATGAGCGTGGTACGCCAGTCTCTGATGAACAGCAAGATGGTGATAGACACCAGCACGCCTGCCAGAAGCAAGTGAAACTTCACTTCCTCGATCGACTTCTTGATGAAGCGCGATTGGTCTTTGATAATTTCATATTTCACGTCTGCCGGCAGAGATTTCTTGATCTCGGCCAGACGCTCCTGGATCCGTTCTGAGACCTCCACGGTATTGGTGCCCGACTGCTTCTGCACCACCAGACTGACGGCATTCTGGCCATCGAGCCGAGCCAGCGACCGCGGTTCTTCATAAGAATCTTCCGCGCGACCGATATCGCGAATTCGCACCAGATAACCACCACGGTTGGCAATGATCAGGTTGTCAAATTCCTGCGCGGTATTCAGACGCCCCAGGGTGCGAAGCACGACCTCGCGTGGGCCCTGGTCGAGTCTGCCGCCGGGCACTTCCAGGTTCTGGCGTCTGAGGGCGTTGGCCACATCGGTGACCGAGAGCGAAAACGAGTTCAAACGGGTGGTGTCGATCACCACATTAATGGACCGGGTCCGGCCGCCCACCAGGCTAACCGCGCCCACGCCATCGACCGTTTCAAGCCGCTCTTTGATCTGCCGGCGCGCCAGTTCGGTCACTTCCCGAAAGTCTCGGCGTCCAGAGATGGCAACGGTCATGACCGGCATCCCGTCGGTCTCAAACTTGTCCACAATCGGCGCCTGGGTACCCTCTGGAAGTTCGGCCAGGATACTGTTGATCTTGTCGCGAACTTCCTGAGTGCCCACGTCTCCATTTTTGGAGAGCTGGAACTGAACGGTGACCACCGCCACACCTTCGTTAGTGGTCGAGCGTACTTCCTCGATACCACTGATGGTGTTGATGATATCTTCAATTGGCTTGGTGACCGAGGTCTCCATCTCTTCAACGCTGGCTCCCGGCAGCGCGGTTGTGACGGCACATACGGGGAAATCGACGTTCGGAAACAGGTCGACCCCCAGCCGCCCGTACGATGCAATTCCCAGCACAACCGGGATCATCACGAGCACCCATGTGAAGACGGGTCGTCGAATACAGACTTCGGAGACGGTCATGAGTGCGAAGATCCTGAGAGAAGCTTGTGAGGAGTGGGAATCAGCGAGAGTTCATCAAGACGCGGGAGTTGTAGCCGGCTGAGGCGATACGGTTGCGGGAGCGGTTTCCGCCCCAGCGCTGGCCTTGGGTGCGGCAACTGGGGCAGTTGTTGCCGGTTCAGCACCACCGGTACCGGCTTCGCGCACAATCACCGGGCTGCCTTCAGCCAGCTTGGCCAGCACACTCTGGCCGGTATCCACAACCTGGCCATCGCGTGGTAGCGGTTCATCCGTGCCAATGACTTCGATATCAGGGCCATACTGCCGGCCAGGGCGAACCGAATAGCCCCGCGCCTTGCCATCCTCGACCAGAAAGATCTTGGTCACGCCGGCAAAGCTGTAAATGGCCTGAAGGGGCACGACAACCGCTTCTTCGGACCGCGCGGTGATGATCTCACCCTTGGCGAATCCACCGGGAGGCAGCATACCCTCGGAGTTGGAAATGATGGCTTCCACCTGAAAGGTACGGCTGGTGGCATCGACCGACGGGTTAATGCGGGCCACTCGCCCTTCAAAGGTTTCGTCCGGGTGAGATTGAGCCTTGAGACGCACAAACGCGTCGGGTGGCACCAAGCCGCGATATCGCTCGGGAACGTTGGCCCAAAGCCTGATCGGGTTGTCGATCACCATCTCAAAAATGGCTTCTCCATCCTTGATTCGCTGGCCCTCATGGATCATCCGTTTGGTGATCGCATACGTCATGGCCGATTTGTCTTCCAGTCCTGGTGGGGAAGACGAAGGCTCAGGCGCACGAATGGTCATGTCTGTACGATCTTGCTGGGCAATTTTCAATGCAACCCAGCTTGAGAGCGCGGCCGCGATGGTGTTCTTGGCGGTCAGAACGGTGTTATCGAGCGCGGCTTCCGCCTGCTTGACCTCGTTTTCGGTGTTTTGAAGGTCTTGTAGGGTGCCCGCATTCTTGCGGTACATGTTGTCCTGACGCGCGAAGTCGAGCTTGGCTTTCTCAAGCTTGGTCTTCGCTTGAAGGACTCCGGGCAGAGTATCGATGTGCTTGGCAACATCGTCGGCGTTGTACAGAGATTCATTGATCCCGTACTTATCCACAAATGCCACGGCCTGTTCCCGAGTCAGGCCCAGCTTCGACAGTTCGCTAAGGAACTTGGCTTCAGCCTGGAGAACGGCCAAGTCGGCATCTACCGGATCAAGCTCAAGCAGGGGGGTGCCAGGTTTGAGCTTGTCTCCCATATCATGGAAAACCTTGAGAACTTTGCCCCCCTTCTTGGAACTGACGGTGACCTGCTCCCAGGCTCTCAGAGAGCCTTCAATTTCAACCCGCCGTTCCACGGCCCTGTGCGTGAGCGGAGAGACCGTCACCACCACGGGCCGGTTTTCGGTTTCTGCTGCGGCTTTTGCGCCTGGTTCTTCCTTGTGCCCACATCCCGTCGCCAGGATCGGGAAGGTCAGCAATATCGGGAGCCAGGCGGACCTTCGAGCAACACGATCCCGAGCATCAGACATGCTTGACTCCCGATTCCTGCGGTGGAGGCTCATGAGAGATGGAAAACCCCTGAAGCAACTGGGCCACAAGTCTTGTGGGCAGGTCTTCAGGTAAAGGGTGATTGCGGTAGAGGTAATCCACGGTCTGGATAACCACCAGGCCGCGAACCGCGGTGGTGAAGCCACTGCGGGACTTGTCGTCGCCTGGAATCAACTGGCTTGCGACCAGCCGATCAACGGCCTGTTCCAGAAGCTGGTCGAATCGCTCGGCATACGGGCCAAGCATTCCGGCAAGGCTGGAGCTCAACGGACCGAACATCACGGCATAGGCCAGTCGAGCCCGGTCGGGAGCTTCGCAGCAAAAGCGGAAATGGGCCTCAATCAGGCGGGCCACAGCGTGAAGCGGGTCGGGTTCTTCGTTCACAATGGCGCTGATGGTGGTCGCCAGGGTTTCCAGAGGACGGCTCAGAAGTGCCTCGGCTAGCCCCATTTTGCTCCCGAAGTGGTAGTACAGGGTGGGCTTGGTCACCTCCGCAGCTTCAACGATCTCGCGCACCGACGTGGCGTCAAACCCCTGACGAGCGAACAGGCTCGCGGCCACGCGAGCGATGTGCTGGGCCACAGATTCGTGGACCAAGGCACCCGCAACTCCACCCGCTTCAGGGGCGGGGGGCAGGGTCGTTCCAGAAACTGGGTTGGAACTGGTCGAACTGGACATCGACAATCCCGATTGGGCCGGCTGGGTTGTTTACCGAACGGTAGGTATTATGCTTAGTGTAGCCAGACCGGCAAGACCGACTCGGTGACGACGGGGTAAGCGATGCTCCAAAACCACGTGGTCCATCCTCAAAACCGCTTCCGAAAACATCCGGTCGGTTCTGGAGGTTCGTGCTTTGGGGGAGTAGTCTATGGCTGCTTTGCTGAGGAAAGCCGACTTTGACGATCATTCCTCGCCCCAGAGGTTTCTCCTATTATGCGTGCTCGCAATGTGACTCAAGAAATTCAGGTGGCCGATCAGCCTGATCTTTCAGACTTCCAGGCGCTGGTTTCAACCGGTTTCCGTGGGGTTGTGAATCTTCGACAAGATGGCGAGCCTGAACAGCCGCTTGGTCCCGAACGTGAGGGAGAAGAGGTCCGGGCGCTTGGGCTTGGTTACCTGCATTGCCCGATGGGCGGAACGCCTCTGACCAGAGAGATGGTTGAAGGGGTCTCCGAGTTCATTGAGGGATGCAGCAAGGATGGTGGTCGGGTGCTGGTTCACTGCCGCAAAGGGGGCCGGGCCATTGCCATGGTTCTACTGGCGCTGGCCAGGCAAGAGAAGTGGAATCCGGGCGAGGTGATTGCGGAAGGCCAGGAACTCGGACTGGTGGTCGATGGCCCGCTCCGGATGATTGTAGAAGACTACCTTCAGCGCGAAGGTACAGCATAAAGGGCGGTTGCAGAACTGCGACTGGCTGGGAGTTGGCGAAGAGCGGGCCCCAGTTTTTTGGAAGCTGCCCCCAGGTTATGAGGCCGTTTTTTTCATTTTCGGGAGTTGAGTCGATGATGCTGGCGCACATGGTGTATTTCACGTTGAAGGACCGTTCGGCAGAGAGCAAAACCAAGCTGATCGAGGCTTGCAAGCTCCACCTGAGCGGGCACCCTGGCATGGTCTTCTTCGCATGCGGAACGCTTTGCGAAGAGCTGAACCGGGAAGTCAATGACATGGATTTTGATGTGGCTTTGCACCTGGTCTTCCAGACCCAGGCCGACCACGACGTGTACCAGGTGGCCCCGAGGCACAACACGTTCGTTGCAGAGAATAAGGAAGGCTGGGCCAAGGTCCGGGTATTTGACTCGGTTGTGCAAGGGGCCTGAACTGCCTGATGCCCGGATCTTCGCGGGTGATTTTCTCGGAGGTTGATGGAATGAAGCGGATCCCTGAGCTCGATGGCTTACGTGCCTTTGCAGCCGCCGTGATCCTTGCTTTTCACCTTTCGCCCCAGAGTTTGCCGGCCGGGTGGACGGGTGTCGATCTTTTCTTTGTGATCTCGGGATACCTGATCACCTCGATCTTGATCAGCCGCCCACTTACCGGCCGGGTGCTCTTTTCGTTTTATGTTCGGCGCGCGCTTAGAATCTGGCCCATTTATTACCTGGGCCTGGCCTTTGTGGTGCTGGTGAACCCATGGATTCCCTGGCCTTATTCGCTCGTGGCTTTGCCTTACTACCTGACGTATACACAGAACGTCTGGTTTTACTGGGGCGCAAAGCCGGTCCCTTTCAATCCGGCGTTTGACCATACCTGGACGCTGGCCCTCGAAGAGCAGTATTACCTGGTCTGGCCGTTGTTTCTGGCCGTGGTATCCAGACGTTTTTTACCTGTGCTCTGTCTGGCGACCGCCGGCGTTGCCTATCTGGGCAGGAGCGGCTTCGTCCTCGATTTCCCGTATCCCTTGGTTATGAAGGAGCTACCCGACTGCGTACTGCTGTCTCGCTGCGACGGTTTCGCGCTTGGCGGCCTGCTGGCCTGGATTCTGGGCACATCGGCTATTCCCAGGCGATACGCTGGCGGGTTGCTCTGGGCGGCGCTCGGGGGAGCGAGCCTGTATCTAGGCACTGGCTTGTCACAGGAAGGGCTTCGGTTTTTTGGTGTGCCAAAGCCTGCTAAACCAGGCCCTACCATCTTGATGGTCGAAGTTTTCTACCTGGGTGTTGTGGGCCTGGTGGTGTTGCACTCGGGCAAACCGGTTCTTGCCTGGTTACGGCAGGGTTGGCTTTGCTGGTTAGGCATGATCAGCTATGGAATATACCTGTATCATTATTTGATTTACTGGATCGTGGATGGCTGCGCCTGGAACTACGATAGGGCTTATCAGCAATCCTGGTCGGTTGGGTTCTGGAAAGTCGTGATAACGCTGGCCGTGGCCACGATCTCCTGGTATGCGATTGAGCGTCCATTACTGGGGCTGAAGGATCGGTTCCCTTATGAGTCCAGTAAGGGGGCTTCTCCAGAGTCCGGACCATGAAGTTGCTTCCAGAGCGCGCCGTAGGCTTCCTTGTCGAACGGTGGGCAGCCGGTAGGGTACTGGCCCAAGGTTCGGGTGTTTGACTCCGTCGTGCAGGGGTCTGAACCGGCTTCGCCCTGGGCATGGTCCGGATCTTCGGGAGCAGAGATTGATGAAGAGGATCACCGAGCTCGATGGATTGCGTGCGATTGCAGCTTCGGTGATTCTTGCGTTTCATCTATCGCCCGCGAGTTTTCCGCCTGGTTGGACTGGGGTTGACCTTTTTTTTGTGATCTCGGGGTACCTGATCACCAGCATTTTGATCAGTCGCCCGGTCACCAGCCAGGCGTTGTATTCATTCTATGCCCGGCGAGCACTCAGGATCTGGCCCATTTATTACCTGGGGCTCGCTTTCATGGTGCTGTTGAATCCCTGGGTTCCCAGGCCGTATTCGCTGGCCGCCTTTCCTTATTATTTGACGTATACGCAGAACTGCTGGTTCTACTGGTCGTCGCAGGTGGTTCCGTTCAATCCGGCGTTTGACCATACCTGGACGCTGGCACTCGAAGAGCAGTACTACCTGATCTGGCCGCTTCTGGTTGCGCTGGTCCCCAGGCGGTACTTGCCGCTGCTTTGCTTACTTGTGGTGAGTATTGCGTACCTGGGGCGGAGTGGAATGGAACTGTACTTTGTGGTTCCGGTGGTTCTCTCTCCGTTGCCGGAGCGGGTGCTGCTTTCCCGTTGCGATGGGTTTGCGCTCGGTGGGTTACTGGCGTGGCTTCTGGGCCAGTCGGGATGGCAGCGGCAGAAGATTTCGTGGTTGCTTTGGTCTGCACTGGGGGCGGCCAGTCTGTATCTTGCCTCCGGGTTTTACGAGGGAGGGCCCGCATTCCTTGGCCTGCCTACCCCTTCCAAACCCGCCCCAACAATTCTGATGGTCGAGCTTTTCTACTTCGGTGTGGTTGGCCTGGTGGTATTTCACGCAGGGCACCGAGCCCTGGGCGTGTTGCGGATTCGCTGGCTTTGCTGGCTGGGTATGATTAGTTATGGTATTTATTTATATCATTATATGATTTATTGGATGGTTGATGGCTGCGCCTGGACGGAGGTCAAGCCGTACGTGCAGCCCTGGTCAACACGGGCCCTGAAAGTGGCTATCACTTTGGTGGTTGCGGTCATTTCCTGGTACGCCCTGGAGCGTCCGCTTCTGAGGCTCAAAGACCGATTCCCTTATCAATCCGGTAGGAAAGACAGCGGTCAGGCGTCTGGTTCTGCCGCCTGAAGCGTTTTCCAGATCGGTCCGTAGGCTTCCTTGTCAAACGGTGGGCAACCGGTGGGATACTGGCCCAGGGGATGGCTTTTGGACCGCATGAGCGTGGTGCAGTAGCTGAACGTGCGACAGATCCGTTTCTGGTCGAGTCCCTCGTCAGACTGAAGCCGGCGAGCGAAGTCGGGTTGAGAGAGTGAGGCCCGGCCCATGCCGACCGCCGTCACGCCTCCGGCACGCACTTCGGCGGCCGCGGCCGAGAATGCGAATTGCTGGAGCCAGCTATAGCCCGAGCCAATCACCACCAGGTCAGGAAAGGCGCGCTGGATGACCCGGGTGCAGTGGATGTGCCGGGCAACACCAATGAGCGGATGTTCGGGAGAAAGGTACCCTTCGCTGGGAGCATATTCGAAGGGGCGCAGCAGGTGAGGGCTGGCATAGGGGTTCCCCAGTGATACGTTAACCATGGCCACGCCCAGTGCCTGAAGTTCTCCAATGAGTTGGAGCGGTTCCGTAAGATCGGGTTCCAGCGGGTTTTCGGGATTGGTGCCCCAGCAGGTCTCCACGGGGGTCTGAAATGGGACCGGCGCCCCGGTTCCGCCTTCACCCTTCAAAAATGGAACACCGTCGAACAGGTTCAAGCGGCTGCCGACGATCAGGTTCGGGTACTGCTCGCGAGTTCGGGAGACAATGGCGCGGATGAAGCGGGTCCGGTTTTCGTAGGATCCGCCGTACCGGCCTGGCCGGCGCCTGGCGGCAAGCAGTTCGTTCAGCAGATAGCGATGGCACTGTTTCAGATCGACAAAGTCAAAACCTGCCTGGTAGGCCAGTCCTGCGGCTCGAACGTAGTCATCCTGTAGTCGGTCGAGTTCGTCGTCGGAGATCAAGTGTGCATGGGCTGTGGGCCCGCTGGGTCCTTCCCGCTTTGGCAGTCGAGAATCGAGCAGGGGGTCTGCCTGGGCAATGATCGGTTGCTGGTAACTCCAGCGCCCTGAATGGGTGAGCTGAACTCCAATGAGCAGGTCCGAGTCATCTCCCAGGGCCTTGCGATGGGCCGTTCGCGTTCGTTCGACCAGTTCCTGGAGGTTGGACAGCGTTGAGGCATGGATGATCAGTTGCCTGCAATTAGCCCGGGCCTCTGGCACCACTGCGCAGGCTTCGCCCCAAATCAGCTTGGCCCCGCCCGAGCCAAACCGCTCGAAACGGCGGAACGTGAGTTCTCCAGGCTGGCCATCCGGGGTGGCATCGCAACCTTCCATCGGCTGGATTGCCAGCCGATTGCCGACCCGGCGCCCATGGACATGAAACGGGGACCAGAGCGGATCCAGGGCCGTGTCGAACTCCAGGCGGAGGTTCAACTGGGCGGCGGCATCGCGGATCGACTCGATCGTCTTGAATTTGAAGAATCGAGACATCAATCAGGCTTCCGAAAGGCCTGGGTTCGTTGCGTGTGGGCGGGCACTTTCAACCCCCGGCCTGGACATGTTCCGGTTGCTTGACGCTCCATGCGCAAGGGTCGTAACATGATTCTAGCGAGCAACCTCGAAACTTTCGCTCAATACCGCATTGCATGCTCGGATGGGGCCGGCAATCAAGCGGCACCTCTCTGGAGAGCGATTCATGATATCTGGTCGTTTTCGGCCTGCCCGGGCTGTTGTGCTGGCCTGCATGGCCTTGGTTTGTCTTCTGCCGGTTGTCCATGGTCAGGCACCAGGCCCCGAAGCGGCAAGTGCCGGCGAAGTTGAGGCCGAGCGAAAATTCCTGCAGGGATTACGCGATCGTGGTTATTTCGATCTCGCCCAGGAGTACTCGGAATCGCGGCTGGCCCTGAAAGATCTTTCTGCCGGTCTGCGTTCCGCGCTTGCTTATGAAGCGGGGCGTGGCCTGATCGAGCAGTCAAGCATCACCGCCGACCTCGACCGGCGTCAGGCGTTGCTGGAACAGGCACGCACCAGGCTCACCGAGTTCACGCAGACCTACCCCAATGATGGTCTGTTGCCGGAAGCACTCGTCCAGCTTGCTCGCGTTTACATTGAGAAGGGGCACACCGCTCTGCTTCAGGCGAACGACGTCAAGGCCGAGGATGACCAGGGCAAGCCGATCCCAGCAGGCAAGGCCGAGCGTGAGGCCAGGCTGGCTGCGGCTCGGGCTTCGTTTGGTGAAGGGCGCAAGGCGTACGACCAGGCGCACACGCGATTGAAGGCCGATTTTGACGCACTTCCCAAGATCATTCCGGATGGTGATCCCCGGCGACTGATTCGCGACCGGGCGCATACGGCGCTGATGAACCAGGAACTGCAACGGGCGATTGCTGACTACGAAGAGGCTCAGACCTACAACCCCGGCAGTAAAGAACGTGACAAGCTGCTGCATGAGGCGTCTCGGCAGTTCAAGGATTTGCTCGATCGCTACCGGGGGCAGATGGCGGGCCTTTATGCCCAGATGCTACGCGGGAAAAGCCTGGAGGAAAAAGGGGAACTGGGCGCGGCCATGGCCGACTATGACGAGTTGATGTCTCACTCCGATCCCGCGATCAGACCGCTCCAGCGCAAGGTGGGTCACTTCCGGATCATCATTCTGGGGAAGCGGAAGGAGTATCCGCTGGCCGTTGATGAGTCTGCCAAGTGGCTAGCCGCTTACCCCAAAGAGCGAAACTCAGAGGAAGGGCTGGGGGTTCAACTGGAAATGGCCAGGAATCTGCTGGCTCAGGTTCCAAGCATTGAGGACGACGACGAGAAGGACCAGGCCACGCGCAAGGCGGTGGAACGCTTGTCGGAAGTGGTTCGATTGCCGTCGGCCTATAAAGCCGAAGCGCTGACGCTATTGCAGCAAAATCAGACCAAGGTCACCAAAAAGGCCAGCCAGGTTGCGAACCTCTCGTTCGACGATGCCATGTCTCAGGCAGACACGGCAATCAGCACTCAAGACTGGCTGCTTGCGGAAACCTTGCTCAAACAGGCAATCCGGAAGGCCGACCTGGCGCGTGATAGTGAGAAACTGAATCGTGCCCGGTACTTCCTGGCATACGTTAACTACGCCACCGAACGGTACTACGAGGCGGCCGCTCTGGCCGATCATCTGGCTAAGCGGTATCCCGAGGCCGAACTCTCGGTCAAGGCCGCGGACCTTGGGCTGGCCTCGATGTACCAGGCCTACAACAAGTACACCGAGGTGGATCGCCAGAGCGACCTGGATCGGCTGAATGAACTGGGCGGCTACACGATCAAGACCTGGCCTGAAACCGAACAGGCCGATACGGCCCGGCTGACTCTGGGCGAGATCGCGCTCGGGCGCGGTCAGTTCAGTGAGGCTGCGACCTGGCTGGAAAGCCTGCGAGCGAGTTCTCCCAAGCGTCAGGATGCTCTGGTCAAAGCAGGTGATGCCCACTACCGGCTTGCCCGCAAGTTGAAAGAGCAGGGGGATGCCGCCGGGTCCGATCGGGAATCTAAGGCCGCGCTGGAGCTGGTGGAAACCGCCTTGAAGCAGCGGGAAGAGGCTGGCGCTTTGCCAACCGACGCGGGTCGACTGGCCAACATCAATGCGCTGGCGGAAATCTATCGGACCAGCGGTCGGCCGGCCGAGGCGGTGGCGTTGCTGGCCCCTGTGGCCCAGGGTGTGGAAACGGCAATTCCTTCCAAGGAGACCGCGCCGCTGTATTCGGCCGGACTCTCGATCTTGCTGCGATCGTATCTGGCGGCCGGCGAGCCGTCCAAGGCTACGGCCGTCATGACCAGTCTTGAGAAGATCGCTCCGTCCAAATCGGCACTAACCCAGCTTTATTTTGAACTCGGGCGCAGTCTGAAGGCCGAACTAGATACGCTCCAGAAGGCCAATAATACCGAGGGTTACAAGAAAAACCTGGACGCGTACCAGCAATTCTTGCAGGCCCTGGCATCGAGCCAGGTGGGCCAGAGTTTTGACTCTCTGCTTTGGGCCGGCGAATCTTTGCTTGAGCTGAAGATGGCCAAGCCGGCCGCTGAGATCCTTGAGAAAGCGATCCAGACCTATTCCAAGGACGAGGCGTTTCTCAAGCAGGAAGAGAGCACCAACCGGTTGCTCAGGGCACGATTGAAGCTGGTGGGCGCATTGCGACAGAGTGGCGATGTGGCGGGCGCTCGGAAGCTGGTGGATGAGCTGATCAAGGCGAACGAAAAGGTTCTGGAGCTGGTCATTGAGAAGGGGTTGGTCATTGAGGAACAGGCCAAGGCCGCCAAGGGGATCCAGGATCAGCAGAAGTTCTGGAAAGAGGGTGAAAGTCATTGGCTCAAGCTTGCCAAGCAGCTCAGCAATTCCAAGCAGCGCAAGCTGGAAAGCTTTGATGCCTGGTACCACGTGGCGGTGGCGCAACAAGGGCTGGGTGAACAGAAAAAGGCAATTGCAAGCCTCAAGGGAATCATTACGGTGAGCCCTTCGGTGGGTAGCCCAGACATGAAAAAGAAGTATGAAGATCTGATCAAGCGGCTGGGGAATTGATTGATCCGGACATCCGCACCTTGCCTCGAACATTCGTTTTGCGGGGATGACTCATGAAAAATCTCAGGTCTAGGGATCGGAATTGTTCCAAGAGCGGTTGTGTTTGGGGTAGGCGGATCCGTACCGGCCTCCTGACTGGCTCCACGATGGCGGCAACGGTCTTGTTCTCGGTGCTGGCAAGCGGAGACACCATCAAGTTGCTGCCCGACCGGGCGGAGAAGGCGGGAGCCAAACAATTCAGCGGACAGATCACTGCGGAGTCTCCAACCGAGGTCAAGATCAAGCTGAACTCCGGTAAAGAGGAAACCGTCCCGGTTTCCAGCATCGACACGGTGACCTATGACGGAACCTCGCCCAGCTTTCTGCTGGCGGAATCTCGCTTGAACTCCGGCTCGATTGCGGAAGCCGCCGACTTATTCCAGAAGGCAACCGGCGAGGCCAAGGGGAAGGTTTCTCTGGAACGGGCCGCCATGTACGGCCGAGCCCGCGCTCTGATGGAACTGGCCTTGGTGGATCAGGCCAAGGGGGCCGAAGCGGCCGATGCCCTGGAAGCGTTTGCCAAGGCGCACCCCACCAGCCGTCAGGTTGGCCCTGCGCTCTCGGCTTTGGTTCGTCTGCGGCTGAACCAGGGCGATGTAGCCAAGGCTGAGAAAGCCGTGAATGATCTCAAGGCCAAGGTTAAGCTGAGCCCGGACCTGGCCAAGGATCTGGACCTGGCATCGGTTTATCTGGCCAAGATTCAAGCCAAGAAGGGTGAGAACGAGGCTGCCATCTCTGCGCTTGATGCAATTGTGGCCGAGGCCGGCAAAGGCTCTCCACGCTCACGCGAAGCCTTGCTCGCCAAGGCGGAATGCCTGGCCGCCCTCCAGAAATATCCAGAGGCCGAAGCCGCCGTGCGTGAGGTGATCTCACAATCTCTACCAGAAGACACACTGGTGCAGGCAGAGGCTTACAATACGCTGGGCGATTGCCTGAAAGCCGCGGGCCGGCCGAAGGATGCGCTGATGGCGTACCTCAAAACCGACATTCTTTATGAGGGGTCTAAAGAGCAGCACGCCCGGGCGCTTGCACAAATTGTTGAACTCTGGCGCACCCTCAAGCAAGATGGCCGTGCCAACGAGGTGCAGGAACGATTACGTTTGCTCTATCCCCTGAGCCCGTACGCCAAGACCAAGGCTGCTCGCTAGCCGAAGATGGGGCGATGCTGCGGGATTCCCTGATCGTTCCTGGCACCGGGCCAGCTCTGCGGTTTTGGTCTGATCCGAATTTCCATTTGGGTTACGGATCAGACGAATCAACACAAAAACCGACCTCGGAATGTAGTTCAGCCCCACAACTGTCATTCTTTTCGGGTTCAAGAGATCCGTGGCAACCGGGTGCGGCTGTCTTGCATTGGCGATCGCTTCGTGAGTCGGCTCAGGTGATTCGCGGATTTGTAACTATTCAGCCGAGATCTGTGAATCAAGGAAAAGGTCTGGTTTTGAAGGCTGAAAGCCCGATTCAAGGTAGCCCAGCCCAACGGGCTGGGTTAAGAATGCCCGCGAAAAAAATAGGCCGTCCCAGGGCGGTTTAGGTTCCATTGAAGCGCCCCTACAGGGCTCGGAACTCTAAAAACAAGGGGTATTTCGTGGGTTTTTGGTTATCCAGGGCTGCGCCCTGGGCTCTCTTGAAACACCCCTTCAGGGCTTCAGGCAATCCGTCCCAAAGGCTTTTCCTGAATTCGGCTGAATCGGTACGCGGATTTTTGAGAAGCGGGAATGGAATCTTGTAGAGATAACGACTCAGATTTCCAGTTCCAGATTGGCTGCCCGTGACCGTTTGGAGCGTCTTGTTAACCAGAGGCCAGCCAGAACAAATACCAACCCGAGCACCAGGCCAAACAGGCCGATCTGGCGGATGGGTAGCCCCAGGTAACTTTTGCGATTCTCGGGATCGTCCAGGAACAACATCAGGCCAAGAATTTCAATCAGCGGCCCGAGCAGTCTGAGTGTCAGGCCGATCTGCTGGCGTTTCAACACGGGCGAAGCTCCGGCCCAACTTTGACTCTGGTAAGATCCAAGGGGCAGGATCAAACCGGTGTGTTTCCAAGGGGATTTTACCAAACCAGGCGCACTCCACTCCAGAGTTTTGGTGGAAACCCTTTCAATGTAGTCAGATTAGTATATTCATAAATTATAAGTGATCTCTGGATAGGCCGTGTTCCGCTGTCGACACACGGCTGCTGTACTGCGGGGCATGGCCCGGCTGTGTGTGTGTGGGGGGGGGGGCCAACTTAGGCCTGTTGCTCGTGGGCTGGAGGATTCGGGGACTTGGTTTTTTTCCAGGATGCCAGTGGTGCCTGGTTCCAGAGCTTCTGGCCCTGTTTGCCCACTTGTTTCAAGAATCGACCTGCTTTGGAGCGTGAGGCATGCTCATGGAAATGGCGAATGAGTGCGCCTCGCGCGCTCTGAGAGACGAGCGAAGCGAGCGCAGGGAAGAGAACTTCATCCAGCTCTTCGGGCTGGGGGTTTGCCAGGTTCAAGGTTACCACCTTGGCGTTGAGTTCCTGTGGGATTGCTTCCAGGAACTGAGTGATTTGCTGGCGAACCTTGGCAGGGTCGGCAATGGTTTCCGATCTTTGCGGAACCTCAGTGGTGTTCAGGCGATCGATCCCGGTCATGACCACCAGGGCAGGAGGCCGCTGCAGGCCCGGCTTCTTCTTGTAATAGTCCAACCATTCCTGGACAAACCGGGCGTCGGCCTGAAATTCGGCCCTGCTGGCATCCACAACCAGAACCAGCAAATCCGCATGAGAGGCATGGCTCAAGGCTCGCTGTCGTGCCAGGCGATCCAGGAACGAATTCCGATCTCCGCGCGTTCCGTAACTCTCGGTTTCCGTGAACGTCGTTCTAGATAGAGGCAAAGCCAAACCTGGGTCCAGGCGGTGCTTGGTCAGTCGTTCTTCCAGCACGCGGGTTTTGGTAGACCGAAGACCTTCCAGAACCGTGAGCAGAGTGGTTTTGCCCGCGCCTCTGGCTCCACAAATTGCCAGGCTTACGCCGGGATCTTGCTCTGAGGCTCCGGGGGCGCCTGAGCTGCCGGTGGCTCGGCCGGTGAGGCGTCGATATTCGGTTGCCCCAATCGACAAGCGGCCACTGTACATCTCAATGAGATGAATTCCAACCCGCTGGACGTAGGCCTTATAAAACCAGCGTAAGACGTTCTGTTGCATGTTGCGCCAGGCAGGCTGAGTCATCAGCTTGCTGGTGCCCAGCCTCAAGATTCCCTGGACCGGCTGAAAGAGAGGCAGCAGGTAGTTGTAGTATTCATTGGCCTTGGCCACCACGTTGGCCGCTTGCACGGCGGCCTTGCCGTGCGCGAATGTCGCCAGGTCGCCGCCGGGTATCTCGCGGATCATGAGGTTGAGATCCTCGGCCGCAAGTTCAAACGCCGTCAGCAGTTCCGCAATCGGGACGTGTTCGAGTGGAGTTTCTGCGCCTGGGTCGTACGTTTCGCTCAGGCGTCTGGCAATCTGTAGCCCTGTTCGAATGTAGAGATCGCTTGAGGTCAGTTCGGTGATCGAAACGCGATCGGCTTCCTCAGCCTCTTCCTGAACAATGGCCCAGGCTTGGTGGTCTCGCGGGGCAAAGGTTTCCGGTGCGTTCCAGTCAAGGGGAGCGATGGAGGGGGTGCGTGTCGATTTTGTCCATCGAACCGAGAGAAAGCTGAACGCCAGCGCAGATGCCGTCCACGTCAGGAACCCCACCAGTAACCAGCCGTGCATGGCCAGCCAGGCCGCACCCAGGGCAATATAGATGGCGGGCGGAACGATCATCAGTGCCGTAAGCACCCAGAATCGCCAGTTTTGAAGCACGGCCAGTTCTCCGCGACAACCTGGAGGCTGCGGAACCTCCGAACGGGAGCGATCTCAAAGAATCGGACGCAATCGGCCGGCTCTCTCGCCATCGTAACGATTCCGAGGAATCTCGTCTGAGATCCCCAGGCCAAAACGCCGAGCGATGTTGCCAGATGATGAAGGTTAGCAGAGCCTGGACGGTGTGCGTGAGTACGCTTCAGTTTCAGGGTCTGGTGAATCTTCAGACACTTACGATATAACCATAGCGGAGATGGTCTTAATAAGGACCAATCTTTGTTACGTTTTGGACCTCCGCTTCACTTACTCAAGGATACTGACGATGAAGCGTATGCTTTCCCTGGCTCTCCTGTTCGGTCTGGTAGCCAGTTTTGTAGGTTGTGGCGAGGAAGCGAAGAAAGAAGCTCCGTAAGCGTCCGATGAACCGCATTCTTGTATAAGGTTGACAAGGGTGATCCTTGTCGCGGTTCCGTCGTCACGATTATTCCGGCTTAGCTGGGTCCGGCTTCCAGGCATCCGGGAGTAACTCCGCGATCCTGCTATGCGGA
>CAIYJE010000169.1 GCA_903926465.1 uncultured Planctomycetales bacterium
ACCTGGTAGCGACTTCGAAACAGGTCATAAAGTGAGCGAAGCACCTGGGGTTCGTCATCGATCACCATCAGGATCGGACGAACACGTTCTGTGCCGGGTTGGCCTGGAACCGAGGTTGAGCCAGTCAAGGTGACGGTAGCCTTGCACAAGGGTGTGAGAATGTGTCTGCCCTGACATGATCCCGGGAAAACTGCATCACCAAAGTGACCAGGTTTCCGCGATGTTCAAGCCTCAATTCATCCACAAGCCCACGGGCAATCAAAAGGCCAAATCCGCCATCGCGGAGCCCGAGCCGCTCTCTGATACTCAGGTGGCGCAACGGGTCGTCTGGCGAGGCCGCGTGCGGGAGATTCAACGGATCATACCCGGGGCCATCATCTTGAACCACCACTTCAACACGGTCTTCATGGGCCCGAAACCACACCCGAACCGTGCGATCACCGAGCCCGGCATGGCCCCACTCAATTGCGTTCTGGCCAATTTCCAGAAACGCATGGCAGAGCCTGACAATTTGTTGATGACTCAGTGAGGTGCCAGAACTTAAACCCTCCAGGTAATCACTGACATGCAGCAGATTCCTGGCCTGGCTAGCAAGCTCGAGCTCAACCTCGGCCCGAACTTGCTCATGCGTAAGCCGGGTCTGCCAGTCCAGGGCCGCTTGGATGGCAGGCACCACGTTTTCAGGAGCAACAGGCAGATCAAGGGTGGCATTGGCGCACACCCGGAACCCCTGCTGCCAGCTTGCTGAACTGGCTGCAGAGGTCAGCAATACCACAGGCAGAGCCACGGTTTTGGGGTCGGCCCGCAGTTGCCGACAGACTTCAAAACCGTCCCGATCTGGGAAGCGTTGATCCAGCACAATCACGGCCGGCCGGAACTGGTGGATTTGCTCACTGCTAGCCATGCCAGGAGAAACGGTGGACGCACTCCAGCCCTGCTTGCGGACTTCCGCTTCAATCAACCGCAGCGTCCAGGGATCATGAACGTGGAGTAGAACGTCCAACAGCATTTCCTCATATGGCATGGCGATGCGGTGAAGAACGTTGCGCATGACGAGAACCAAAGCCCGACCGCCTCAATGCCCCTGACCCGGCTTGGATGGAGCAGGCTCAACCAGCGACTTACCGACGAGCAAGGTTTCAATCTGCTCGAACAGGGTCTCTCCCACGCCTTCCTGATATCCGACATGAACGGCCTGCACCACTCCCTTCTGATCCAGGATCACAATCGTCGGTAAGCCGGTCACTGCAAACGCGTCTCCAGTTACCTGATCAGGATCGAGGGCTACCTGACCGACCGGCCCCTCACCCAGCTTGACCTTGAGTTCCGCCAGCGTCGACTCCACCAGCCCACGAACCGGTGAGCCGTCATCGGGGGCTCGATCCTGGCTCACCGCAATCACCTGAACCTGACCTGCATGCTGTTTAGACAACCGCTCGGTCAGCGCCTGGATTTCTGGAAGTTCGAGCTTGCAAGGGCCACACCAGGTCGCCCAGAAGCCCAGTACGATCACCTTGCCCACCAGGTCTTGCCTGGCCACCGGTTTGGTGGCCTTACCCACCAGCAGATCGAACCGGAAATCTGGGGCAGGCTTCCCCACCAAGGGTGACGCCTCTGCGTTTTTCAAGGGAGCCGCCGCCTGAGCACTGGCTACCGCCGTGTACCCAGCAGGCGGGGCCGTGGAAAAGACCGTGATCTCTGGAGCCACGGTGGAAATCGGTCCACTTCGCCACCGCATTGACCACTCAGCAACCGGAACGCCCGGCGGCGCTTTTTCCCCTAACCGGCCCGAATCCACAAGCAGGTCAACCGCTCGCACCAGGTGGGAAGCCGGATCAATACCAAGCTTCAAGCCAGGTCGATCACCTCGTTCCAGCGTCAGGGCCGTCAAAGGCTGGTCCACTCCCTCAAATCGAACCTCAGACTCCACTCGGCCCGCGGTCACCCCTTCCAGCAACCGATCCGCAGCTTTCTCATTCAACAGAAATCGAAGCACCAGCCCGGCCGGATGCTCAGCAGCCCCACCCGTAAGCACGGCCCCCAGCGCACCGCCTCCCAGCAGGCCCAAACTTAACTGGGCTGGTGCAGGCTCGGTCCGGTATTTCTTCAAGGCGGCCCGATCGGTTCGGAGTTGTTTTCCGTCACAAACCACCGTGACCCCATCTACAGAAAGCGCCAGCCGGTTGGGCCGCTCGAACCGAATCGGCACATCCGATTCCACAGGCTGCGCTTCGCCCCGCACCAGTACCCGCGTGCTGAGGTGACCGGCATCGGCATAGGCGGAAAGTTCGCCGTAGGCCTTGGCAGTCCCGTCGAGCAGCTCACGCACGTCTGACGCAAGCTTGGAATCACGATCCTGGCCCCAGGCCGACCCGCACAACCAAAGCCCGAGCAGGCTCAAGGCTTGGAATGAGCGGCTCCTGCGTGGGATGAGGCACTTGGTTTGGTCCACGTTGGCACTCCTGAAAAAACTCAGAGCAGGGGCAGAGCCGGCGGCTCCTACACATCCTAACCCGGTCTCACACCCTGAACGAGAAGTTATGGCCCATCACAAGTCCAATCCAGGCTTCAAAGGTCGGGAAACCGTACCTTCGGCTGGAAGGGTTGGGGCCGGGCCCGGCAAATGGTGCCCCATGCGATCCCGCTTGGCCGCCATGTAACTCCGACGATCAACCTCGTCTGGAGCAATAATAGGAACCTGCTCCACCACTTGCAGGTCATAACCGTCGTACACAAACGCGTCCGTTTTCTTGGGATTGTTGGTCAGCAGGCGGATTTTCGTGAGCCCAAGATCCTTCAGAATCTGCAACCCGATCCCATAATCTCTCAGGTCCGCGCGAAACCCCAAGGCCAGGTTCGCATCCACGGTATCAAGCCCTTGATCCTGCAGGTGGTACGCTCGAATCTTGTCCAGCAGGCCAATTCCACGCCCCTCCTGGGGCAGGTAGATCAACGCCCCCACCCCTTCTTCACCAATTCGTGCCAGCGCCAAGTGCAACTGGTCGCCGCAATCACAACGGAGTGATTCAAGCAGATCTCCCGTGAAACACGATGAGTGAATTCGGACCAACGGGGCAGGGTTGGTGGTCAGATCACCAATCACAAACGCAACCGGCTGATTCCCCGGTTCATGGTCCACGGTATACCCATAAATCTGGCCACGCCCGTAGCGAGAAGGAAGACTGGCCTCGGCCGCCCGATGAACCAGTTGCTCGCGGCGCCTTCGGTAGCGAATCAAAGCCTCGATCGACAAGATCGGCAGATCAAACTGAGTGGCTATTTCCAGAAGCCGCTCGCGGCTGGCTCGACCAGTCCCCTCAAGAATTTCGCACAGCACCCCGGCCGGCTTCAGGCCCGCCAGGCGGCAAAGATCGACCGTAGCCTCGGTGTGCCCCGCGCGTCGGAGCACGCCCCCCTCCTTGGCCACCAGCGGAAGCACATGGCCAGGCTTCACAAAATCCGCAGGACGAGAAGCCGGGTTCACCATCGCACGCACGGTCACCGCCCGCTCCTCGGCCGTAATTCCCGTGCGACAACTGGTGTGATCCACCGTGACCGTGAAAGGGGTCTGATGCGGTGAGGTGTTCTGGTCCACCATCATTGGCAATTCCAGACGCTGAGCCAGATCCGGCATAATCGCAACGCAGACGAAGCCTCGCCCCTGGGTGATCATGAACTCCACCATCTCGGGCGTGAGGAACTCGGCAGCAGCCACGAAGTCCCCCTCGTTCTCGCGGTCCTCGTCATCCACCACAATCACAGCTCGGCCCGCCGCCAGTGCCTCAATGGCATCCTCAACCTTAGAAAACGTACCCCCCATGATCGACCGCCTCATCTTGGGGCATCTGCTGGTCAGTCCGGGACCCCCCGGCTTCCAGTACGCCCACACTTCAATTGTATGCAGCCGCGCAGACTCGGTCATAGACCAGCCAGATTCACCCACCTGATCTCCTGCTCGACTCCACACCGGGTAACCCAGTAATCTAAAGGCTTGCCTGCCAACCAGGAACCTGCTCCCGGCTCTCACTACCCATCCTCAAGACCCAGGCTTCTCCGCCATGGACGTCTTTCCCGCCACCAGCGCACGCTTTCCCCAGATTCGACCACGCCGGCTGCGCCAGCACCCCCGGCTCCGGGACCTGATGCGGGAAAACCGGCTCACCACCCATGACCTGATCGCCCCGCTGTTCGTTTACCACGGCACGAACCTGAAACGGGAAATCAGCTCGATGCCCGGCCAGTTTCAGTGGTCGGTCGATCGTCTGGCGGAACCCATCTCCGAGCTGGCAGAGGCCGGCGTTCCGGCCGTGCTCCTGTTTGGGATCCCCGCCGAAAAAGACCCGCTCGGCCATGGAGCCATCCATCCCCAGGGCATCGTTCAGCAGGCGATCCGCCAGATCCGGCAGACCGCCCCGGACATGCTGATTATCACCGACCTTTGTTTCTGCGAGTACACCGACCATGGACACTGTGGCCCTCTGACCACCATCAGCGGTCGTACCGACGTGGACAATGACGCCACCCTGGAACTGCTTGGCCAGCAAGCCGTCAGCCACGCCCAGGCCGGGGCCGATGTCATTGCCCCCTCAGGAATGATGGACGGCATGGTGGGCGCCATCCGAACGGCCCTGGATGCCGCCGGCTTCACCTCGATCCCAATCATGGCCTACTCAGCTAAATTCGCGAGCGCCTTTTATGGCCCATTTCGCGATGCCGCCGAAAGCACACCGGCCTTCGGCGACCGGCGGTCGTACCAGATGGACCCGGCCAACGGCGATGAAGCGATCCGTGAAACCGCGCTCGATCTGGCCGAAGGGGCCGACATTGTGATGGTCAAGCCGGCACTGGCCTACCTGGACATTGCCCGCCGAATCAAAGAGACCTTCGGTGTGCCACTGGCCGCATACAACGTCTCTGGTGAATACGCCATGGTCAAGGCGGCCGCCGAACGGGGCTGGATTGATGAAAAACGTACAGTCCTGGAAATGCTCACCGGCTTCAAGCGGGCGGGAATCGATATGATCCTGACCTACCACGCGCTCGATGTGGCCCGCTGGCTGAACCAACCCTGACTGCTCTCAAACGCAAGTTGCCATTCTCTGTTTTTCGAGGTTCTCTCATGTCCACACCCACTCCCGCACTCTCCCGGCCCGATTACCAGCTTCCTCGCAGTCATGCGGCGTTTGTCCGCGCCAGCCGGGTGATTCCAGGCGGGGTGAACAGCCCAGCACGAGCCTTTGGCGCAGTCGGCGGCGAGCCGCCTTTCATGGCAAGAGCGGCAGGGGCCTACCTCTGGGATATCGATGGGCACCAGTATGTCGACCTGATCGGCTCTTGGGGGCCGATGATCCTGGGACATGGCCACCCACGCGTGAAGCAGGCGGTGGCAGAGTCCCTGGAAACCGGCACAAGCTTTGGCGCACCAACCGAGCGTGAGAGTGAAATCGCCGAAACCGTGGTACAAGCCGTGCCCTCAATTGAGATGGTTCGCTTTGTCTCATCAGGCACCGAAGCCGCCATGTCGGCGGTCCGGCTGGCGAGAGGAGTGACCGGCCGCGAAAAGATCATCAAGATGCGCGGCCATTACCACGGCCACGTAGACGCTTTGCTGGTTCAGGCAGGCTCGGCGGCCACCACCCTGGGCACCCCCAACAGTCCGGGCGTAACCCGGGGCGCAGCGGCCGACACCCTGCTGGTGCCGTTCAACGACGCCGGTGCGGTTGCCGAAATTCTCAGGGCCTACCCAGATCAGATTGCCGCGGTCCTGCTCGAACCAGTGGCCGGCAACATGGGCCTGGTTCCGCCCCGGCCCGGATACCTGGAGCAACTGCGAGATCTGACCAGCAAGGCCGGGGTGCTGCTGTTTTTTGATGAGGTCATGACCGGCTTCCGGGTTGCCTACGGCGGTGCCCAGGAACGTTTTGGGATCACCCCCGATCTCACGGCGCTGGGAAAGATTGTCGGTGGCGGCCTGCCGGCAGCAGCCTACGGGGCGGCGTCCAAGCTCATGGAATTTGTGTCACCAGCCGGGCCGATCTACCAGGCTGGAACCCTGTCTGGAAATCCGCTCGCCATGGCGGCGGGACATACCACTCTGAAAATTCTCAGGGACGAGTCCCCTTACGAAAAACTCGAAAACCTGACGGCACGCCTGGAAGCCGGCCTGAACCGGGCGGCCCGCGATGCCGGAGTTCCCCACGTCGTCCAGCGAGTGGGGAGCATGATCACCCTGTTTTTCCACGATGGGCCAATCTGGGATTACGAAGACGCTTGCCGGTCCGATACCAAGCTCTTCGGCCGCTTCTTCTGGGAAATGCTGGCCAGAGGCGTTTACCTTCCTTGCAGCCAGTTTGAGGCTGCGTTCGTCTCGGCCGCACACACAGAGGCAGACATTGACCACGTCTGCACCGCGGCGGCAGAGTCCTTAAAGGCCGTCCGGAGTTAAATCCAGGCCCAAAACCTGGCCAAGCTTGAACGTTTGGCCAGGTGTTTGAGACTCACCACGATCAATTTCGCTCATGGAGTTTGAGCAGCAGGTCGATACCACGCTTGGTTTCTTGAAGATCACCCCCCGATCAAGGATGGGTCGGCGTGGAAAATATGAGTTTGCGTAAGCGTGCCACAGGATGGCTAGGTTGCCTGCTCCTGGTCGTTTTTCCTGCCCTGAGCCTGGCTCAAGACCTCGGGCAGGATCGACCCGGCGTTTTGCTGGAAATGCCCAACCTCGGCCCCATTCCCGGGGGTTCAGAATCAACCTTTGGGTCAACTCCAGGCGCTCTGGACGGTGGCCTGGTGGCTCCGGATACCTCCGGAATGATCGGGGGTCGCCCCAGGGGGGGTGGACGCATCCCCAAGCGTGCCGCCAAGGGGAAACAGCCCACGGCATTGCTCGCGGGCCGGCGGATGGGGATGGACCTGCCCGCGCCGCTTTCGGCGGCCGAAATCTCGCAACCCAGGCAGGAGTTGCTTCAGTCGGTCCTCCCCAGCGAGGTCGACGATGAAGGACCTCCCGATGGCATGTCACTGGACGACGCCATCCAGCGCCTCATGCACCATAATCTCGACCTGCTCGCGATTAAGCTCGAATTGACCCAGGCCGATGCCGACATCATCACCGCCGGCCTGCGGGCCAACCCCTTACTTTACGGTGACAGCCAGTTTTTGACGTATCAGCCATTCACCGATGCGAGGCCTGGCGGACCTACCCAATATGATGTGAACGTCACCTGGCCGCTGGATATTTCTCACAAGCGCAGGTCACGGGTGGAAGTGGCTCAGCTTGCCAGACACACGCTCACCGCCCAGTTCCAAGACGTGGCTCGTCGCCAGATTGCAAATGTCTACAAGGCATTTGTCGACCTTCAGGCCGCCCGGCAACTCGCCCTGAGCGCAGAGATTTCGGTCCGTGCGCAAGAAGCATCGCTCAAGATCCTCATGGAACGACCTCCTGAGGAAGATGACGACATTGACCAGTTCACTTTGCAGCTTGAAAACTCAAGACTGGCGATGGAAGAGGCCAAAGAGAACTATCAAGACGCCCGCGAGGTGATGGGCCTACTGCTATCCATAGACAGCGACGAGGCGGCTCAACTTGAGCCGCGGGGCTCACTCCGTGACCACGCTCCTAGCCCGCCTCCCATCGAACATCTTGTGCAAATGGCACTCGAACACCGCCCAGACCTGGCTGCGGCACGCCGCGGGGTGGGCCGGGCCGGGGCCGAGATCACTCTGGCTCGCGCCAACCGCTTCGAGGATGTGTTTCTCTTCTATGATCCGTACTCGTATCAGGATTTGAGCTGGCAAAACAAACTCTCGGCCCGCTCCTGGGGAATTGGCCTGACGGTGGCATTGCCCCTCTTCAACCGAAACCAGGGCAATATCGCTCGCGCCCATGCCAACTTCAGCCAGACCCAGCTCGAATTAACCTCCCTGGAGCGGCGTGTGGTCTCTGAAACTCGGCTGGCCTACCGAGAATACAGCAATTCCAGGTCGGCCGTGGATCGGATCGACTCCCGGATTCTGCCCATTGCCCGACGCACTCGCAAAAAAGTTGAAGCCGACTTCAAGGAAGAGAAGATCTCTCTGGACGATTACCTGTCTCACCTCGAAGATGAAAGTGACACAGCGCGTCAGTACCGAGACGCCCAGATCCGACACCGCCGCAGCATGCTCGACCTGAACACCGCCGTTGGCTGTCGAATTTTACCCTGATAACACTGGCTCTCATCTCAAGTAGTTCGCCCATCCCTATGATTTCTATCATCCTGTGCGGATTGCTCAGTCTGATATCAACGCCCGTTCAGAGTCAGAGCGGTGACCAGTCCCCGGCCGTCGCCCAGGCCGTGGATCAGGTTCTCAGGCCCCTCGTCGATTCCGGCAAAGTCGTGGGAATGAGCGTGGGGATTCTCAGCGGAGAACGCTCATACGTTTTCGGACTGGGCTCAACGCAACGGGGCGAGGCTGGAACCGTTCCCACCGGCAAGACGATCTTTGAGATCGGCTCGGTCTCCAAGGTGTTCACCGCTTCACTCCTCTCCGAACTTGTGGAACGGGGCGAAGTCAGCCTCGACGATCCGCTTACCAAATTCGTTCCCGATGGTATCCGCGTGCCGTCTAGAAACGACAAGCCTATCACCTTGCGCCATCTGGCCACCCACTCTTCAGGCTTGCCCAGGCTCCCCTCCAATCTCAAGCCCAATCTGCTCGATCCATACCAGGGATACACCCCCGACGATCTCTTTGGATTCCTCTCTGACCATACCCTCAGGCGTGACCCAGGCGAAGCATACGAGTACAGCAACTATGGCGTGGGGCTGCTGGGGCACATCCTGGCAATTCAGGCAAACAAAACAAACTACGAAAACCTGGTCACCCAGGAGATCTGCAAACACCTGAAAATGGACGATACGTGCTTGCAGGTAAACGCGGAACAGAGTTCGCGGTTTGCGCAAGGGTATTCCAGCCTGAATCTACCGGCCGGCCGCTGGGAAATACTGACCTTGGGCGGGGCCGGTGGGATCCGATCTACGGTCGATGACATGCTCAGGTTTGCGAGTTTCTGTCTTCATCCTGATGATTCGCCTCTGGGCCGCTCGATTCAGCACGGCTGGAAACCTCAGTTCCCGATGGGATTAGAACCGGGAAGTCCGAGCGTGGGGCTGGCCTGGGTTGTGAATACCGACGGGACGGTCTGGCACAACGGTCAGACTGGAGGCTATCATTCCTTCCTTGCTTTCCAACCAGAGTCGAATACTGCCTTGGTCTTGCTCTCGAACAGTTCGAGCAGCGATGTGGACCAAGCCGGTTTTCAACTTCTGAAGCTCCTCTCCAGGAATGCTCTCCCCAGCAGTTCCGAGTCCCGTTGACACGTTCGGCTGATCAAGTTACCTTCCCGCCACGTCGAGACTGCCGCCAGCAGTCGCCGATCCAAGTTCTTCGCCTATGAGTTGCAGCCCAAAGGTCGCGATCGCTTCCATAAGCGACGGTCCATGCTCGGTTTCGGGCGACTCCACGGACGGAGTTGCACACCACCCTGGGCATGATGACGGGCGAGGGTATGTCATGGACGATTTCCCCGCCTGTCCGACGTCTCCGGAACACCGGCCGCCCACGCTCTCGGTCGTGATCCCGGTTCGCAATGGCGGGCTCGACTTCGAGCGCTGCCTTCGGGGTCTTCGGGCCTCGCATTGGACAGACTACGAACTGATTGTCATCGATGACGGATCTTCCGATGACACCGCCGACCGAGCGCGGAAGCACGGCGCACGCGTGATCCGTCACGAGAAACCCCTCGGCCCCGCCGCCTCGCGAAATGATGGGGCTGAAGCCGCCTTCTCCGACCTCATCTTCTTCATCGATGGGGATGTGGTGGTTCATCCGGATACCCTCACCAAGGTGGTTGAACGATTCCAGGAGAACCCCGGTCTGGCGGCACTCTTTGGGTCTTATGATGCCGAACCGTCCGCAAGCGGTCTGGTCAGCCAGTTCCGGAACCTGCTGCATCACTACGTGCATCAGCAGGGGGAGTTCGACAACGATTCCAGGCCAGCGCACACATTCTGGACCGGTTGTGGCGCGATCCGCCGCCACCTGTTCTTTGAGGTTGGCGGATTTGATCCCCGCCTCTATCGTCGGCCGGCCATCGAAGATATTGAGATGGGCTACAGGCTCACCCGCGCCGGTCATCCAATTGCGCTGGTTCGTTCGATCCAGGCCACACACCTCAAACGTTGGACTCTGGGGTTGATGGTGAAGACCGACGTGTTTCACCGCGGTGTTCCCTGGATGTTGCTGCTGATGCGGAGCCATCGCAAGGAGAACGACCTCAACGTGAGTTTGGCCCAACGGCTCTGCGTGATTGCCACCGGTCTGGCGTGGATTGCGCTCTTCCTCTCCCCCTGGACACCGCGGATCTCTGCGCTGGGGTTGGTTGGAATTATGGGGTTGGTTGCCTGCCTGAACCTGCGGTTTTATCAATTCTTGACAAACCGCCGCGGCTTCTGGTTTGCAACCGGGTGTCTGCCGCTCCACCTGATTTATTTCAGTTGCTGTGGAGTTTCCGTGGCGATCGCCATGGGACTCAGAATGCTCCTGACCCAGCAACCAGACCAGGCCGTTGCCAACCGTAAGTGGCGACCGGTCGATTTTCCGAGTTTTCCCAGACCTCAGATGCTCCAGCAGAGAGAGAGTCGCGATGGAAATCCCGCTGAGAGGGCAAGAACAGGTTCACTGTCCAGCAAAGCCGCTCAGGATCGGGATTGACGGCGGTTCGCTTTCCAACCGACGCGGGTTTGGCCGGTTCGCACGCGAACTTCTCAAAGCCCTAGCGCGCGAACCCCATCCTCACCAGTTCGTGGTCATCTTGGACCAACCCTCACTGGATTCGGGTGCCGTGACGATTCCGGACGGAATCGAGGTCGTTGCAGCCAAGGTGCGCGTTGCGCCCAGTCTGGCGGCCTCCTCGGATGGCCGGCGAAGCATCCGAGATTTGATGGCCATGCGCAAGGCCGCGCAGTCTGCCAGCCTGGATCTCTTGTACTTTCCGGCCACGTATAGCTATTTCCCGGTCCGAAAGATTCCGCAGGTTGTCACCGTATTTGACACCATGCCGCTGGACTACCCCCAGCAGATTTTTCCCAACCTGCGGGGACGGCTTGCCTGGACACTCAAGGAGTTCTTGGCCGTTGGTCGGTCGAGCCATGTTGTCACGGTCTCCGAAGCCTCTCGACGATCGATCCAAAGCTGGTTCCGGACTTCAAATGACCGGATCTCGGTGGTTCCTTGCGCACCCACCGAGGTCTTTTATCACCGACCAGACAACCCAGCCTCACGCGATATCCTGGCGCGTTATGGAATTTCACCCGAATCACGGTTTTTCCTGTATGTGGGAGGGCTCAGCCCCCACAAGAACCTGATCCGCCTCATCGAAGCATTCTCACAATTGGATGACCAGCAAGTCTTGCTGGTTCTGGTAGGGGACCTGGGAGACGTTTTCCACACGCATGTCCCGGAACTTCGGGCAGCCGTGACAGCCCATGGGGTTGAAGGCCGGGTTCTCTTTCCTGGTTTTGTGCCCGACGCCGATCTGGCGCACCTCTACAGCCGGACCACCGCACTCGTCCAACCCTCGCTCATTGAGGGATTCGGCTTGCCGCCAGCTGAAGCCATGGCCTGTGGCTCGCCTGTCCTGGCCAGTACCGCCGGCTCGCTTCCCGAAGTTGTGGGAGATGCCGGCTGCCTATTCGATCCCCTGAGTGTGGAAGCCATGACCAGGGAGATGGACAGGATGCTGAACCAACCGGAATTTCGTAAACAGATGGCCAATCGCGTCAGTTCCCAGGCCCAGAAATTCACCTGGTCGGCGGCAGCTCAAGGAGTCTTGCGCACGTTTGAGCACGTGGCCGCCAAGTCTAGCCCCACTCGTCATGTCACGCCACGGCCACACCTGTCACGCAGCGATAGCCGCGCCCACCAACTCCCCGCCAAGCAAGAGCCAAGCCGCTAAGATCTGACCTATCTCGGCTCACGATTGGGTTGCACCCACAAACAACCCCAAGAGACAGCCGAGGACGGCTGCCCCACACCGGCAATTCAATTGTGAACCGCTATCACATGCCGGCCTCTCAATACTCACGCCAGGGATGTATCAAAACACGCGATCAAACGCACAGATGCCAATCGTGCAATCCAACCAAGGGCCACCCGCCAACCGGTTTAAACCTCTAGCCCTACAGATCGCATCAGCTCCAGTGCATTGGAGTGCCGCACCACCCCTGGACGCATCACGTATTCAAACGTCATCTGGCCGTTCACAAAATGATCGGCAAAGTGCACGTTTTCTGTCTTTCCAGGGAACCGGTTGCTGATTTCCGCCAGGGCCAGGTCGTGCGTGGTCACCAGGCCAATCGCTCCTCGATCCATCAGACCCAGCAATACAGCCTCGGCTCCAATCCGCCGGTCATGAGAATTCGTACCGGCAAGAATCTCATCCAGCAAGAACAATGACGGTGGATCGGTCCTGGCCAGTTCCAGCAATTGCCGTAACCGCAGAATTTCCGCATAGAACCGCGACCGACCAGCCTGAAGCGAATCTTGCACGCGCAAGGTTGCCCCAAGCGAGAGGTGCGTCAGGGTCAACTTCCTGGCCCTGACCGTGCCGCCAGCCATGGCCAGCACCACCGACGATCCCACGGCCCTCAGGAACGTACTCTTGCCAGACATGTTCGAACCGCTCACGATCAACGCCCGCGAGCCCGTATCCGAGCCCAGCCGAATATCATTGCGGATCACATGCGCCAGGGGCAGCAACGGATGCCCCAAGCCCTGCGCCTCGTACTGCGGAGATGCGCCTGGGACCAGCGTGGGGAACGTGTCTTCGGGATTCTCATAGGCATAGCAGGCCAACGACGCCAGCGCTTCAAACTCTCCAAGCGCGGTCAGCCAGCCGGCAATGGCTTGCCCCGAACGGCCTCGCCAGGCTTCCACGGCAAACGCCACCTGCGTACCCCACATCAAGAACGGAGACAGCGGCGCAACAATCATATTCCGACGCGCATCAAGCGTGCTCAGCAAGCCCCTCAGCTTCTGAATCTGCCGAGAGGCTGCCCCATGCTCACCCATCAGACCCGCCTGCAACTGCACAAGCCGGGGCGATTCAAACCGCGCGGTTTCCAAACAACCCAGCATCCCGGAAAGCAGGTCCAGTTGTTCAACCCGTTGATCGAGCCCCCCGAGTACCCGCTGAATTCGTTTGAAATACCAGCCTGCCAGCACCCCTTCCAGCACGGCTAGCCCCAGAAACAGCCAGGGAGGTTGACCCAAGAAAAGCCAGGCAAACAAGGCGGGTACCGTGACAAGGGCCAAGAGCAAAGCCGCCACCCGGGCTGCCGTGCTCTCTAAAATTCTTGGGACCGAGCCCCAGCCTGCCAGCCCCTCAAACGCCGGCGCGGTTCCAACATCGCTGCCAAGCATGGCAAACGCCTCGCGAAGATCCAGCCGGGGCGCCAGCTCCCGAACCGCCGTCTGCCGGCTGGCAACGTCGTCCAAAGTGGCCGGTTTCAGCAGCCAGCTCGCCAACGTATCTTCACCGGGGTGGGTACGCACAATCGCCAGCCGCTCAAACAGCGACCCTTCGCCAAAAAGATCCAGGTCCTCTGCGTAAGGATGCTCTGGATTGCGAAACCGAGTTCCAGCGTTCCCCTTGCCAGCCCATCGGTCTGCCAGCCGCTCTAGACCAGCCTCATAAAACGTCACCACACGCTCGGCACGCTTGGATGCCCGCGACGCCTGGTCATAAACCATGACCAGAATGATAAAGAAGCCAGCCGCCGGCAAAAGCCACCAGGCCGAGATCTGCTGCGCCCCCAGCGCAAACCACGCCACCGCCGCCAAAATCACAAACGCCACCAGCCGCGCAGTCGCAAGACGCTCGGATTGGCTCTCCATCTGCTTCAAGACTCGCCGGCCATCCTCAAGACGACGGCGATATTCAGCACCCGGGCTCTCAGCATTTGCCATGATACACGCCTGATCGGTGACGACCGTGATCAAATTCTCACGAACACCCCTGGTCACAGGTTGCCTGGCCAGGAATTCAGTACGGTATCATTTCAGGGGGCCTTTCGTGTACCCCATGCGGATCTTACCGGCCCGAGTTCCACCCACAATCGCCCCTGAATTCCCTGAACAACGCCATCACCACCAGGCCCGGACGACGCCCAAAACCGCCACGCAACGGCCCGGCCCAACCGAATTCACGGGCAGGAAACTCCAGAAATTCGCCGCGAACCGTCTTGCCTTGTGAGAGAATGGCACATCCCGTCTGCTTTCTGCATATTCACCCAAGCCCTTGATTTTCCCAACCGCTGCTCCCGCCATGACTTTTCATGAACACCCGATCCGAGAACCAAACCAGATTCGCCAAGATTGCGCCAACAAGCTCCGCCTGATTCAGGTTGGAAGCCACCTCCGGGCCATTCTCGGCTGCATTCTGGGTGAAAGCTGGACCGTCCCCAAATTGGTCCAGTTAAGAATTACCCCGCGCGGGAACTTATTGGGGCGTTGCAAAGGGGATACGGGATTCAAGATGTTTCTGGGCTCCGCGGACGATCTGATCAAGATTATCCAGGGGGTGGCCCAGGTGGCGGAACTCGACGGCGACGAGGTGGGCTACCTGGTGAGCAAGGTGGCCGAAATCAAGCGCAGGGGGTAACCCAGCCACCAGCGTTCGAAGGCTCAACGAACTTCGCCTGACGCCCCCTTGGCGATCCCGCAACACACGCTCACCCCCAGGCATCCGGCTAGTATACTTGCGACGGATGCGATCAGCCCGGGCTTGAATTTTCAGGTAGGCTGCGGGATGCTCAGTTCATGTGTCGGTTATGGAAGACGGGCCTGGCAAGATCTGGCGGCCGATTGGCGAAGTCTAACAACCATTGAGGTTTCCATTGGCAAATCAAACACCAACACAAACGGCATGGATTACCCTGGGAGCAACAGTTGTCATGAGCGTGGCCACCGCATTTGGTCTTGAAAACCCCAGGTCTTACCCCAAGGCACCCACCTCCAACACCACCGACGAGTACCACGGCACCCAAGTGGCCGACCTGTACCGTCCCCTTGAGGAACTGGATTCCGAGCCCACCCGCGCCTGGGTTGAGGCCGAAAACGCCATCACCGAGAGCTACTTCCAGGACATTCCCCAGCGCACCGCGCTCAAGGACCGGCTGACCGCCCTCTGGGATTACGAGAAATATTCCGCCCCCTCCAAAGAAGGCGGCCGCTACTTTTACTCATACAACTCCGGGCTCCAGAACCAGAGTGTGCTGTACAGCGCCCTGAATCTTGAACAGGCCGGCAGGCCGCTGCTTGACCCGAACCTGCTCTCCAAAGATGGGACCGTGGCCCTGTCTGGCCTGAGCGTGAGCAAGGATGGCCGAAAACTGGCCTACTCACTGGCCGAGGCGGGATCTGACTGGACAACCTGGCGAGTTCGCGACGTTGAATCCGGCACCGATCAGGCGGACGAGATTCGCTGGAGCAAGTTCTCAGACGCCGACTGGACCCCCGACGGGAGCGGATTCTTTTACGGCCGGTTCCCCGAACCACAACCCGGAAGCGACCTCAAAGCCGCCAACTTCTTCCAGAAGGTCTACTTCCACAACCTGGGAACTCCGCAGGCTGAAGACACGCTGATCTGGAAAGATGACGCCCACAAAGAGTGGCGTGCCAACCCCACCGTCACTGACGACGGCACCTACCTTCTGCTCACCCTGGGACAGGGAACCAACCACAAGTACCGGGTGCTCTGGCGCCCGTTTGACAAGCACGAGCAGGAGCCGGTCCACCTGGTTGGCGACTTCGACCATGATTTCTCGTTCATCGACAACGATGGGCCCTGGTTCTACTTCAAGACCGATCAAGACGCCTCTCGCGGCAAGCTGATTGCCATCCATATCCACCATCCCGAACCCTCGGCCTGGAAGGTGATCATCCCCGAAACTCCGGAAACCCTTGTCTCTGTGAGCCGGGTCGGCAATCAGCTATTCGCCAACTACCTCAAAGACGCCCACTCACTGATCCGCGTCTTTGATCTAGAAGGTAAGCATCTGCGGGAGCTGGAATTGCCCGGCTTAGGAACGGCTGGCGGGCTCCGTGGAGATCGCGAGAGCACCGAAACTTTTTACAGCTTTGCCTCCTACGCCCGACCGAGCACCATCTATCGGTATGACCTGGCTACCGCAAAGAGCACCCTCTGGAAAGCGCCCACGCTGGGCTTTAACCCCGACGCTTATGAAACCGAGCAGGTGTTTTACAATAGCAAGGATGGCACCCGGATCCCGCTCTTCCTGACCTACAAGAAGGGCCTGAAGCCGAGTGCCAGTACACCTTGCCTGCTGTACGGATACGGTGGCTTCAACATCTCTCTGACCCCGGCCTTTAGCCCAACCAACCTGGTTTGGATGGAGCAGGGGGGAGTTTATGCCGTGGCCAACCTGCGCGGGGGTGGCGAATACGGTGAGAGCTGGCACCAGGCCGGCACCAAGCTCAACAAACAGAACGTGTTTGATGACTTCATTGCAGCCGCGGAATGGCTAATTGCCAACGGCTGGACCTCAACTCCCAAGCTGGCCATTGAAGGGCGATCCAACGGCGGCCTGCTTGTGGGTGCTTGCATGACCCAGCGCCCCGATCTGTTTGGCGCCACCCTGCCCGGCGTGGGGGTGCTAGACATGCTGCGGTTCCACACCTTCACCATTGGCTGGGCCTGGATTGATGATTACGGCTCTTCGGCCAACGCCGATCAGTTCCCGGCCCTGCTCAAATACTCTCCCCTGCACAACGTGAAGCCCGGCACCTGTTACCCGCCCACCCTGGTAACCACCGCTGACCACGACGACCGGGTTTACCCGGCGCACAGCTTCAAATTTGCCGCAGCACTTCAGGCGGCCCAGGCCTGCCCGAACCCGGTCCTGATCCGGATCGAAACCCGGGCCGGCCACGGCGCCGGAAAACCGACCGCAAAAATCATCGAAGAAGCGGCCGATAAACTGGCCTTCCTGCTGCACGAACTCAAAGTTCCGCAGCAGGACAACAAATAACGAAACCATTCCGTCGAATTCCGTCAAAAGGCTTCAAAACGGTGGCCCCAAAGACCGAACCGGGGATGCTCGCGGGTCAGGGTCTGAACAGAGCCCTGATCGCGCGAGTTTTGAAGTTGCGTTTCTTGAGGTTTTGGTGGGCAAGACGCCTGAAATCTGAGCCCGGCACGTGAGCAAGGACTTCTGCTCCGAATACGAGCCCCAAGCGTCAGCCAGTGGATCTCTTGCGGCTTCTCTTTGTTATCACCGAGAAACGACCAGCAAGCCATGAACCGAACCGGGTGCCAGAGACCCGGCTGGCGGGCTCCTGACTCATCATTCCCAGAAATCGGCGAGTGAGCAATTCGCTGGTCGATTCGGAGCGAAACCATGACCGGCAACACTGCGGCTGTCGCCATGTTGATCGCTTTGTTCGGTTGGAGCTCTGCACGTGCAGACGAGCCGAACGATGTTTACGCTCGTGTTGCGGACCGGCGATTTCCCTCGGTATTCCAGGCGTGGAACGCCGCTGACAATCTGAAAGATGAGGACAGGCTAACCACGCTGGCCCGCCATGATCTTGTCTATCACGCCCCCGACTTCTTTGGCTTGCGGTGGGTGGGCAAGTTCAACGGCCTTGCCACGGAGTTTACTGACGCGAGCCGGAAGGCCGGGCTGCAAATGCGGGCCGATTTGCTCAAGAAGAATCCGCAGATGGTCTTGCTCGCGGAGTTGCGTTACCGGGACGCACATCTATCTTACCTGCCTCCCAACCACGAGTGGTGGATGCGGAAAGCGGGCAAGGTTGTCGTTGGCTGGGAAGAGGGGGGATACTTATTACTCGACTTCTCCCAGGCAGCGTATCGCCAGCAGGTCGCCAGGCAGGCCAAGGCCATGGTTGAGTCAGGCGTGTTCGACGGCATCATGCTCGACTGGTGGGACGATGATCAGGATCGGGTGGCACTGCTCAAGGAAATTCGCAGGGAGATTGGCGACAAACCACTGATCCTGGCGAATGCCAACGATCGCCAAACGCCCAGAACGGCAAGTTTACTGAACGGCTACTTCATGGAGTGCTACCAGTCAAAAGCGGCGAAGGACTGGCGGCAGATTGCCGACACCCTTGAATGGGCCGAGGAGAACCTACGAAAGCCGCGCGTGAATTGCCTGGAGACCTGGTATCAGAACTCGCGGCAAGACCTGAACCTGATGCGTGCCACCACCACCTTGTCACTGACACTGTCTGACGGGTACTGCTTATTCTCAGATCCCAACCCGCTGCCGTCCCCAGATCATCTCCATGACTGGTATCCATTCTGGGAGAAGAGCCTGGGGAGGCCGATGGCAAAAGGACGCTGGCAAAACGACGGCAGCGTAAGGCGGGAGTTCGACAACGGCCTTGCTGTTTATAACCCGATGGGGAACCAGACGGTTACGGTAACGTTCAATACGCCCCGCACCTCAGCAGCAACCCGAACAACGGCCAAGAGCTTCCGTGTGGAGCCAGGAGACGGTGACCTTCTCCTGATCGAGACCGCGAAGTGAGAACCCTTCCTCAACCAGCGGTTCGATGCACAGCGCACAGCCAGCCTAACCAGACGCCACGGGGAACGTGAACAGGCGACAGCGGTTCACGTGAAAATACCTGCGGAGTGACCTCCGGGCCCCAGAACCCAAGTTCCCAAGATTGCTCCCACGCCTGAACATTTGACCAAAACTTCCGTCGATCTGTTTTTGCCCTGATTCCCTACGGCCACACGCAAAACTGCAAAACTAGACCACGGGAAAATGGACTCGTCACCGGCCCCATTCTTTTGCTATACTTCCTGACTTGAATCCCGACGGTAGCGCTCAACGGGATTACCGACCGCTGCCGCTCGACCGGCCCCAAGTCATTTTCGAGCGCACTTTTACTGAATCGTACAACCCGCGAGGTGGATTGTGTCTCTTCGACCCCGAAAAAAGAATGCCGCCGCCAAGAATCGTTTCCCCCGTTGCAAGAAGTGCGGCGGCCAGGTCCGGCGTCACATTGCTCGCTGCAAGAAGTGCAGCGAAAAGAACTTCTGACCAGCAGTCGTTCAGCTAGCTTCAGAAATAGACCGGCCGGCTCTGTGACGCTCGAATTCGAGCCACAGGCCGGCCGGACTTTTTTTTGGATACTGCTTTGGGGGGGGGGGGGCAAGGGGGAGGATCACAATCCCGCTCAGTCGGCCGGCCTGGAACCTGCGGGCATGCCGGTAGAGGTTGTGGTCTGGAGCACCCGGATGGTCAGGTCACTTTCGACCCGGACCTGGCAGGATAGCCGAATCCCTGGCTCTAGCTCAGCCTCACGGGCCAGCCGCTCACGCTCAATCTCGGGCATTGGGCCGGCATCACCCGCCACAATCAAAACCCGGCACGTGGTGCAGCGAGAATTTCCGCCGCAGCGGTGCAGGATGGGGATTCCCGCATCCTCAATCGCCAGTGTGAGCTTGGTACCGGCCGCAACGTCAAGCGTTGGGCCCCCTTCAATAATCAGTTGTGGCATTCAGAACGCTCCTGAATTTGCAGTTTGAGAGATCACCAGGTTTTCGGGGCCATTCCGGCCCCCGCATGCCCTGAGACTATAGCCGTTTTGCCGAAAGTTTCCCATAAACCGCAGGTCCGACCGCCCGGCAACGATTCGCTCTCGTCGCCTGGAGCATCTGGCCCGTCATTCAAGTGCCATTCACAAAAGTGCGCCCACGCCGGCGTCCAGCATTGCGTGAGGGAGGCCAGTCCAAAATGGGCACTAGCTGCGAGCCTGCCAGGTGTCTGCCCCTCATTTTGAACAATAGCCCTGACTTTCAGGCGTTTTTTTGCTTTGGCCAAGATATGGCCCCACCCGAAACACCTGTAGAAATAGAAGCAGGAAGCCTGAGTTTCTGGGCTGCGCATCTCCCTAAACAAAATAGGGGTCGTCCGCAGAATCTGTGAAGCGGTTTCAGTAAAAAGAGCGCGACAGTATCCGTTGGCCTCGGGGCCAGCTACTTCTTCGTCCCGCCCGTTCGATTGAGGGCGGAACGAAGAATTCGCAGTCTCGATTGGTCAAGTAAGCAACTGGGCTGATTTGTGTGTCGGTCGCTACTCCACTATGGTTGGGGGCGCATCCTGAAGCACTCAAAGGCATGATTGAGTTACCACACAAAATCCCACCCGGAGTGCCCCAGAATGCGTATTCAAACCATCTTCAATCGTGTCCTACATTTCAAGTCTTTTGTTGTCAGAGAGGCAAAGTTTGAAGAGCACTCGACTGGAAACGGGGCGATCCTTTTGCAAATCGAATCCCGAAAAAACGGTCTGATTCACTGTTCGGGTTGTGGCAAGCCAAGGCGGTTTTACGATCACCTCTCCGAAAGAAGGTTTGAGTTCGTTCCGTTATGGGGTATTGCCGTCTTTCTCGCCTATCGGATGCGGCGTGTAAACTGTGAACGGTGCGGTGTTAAGGTTGAAATGGTGCCTTGGTGCGATGGCAAACACCGGTTGACCGAGACCTATATGTGGTTCCTGGCAACATGGGCCAAAAGGCTCAGTTGGAGCGAAGTCGCTTCAATCTTCGGTACGTCCTGGGATAGCGTTTGTCGATCGGTCGAGCATGCGGTCGAGTGGGGCTTGGCACATCGCAATCTTCAGGGAATCAAGGCCATTGGAATCGACGAGATCGCCAGAGCCAAAGGACACGCCTATCTGATTCTCGTCTACGAGATTGGGCCGTTGAAGCGATTGCTGGCGATCGCTGAGAACCGGACTGAGGCCAGCCTCCGTTCTTGTCTGGATAGCCTGGGTGATTCGGTCTGTTCGGGTGTCCAATTCGTGTGCAGCGACATGTGGAGACCCTACCTCAATGTGATCAGCCAGAAACTCGAGAATACCGTGCATATCCTTGACCGGTTTCATGTCATGCAGAAATTCGGAAAGGCCTTGGATGACATTCGCGCCGAGGAAGCCAAGCAATTAAAGCGAGACGGCTACGAGCAGGTTCTCAAGCATTCACGGTGGAGCCTGCTGAAACGGAAGAACAATCTGACAGAGAAGCAGGAGGTCAAGCTCGCGGAAGTCTTGAAGTACAACCTTCGAACAGTCAGGGCTTACATCCTCCGAGAGGAGTTTCAACAGTTTTGGGGTTACACATACGCGACTTGGGCGGAGAGGTTTTTGAACAAGTGGACCACGCGAGTCATGCGTTCACGGTTGGAACCGATGAAGAAGGTGGCCCAGACTCTACGTAATCACCAGCCGTTGATTCTCAACTGGTTCAAGGCTCGTGGAGCGATCTCCTCTGGTGTAGTCGAGGGACTCAACAACAAGGTGAAAGTTGTAACGAGAAAATCCTACGGTTTCCGTTCGACAAGAATCACGAAATTGGCTCTATTTCACACTCTTGGGCATCTGCCAGAGCCTCCGCACCATCACAGATTCTGCTGAGGAGGCCAAAAAAAAATAGAAATGGCCCCATTGGCCCGACTATTGGCCAGGCTAGGTTCTTGGCCCCAGCGCTTTTCTCCAATACAGAGCCGCAAGCGCAAGCGACCGACCCTCGCAAACGCAACCCTTCGGGGCCGTGAACACCAGGTTCTTGCCCTTTGAAAATGCCTGCTCTTCTCCGGTTCATACCGAGCCGCGAGCGCAAGCGACCGACCCTCGCAAACTCGACCCCTCGGGACCGTGAACACCAGGTTCTTGCCCTTCTTTTCGTCTGGGTTCTGCCTATAGAGGTTCACGATTGGCTTGCACACGAAAGGATTTGCTGAGTGTCACGCCTCAGTGTCTTGATCTTCGTTCGATGTAGGACAGCCGCCCTCGGCTGTCATCTTCGTAACGGCCCAGGAATCCAGAGACAGCCGAGGACGGCTGTCCTACATTCGGAAAAGGAACACCAGGAAAGGCGTTCACTCTGTGTGCAACGCAAATGTTAACCGCTATAAACGACCGAGTAATCAAACAATTATCAAACGAAACGGCAAGATGTGATGTGAGTTCAGAACCTCCTATACTGCATCTGGTGCTGGTCGGATTGACCCGAGTCTTACGGGAGGGCAAATCGCGTGAAAGACGCGGCGGCTGCCTACTTCTTGACCTTTTCAACCTACGAAACCTGGTTATACGGGCGAGAAGACGAGTCGGTTGATCGGCATCACAATCAACTTCAAAGACCCAGATTCCCCATCAATACCGCACGAGAACAAGCCGTGCTGACCCGCATGCGGCAACCCGCATACGTTCTGGATGAGCCATGCCGACGCTGTGTTCTCCAGGTTATCTGTGATCATGCCCACGTCCGGGGTTGGTGTCTCTGGGCTGCCCACGTGAGGTGAACCCATGTCCATGTTGCGATCTCTGCGCCGAAGGTCAATCCTGAAAAAGTCATGGTGAAACTCAAGGCATGGTCAAGCCGAAGACTGCGTGAGACGCTTAACGAACCTGCGAACCGCGTGCGGTGGACACAACACGGAAGTACGCGTTACCCGTAGAACGAGGAAGATCGACTTACCGCAATCACTTATGTCATCGAACGCCAGGGTGAACCGATGTCCGTGTTTCCAGCACTATCCTGAGAAACTGATACTTGAGAAAAGGGTAACTCGGTAGGTAGATAAGCCGTGATTGGTTCACTTGTACTTCCGTATCCTAGCTCGTTTACTAACAGTTTGGTGTTCACGGCCCCCGTCACTCAAACAGAGACGGTCGGTCGCTCGCGCTCCCGGCTCGGTTTGATACGAGCGTTCTGACTACGAAACCAAAAAAGTCAGCCGGGCGCCCCCCACGGCAACGGAAGCACCCGACGGCCTGTTATTCATCTCACGATTTTAGTAGCGCGCTCAGGCAGCCTTGCGGCGCAGCCGGCGGAACGACAGCACATCGCCGCCCAGGGCCAACAGGCCGCCCATCGCCAGTGTGCCCGGCTCAGGAACAGCCGCAGCGGTGATGGTCAAGGTCGCAGGACCGCTGAAGCCCGTGACATAAAAACCCCGTGCGGTCGTGGTGTTGGTAATGAAGCCGTTGCCGGCGGAATTCCGGTCCAAACTTCCTGTGATCGTCAGCGGGGTCGAAAGGTCCCAGTTCGAGTTGCCACTGGAAATATTGTTCACTAACCCATACCCGCTGGCGTAATCACCTGTCCCAAACTGGAAGTATCCCGAACCATCGCCGTAATCGCCTGAATAGAGTTTGAAGCTGGAGTCAAGCGTAGCCGAGCCGGCTCCAGCGATCGTGATCGCACTCGCGGCGCTCAGAATAAATAAACTTTCGCCATAACCACCGGTTGCGGTGGTGACATCGGCCGCCGGATCACCCGTGGCCGTGATTGTGAAGGTGGCACCGCTGAAAGAATTGCCATTGAGTGAACCGGAGATCGTCCCACCGGTCAGGGTGTAGGTCAGGATATCCGCCTGAAAAGGGGCGGCGGCCGCCAACCCAAAGACCAACGCCAGTACCGAAACCAGGCCCAGCCGGGCCACACCGCCGTCTAGGGCCAGCACGCCGCCCATCACCAGCGCCCCCAAGTTCAGGCACGGCAACGGCAGGGAAGGTGGAGGCCACGCTGACGAAGTCGATCAACAGTTCTGCCCCGATGGTGTCCTATGGGGCACTGCTACTGGCGCAAGCTCCTGCAACATTGTTCGCGCCTGCAAGGTCCGGGAAACCAATACGCCCCCGGGCACGCTTTATTGCATAAAACTACAAGAAGCAATTGACCGTCCATGAGATCAGTCAAACGGTTGGCCTACACCCAGGTTATGCGATGACTCAGTTTCGAAAAGCGTTTGGAATGAGCCTGGTGACCTGCATCAACGCTCATCGAATTACCCACTCCAAACGGATGCTCTCAACCACAACCGAGCAGGTACTGACGATTGCCTATGAGTCTGGCTTTGGCTCCCTGAGCCGCTTCAACGATGCCTTCCGTCGAACCGTTGGCTGTACTCCTCGACAATTTCGCACGTTTCACCAAACCACTCGATCTCCCGTTACATTGCAGAACCTGCCCATCGAAGAAATCCGCACCAAACCGTCTGGTCCGTTAATCGGAACCGGATGATCTTGTAGCGGTTCACAGACACGTTCTACTCAAACGATCAAGGCGTGTCTAAAGCTGGGCCAGAAGCCGTGTACAGGTACTTCAAACGAACTTGCATTGCCCCCCGATCGCAGTTCACGAATAGACTCCACCCTATAGCGGTTAACATTTGCGTTGCACACAGAGTGAACGCCTTTCCTGGTGTTCCTTTTCCGAATGTAGGACAGCCGCCCTCGGCTGTCTCTGGATTCCTGGGCCGTTACGAAGATGACTGCCGAGGGCGGCTGTCCTACATCGAACGAAGATCAAGACACTGAGGCGTGACACTCAGCAAATCCTTCTGTGTGCAAGCCAATCGTGAAACGCGATAAGAGACCGCCGAGAAGGCGGCAGTCCTACTCGTACAAACCCAAAGTAAATCGTCATAAGACGCTGGGTAAGGATTCAGCCAAATCCAGAAGTATCAAGATCCGATATTTTCCGTCCCGTAAGGAGAGTTCTGTCAGCCAAGGCTAGAAGCCCTAGGTTTGTGGCACAGCGGTTTTTAAGGCTTGGAGCCCAATAAGGGCGACCCCATGACAAGCCCAATGAACCGCCCTTACAGGGCGTCAGGCAAGGAGGCCCCCCCTTAACCCAGCCCGTTGGGCTGGGCTGTCATGAATCGGGCCTTCAGCCCTCAAAACCAGACCTATTCCTTGATTCACTGAATTCGGCTGAATGTTTAAGCAGGACGTTGTTCACAAGAGGTTTGATTGTCGCAAATAGGGAGAACGATTAACCTTCTCAAACTAGCCTGTGTTGTCGGTTCGAAAGTGACGGGCGAATGCCTGAACTGGAAGGTGAGAGGGAACCTGGATGATTGCCATTACGGGAGCCGCGGGTTTTATCGGCTCGAATCTTGTGCACCGGCTATCGGCGGCCGGGCATCAGGTGTGCCTTGTCGATCATCCATTCACAGCGGCCAAGGCCAGGAACTGGGTGGGGTTACCCAGTTTCCACTATCTGACCGATGCGCTTTTTCTCGATGCATTAAAGGCGGGCTCGCTACCAATCGAGGTCATCTTCCACCTGGGCGCGTGCAGCAGCACAACGGAAACGGACTGGGAGTACCTGCTCAGGAATAACATCGGGTACACGCAATCGCTCTGGAACTGGTGTGCTGAGGCGAAGAAGCCTTTCTACTACGCCTCCAGCGCAGCCACTTACGGCGACGGAGCGAAGGGGTTCGATGATCGGACTTCGCCATCGGAACTTCAACCGCTGAACCTCTACGGCAAGAGCAAGAACGATTTCGACCTCTGGGCCCTGGGGCAGGTCTCTGAAGGAAAGGCGATGCCGCCGAGCTGGGCCGGCCTGAAGTTTTTCAACGTGTATGGACCGAGAGAGATTCACAAGGGGCGGATGTCGAGTGTCGTCTGGCATGCCCGCCGCCAGATCCTTCAGACCGGCGAAGTTCAGCTGTTCAGGTCGGACGATCCCAGATTTACCGACGGTGGCCAAAGACGCGACTTTGTCTTTGTGGGGGACTGCCTTGATCACCTGATCTGGCTCTGGCAGAACCCTGGCGTGTGCGGCATCTTCAACAGCGGAACCGGTGAGGCCCGGACGTTCGATGACCTGGCGAAGGCAGTTTTCGACGCCATGGGCCGCGAGCGCAGAATCCGTTACGTGGAGATGCCCAGCGAACTCCGCGGCCGGTACCAGAGCTTCACACAGGCCGATATGACGAAGTTAAGGTCGGCTGGGTTTCCGAAACCGGCAACGACCCTGGAGGCCGGCGTGAAGGCCGCCCTGGATGGGGTCGGGGACGAGGACTGAGCTTTTTGATACCGGGTTGCAATCGGGCTGCAAGTCTTGGATACAAGGCATCGCATCCTGGGACGAACGAGGAAGAGGGACAGACGCTGCAGCTTTCTGACCCCTGGCTCCCACAGATCGTGCATTGCTTGTCCTTCAGTTCCGCCATGGGCGAGGCCGGCTTTGTGCCGCCGGTCTCGCTCGTTTCGCTTCGAACGGCGCCGGGGTAACATGACAACCCTCGCACTATCGCAACGAATAACACCGATCTGCACGAGGTCTCCATGCCGGTTCTCCTTTGGCTCCCTTTCTTGCTGATCACCCAGGCCGAAGCGCTGCCAGCGTATAGGCCGGCCGCCGAGACGAAAGCCGCCTTTCAGAAGCAGCTCGACCGGCCCAAAATTCCGCTCGACGCACGGGTCGACAAAACGTCTGGGCCAAACGCCGGGTTGGTGACCGAACTGCTTTCCTTTGCGAGCGAAAATAGAGCCGACGGCACGATTGAACGCGTTCCAGCGCTCATTGTTCGCCCCGCCGACAACACCAAGCCGCGCCCCGCCGTCGTCGTCTTACATGGCACGGGCGGCAACAAATTCGACATGACATCGACGCTAGAGGATCTCGCCCAGCTCGGGTTTGTCGCGATCTCGATCGACGGCCGCTACCACGGCGAACGCAATTCAGGCAACGGCACCGACGACTACAATCAAGCCATCACCCGCGCCTGGCGCACCAAACCCGGCGAGCCTGGCGAACACCCGTTTTACTTCGACACCTGCTGGGACATCTGGCGGACGCTTGATTTTTTTGCAGACGCGAGCGGATGTGGATTCTAATCGCATCGTCATGATTGGATTTCGCAAAGGTGTCATTGGAACCTGGATGGCCGCGTCGGTCGACGACCGCGTGAAGGTCGCGGTTCCCGCAATCGCGGTGCAGAGTTTCGCGTGGGGTCTCAAAAACGACGCCTGGCAGGGGCGTGCCAAGACAATCTCCGCCGCTCACGCCGACGCCGCGAGTGACCTGGGCGAATCCGAAGTGAACGCCAAAGTTTGTCGCAAGCTTTGGGACAAAATCATTCCGGGTGTCACCGGCGATTTCGACTGCCCCAGCCTGCTGCGGCTCTTCGCGGGCCGGCCGTTGTTGATCTTGAATGGCTCGGAAGATCTGAATTGCCCGATTGGCGGGGCGAAAGTCGCTTTTGCCTCAGCCAAATCCGCCTTCGATGCCGCCGGCGCGACTGACAAGCTCAAAGTCAACGTGGCGCAGGGTGTCGGGCATGCCGTTACCCCCGCGCAACGCCAAGACGCCTACGACTGGTTCGTCCTCTGGCTCAAGCCAAGGTAGTCCTCGATCACGGAAGAGCGAATGACGCCTCAAAGCATCGTTGGGCTGGGATCTTCGAAATCTGAGTTCAGCATGAACTCCCTGAAATGACCTGGTTCCTGAGCAAGCTCAGACGGTGCAAAGGTCAAAAGCATCAGGATATCGCCCTGGGTTTCCGGCGGAAGCTTCTCAAGTTCCTGCTCGACCATGGTGTCGCGTTGATCCCGCTTCATCTCCTCAAATCGACGATCGATCACTCTCAGGCGAATCGAGGCCATGTTGTACCGATAGGCATCAACTTGCTGAAAATGAGGCCTCAGGCGATCCTCAACCATGCGGGTTTCAGCCGTCCGTTTCGCTTCCCAGCGTGGGATTGTGATCATGCTCATGGGGTTTGTTGCTCCGCCCAATCAAAGATTGCCCTGGCCGTGTTGAGAAAGGCCCGTGTCTCACCCGTATCTCTACGTCCGATCCCGTACCGCAAATCTGTGGTCCAGTCAAACCTACGCATCCGCTTGACCAACTCCAGTGGTAGGTCCAGGCCACGCCCTTTCAGCAACCCCCGCAAGTGTTCAGTATCGTGATTGATTGCCCCTCGGGTCAGTTGTCTGATCATGCCTTCCCTCTCGGCAGAGGGAGTGAGACTCAGGATCAGTGCCTTGAGCGAGCACTCGACCGCGTAACCTCCGATGTAATGTGCCTCCAAGGTGAGACGCAGCTTATCCATGATCTCTTCAGCCCCCGTGAGCCGCTGAAGTGCCACCTTGAGAAAGTATCGAGCTGTTAAAGATTCCACGACCTTCCTCCACCTTACCGGCCGTCTATGACTTGATACACCGATAATCCTCAGAGTAGGTTCGCAACTCAACAAGATTCCGCCTGGCGGCTTGTATATCTGGGGCAACCCTCGGCTGACTCGCAATCCGAGGCCCCCATCCGCGTTGCAAACTACTCGAAATGGCGTCAGACTAGGCCCTAGACGTGGCGGAAGTCATCCCAATCAAAGACGACCCGGGCAGGCCAGGCCAGGAACCAGACGACAGGGGTGTTGATTCATGTTCGATCTATCGGCCATTCAGAACGCACTCACCCGGTTCAACCTTGATGGGTGGCTGCTGTATGACTTCCGAGGCAGCAACCAGCTTGCCAGGCGTGTGCTGGACCTCGATTCCACACGCCCAGGATCTCGGCGGTTCTTTTACGCCATCCCACGGGTTGGCGAGCCCACCCGCATCGTTCACAAAATTGAGCCGACCGCACTGGATAACCTGCCAGGCCACAAACGGGAGTATTCCCGGTGGCAACAGCTTGAAGAGGCGTTGAAAACCAGCCTGCACGGGCAGAGCCGGGTGGCCATGGAATATGCGCCAGGGCTTTCCAATCCCTACGTTAGCCGGGTGGATGCCGGCACCGTTGAGGCAATCCGAGCGCTGGGGGTGGAGGTGGTCTCATCCGGTGACCTGATCCAGCTCTTTGAGTCGGCCTGGGATCAAGAGCAGGCCCAGATGCATTTCGAGGCCGACCGGATCACTCAGGCCGCCTATGACGTGGCCTGGGGCCTGATTGCCAGCCGGGTTCGGGCCGGCCAGCCCGTTACAGAGCGACAGGTTCAGGCTGCCATTCTGGACCACTTCCAGAAACACAACCTGACCACCTACAGCCCGCCCAGCGTGTGCGTGGGGCCGCACAGTGGAGACCCCCACTTTGAAAACCGGCCCGATAATGACACCCCCATCCGTGAAGGGGATTACGTTTTGATCGACCTCTGGGGCAAGTTGGACAAACCTCGGTCGGTTTACAGCGACCTGACCCGCTGCGGCTTTGTGGGGACCGAAGTCCCCGAAAAGTTTGAGAAGGTTTTTGCCGTGGTCGCCCACGCCCGCGATGCCGCCATTGCCGTGGTACGCCAGGCGTTTGCCGATGGCCGCCCCTTGCAAGGCTATGAAGTGGACGACGCCGCACGCGAAGTGATTCAAGCGGCCGGCTACGGAGACCGGTTTGTCCACCGCACCGGTCACAATATTGGCCAAGAGGTGCACGGCAACGGCGCCCACATGGATAACCTGGAAACCCACGAAGAGCGGCTGGTCTTGCCCGGAACCTGCTTCTCCATCGAACCCGGCATCTATTTGCCCGAGTTCGGCGCCCGGAGCGAGGTGGATGTGTTCGTTGACCTCGAAGGAAAAGTGCATGTCACGGGCGGCCCCGTTCAAAAACGGCTGGTCCCCATTCTGGCAGCCTACTAGAGCAGTTCACGGTTGACGTTCCAGACCACCTGGCCATGCGGTTGAGCCGGTATTCAAGCCCGAAGCCTCAAGACAAGAACTCCACCCGCTGGCGCCTCGGGCTTGGATCGGATACCGGATCGTAACGCAACCGTGAACCTCGATCAGTCCAATCCATCGGCATGTTTTCAGGAGATCGTTCCCCCATGTCAGACCGTACGGCCGATCTCCCAGAACAAACTCATTCGTCCCACCGCTGGCTGGACGCCGTGGGGCTCAGCCGCCCAGAGCTGCGTGCCTGGGCCATGTATGACTGGGCCAACTCGGCCATGGTCACCACCATCATCGCCGCCGTGTTCCCCATCTACTTTGGCAAGGTGGCCTGCCAGGGCTATTCAGGCTCAAGCACGGCCCTGTTTGCTGGCGTGACCACTTTGGGCATGGTTATCAGCGCCATTCTGTCTCCCATTCTGGGCGCTCTGGCCGATACCCGGCCCGTCAAGAAACAGATGCTGGCCGCGTTCATGGCCGTTGGCCTGGTGAGCGTGGCCGGCATGGTCTTCATTGGCCCAGGAGACTATGTGCTGGCCTCGGTGCTCTTCATGCTGGCCAATATCGGTGCCAATGGAAGCTTTGTGTTTTATGACTCGCTGCTTCCGCATATCGCCAAGCCAGACGAAATCGACCGGGTTTCCACGGCCGGTTACGCCCTGGGATACCTCGGTGGCGGTATCCTGCTCACGCTCAACCTGGCCTGGATCCAGAAGCCGGAATGGTTCGGATTACCGGGCGGTTCCTCCACCCTACCATCCCGGCTGGCGTTCCTTTCGGTTGCCGTTTGGTGGGGGATCTTCTCCATCCCCATGTTCCTCAAGGTGTCGGAACCACCGGTTTCGCTCTCCTCCAATCGCGCAAAGGGCGGGCTGGCCTCCCAGGTCAGCTCTCAGGTTGCCAGCACTTTCCGTGAACTCTCGCGGTTCCGGGCCGGCCTGATCATGCTGATCGCCTTCCTGATCTATAACGACGGCATTGGCACGGTCATTCGCATGGCCACCAAGTACGGTGAAGAGATTGGCATTGGCGAGGGAACCATGATCGGCTCGCTGGTCCTCACCCAGTTCGTGGGTATCCCGTTCGCGTTCCTGTTTGGAATCCTCTCACGCAAGATTGCCGCCAGGCTCCTGATCTTGGGCTGCCTGGTGGCCTACCTGGGAATTAGTACCCTGGGCTACTTCATGACCAGCAACCTGCACTTCGTGCTGCTGGCGTTTCTGGTGGCCATGGTGCAGGGGGGCAGCCAGGCGCTCAGCCGCTCTCTATTCGCCAGCCTGATCCCACGCCAGCGCTCTGGTGAATTCTTCGGCTTCTTTGCGGTGGTCGAAAAATTCGCAGGCATCTTCGGGCCCATGCTGTTCGGCCTGAGCATTGCCGCCACCGGATCAACTCGCGTTTCAATTCTGACGGTCATCCCGTTTTTCATCATCGGTGGCCTGTTACTGATGCTGGTCGATGTGCCGGGCGGCCGGGCGATTGCCCGCGCTGAAGAAAAAGAACTGGAACGGCAGGCGGCCGAGCCTGCCAGCGGCTGAGCGAAGTTTTTCTCCCCAAAAGACCAGCTGTTGGCTCGACCTTGAGCGCCCGGCTGGGTTCAATGCGAGATACCACAGATCACCTTCCACCAGGAGTCCTCTCCCATGCCGCCTCTTCCCCTGGGCCTTGTGCGTACCGGAGTTGCGTTGCTGCTGCTGGCCGTTTCGGTTCCTTGCTCGGCCCAACTGAAAAATCCCCAGGGAGTGCCGGTTCTGCTGCTCTCTGGCGGGCAGCGTGAACATCATGGTTACCGAGACCAGGCCAACGCCCTGGCCAAGGCCCTGGAACAAACTGGTCAGTTCCGGGTCACCATTGCTGAAGACGCGGCGATCCTGGAAACCGAGGCCCTGAACAAATACAAGGGGCTGATCGTGCTGACCGATCGTCGTGACCCGGAGTTCAAGTTCACGCTCGCACAGCAGCAGGCGATGCTGCACTTCGTGCATGACCAGGGCGGCGGCTTCGTCACCATCCACGGTGGCGACAATGCCGCGCCAGACTGGACGCTTGACCTGCGGGTCATGTACGGCGGAGTCTTCTCGCACGATACCAGCCGCCGAGGACCCGACAGCAAAACCCGCAAGGGAGACTATCGAGTTCACATCAAGACCCCAGAGAATCCCGTTTGCCAGGGGATTTCGGACTTCGACCTCAAAGACGAACTGTACTACAAGCTGCAGGAAGAACCGGGTAACACCATCCTGGCATCCATCACCCTGGACAACGAGGAATGGCCCGTGGCCTGGGTTCGGACCCATGGCAAGGGCCGTGTGTTCCACACCGTGTTCGGACACCGAGACTTCGGGCCCGATAAACATGACCCGCTTCAGACCCCGGAGCTCTTGAAGCTTGTCACCCGGGGCCTTGCCTGGGCCACATCGGGACCAGCTACAGCCGAACCGGCCGCCAAGCCTTGATCCGTGGACAAAAGAAGGTCGCGCTTGTGCCACGGCGTTATGAGCTGTGCGCTTCGCGGCCTCGTTTTATCGAATTCCGGAGACACCTTCGGCACTAATTGTCTTGAGCCCTTCCAGGGCGATTCAAGAGAATTGAATCGCCCTGGAAGGGCCAAGATTGTTTCGCGGGCGTTGTTCAACCCGCCCGATGGGGCGGGGCGATCTTGAATCGGGGCTTCCACGCTCCGAGCAACGTGATCATCAGGCGTCAACGGAACCACCTGGAAACCACGGTCCATCGTGCAGTGGCCCAGCAACAAGAACCACGGCAGCAGAGCTCAGGCTGCGTTCGAGGTATGTCCGAACCCACGTCGGCCAAGCCTTAACGTGATCCAGAACGAGACCCCCAAGTAGAAGATGGGGTAGAACAGCGTGCCGTAGGTAATCAGTTGAAGCGTGCTGGGCTGTGTCAGTTTCAGGCTGCGTTCGGCATCAAGCTGGGTAAAGCCCAGAAGCACCGGCACCAACGAGACCATCCAGACCACCCCAAGGATGCTTGAGAGGCGATTCAAAGATCCAGGCTGCGAAGGATAAAGGTAGCGTGTCGGCACGAATGTCAGAACGCTCAACACAATCAAAATCGCCAGGTTGATCCAGAGCGGCATTCCAAGAATGTAGATATAAAAGGCCACCACATTCCAGAGTGACGGAAAGCCCAGAAAGTAGCCGTCGCCCGTCTTGATGTCGGTCTGACAGAACCCGTAGGCGCTCGCAAGCAACGGGAACATCAGCCAGGCTTCCTGCCCAGGGGGCAGGGTGCCTGCACGCCACAGCAACAACAACGGCAGAAACGTGTACGTCAGAAAGTCGGTGATGTCATCCAGCCGCCGGCCATCAAAGCCCGGTAGCACCTGCTTGACACCCACTTTTCTGGCCAGAGTCCCATCCGTGGCATCAATCAGGGTAGCCACAATCATCCAGACGAAAGCCGCCTGAAAGCCGCGGGCATCGCCCTGGAAAATGGCCACCGCAATGGCCGATGCGCAGCACAGCCCAAGGGCCGTGTAAAAATGGACCGACCAGGCCGCCAGTTTTCGGAGCGGCGTGGCGCGGGGCACAAATCTTGGGCTAGAAGTTGCGCTGGAGCTACGAGGAAAATCCCGCCGAGAGGTCCGGGATTTGGTCCCGAACCGTCGGCGAGTTTCAATAACCCAGCGTGCGACTCCACGCGCAGACCTGGATGTCGTCATGGCAGCCTGGTCTTTCCAGAGTTATGGCCCGAGGAGATCGGGCCGACCCCTTGGGTTCACTTGGGCTTATGAGCCACGTAAATACCCCACTTCATTGCACCAGCTTCGCAGAAGCCGTCCTTCATGGACCAGCGTTCGACAAGGTAATCCAGATCCGACTCCGAGAAGAGCGTCAGGAAGTGGCTACGGTTCAACTTCAGTCGTTCCGACTCTCTGCGCAGGATGTCGACGAAGCGGGAGGTTGCGTCTTCCACGTCAACGCTAACGTAACCAGCCCCTTCCAGGAACTTGCCGTACTCACGCGGACTGACCACGTGGTACCCGGTCGCCTTGATATAGGCATCGAACGCCGGATTGTTATAGCTGCCAGTCTCACCGCGGGCGTAGTCGGTAATGACCAGCGCACCGCCGGGAGCGGTCAGGTCGAACAACCGCTTGAACAGATGTGGCTTGTCTGGCAAGTGCATGAGCGCATCCCGGCTCCAGATCAGGTCAAATTTGTGAGCAAATGGCTCGGTGAGCACGTCACCGAGTTTGAACTCGCAACTGCCGGGCCCCTTGAATTCGACAGCTCGTTCGTGGGCGATGTTGAGCATCTCGGGGGCCAGGTCAACCCCCAGCACATGAGCGCCGTAGGTACGGGCCAGGTGGAACGCAGCCCCACCAATTCCACTGCCAACATCCAGAACGCGCATCCCCTGACGGGCCGCCGATCCCAGCTTCTTGCACAGGTACTCGGTGGTCTCAGGACCACCCGTGCTCACGTAACCTGCGCCAAAAACCTGCTCGTAACGCAGGATGCTGGTGCGAGAATACTGACCGCCATTGTCGTAGGCGGTCGACTCGCCCGTGTTCGCAGACGTCTTGCTCATCGTCGGTCGAATCCTCCCGAACCCACCCGAAAATCTCGCACGATCGAAACCAGATCGACCATCAAAGAGAGATCGGACACGTTATCCCACAAAAGATTGGTGCGTTGCGCTGCAACCAGCCCGAATCGAATCCCGCATGCGAACGTGCAGCGCTTGGCATACGAAGCCGTATTATATGGTTCACTTTGGGTTTCCGTCAAAGCCGGTCTGAGCCCAGATCGTCGGTTCTCTCAAAAACCGGGTCACCACAACTGTCCCACACCCTACCTCCAGAAGCCGGTGATCGAACGGGGCATTCCGCACTCCTGGCCTTGGCAACCTTGTTTGTGCCAGGAATTGGACCAGAATCGACCACCAAGCTTGCAACCGGTTTCGAGCCGGGAGCAAGTCGGTTAGGCTTGAGAAATCCGGCAACTTACACACATTCCGCTCTTCGGGCACTTGCCAAATGATCATGACCACCCCCTTGCTTGCCTTGCTCGGCCTGGCCCTTGCCACCCCAGCGGCCGACCAACCTGCTACCGAGGCCCGGCCCAATATCGTCTTGATTGTTGCCGACGACCTTGGCTGGGCCGACCTCACCTGCTATGGCAGCAAGTTCCACCGCACACCCAACCTCGATCGCCTGGCGGAACGAGGCCGCCGGTTCACTCAGGCCTATGCGGGAGCTCCGGTCTGTTCGCCCACCCGCGCCGCCCTTCTCACCGGCAAGCACCCAGCACGCCTGCACCTTACCGATTGGCTCCCCGGCCGACCCACGCAACCCGGCCAAAAGCTTCAGGTTCCACCGTTCCTGCAACACCTGCCGCTGGAAGAAACCACACTCGCCGAAGCTCTCAAATCTCGTGGTTACACCACTGCGCAGGTAGGCAAGTGGCACCTGGGCGGCCCTGGCTTCGGCCCTCGTGAGCAAGGTTTTGATGTCAACATCGCCAGCGATCAAACGGGAACGCCACTCAGTTACTTCGCCCCGTTCTCTCGCGGAACCGACGTGATGCCCGGCCTGGAAACCGCCCCCAGCGGCGAATACCTCACGGACCGGCTGACGGCTGAAGCCGAAAAGATCATTGAGGCAAACCAGGCCCGGCCCTTCTTCCTCTACATGCCCCATTACGCTGTGCACATGCCGCTGGAGGCCAAGAAGGAACTCATCGACCATTACCCAGCCTGGGACGGCACCTACCACGGCCGGCAAGAAAACCCGGTTTATGCCGCCATGCTGGAAAGCCTGGATGAAAGCGTGGGGCGCATTATGGCCAAGCTGGAAGCCACCGGCCTCACAGACAAAACGATCATCGTTTTCACCAGCGATAACGGTGGCCTTGCAACCTTTGAAGGCGGAAACACCCCGGCCACCAGCAACGCACCGCTCCGCGAGGGGAAAGGCTGGCTCTACGAGGGCGGCCTTCGGGTTCCCCTGATCATCAGCCGCCCCGGCGTGGTTGAGCCAGGCGTTGAGAACAACCTGGTCTGGAGCGGCGACATCTTCAGCACTCTGACGGAATGGGCCGGCGTTGCCCCTTCGGCAGCCACTCTCGATGGCACAAGCCTGGCCGGTCAACTTTCCAAACCCGTGGCAACCAGCCACGAGCCCAGGCCGCTGTTCTGGCACTACCCGCATTACGCCAACCAGGGGTCACGACCCGGCGGAGCGATCCGCGAGGGAGACTGGAAGTTTGTGGAAGATTACCAGACCGGCAAGCGAGAACTGTTTAACGTTGGCTCCGACGTGGGTGAGAACCAGAACCACATTGAAGATCAGCCCGACATTGCCCAGCAACTGGCTCAAAAACTGGACGATTGGCGAAAAGCCGTGGGTGCCCAGATGCCTACCCTCAACCCCGACTATTCGCCCAACGCCCAGCTGGCCGATGGCCTGGTGGTGCTGCCGGCCAGAACCGTCGAAGTTCGGGGGGTGATGCTGCGGTACGAGCCACTTCCCCACAAGCAAACCCTGGGCTACTGGGTTAATGCCAACGACTGGGCCGGCTGGGAATTCGACCTGAAAACCCCGGGAACGTACGAGGTGGAAGCGCTGGTTGGCTGCGGAGATGGCAACGGCGGCAGCCTGGTGGAGTTCACCGTAGACGGCCACCCGTTCCGCCTGACCGTTCCGGTAACCGGCGGCTTTCAGAAATTTGTTCCGCAAAACCTGGGTACGGTCACGTTTGACAAACCGGGCCGGAAGACCGTGGAGATCCACGTGATCAAGAAATCCAACTTCGCCGTCATGGACGTGCGCCAGATGCGGTTGATCCCTCAGAAATGATGAGGATTGGCCGCCTGGTACTGGTTTCAAAACCGGGACGGGCTGCTTCTGCGGCCAGGAGCCTGTCCTGGGTTTTGGGATCTGCTTTCCAGCGTTTCAGAATCGTTCGGGCCCAGCTCAGGCATGGGCGGCGTGGGCCGGAATTGTACGTGGGTCGGGCAGATCCGATAGAATGACAATGAAGACTCAACGGGCCAGGCTTAGCACGCACCAACGATGCGTGTGGTGGTGGCCTGTGCACCATCTCCACTCCAGATCGTTCGCGAATCTCGACCGAGACTCTCAATGGCATTGTTGACCCTGCGGGATGTGACGTTGGCCTTCGGCGGCCCCAAACTTCTTGACTGCGTTACCCTGCCGATTGAACGGGGCGACCGACTCTGCCTGATGGGCCGGAATGGCGAAGGCAAGAGCACGCTGCTGAAGCTGGTCGATGGCAGCCTCAAGCCCGACGAGGGGGAAATCCTGCGCCAGCAGGGGCTACGCATTGCCCGGCTCCCCCAAGAGGTTCCCCTGGGGGTCAGCGGCACCGTGGCCGAGCAGGTGGCCGAAGGGCTGGCCGAGCATGGGATTCATGCCGACAGTCATGATTACCGCGTGCATGCGGTGCTTTCTCGAATTGGCCTCGATCCTGACGTGGCGTTTGAGGAACTCTCATCCGGCATGAAGCGCCGGGCTCTGCTGGCCAGGGCGCTGGTGACAGATCCCGATATCTTGATTCTGGATGAGCCTACGAACCACCTGGATATTGATTCGATCCGCTGGCTTGAAGAGTTCCTGAACCGCTATGCCGGCACGCTGGTGTTTGTCACCCACGATCGTATGTTCCTGGATCGCCTGGCCACCCGCATTGTCGAGCTGGACCGGGGCAAGCTGTATGACTGGAACTGTGACTACCAGACCTTTTTGAAGCGCCGTGAAGAACAGGCGGCTGCCGAGGCCCGCGAAAATGCCCTGTTCGACAAAAAACTCGCCCAGGAAGAGGTCTGGATTCGCAAAGGGATTCAGGCCCGCCGCACCCGGAACGAAGGGCGAGTGCGGGCGCTGAAGGCGTTGCGAGAAGCGCGGCAGAAGCGCCGGGAGAAGCAGGGAACGGCCCGGATTGTGGTTCAGGAAGGGGATCGATCGGGGGCAATGGTGATTGAAGCCAAGGGGGTGGGCTTCAACTACGGTGGTAAGCCGGTGATTCGCGACCTGACCACCACAATTATGCGGGGCGATAAGATTGGTATCGTGGGCCCCAACGGGGCCGGCAAGACCACCCTCTTGAAGCTCTTGCTAGACCGGCTCGCTCCCTCCGAGGGAACCTTGCGCACCGGCACAAACCTGGAAGTTGCCTACTTCGACCAGCTCAAGGGGATGCTGGACGAGGAAAGGACGGTGCTGGAAAACGTGTCTGATGGTTATGAAACCATTCCGATCAACGGCCAACCCCGCCACGTGCTGGGCTACCTCCAAGATTTCCTGTTCGCCCCAGAACGTTCTCGATCGCCGGTAAAACTGCTCTCAGGCGGCGAACGGAGCCGGCTCTTGCTGGCCAAGTTGTTCACCAAAACCTGCAACGTCCTGGTTCTTGACGAGCCCACCAACGACCTGGACGTTGAAACGCTGGAGCTGCTGGAATCTTTGCTGGTGGATTTTGGCGGCACTGCGCTTCTGGTAAGCCACGATCGCGCGTTCCTGAACAACGTGGTGACCAGCACCCTGGCAATCGACTCCGAGGGAACGGTCAAAGAATATGACGGCGGCTACGATGACTTCTTGCGGCAGCGCCCTGGCAAGCCAACTGCGGAACCTGCCCCCAAGAAGTCAGACCCCACGACCGCTGCCGCCGCGCAGACCCAGGAAAAAGCGCGCAAGCTAAACAATAAGGAACGGCGCGAACTCGATTCACTGCCCGGCAAGATTGACGAGCTTGAGACAGCCGTGCAGACCATGCACACGGCCATGGCCGACCCGTCTTACTACAAACGCAACGGTGCGGAGCTGGCGTCGGATACCGCCCGCATGAAAGCCATGGAAGAGGAACTGGCCGCAGCCTACGCCCGCTGGGAAGAGCTAGCCTGAGATTGGCGGCAGCTTACAACGTTTTGAGGTATTCGATCAGGGCCCGGCGCTCGGCGTCGGACAGTGAATCACCAAAGGTATGCCCCTGGCTCCCCAGACCGAAGCGGGACGTATCGACAATTTGCTTCTTTTCACGCGGGCTGAGCGTGCGATCCACGGTTTCCACGGCTTCGAACTGCCAGCCCACGTTCACCGGGTCATACTGCGTGAATTCGGTCGATGAGGGCCGTGTGAATTTCTTGGGGCGTGCCTTGGAGTTGAGCACGAGTTCGAGCGTGGGTACCGAGCCATTGTGCAGGTAAGGCGCGGTAGCCCAAACACCGTCGAGCGGCGGGGCCTGGTACCCCTGGCAGGTCTCGTCCACTTTATCGAGTTCGCCAAACCAGGATGCGTTGTAATGGGCCACGAATTTGTCACTGAGCCCCTTGGCCCGCGCAGGATCGGTTTTGATAACGTCAAGCGGCACGATTTTGTTGGGGTAGGTGGATGCTGAGCCGTAGGTTCCGTGACAACGGGAACAATTCTCTGTAAACACGGCCTCACCGGTGCGAGCCAACGCCTTATTGATGGGGAACGGGTAAGGAGGCGGGCTCAGGCTCCGAAGGTAGGCATCAATATCCACAAAGGTCGGCTCGAGCGCCTCAAACTGGGCCCGCGTGAGGTCGCCCAGCAGGAACTGCATGTTGGAACGGACCGCGTGGGCAGGGGTTCGGCCGTCGTAATACTTGGACTGTTTCTTCTTGAGCAGCCACCAGGCCGGGGTATCCAGCTCGGGAATATTGGCCCCCGTCAGCAACGGAAACGTGCGGAACGAGAGATCAGGGTTGCGCAAGGTGAGCAGGGCGACGTCAATCATGCCTGCATTGTTTGTGCCCCGGGTGCTATTGAGCGTGAACAGGGCGACCGGGGGCCGCTCTCCATTGGCCACAGCCAGATCTTTCAACAAAGGATCGAGGTCAAGCCGGGTGTTCCCCAGCCCCACATAGCTCTGACCGCCAATCGAGCCGCCGTGGCAGACCAGACAGTCGATATGCAGGCCGGTGGGGGCATCTTTTTTTCCAGGTGCCAGCCGTAGCCCCATCGGTAGTCCGTTGTTGGGGTATGGAGCAGGGTGCAAGCCATAGCGATCCTGGAAGGCAGCCAGGTAAGCGTTGGGATTTGTTGCGGGGTCCGGCGTCTCTGGACCAAGCCGTTCACGCACCAGCTCGAAGGCTTCCCGCTTCCAGGCCGCCGGCAAGAAGCTCTGGGTGGTCAGGGCAATCCGCCCACGTTCCGGATCCCCCTGGTCCAAAACCTGGAACGAGGCGGTGAAGCCAGGGCCCGCCAGCACCAGCATACTTGCCAACGCCAGCCCCAGAATGCCTGAAATGGCCCGCCAACGCTTATCCACGAATCGTGCTCCACGAATCCATTTGATGGAATGCTTCAGTTTATCGTAGGCCGCCAATGGGCGTGCGGAAACCCAGGGACCCGGCCAAACCCCCGAACTGGGTCCAGAAACCACCCAATTTCAGGTTCCCCAACACCCACTTTTCAAAAAATGGACCGGTTTTCCGGGGAAAACCGTCGACAGCAGCAACCCGGCTATTCTAAATTTGAAATAACCTGGCTGGAAACGGCCAGGTGAGAGGGTGAAGGAATGCCGCTCGGGACATGGGAGTTTTGTCCCGGAGAGTCTGCCCAGCAGGAGGAGCACGATGGGACCCGCCGAGATTGTGGCCAGTCTCAAGGAACTCTGCGTCGATGAAGGTCCGCGACTGACAACCCAGCAGATCGTCGAATGGATCGAGCAGAATCATGGCTTTGAGCCGGACAGCGAGTTGGTGGCTTACGCCAAGAAGATGAAGGCTCGCCAGTACGCCCGCCAGCTCATGTTTGACGACGAAGAGACGGGACTCCGCGTCAAACGCCTCTGGAGCGTGCAAGACCGTGACACTGGCGAACGCCACTACCATGACATTGCCAGCCTGTCAGACGACCGCCGTCAGAAGCTGATCCAGCAATACGTTCGCTTCAGCGATCAGTTGAAATCTCTACGCCGGGCCATGGCCGATTACTACGCGGGCCAGTGCTTCTTTGATTTCTATATCGAAGACGACCTGGAAGCCGAGCACGAACCGGCGATTCCGAGCCGTGCCTGATCTCGCGGCACTAGAAGGGAATCGCCTGGCTACTACAAACGAAAATCCTCGGTGTGGGGACGGCAGTTGACCGTCTCCATACCGAGGAGGTTCGTTTTGGTCCCGGTTCACGCCCGCAATGTGCAGGAAGCTCAGAGCCAGCAGCAAGCCGAAGTTCAGTCTGAGCCTGGAACTTGGGATCCGCGGGATGAAGCGGTTTGTGAGGGAACCGCTCATGGCAGCTTCTTGCCCACACGGGCGGTGATCAGGTTATAGTCGGTCATATCCACGATGCCATTCCCATCTATATCCAGGAAGGTGAGTGCCTGGGTGGGAATGATCCCCACCAGGTAGTAGTTCTTGACGATGGCGGAGTCCAAACTGTTAATTGCCAGGTCGTCATTCACGTCGCCCGGCAGCACGTCGAGCCGCCGCGCGTATGTTGTAACCTGGCCGTTGCCAATGGTCACGGTTACCCGGTCTGCATTGATGATTCCATTGGCCGCGGTTGCGGACGTGGTGCTGTTATTGACAAAAGTGATGGTCCAGGTGGTCCCAGAGCCGGACACGCTGGTCACACTGTAGGAGGTTCCCACCACGGCGCTGATAAGCTTGATGTCACCGGCTGCCAGGCTAGGCACGGCCCGACTGAGGGTGACCGTGATCCGGTTGATGTTCAGCCAGGGGATATCATTATTGCGGCCGGTGGGCAGCAACCGCAGCCCATCGGCGTTGGCTACCAGTGTGGCCATGCCCTTGGTGCCCCACTGCACGCCCACGCTGCTGATGGTGGCCGTGGCAACGGTCAGGCTGGCCGTGTTAGTGGTCGCAGAGCCAGCCGCGTTCGAGAACACCGCGCGGTAGATCTGACTGTTGTTGGCCAGGGCGGTGGTCATGCTAAGGGTACTGGTGGTGATTCCGTTAGTGATTGAACTGGAGACGGAGCCGGTGGCCGTGCTCCAGGTGGTGCCGTAGTCGCTGCTCACCTGCCAGGTTGTGGAGGTGGGCGTGCCACTGACCGCTGCGCCGAAGCTGGCAACGGTACCAGGTAACACATTCTGAGCGGCTGGCTGTGTAACCACGGCTGGAGCCGGTACCCCGGCCGAGATATTGGCGGTGGTGCTGACCATGGTGTTGACCGTGTAGTTGGCGGCGTCGGTACCACTGATGCTGATGCCGGTCACACTGATGGCTACATTGCTGGCCACGCTGGCACTGGCGAAGCTGGCCGAGGCGTAATTATCGGTGAACACATCGCCATTCACCCGGTTATCGCTCAGCACCACGGCGGCGGTGGTCGTACCGTCGGCCACCTTGTTCACGCCGGTGGCGGTTACGGTGAGGGCCGCCTTGGTGATATTGGCGGTGGCGCTCGCCGTGGCGCTCATCGTATAGTTGGTGGCATTAGCGCCGGTGAGAGCCAAGCCGGTGACGGTTATGGCCTTGCCGTTGGCGGCCGTCTTATCGGCAAAGCTGGCGGTGCCGCCAGTGAGGCTCACAGTATCACCGCTAGCCACGCCCGGCAATGTATAGCTAGCAATGGTGGCGTTGGTGGTACCGTCATACACCTTATTGCTTACCGTTATGGTGGGCGTGATGGCAAGCTGTGTGATGTTGGCCGGGTTACTGACCGTGGTATTAAAGGTGTAGTTGCCGGCATCTTTTCCTGAAACTGAAATCCCGGAAACGTTGATCGTTTTGTAGCCGGCGTTCTTATCGGTGAAGTTTGCCGTGGTGTAACTATCGGTTAGAACATCGCCCACCAACCGGTTATCGGTCAGGGTGAGTGCGGCCACGCTGGTGGTACCGTTATAGACCTTGTTGATGCCGACGAAGGTGACAGTCAGAGCCCTGGCCGTGATATCACCGGTACCACTGGCCTTGGTGGGCAATGCGTAGTTGCTGGCCAGCGTACCGGCGGTGGCGGTAAAGTCGATGGCGGCCAGGCTGGCGGAGACCGTCAAGCCCGTTCCCACGTTCTTAGTGGCGTAGGTGCCAGTCGTCTTGGTTACACTGAGGCCCTGAGAGCCAACAAACCCCGTCAGGCTGTAGTTGGCGGCCGTCAGCGTGACGTTGGTGGTGCCGTCATACACCTTGTTAATGGTGCCCACGATGGCCGCCGTGAGTGTTTTGGGGGTGATCGTCAGCGTACCACTGATGAACGTGTTGAAATCATAGTTGGTGGCGGCCAAGCTACCGATCGCCGGAGCCAAGTTGTAACTGCCTGCGTTCACTCCCGTGAGAGCGGTTCCCGAAAGAATGGCGGTTCCGGTGGTCGCGTTGCTGGCCGTCTCGCTATTGACAAAGCCGGTCAAGGTGGCGGCCAAGCCAGCAAACCCTGTGGCATCATAGGTCTTAGTTTGAACAACAGCACTAACCGTCAGATGCGCTTTAGTAATGGTCAGAGAACCAGGCACATAGGTGATGGAGTAATTGGGAGAAGTCTGGCCACTGGCCGTGATGGCTCCGGCATACATACCCACGCTGGTGGTGGCAGACTTCGAATCAACCTTCCTCAGAGTGCCACCCAGCACGCTAACGGTTTCGTTATTGACGAACCCGCTGTAAGTCAGATCCAGGGCCGGGTCGGAGGAACCATAGACCCGGGTCACGTTGTTGGCCGTGATGGTGAGTGGAGCGGGGGTGACGGTGAGGCTACCGGCGACATAATTGATGTCGTAGTTGCTGGAGGTCTGGCCACTGGCCGTGATAGCTCCTGCATAAGTTCCCGCGCTGGTGTTGGCCGACCCGGAATCGACCTGGCTCAAGGTACCACCCAGCACGCTGGCCAATTCGTTATTGACAAACCCGGTGTAGGTCACGCTCAGGGCAGGGTCGGCCGCGCCATAGACTCGGGCAACATCGTTGGCCGTGATGGTAAGCGAAGCGGGAGTGACGGTGAGGTTGCCAGGCACAAAGGTGATGACGTAATTACTGGCAGTCAGGCCAGTGGCTGTGATGGCACCAACATAGCCACCCTTGCCGGTGGTGGTAGCCGACCGGGAATCGACCGTGCTTAAAGTGCCATTCAATACACTGGCGGTTTCGTTATTCACGAACCCGTTGTAGGTCACGTCCAGGGCGGGTTCGGCCGCACCATAAACGCGGCTGACATTGCTTGCTGTGATTGTGAGTGAAGCCCGCGAGACGACCTGGGTCAAGCGGCTCGAAGTGCTGCCCACAAACAGACTGCTGCCAGAGTAGATTGCGGTGATATCATGGTTGCCGGCAGTCAGGGAGCTTGGTGCGTTGATATCGGCTGATCCGTTTACCAACGCAACAGGGCTTCCATAACTGACATCATCGATCTGGAACTGAACCGTGCCATTGGCGGTAACGCCGTTGCTTGCATCGGAACCCACGCCGGCGTGGAAGGCAACCTGCTGCCCATAAACCGAAGAAACAAGCGAACTGCTCACGGAAGTAATGGTGGAAGCCGTATTCACGACCAGGGTCGATCGCACGGCTGTAGCACTCAAGAAATTGGTGTCGCCGGGCTGTATGGCCTCAACAATGACCGTTCCAGAGTTACTTATGACCAGAGTATTGTTCTCAATGCTGGCCGGCCCGGAGATCACTTGGTAAGCAACGTCCAGACCCGAAGATGAGGTGCCAGCCAAGGCGATGGGCTGAACGCCGAAGTTCACCGAGCCCAGGCTGTCAAAATGGATCGTCTGGCTGGCCTGGTCAATTACCACGTCGATGGACTGACTGCTATTCTCAAAGCTGGCACTATTGCTGTTGTAAGCTGCACCAATCACGTAATGCCCGGCACCCGGAGAAATTGTGAACGAGCTAGAGGCATTGCCACTGCTATTCACCGAAACAGGATTACCTATGGGGTTTCCATCGATGGAGAACTGAACCTGACCCGTTGGAATTGCACTCGAGTTTACCGAACCCTGGTTCAGCACCGAAGCACTGAACCAGATCGGCTGCCCATAAACCATGGTCCCATTCACGTGGACCTGGGTTGAGGTAGTGCCCTGACCACGAACGAGTTGTTGAAGAGTTTGGCTGGTACCCTGAATACTGTCATTCGCCGATGTATAAACTGCGGTAAAGTCGTGCACACCAGCCGTCATGGGCGAACTGGTCCATTGGGCAGATCCGGAATTGTTGACCAGAATTGAACCCTGATCCACACCGTCGACCAGGAACTTGATGGTGCCAATGGTCAGTGGCGAGCCATCGGCCATGGTCACGGCAGCGCTGAATGTTACAGCGTCTGTGGTGGTGGGAGAGGTAGGCAAAACGGAGATAACCATGCCGGGCACGAGCAGGTTGATCGTGGCCATGGTGCTGGCACTGGAATTGACCGTATAGTTTGCGGCGGAAGCGCCCGTGATAGTGAGTCCCGTGACATTAACCATCTTGTTCACACCCGAATTCGCATCTGCAAACCCAGCGGAGGCATAGCTGAGAGTGAGTAGGTCACCGATGGCTCTGTTATCGGCAAGGATCACCGTGACCGAAGTCGTGCCATCGTAGACCTTATCACTGGCGTTGGGACTCACGGTCAGGGGCCGCTGGCTGATGCTGGCTGAAGAACTGGCGGTGGCATTCACCGTGTAATTTCCTGCATCGGTGCCTCTCAGGCTGATCCCGCTCACGCTCACCGGCTTGATGGAGCCCACGTTCCTATCGGCAAAGCTCGCATTGGATGCAACTGTGGTGAGCACATCGCCGTTGACCCGATCATCTGAGAATGTCACGTCGGCCCTGGAGGTGCCATCGTAGACCTTATCACTGGCGTTGGCATTCACGGTCAGGGCCCGCTTGGAAATGCTCGCGTTGGTGCTAATGCTTTTGCTTGTGGAGTAGTTCGCAGAATCTGCTCCACAAAGCGTGATGCCGACCACCGTCACCAACGTGTTCGAACCAGCGTTCTTATCGGCGAAGCTCGCCGTATCGCTGATCGAGAGTTGATCGCCAGAGATCCGATCATCGGCCAGGTTCACGGTCACGGATGTACCGCCATCATAACTCTTGTCAGTTGCCGTGGCGGTGATCGTGAGATTGCGACGGGTAACATTTGCAACCGAACTGGTGGTCGTGTTGGCCGTGTAGTTCGCGGCATCTGCTCCACTCACAGTGATACCACTGACGTTCACGACTTTATAGAGATTGGCATTTTTATCTTCAAAGCTGGCGATGGTGTTACTGAGAGTCAGGCTATCGCCGCTGACCCGGTTATCAGTCAGCGTTACCGTGGCGGCCGTGCTTCCATCATAAACCTTGTCGCTGGCCTGGGCAGAGACGAGGATTGCTTTCGGAGTGATACTGGCACTGGTGCTGGCCGAGGAATTGGGGCTGTAGTTTCCGGAGTCGGGTCCAGAAATTGTGATTCCGGACACATTCACCGGCTTGCCCAGGCCTGCGTTCTTGTCTGCAAAACGTGCGGTGCTGGAAGCCGCGGCCAGAACATCGCCGGCAAGCCGGTTATCGGTCAGGGTTACCATGGCGGCCGTGGTTCCATCATAAACCTTGTTACTGGCCGTGGCAAAAACCGCGAGTGCTCGCCTGGCGATACTGGCGGTGGCGGTGGTGGTATTGCTCACCGAATAGTTGAGGGCGTCGGCTCCGGAGAGTTGGATGTCATTCAAAGCGATCGGCTTATTTGCTCCGGCATTCTTGTCTACGAAGCTAACACCACAGAAAACGTTGATCCTATCTCCGGCAATCCGGTTATCGGTCAGGGTTACCGTGGCGGCGGTGGTTCCATCATAAACTTTGTCGCTCACCACCGGTGTCATCGCCAGCGGTCGCTGGCTGATATTCGCCGTGGTGCTGGGCGTATGAGCGACTGAGTAATTCACTGCGTCGGCACCACTGACGCTAAGGCCATTCACAGTGACAGTCTTCGCCTGGCCGGCGTTCTTATCTTCGAAACTTGCCGACGTTTCACTGATCGAGAGGCTATCGCCCTCCACGCGATTGTCAGCCAGGGTGACCGTAGCAACGGTGGTACCATCGTACACCTTGTCCACGGCGGTAGGCGTTACCGTGAGTGAACGGGGTGTGATGTTACCCAGGGTTATTGCCGTGGCACTGACCAAATAATTATTGGCATCGGTGCCATTGAGAGCGATTCCAGTGATGGTGACCGTCTTGCCTGTGCCCGCGTTCTTGGTTGCAAAGCTCGCTGCCGTATAACTGGGGTAGAGGCTATCACCAATGAACCGATTATCGGTGGTAGACAACGCGACCACGCGGGTGGTTCCATCGTAGGTTTGATCTTGCGCCGTGAATGTGATGGTGAGCAAGCAAGGCGAGATTGCACCCACGCCTGTGGCCAGGGTTGGCAAGGTATAGTTGCTTGCCAGTGTACCGTTGGCAGCCTGGAAGTTAGATTCATCCAGAGTGGCGGTCACCGTGGAGCTGGTCGAAGCATTCTTGCTTTCATAAAGCCCACTGACCTGGATGATGTCAAAGCTATCCACGCCCACCAGCCCTTCAAGACTGACTTTGGCAATGGATAGCGTGGCTTGGTTCGTACCGTCATAAACCTTGGTTGGCGTTCCGAGTATGGAAGCGGTCAGGGCCTTCGGAGTAATGGTCAGTGAGCCACCGACGTAGGTGATGTCATAGTTGGTGGAGGTCAGGCCACTGGCCGAGATTGCTGCCGCATAGCTGCCCACACCAGTGCTGGCTGGCTTGGAGACGGTGAAGCTAAGCGTGCCGCCCAGTGCGCTGGAAGCCTCGCCATTGACAAGTCCAGAGTATGTGACACTGATCGGCGAATCGCTGGCCCCATAGACCCGCGTGGCGTTACTGACCGTGATGGTGAGCGGGGCCGGCGTCACCAGTTGCGTGACACTGACCGAGGAACTGCCTGCAAAGTTTGCGCTCGGGATGTAGGTGGCGGTGACCGAATGGCTGCCCGCAGTCAGGTTGCTGGGAGCCACCATGGTGGCAATACCATGATCAAGGACGAGTGGATTATCATGATTCACGCCGTCGATCTGGAACTGGACCGTTCCGGAGAGGTTAAACGTGTCGTCGAGTGAACTGGCGACATGGGTCGTAAATGTGGCTGGTTGGCCATAAACCGTGGAAGCTGCAGAACTGGTGACAGTGGTGGTGGTTGGAGCCGCAGTCACTTCCAGCGTGGTCACAACGTCTGAGGCCGGCTTGTAATTCTGATTGCCCGGCTGACTGGCCTGTAGAACCACGGCTCCTGCGCCATTGATGGTGAGCAGTTTACCGTCACTGATGGTAGCAGCACCAGAAACAACGATGTACTCCACTGGTAGGCTGGAACTGGCCGTACCATTGAGAGTGATCGGGACATGTCCGAAGCCCACGGTGGCAGGCGTGCTGAACTGCATAGCCTGGTCGGCACGCTCAATCTGAATGCTGATAATCTGACTACTATTGAGGTACGTCAGGGTATCACTCGTGTAGTTCGCAAGTACCGAGTGAGTACCAGCACTCAGGCTATTCAGAATCTGACTCACGGCAGAAGCTGCGCTGGTAATCGTAACCGGGGCTCCGACCTGGGTGCCATCAACAGAGAACTGCACCGTGCCAGTGGGCTTGGAACCGGCAATGGCTGTGTAGGCTTGTACCATGGCGGCGAACGAGACTCCCTGGCCGTAGATCGCAGTACCCTGCGCGAGCACTTCGGTGGTGGTGGTTCCCATCCCACAAATGGTTTGCTGTAACGTGCTGGAACTGTCCAGGATGCTGGCGTTTCCAGAGAGGTAGATGGCGCCGATCTGGTGCGAGCCAGCAGAGAGCGTATTGAGGGTGATGGTTGCAACCCCAGAGGCATTGAGCGAGCTTGGGCTGCCGACATCCACACCATCAACCTGGAATTGCAAGGTGCCGGTAGTGAGTGAAGTTCCCAGGGTTGTGCTGACCAGGGCCAACAGGGTGATACTGTCACCAATCGTCGGGCTTGCATTGGAAGTGGTCAGGTTGACCACGGACTGGGTTTGAGTGACCGTCAGGGTCCCGCTGACATAGGAGATGCTGTAATTGGGATCAATGGCACCGCTGACGGAGATCGCTGAACTTCCTGGAAGGCTGGCGTTAACGCTGAAGATTGGCTGCTGGGTCAGGTAGTCGACCGTGTCACCATTCACGAACCCGGTGTAGGTAGCCGTGAAGGCGGGCAGGGGCATTCCGTAAACGGCCGTCGCATCATTGGCCGTGATTGTCAACGGTGCTTGCTGAATGGTCAGCGTGCCAGGCACGTAACGGATGGAATAGTTCGGGTCCATGGCCCCAGAAGGAGTCAGGTTGTACCCACCTGCATTTTTACTGGCGGAATTTCGGACCACGGTCGGTGCCTGGTCAAGGCTAGATGCAGAATCACTGTTCACAAGCCCTGAATAGCTTACGGTGAAGGTCGGTAGTGCATTCCCATACGTGATGCTGGCACTGTTGGCAGTAATGGTAAGGAACGCCGGCGTGATGGTGAGTGTGCCTGGTACATAGATCATGTTGTAATTGGGATCGGTCACGCCCGAGGCCGAAATATTATAGAGTCCGGCATTGCTGGTGGCTGCCACGGTACCGAGAGTGGGGCCAGTCGTCAGAGTGACGGCAGTCTCGCCATTCACAAAGCCGGAAATGCTGTAGGTGAGGCCAGGCAGGGTGCTTCCATAGGTCATGGTTTGCGGATCAACGGTCACCGTAAGTGGTGCCTGAGCAATGGTCAGCGTGGCGGGCATATAGATGAAGCTATAATTGCTGGCCGCTCCAGAACTGGACGTGATATCGTAGGTGCCTGCCCCGCTTCCTGTGGGTGCTATTCTCGGGGTTGGCAGTGTTGTCAGATCTGCCGCCGACTCACCATTCACAAAGCCGCTGATGGTCTGAGTTGGTGTGGAGATCGCCTGGCCGTATACGATCGACTGGTTATCCACCGTCACCGTGAGAGTCGCCTTGCTCACAGTGAATGTTTGGGTTGCGAGCACGGCATCATAATAGTCATCCCCTGCCTGGTCTGCTTCCACCACCACGGTTCCAGCCCCGGTGATGTTGAGGATGTTGCCGTTACTGATGATGGCGGGTCCAGAACTTACCTGGTAAGTAACAATCCCCAGATTCGTTGTGGTGGCCTGAAGAATGATGTTCGATGCACCATAGGTTATGTTATTGATACTGTTGAAGCTGATCGCTTGGCTGGCCTTGGTCACGGTAAGGTTAATCGCGGCAGACTCACTCAGGTCGAGCTTCTTCCCAGGAACATCAAAATTATCAAACACCGCTTTGATCGTGTGGGAACCAGCGACCAGTGCTGTGGTGCTATAAGAGGCATTACCGCTGGCATCAAGTGGAACCTTGGCAAGCAAGGTTATTCCGTCATAGAAACTCACCGTGCCTGGGGCCGACGTGTTATGGCCGTCGTTCAGTACGCAATGCGCGGTAAGAGTGACCGGGTTGAAAGCCACAGTCGATAGAGTCGAAGCCTGAAGAATTGTTGTTGTGGTAAACGATGCAAAGTCGATGGTACCGATTGCAACTTTATTAGCCATGATGGCATTGGTTGGAATCAGATTGAGCAGGAACTGTTTCTGTTGAGCAACCGTGTTACCCACAGCGATGGGAACCGTGATCGTTTGTTTTTCCGTGTGGCCTGGTGCCCAGGTAAGAGTTCCCTGAATCGACGTATAATCTCCATTGGGAGTAGAAACGGCCGTAGAGTCGGTTGTGGAATAATTCAGTGTGATAGGCTGCAGCGTTGATGGTGTACCAATCACCCAAACGTCGAATGTGAGGGTATTGATGGCATCTGATACCGGTGAATCAACACCGTTCACGATAATCACTGGCGGAACAAGATTGCCGATCGTGGTGGCCGTTGCCTGCGTGACCAGGGCTGTTGTAGTTTCGGCATTCACGAGGTTAGTGATACTGGAACTATCGGAGTCGGTCCAGGCACTAGCGGCAGCCGTCAGTTGACTGGCGAGGGTCCCCATGGCGAGTGTCTGATATTGTGCCACGCCTTGAAGGTAGGTCACTGCGTCGTCGGATGTTGGCTGCGGGAGAGTCGCGATACCATCCATGAGTCGGGCGATGACTGTCGCAGCGGAGAAACTCAACGAGTTATCAAGGGTCAGACCGGCACTTGTGGCCACAGATCGAATCAATACGTTTACGAAGTCCGGATCGCCAAGATTGATAGCATTCCCGTTGGCACTGGTGATTGCGCTGGAAAGGCGCTGGAACGCGTACGTCATCAGAGTCGTGGTGTCTGGTGCTCCAGCACGACCGCTTATCAGTGCGGCCGTATCAAGTGCCAGTATGTAAGTATTCACTTCAGCGGCGTAGGCGTGGGCGGCCGTTGCGTTGGCGGAATAATAGGCATCGTTCATGGTCGATGCGGTGAGCAGATTATAAGTCGTTGGAATTCCCAGTCCGGCATCTATCGTGGCAATGGCCGTGGCCTCAGAGACTCCCTGCGTTTGCAACTGGAGCGTGACAAGCGTGGTCAAGGAGCTGACCATCTGAGAATCATAAGGCGCTGTGAAGCGTGTAGGATTCAGTATGTTCGTCGCCGTAACTGTTCCACCGTAGCCGACCAGTTGCCCGGTTGGATTCGTGGGCAGATTCAGTGTAAAAGCACCTGCGGCATCCGTGGTCGCACTCGGGTTACCCGACACATAAACACCGCTCATCTCGGGATCATAGAAAACGTTAGCACCGTCAATATGGAAATTGAAGACCTTTCTCCATCCTCTTCTAATCGAATTGGCAGCACTATTCGCGGCATTCCTGGCAGCGTCGAGTGCAGCCTGAGCGGCCGCGGCAGCTTCGGCAGCCGCTTGTGCTGCGGCTTCAAGTGCGGCCTCTGCCGCCGCTTCAGCTTCGGCCTCAAGTCGTGCGGCCTCTGCAATTGCAGCTTGCGCCGTATTATATGCCGTATCAAGAGTGTCTAGTGTAATATTATAAACACCAGTAACATCATTGGCGGCGGCGGAATACGCATCAGATAACGCTGCGGCCGTCTGGAGGTACGCTTTATTGACATCTTGGGCAAACTGTTGAAGAGTACCACTGATGCCATCTCCCATGGTGATATTGAAAGCACCTCCAAACCCGACGGAGATTCCCACTTCCTCGCCGGCAATGTCACTCCAGAACTGAACGTAACTGGTATTATCGCTTAGATGATTCGTATCAACGTGAATCATTGCACTCAAAGTGCCCAGGGTTGTGTTTCCACCCATGAATGTTCTAACCCAATCCGGTGCACCACTCAGACCAATACTGGCCGTACCGCTAAAAGTATAGGCTGAGTTGGCATAACTGGCCTCGAACGACACTGACCCAAACGTTGTGCCGTAGGCGCCGAAAGTATTAGAAACTGTGAAATCAAAGCTCCTCACAGTTCCGTTCGACATGAGAAGTCCAGCCTTACCGTTACCCCCTAACGTGATCGTCAGGGTGGAAATGGAAAGACTCATACTGCCTGAGCCAGTGATCGCGAACGTTTGTCCTGAGCGGTTATAGTCAATTAGCATGTTGCCGTGAGCAATATTCACGCCCGCATAACCGAAGTCGGAATTGACAACAAAACTAAAGGATTGCACCACCCCGTGGGTGATGACAATCCCAGATCCGCCGGTTGACCCATTGGCGGAAACGCTCACATTTGCGAACCCCAGGTTCATCGAGGCGGAGCCCAAGATTGTGTAGGTATCTGTACTATGTAAATACTGGAATTCGAGCGAAGATTGTGCCAGTGTGTAACCCGCAAACGTGAAACTCGAACTGATGGTCAAATCCAGGCTGGTCAGGGTCCCGTTGGTAATCACCAATCCTGGCGAATAGGTACCGTTACCATTCGCGTGTCCGAAGGTCACGTTGAACTGGCTCACCTCCAGAATATTCACGTAGGCGTTACCCGCCAGTGAATATGTGCCACCGTTGGCATTTGAGTAAGTGAACTCCAGGTTGCAAAGCCCGAAACTCACCGCACCCACCGAGAACCCGGCATTCACCGTCATATCCATGCTGGTCAAGGTTCCGTTAGTCACAACCAGGCCGGGAGTCCGGGTGCCATCGGCATTGTTATGGCCAAACGTCACGCTGAGTCCATTGATGCCCAGGAATGTGACATAGGTATTACCAGACATCGTAAACACATAATTTTCGGGGTGATACGTTTTGGTCGAATCATAAGCATGAGTATAGATGCCATCGTAATTATAGGGCTGTCCGGTTGTGAGCTGACTGGTGTTCTGATACGTGAACTCCAGGTCCTGAACCCCAAATTGAACCCCCTTGACCCCGAACCCGGCATTCACCGTGACATCAATACTTTCCAGGTTGCCGTTATTGATGGTCAGGCCGGGAGACACAACACCGCCGCGGCTATGGCCGAAGGTGACGCTGAGCTGACCCATGCCCTCGATGTTAACAAACGCCGAGCCCGACATCATGAACTGATAATTATTGATGTTATAGGTCTTGCTGGTGTCATAGGCGTTGGTATACACACCTGTACCGGCATAAGGCGGGCTCGAGATCTGGCTCAGGTTCTGGTACGTGAACTCCAGATCACAAACCCCAAAGATTACGCCCTGGATCGCAAACTGGGCATTCACCGTAACATCAATACTTTCCAGATTGCCGTTATTGATGGTTAACCCGGGAGTTACCACGCCATTGCGGTTGTGACCCATGATCACGCTAAGCTGACCCATGCCCGTGATGTTCACAAACGCCGAGCCCGACATCATGAACTGGTAGTTATTGATATCATAAGTTCTGATGGTGTCATAGGTATTGGTATAGACACCGGTACCGGCATAGGGCGGGCTAGAGATCTGGCTCAGGTTCTGGTACGTGAACTCCAGATCCTGCACCCCAAACTGAACTTTACTCACGGTAAAGTCGGCCGTGATGGTCACGTCCAGGCTTTCTAGGTTTCCGCTATTGATGGTCAGGCCGGGGGTCACCACGCCATTAGGGTTATGACCGAACGATACGCTGATATCTCCGATGCCGCCAATGGTTACGAACGCCGAGCCCGACATCATGAACTGATAGTTGTTGGCGTTGTAGGTCTTGGAGGTGTCATAAGCATTGGTATAGACACCGCTGCCAGCGTAAGGATACCCGGTGGTGAGCTGGCTGAGATTCTGGTAGGTGAACTCCAGGTCCTGCACTCCAAATTGAACTTTACTCACAGTAAAGGCAGCCGTCACGGTCACGTCCAGGCTTTCCAGGTTGCCGTTGTTAATCGTCAGGCCGGGGGTCACCACGCCATTGCGGTTATGGCCGAACGACACGCTGATATCGCCCATGCCACCGATGGTCACGAATGCCGAGCCCGACATCATGAACTGGTAATTGTTGGCGTTGTAGGTCTTGGAGGTGTCATAGGCATGGGTATACACGCCGCTACCAGTGTAGGGATACCCGGTCGTAAGCTGGCTGAGGTTCTGGTAGGTGAACTCCAGATCTTGCACTCCGAACTTGACTTTACTCACGGCAAAGTCAGCGGTCAGGCTTACATCCAGGCTTTCCAGGTTGCCGCTATTAATGGTCAGGCCGGGGGTCACCACACCGTTGCGGTTATGCCCGAAGTTCACGCTGAGTGCGGCATCGATTCCATGCACGGTCACATAGGCCGAGCCCGACATCGAGAACTGGTAGTTAGAAGCGCTATAACTGGCAGTCGAGTATGCTCCGGTGTACACACCCGAGCCGCTATAACCACCCGCAGGTACCTGGCTAAGGTTCTGGTACGTGAACTCCAGATCCTGCACTCCAAAGGCCACCATGCTCACGTTGAAGCCGGCATTAACGGTCAGATCCAGGCTCTGCAGGTTCCCGCTGGTGATGATGAGTCCTGGGGTGGTGGTGGTGACACCATTGACGGTTGTGGAATGACCAAAGGCCGCGCTGAGGCCGGCAATTCCTCCCACGGTTATGGCCGCCGAGCCGGTCATCGTAAACGTCTGATTGGACTGGGCATAGGTGAATTCTAGCCCACACAGGTTGAAGTCGACCGAACCAACCCCAACATGCGAGTTCACGGTCATGTCCAGGTTCACCAGGCTGCCGTTCTGGACGACCAGACCCGGATCATAAGTACTGGTGGCTGCATTCAAGTGGCCGAACATCACGTTGAAGGTACCCATGCCCCCCACGCTGGCGCTGCTATAGCCGGCCAGCGTGAACTGGCTGTTTGCGGCCAGATACGTGAACCGTAGGCCGGTTGTGGTCAATCTGACACTGCTCACGCTAATATCGGTATTCAGCGTCATATCCAGTGATGTCAGGCTGCCATTGGTGACCACCAGGCCGCTGGTAGCCAGGTTGCTCCCGTTGGCTAATGAGCCAAACAACACACTGACCGTTCCCATTCCGGTAGCCGTGAAGCTGCTGGCCCCCGTCATTTTAAAGACTTGGTTCCCGTTCGAAGTGTCATACTGGAACCGCAGGTGATTGGCATTGAACGACAGCGAGCCCACCGAGATCGAGGAATTCACCGTCATATCCAGTGAGGTCAGGCTGCCGTTGGTGACAATCAGTCCGGCGGTGGTGGTGGTCGTTCCGTTGGCGGTGTCGGAACCGCCAAAGGTCACGTTCACGTTGCTGGAGCCGAGCGCAAAACTGCTGGCCCCTGTCATGATGAACGTGCCACCCGCCGATGCATAAACCATCCGCAGGCCGTTGGTGGCAAACGTCAGGCCGCCGGTGGTGATGTTGCTATTCAGGGTCATGTCCAGCGAAGTGACCTGTCCATAGCTCATTACCAACCCGGTGGTTCCCGGGTTGGAACCGCTGGCTGCCGTGCCCAGAGTCACGCTCAGGCTGCCGATATCAGACTGACTGAGTGATGCCAGGCCGGTGACCGTGAGTTTCTCGGGGTTCACTCCAGCGGCTGCCGCATAGGTCACCGCCACACTGGGAGCATTGAACGTGGTACCTGAGATTGACCAGTTGGTCGCTGTACCGGTGGCGTTCAGGCTGGTCAGGTTACCTCCCGTCAGCACCAGGCCGGGGCTATCGGCGTTCCCCAGAGTCAGGGCCAGGGTCTTACCAGCGCCGAAAACGTCACTCGCGGATCCGGAAATCTTCAGGGTATCGCCAGCCGAGTCGTACTGTGTCGTTCCCGTGGCGTTGAAGGTACCGCCTGCAATATTCCAGTTGGTGGCGCTGGCGCTGGCGTTCAGGCTGCTCAGGGTATTGTTGGTTAGCACCAGGCCGGGGCTGGCGGAATTGCCCAGAGTCAGGGCCAGGGTCTTGTTACCACTGAAGGTCTCGGTGGCATTGCCATAAAGGCTGAATTTCTCTGGGCTGGAACTGTACGTGGCGTTGCCACTGGCATTCAGGTATCCACCGGCGACTGCCCAGTTGGTGGCCAGGGCGGTGGCATTGAGGCTGGTCAGGTTACCGCCACTCAGCACCAGGCCGGGGCTATCGGCGTTCCCCAGAGTCAGGGCCAGGGTCTTGTAACCGCTGAACACTTCAGAGGCTGTGCCAGAAACCTTGAGCACGTCTCCGGAGGCGGTGTACTGGGTTGTGCCGGCGGCATTAAACGTTCCGCCCGCCACGGTCCAGTAACTGGCCATTGCCGTGGCATTGAGGCTGGTCAGGTTACCACCGCTGAGCACCAGGCCGGGGCTGGCGGCGGACCCCAGGGTCAGCGCCAGGGTTCTGCCGCTGCTAAAGATGTCGCTGGCCGAGCCGGAGATTCTCAGAGTATCGTCGCTGGCGGTGTAGGTGGTGTTCACGGTGGGGGCATTGAAAGTGCCACCGCCCACCGTCCAGTTGGTGACGCTGGCGGTGGCGTTCAGGCTGGTGAGCTGGTTATTGGTGAGTACCAGGCCAGGATTGGAGCTGGAGCCCAGTGTAAGGCTCAGGGTTTTGGCTGTGGTACCGGTACCGAACACTTCGCTGGCCGTGCCGTAAACCGCCAGTACATCATTGGTGCCCGATGTGTACCTGGTATTGATTGTCGTGGAATTGAAAATACCGCCGGCAATCGTCCAGTTGGTGGCGGTGGCGGTGGCATTCAGGCTGCTCAGGCTGCCCCCGCTCAGAGTCAGGCCGGGGCTAGCGGCGGACCCCAGGGTCAGGCCCAGGGTCTTACCGCCGCTGAACACCTCGGTTGCTGAGCCAGAAACGCTCAGCACATCGCCTGAAGACGAGTACGTGGCTGTAATCGTCGGGGCGTCGAAGGCACCGCCGCCCACGGTCCAGCCGGTGGCGCTGGCGGTGGCGTTCAGGCTGCTCAGGGTGTTATTGGTGAGCACCAGTCCGGGGCTGGCGTTGGAACCCAGGGTGAGGGACAGGGTTTTGGCGGTGGTACCGGTACCAAACACTTCGCTGGCCGCGCCGTAAACTGCCAGCACATCATTGGTGCCCGATGTGTACCTGGTGCTCACGGTAGTGGCGTTGAAGATACCGCCGGCGATGGTCCAGTTCGTGGCACTGGCGGTGGCATTTAAACTGGTGAGGTTACCACCGGTCAGCACCAGGCCGGGGCTGGCAGAGGTGCCCAGGGTCAGGGCCAGGGTTTTACCCACGCTGAAGACTTCCGAGGCCGATCCAGAGACCTGAAGCTCATCTCCAGCCGCGTTGTATCTGGTGTTGATGGCGGTGGCGTTGAAGGTACCACCGGCAATGGTCCAGTTGGTGGCGGTGGCGGTGGCGTTTAAACTGGTGAGGTTGCCACCGCTGAGTACCAGCCCAGGGGTGGCGCTGGAACCCAGGGTCAGGCCCAGGGTTTTGCCCCCGCTAAACACGTCGCTGGCCGATCCAGACATGCTCAGGACGTCGCCGGTGGCGGTGTACTGGGTGCTGCCCGATGCGTTGAACGTGCCACCGACGATGTTCCAGTTAGTGGCGGTAGCGGAAGCGTTTAAACTGGTGAGGTTGCCACCGCTGAGTACCAGCCCAGGGGTGGCGCTGGAACCCAGGGTCAGGGCCAGGGTCTTGCCACCGTTGAACACGTCGGTTGCCGAACCGTACACGCTCAGGATGTCGCCGGTTGAGGAATAGGTTGTGTTGACGGTGGGGGCGTCAAATGCACCACCGCCCACCGTCCAGCCGGTGGCACTGGCGGTGGCGTTCAAGCTGGAGAGGTTGCCACCAGAAAGCACCAGACCGGGGCTGGCGGAACTGCCCAGGGTCAGGCCCAGGGTCTTGCCGCCAGTGAATACGGCCCTGGCCGAGCCGGAAACGCTCAAGACGTCGCCCGACGAAGTATAAGTCGTGGTCACGGTAGGCGCGTTAAAGGTGCCACCTCCGACCGTCCAGCCGGTGACGCTGGCCCTGGCGTTTAAACTGGTCAGGTTGCCACCGCTGAGTACCAGGCCAGGGTTTACGGCGTTTCCTAGCGTGAGGGCCAGGGTTTTGCCGCCGTTGAACACGTCGGTGGCAGATCCATACACGCTCAAGATGTCGCCGGCAGAGGAGTACTGGGTGGTCACGGTGGTGGCGTTGAAGGTGCCGCCGCCCACTGCCCAGTTGCTGGCCGTGGCGGTGGCGTTCAGGCTGGTGAGATTGCCGCCACTCAGGATCAGGCCGGGGTTGGTGTCTGTACCCAGGGTCAGGCCCAGGATTTTGGCTGTGGTACCGGTGCCAAAAACGTCGGTCGCCGAGCCAGAAACGCTCAGCACGTCTCCGCTAGCGGTGTAAGTGGTGGTGATCGTGGGGGCATTGAAGGTGCCACCGCCCACCGTCCAGTTGGTAGCGCTGGCGGTGGCATTTAAACTGGTAAGGTTGCCTCCGGTCAGCACCAGGCCGGGGTTGGCGGAACTGCCCAGAGTCAGGGCCAGCGTTCGACCGCCGTTGAAGACGTCGGTGGCTGAGCCGTAGACCTTCAGGGTGTCGCCGGTGGAGGTGTACTGGGTGTTGCCCGCGGTGTTGAACGTACCACCGCCAATGGTCCAGTCACTGGCGCTGGCGGTAGCGTTCAAGCTGGTGAGGTTGCCACCCGAAAGTACCAGTCCCGGGCTGTCTGCGGCACCCAGGGTAAGAGCCAGGGTTTTGCCGCCGCTGAAAACGGCAGTCGCTGAGCCAGACATGCTCAGGATATCGCCGATGGAGGTGTACTGGGTGTTGCCTGCGGCGTTGAATGTACCGCCGCCCAGCGTCCAGTTAGTGGCGGTGGCGGTGGCGTTTAAACTGGTGAGGTTGCCGCCCGAAAGGATCAACCCTGGGCTGGTGATGGTACCCAGGGTCAGAGCCAGGGTTTTGCCGCCGCTGAAGATGTCGGTGGCCGAGCCAGACATGCTCAGCACGTCGCCGGTGGCGGTGTACTGGGTATTGCCCGCGGCGTTGAAGGTGCCGCCGCCCACTGTCCAGCCGCTGGCGGTGGCGGTGGCGTTTAAACTGGTGAGGTTGCCACCGCTGAGCACCAGACCTGGGTTTGAGTCACTGCCCAGGGTCAGGCCCAGGGTTTTGCCTCCATTGAACAGATCGGTGGCCGAGCCAGACATGCTCAGCACGTCGCCGGTGGCGGTGTACTGGGTGTTGCCCGTGGCATTGAATGTACCGCCGCCCACCGTCCAGCCGGTGGCGGTGGCCGTGGCGTTGAGGCTGGTGAGGTTGCCGCCGCTCAGGATCAGGCCGGGGTTCGCGGCAGATCCCAGGGTCAGACCCAGCGTTTTGGCCGTAGTACCGGTACCAAAAACGTCGCTGGCCGTGCCATAGACCTTCAGGATGTCGCCATCGGAGGTGTATTTGGTGTTACCTGTAGCGTTGAAGGCACCGCCGCCCACCGTCCAGCTGGTGGCGGTGGCGGTGGCGTTCAAACTGGTCAGGTTGCCGCCGCTCAGCACCAGGCCGGGGTTCGCAGCAGATCCCAGGGTCAGGCTCAGGGTTTTGGCGGGAATACCGGCGCCAAAGACGTCGGTGGCCGTGCCAGATACACTCAGAATGTCATAGGTTGAGTTATAGGTTGTGGTGACCGCGGGGGCATTGAAGATGCCGCCGCCCACGGCCCAGCCAGTCGCGCTGGCGGTGGCGTTCAGGCTGGTGAGGTTGCCACCACTCAAGATCAATCCAGGGTTACTAGCATCGCCCAGGGTCAGGGCCAGGGTTCGGTTGCCGCTGAAAACGTCGGTCGCCGAGCCAGACATCTTGAGCACGTCGCCTTCAGATGTGTATGTAGTGTTCACATCATGTGTATTGAAGGTGCCGCCGCCCACGGCCCAGTTGGTGGCACTGGCGATGGCATTCAAACTGGTGAGCTTGCCACCGCTCAGGATCAACCCGGGGTTACTGGAATCGCCCAGGGTCAGGCTCAGGATTCGGTTGCCACTGAAAACGTCGGTCGCCGAGCCATAGACCTTCAGGATGTCATCCGAGGTGTACTGGGTATTGCCCGAAGCGTTGAAGTTGCCGCCACCCACACTCCAACCGGTGGCGCTTGCCGTGGCGTTGAGGCTGGTGAGGTTGCCACCGCTCAGGATCAACCCGGGGTTACTGGAATCGCCCAGGGTCAGGGCCAGGGTTCGGTTGCCGCTGAAGACGTTGGTCGCGTTACCAGAAATCGAAAGCAAATCGCCGGTGGAGGTGTACTGGGTGGTCCCCAACGCGTTGAAAGTGCCGCCCGCCACCGACCAGTTGGAGATGGTGGCGGTGGCGTTCAAGCTGGTCAGGTTGCCACCGGTCAGCACCAGTCCAGGGTTAGCTGCGGAACCCAGTGCTAGTGCCAGAGTTTTGGCACCACTGAAAACTTCGGTGGCCGATCCATAAACCTTGAGTTCGTCGCCATCAGAGGTGTATTTAGTGTAAAAGGCAGGCGCATTGAAGGTGCCGCCGGCAATGGTCCAGCTGGAGGCGCTGGCGGTGGCGTCTAAACTGGTCAGGTTGCCGCCACTGAGTACCAAGCCCGGGTAATCGACGTTTCCAAGGGTCAGGCCCAGAGTCTTGCCGCCGCTGAAGACTTCGGTGGCACTGCCGTAAACACGGATCTGTTCGGGCGACGAGGTATATTCGGTGTTAATCGTTGGAGCATTGAAGGTACCGCCTGCAATATTCCAGTTGGTGGCGCTGGCCGTGGCATTTAAACTAGTGAGTGATCCGTTGGTGAGTACCAGGCCGGGGCTGGCGGAACTGCCCAGCGTCAGACCCAGGGTTTTGGCCGTGGTGTTGGTACCAAATACCGCGCTGGCCGAGCCATAAACCGCCAGCACATCGTTGGTGCCTGCGGTGTACTTTGTATTGATCGTCCTGGAATTGAAAACGCCACCGGCGATGGTCCAGTTGGTGGCACTGGCCATGGCGTTCAGGCTGGAAAGCGTGTTGCTCGTCAAGATGAGTCCCGGGCTCAATGAAGTACCCAGGGTCAGGCTCAGGGTTTTAGCCGTGGAGCCGGTGCCAAACACGTCGCTGGCCGAGCCATACACTTTCAGTGTGTCACTACTGGCCGTGTAGTTGGTGTTGATCGTAGGCGCATTGAAGGTACCGCCGGCAATAGTCCAGTTGGTAGCGCTGGCCGTGGCATTGAGGCTGGTCAGGCTACCACCGCTGAGCACCAGTCCCGGACTCGCAGTCGTGCCCAGGGTCAGGGCCAGGGTTTTGGCCCCGCTGAAAACGTCGGTCGCTATTCCAGAAACGTTCAGGATGTCATCCGAGGTGTACTGCGTGTTCCCCGTGGCATTGAAAACACCACCGCCCACCGTCCAGTCGGTGGCGGTAGCCGTGGCGTTCAGGCTGGTGAGGTTACCGCCGCTCAGCAACAGTCCGGGGCTGGCGGAACTGCCCAGCGTCAGGCCCAGGGTCTGACCACTGCCGAAGACGTCGGTCGCCGAGCCATAGACGCTCATCACGTCGCCGGTCGGTGTGTACTGGGTATTGACCGCAGGGGCGTTGAAGGTACCGCCCGCCACTGTCCAGTTTCTGGCACGGGCGGTGGCGTTCAGGCTGCTCAGAGTGTTGTTTGTGAGCACCAGGCCAGGGCTGGTGCTTGAGCCCAGGGTGAGGGAGAGCGTTTTACCACCACTGAAGACCTCGGTGGCATTACCATACACGCTGACTTGATCATTCGATGACGTGTACTGGGTATTGATGGTGTTTGAGTTGAAGGTACCGCCGGCCACCGTCCAGCCGGAGGCGCTGGCCGTGGCATTGAGGCTGGTCAGCGTATTACTGGTCAGTACCAGTCCGGGACTGGCGGAACTTCCCAGCGTCAGGCCCAGCGTTTTGCCACCACTGAACACCTCGGTGGCACTGCCATACACGCTAAGCTGGTCATTCGAAGAGGTGTACTGGGTATTGATGGTTGGCGCATTGAAGGTGCCGCCGGCAATGGTCCAGTTGGTAACGCTGGCGGTGGCATTGAGGCTGCTCAGCGTATTACTGGTCAGTACCAGTCCGGGGCTGGCGGAACTGCCCAGCGTCAGGCCCAGCGTTTTACCACCACTGAAGACCTCGGTGGCACTGCCGTAAACGCTGAGCTGGTCATTCGAGGACGTGTACTGGGTATTGATGGTGATTGAGTTGAAGGTACCGCCGGCCACCGTCCAGCCGGTGGCGCTGGCCGTGGCATTGAGGCTGCTCAGCGTATTGTTGGTCAGTACCAGTCCGGGGCTGACGGAACTTCCCAGCGTCAGGCCCAGCGTTTTGCCGCCGCTGAAGACCTCGGTGGCACTGCCGTAAACCTTGAGCTGTTCGGGGCTCGATGAGTAAGTGGTGTTGATGGTGTTTGAGTTGAAGGTACCGCCGGCAATGGCCCAGCCGGTGGCGCTGGCCGTGGCGTTCAAACTGGTCAGGCTGCCGCCACTCAGGACCAGGCCGGGGTTGGCGGCGCTACCCAGGGTCAGCGCCAGGGTTCGGCCGCCACCGAAGACATCGGTGGCGTTCCCGTAGACCTTCAGCACATCCCCGGTTGAAGTATAGGTGGTCGTGCCCGAGGCATTGAACGTACCGCCGGCAACGGTCCATCCCGTGGCCGTGGCTGTTGCGTTGAGGCTCGACAAAGAATTCCCGCTGATCACAAGCCCTGCACTGGCGCATGTTCCCAGGTTCAGGGCCAGGGTCTTACCGCCACTGAAGACGTCGGTCGCCGTACCACTGATTGCAAAGTTATCCACTGTGCTGGGTGCAACGGCCGCACCATAGGCAACTGTCGCCCCGGTTGCACTGAACTGACCACCGCCCACCAGCCAGTAATTATTGCTGCCGGTGGCGGTGTTCCCGGTCGCATTCAGGCTGGTCAGGCTACCGTTGCTGATCACCAGTCCTGCGCTGGCAAGAGTTCCAAGATCAAGATTCAAGACCTTCTGATCGCTGCCAAACGTCAAAGCGGCCGACCCGCTCACGGTAAACTGTTGAGTGGCGGAGTTATAGGTCAGGACATCGCCCGTCGAGGTCAGGGTGCCACCGGCCAGAGCTGCGTTGAGGTTCACCGTGGCATTGAAGTTGGTAACAACGCCATTGGTGATGACCAACCCCTGGGTAACGCCGCCCCCAAGGTACGCGCTGAGTGTGCCCAGGCCCGTGACCACCACCGTACTACTACCCTGGAAACCAAAAGTATTGGTGGCATTGGTGTAACTGACAACCAGGTCGCTGGTGCTGAACTGGAGCGCACCCAGGTCAAGAGTGCCGCCAGCGACGGTTGCGCTGATGCCGGTCAGGCTCACCCCCTGCGAATTGATCACCACATCGTTGGAACCAGAAACCGCGACGGTCATGCCAGCCAGGTTCATACTGCCCTGCAGCAAAATACTGGAAGTGGCTTGATCCAGTTGAACCGAACTCAATGTGAATGTAGACCCAGCCACTGTGACATTTGCCCCATCAACGACTGACAGCCCGGAATCCACCAGTGATGAGATACTGCTGGTGGTAAGTCCACCCATGGTCAATGGGATCTTGGTACCACTGATGATGCCGTAAACCGTTCCGCTGACGGCCAGCGTCAGTGATCCGGTATCAATCGAGACGGTTCCATCGAGTTCCAAGAGCGGTACGAATGCTGAACCATCGGCGGGGACGTAGCCAGCCTGAATGGTTCCGGTGGCAACCTGAAGCCCACCGCTGGAAACGAAATTCGAATCGGCCAGAAATTCGATTCCACCCGAAATCACCTCGTTGGGCGGCGTACCGGTTCCTTCGTAAATAATGTTCAGTGTGCCACTGGTAAAGGTGGTGAACGCATAATTGGAAGAACAGAGCGTGCCCAGGCTGGGAATGATGGGATAAGAACCAACGTTCACAGCCGTGAGCGCACTACCCGTTTCAACCGCAGCACCCGTGATATCGCTTGTACTTGCAGTTTCACCGTTTTTCAAGCCACGGTAAGAGACCGTGAAGGGGTCAGAAAACGCTTGACCGTTATAGGTCATCGTTTGGGAGTTGGCAACCACCGTCAGAGGGGCCTTGGTCACGGTGAGCGAGGTGGGCACGTAGCTGATTGAATAATTGGTCGATGTCAGGCCACTTACCGAGACCACATTAGCGTAAGTTCCCACGGCCGCCGAGCCTGTTTGCGTGTCAGACTCTCTGACCACGCCACCTAGCACACTGGCGGTTTCGCCATTGACAAAACCAACGTAGGCCAAGGTCGGCGTTGGATCAGACGCGCCGTAAGTTCGGGAAATGGGATTTGGCGTAACGGTCAAAAGCGCCGGGATCACCGTGAGCGTGCCATTGACATAGGCCATCGTGTAATTATCAGCCGACAGTGTGCCAGTTGGAGTGATTGTGTACGGATAGTGACTCGCATTCACGCCTGTAAGAGCTGTGCCCGTGTAAGATACTGCGCCGTCAAGAACACTGACTGACTCATCATTCACCAACCCAGTCACCGTATAGGAAAAACCAGTGAAGGTTTGGCCGTCATAGGTCTTGGACTGGTTGTTTGCCGTTATGGCAAGAATGGCCCGGTTGATTGTGAGCGTACCGGGATTAAACGCTGTGAAATCATAATTGGTGGCATCCAGTGTCCCTTGAGACACGTTCACATTGTAGGTCCCAGCATTCACGGCGGTGGTACCATCGCTGCTGAAAGCCGCCGAACCGCTAAGAACGCTTTCGGTCTCGTTATTGACGAACCCAGTTGCCAGGGCCGTGAACCCCGTGAACGCTTGGCCGTCATACGTCTTGGACTGATCCTGAGCACCAATCGTCAGGTGAGCCTTGTTGATTGTGAGGCTGCTATCAACAAACGTCGTAAAATCATAATTGTCAGCAGCCAGTGAGCCCATAGTTGGCGTGATCGTATATGTGTTTGCATTCACAGCGGTAATACTATCACCGCTCAAACCGGCCGAACCACTGATCACATCGGATGTATCGTTGTTGACAAACCCAGTGAAGGTGTAGGAATGAGCGGTGAAGGCTTGACCATCATACGTTTTGAAGGCGGGATCGGCCGAGAGCGTGAGATGCGCCTTCTTTACCGTCACGGTACTGTTAATGTAAGTAATGTCATAGTTTGCCAGCCCAGTGCCCTGAGCGGCGGAGGCCGATAGAATATAGGGCGAATCTGCCACGCCCGCACTCGCGGCAGCACCGTCACTGATCAGATTCACGCTGGTTACCGTATTGCCATTCAACAGCCCATCCACGCTGAACAGATTGGTATCGGTACCATTCAGGGATAACTGGTCGCCATAGGTCTTGCTTTCGCCCAATACAGTAATAGTCATCGCCTTTTTATTTATAGTTAAACCGGCATCCACATAGCTGACCGCATAGTCAGCACTCAATAGACCACTGGCTGTCAGTTGATTCTGAGAGATACCCACGTTCGCCGTAGTCAACGAATTGTCAAGAACAGTCAATGTCCCGCTCAACACACTGGAGTTCTGACCTAGAACAAAACCACTGTAGGAGGTGACAGTGGTAAACGGTGAACTGCCATAAACCCGGCTTGCAGTCACCGTAGCAGTGAGTGCAGCTTTGGTAATCACCTGAGAAATGCTAGCCGAGGTGCTGCTTTGATTATTGGTATCCCCAGAATATATCGCCGAGATCAAATGGGTACCGGCATGCAGGCTTGAGGTTGAATACGTTGCTGTACCGCCAGACACAGTCGCCGTGGTTAGAAGATCAGATCCGTCAAAGAACTGGACTGTGCCTGTGGCAGACTTGGAAGAAACCGTGGCCGTAAAAGTTGCGGACTGGCCATAATTCGTGGATAAGTTGTTACTCGATACGGTGGTTGTGGTAACACCGACGGCAACGCTCGCGGAATTGGCGCTTGCACTCGTGAGAAAGCGGCTATTGTCGCCAGTGTACCTTGCCGTAATTGTATGGTTGCCACGGGGAAGAGTAGAGGTGGACAGGCTGGCCGTTCCATTGAGCAGGTTGGTCGGTGACCCAAAATCCGTCCCGTCAACCACAAATTGGACCGTTCCGCCGGTAGGTACCGGTGTTGAGACCGACGAATTTGATACCGCTGCGGTCAGCGTGACCGATTGCCCAGAGCTCACCGATGCGGAAGACACGGAAACTGTGGTCGTGGTGTTGGCAGTCACCGTGACGCTGGCCAGGCCCAATAAGTCGACAGTCTTGAGGCGGTAATTCCCCGAGTCATCAAGATAAAGTGTACTGCCCAAGACTCGGAGATATGTAGGACTCAGGGTCGTTGCGGTACCAGTTCCAGCCAGGGTAACAATATTGCCACTGGAGGCCTGCACCATGCGAACACGATAGTTATCGGTATCACCCAGATAAAGGTTTCCACTCGAATCAACGGCCACACCAGAGATTGTGGCAGACAATCGCGCTGCCGTGGCCGGGCCGCCGTCTTCCGTGGTGCTATAACCTGCGATTCCGGTGCCCGCCACGGTGGTGATCATTTCGGTAATGCCAGTCATCACGTCCGTGAACGTGATCTTACGTACGCGGATATTCCCTTGATCGGCAACGTAAAGATTGCCAGCGGTATCAAAAGTCAATGCGGCAGGGCTGTTGATCTTGGCGCTTGTCGGCGAACCTCCGTCACCAGAAAAACCAGCCGTTCCGGTGCCGACTCTGGTGAGGATGGTTCCTGCTGAATAGCTAAAGCCACCAATATTTGTTTCCGCCACCAAGATTTCCCGGATCCGGTTGTTTGCCTGGTCACTGAAAAACAGATTGCCATTGCCATCAAGCGCAACGTCATACGGATTATTGAGCCTGGCCGCCGTGGCCTGACCACCATCGCCGCTGGCTCCTACGGTTCCTGTGCCGGCGAGTGTTACAAGTTGACCCGAGGATTTAACAATCTTGCGGATTCGCTGCGAGCCCTGCTCGGCAAAATAAATATTCCCAGTGCTGTCGACTGTCAGGCCGTAAGGTGATGAGATCGAGGAATTGCTGGCAACCGATCCATCGGCGCTGGAGGCATTGGTCCCATTACCGGCAACCGTGATCATGGTACCGTCGGCGTTCACAATCTCACGAATCCGATGGTTGGCGGTGTCGGAGAAAAAGATATTTCCCACGCTATCAACGGCGATACCATTTGTCGTTTTTATGGTGGCCGAGGTCGCCAACCCGCCATCGCCCGAATACCCGGCCGTCCCACTACCAGCGATGGTAATCGGGCTCGAACTTGTCGAAAGATTCGAGACACTACTACCGCTATAGGTAGCAGAGATCACATGACTGCCAACACCTCCGAGCGAGGTGGTTGAAAGACTGGCCGTGCCAGTGTTATCAAGGTTGACAGGCGAACCAAAAGCCGCACCATCAACGATGAACTGTACCGTACCCGTGGCTGGGGTCGACGAAGGGTTCGAGAGATTGGTCACCCTGGCTGTGAGTGTTTCTGAGGCGCCATACAGAGGATGGGTTGCCGACACCGAAACACTAGTCGCTGTGATGGCATTGACATTCAGCGTGGTTCCAGCACTGGTACTCCCCAAGAAGATCGAAGTGTCTCCGCTGTAAACCGCAGTAATGGTATGACTACCCAATGAGAGGCCCGTCGTTGATAGGCTGGCAACTCCGTTCACCAGATTGGCAGCAGAACCGTTAGCCGCACCATCCACCTTGAATTGAACAATTCCACCTGTGGGGACAGGCGTTGCCCCAGAGGAATTGGCCACGGTGGCCGTGAAGGTTTCGGCCTGCCCGTACAGTACACTTGCCGCTGAAACCGACACGCTGGTTGTGGTAGCCGTGTTCACAACCTGGGTCAAGGATGAACTCGTACTATTTGAATAAGTAGAGTTATTCGTAATATATTGCGCAGTGATGGAATGGCTAGCAATTGACAGGGCCGAGGTACTGTATGAAGCCGTAACATTCGTGCCAGCCAGGGTGGCAGACCCCAGGGATGTGCCGCCGTCATAAAACGTGACGGTTCCGGTTGCACCACTTAGCACCGTAACAGTGAACGTGATTGAGTTACTGTAAGTGCTTGGGTTGCTCGCACTTGTGATACCGGATGCAAACACATTAGAATTCGACAAGGAAAAGGTTGCCGGTGCAGTGGAGCCTGTAACCGACGCCGTGACGTTATAAGATCCCGTGCTCGTATTGGCTGTGACCGTGGTTGTTGCTGTGCCATCAGTCGCAATGGTGGCTGGGCTCGTTGCTACAGCTGCAGACGCACCAGAACCTGGTGCCGAGAATGTTATCTTTCCGCCTGCAACCGGATCATCTGCAGACACCGGATTCACTCTGGTCGTGAGTGACGTGTTGAACGCTGTTCCCGGAGTCGCCGTCTGGTTATTTCCACCAGGGCGATTGCACCATAAGTCATTATCCGAGCAGCACTTTTTCGAGATAGCTCTCGTCCCAACCGGCCGTGAGCCGTTTGTTTTTTATGCCGACCTTCAGCGTGGTCTCGTTCTTCAGCAAGCCGAGTGCGGCGCGGC